>JAAFIH010000019.1 GCA_013297755.1 Cytophagales bacterium
ATAAAAAAAGTATTAAAATAACTGATGAAGAATTAGAAAACATTAATCTTTCTCGAAACGAATTTAGAGGAGATTGGAACTACACAATATTGCCTTAATTGTATTGTTTATTGTTTAACAATCCCTTAGCACAAAAAAAGCAGTTTTGTTAACTGTCGAAGGGCCAAGATTTTTGTATTTATATCCATATACAAAACTTCCAATGCCACCAGAAATCACTGCATTGTATTTGATAGCCCATTGTTTTTCGCCATTTACTATTGCAAAAGGGTTTTCACTAAAATAACCTATTTCGACACCTGCATCGCTTCCATACCAAGAAATGTTAGCATTGGCAAGTTTATTGATTTGTACTAGGTGGGCCGCTAGTGGGCCTTCTATCCAAGATATAATTGTTGAGGTTATAAAAAAATTACATTTTTGGTTAGTAGCTCTATACATATCGTCTGACTGAGTACAAATATAATTTTTTTTTGGGTTTATTAAAATCGTTAAAAACTATTTTCACTACTTACTCTGTTGGAAACAAGGGAGCCAATGAGAATGAATACTTTTTAACTTACCTTTTCAATGTTTTTGCATCTATTTCAAACACATGACATAATTTTCGGTTATTAAGCTATATTTGCACCAAAATCAGAATTGCAATCTTTTATAGCATAATAATTTTTATAATGAAAATATACAATCTTACAGTAAAAAATATCATCAACGAAACAAAAGAGGCTTATTCTATCGAATTTGAAGCCCCAAATGAAGCATTTTCTTACAAATCTGGCCAATTTATAACACTTATTCTCACTATCAATGGACAAGAAGTAAGACGCTCTTATTCATTAAGTTCTGCACCTTTGATTGATAAAAACCCATCGATTTGTATAAAAGTAATTCATCAAGGTTTAGTGTCTAATTATCTCAAAAACAATATCAAAGTTGGTCATGTTTTGAAAGCTATTGAACCTATGGGGCATTTTTTTGTAGATCCTTTGTCTGATGCCAAGCAGCATATCATTTTGATAGGTGCTGGTAGTGGCATTACTCCATTATATTCTATTGCTAAATCAATTTTAAAATACGAACCACAAACCAAAGTTTCGCTTATTTATGGCAATAGAACTCAAGCAGACATTATTTACTACAATCAATGTCAAGAATTAACTTCGCAATACAAAGATAGATTCCAAGTTATACATTCGCTTACCAAACCAGATGCCAACTGGGTTGGTTTCACTGGACGAATCAACGAAAATGCAGTTATTAAATTGGTAGAACAAGTAGCACCAATACACTTCAAAACTTGCCAATACTACATTTGTGGCCCCAATGGCTTAGCCGAAGATGCCACCAAAGCCCTAGAGTTACTAGGTGTGTCAAAGCAAAATATACACAAAGAAAGCTATGGACATGACAAAAATGAAGCTGCAGCGGCCTCTGTTGTAGCAGCCTCTACAGTAACGAATGGGAAAAGTAAAGTCAAAATTATTGATGGTAAAAAAACCTATGAATTTGAAGTAGACCCCAAAAATACTATATTAGAAACCGCCATAAAATTAGACATAAACTTACCTTATTCGTGCCAAGCAGGTATGTGTACAGCATGTATGGGCAAGTGCACATCAGGAAAAGTACACATGGAAAATGCAGATGGACTTACTGATAACGAAATCAAACAAGGTTATGTGCTTACATGTATTGGGCATCCAGCTTCTGCTGAAATAGTAATCGAAATTTAGTAATTTTATGTGGCTTAGTTACATCAACGATTACGTTAATTACCTAAAGTTAGAACGCTCATTATCAGACAATTCTGTAGAAGCCTATCAACATGATGTAATTAAGCTAACACAATACTTAGAAATAATAAAATCTGATAAAAAACCAGAAAAAATTACTCATAATGATATTAATGATTTTATCATTTATGTTGCTAAATTAGGTCTATCAGCATATTCTCAAGCAAGAATTATATCAGGGTTGAAAAGTTTTTACAAATTTTTATTGTATGAAAATTTGATTCAAAACGACCCTTTGGCTTTGATAGAAGCCCCAAAAGTAGGTCGCCATTTGCCCGATGTTTTAGACTACCAAGATATTGAAAAAATATTAAATATCATAGATATTTCTGATAATAATGGACTTAGAAATAGAGCCATGATTGAACTAATGTATAGTTCTGGCCTTAGGGTGTCTGAGGTTGTAGGAATGAAAATGTCTAATATTTTGTTTGACATTTGCTTTTTAAAAATTATTGGAAAAGGTAATAAAGAGCGATTAATTCCAGTAGGCCATGATGCATTAAAGTACACAAGATTATACATCGAAAATGTAAGAAATAGTATAAATCCGAGTAAAGGAAACGAAAACTATGTTTTTTATAATAATCGTGGACAAAAACTATCTAGGGTAATGGTTTTTTTGTTTATCAAGAAATATGTGATGCTGGCTGGCATACAAAAATCTATTAGCCCTCATACTTTTCGGCACTCGTTTGCCACCCATTTGATAGAATGTGGTGCCGACCTTAGAGCTGTGCAAGAGATGCTGGGCCACGAAAGTATAACTACCACAGAAATTTACACTCATTTGGATAGAGAATATCTGCGCCAAACAATGCTAGATTACCACCCAAGAGCTAAAAAGTCTTAATTTTTAAAAAAATTATTTATTTTTTAAAATTATGAATACATTTTGATCTTGTAAGCAAAATTTAATTTTTAAAATTATCATTTCATGAGCAAAGTCGTTTACTTAATAATCAAATTATCTTTATCCTTAGGAAAAAGACTAAGATAAAGGCAAAAAAAGTTTTAGTAAACATTGATTGAATGAATACAAAAGATAGATTTTGTTGTCTATCTAATTTTAAGGGTTGTAAGAGTTAAAATAGCCAACATAATGCCAATAATCCAAAAACGTGATACAATTTTGGATTCATGATATCCTATTTTTTGATAATGATGATGGAGTGGCGACATTTTAAATAATCTATGTTCACGAGCATAGTCTATGCCATGTTTTCGCTTTTGATATTTAAAATATCCTACTTGCAACATCACAGATAAATTTTCTATCAAAAATACACCACAAAGAACTGGCAATAATAGTTCTTTACGAATAATCAACGCCAAAACAGCAATTATTCCTCCCAGGGCTAAACTGCCAGTATCGCCCATAAAAACTTGTGCAGGAAAATTGTTGTACCACAAAAAACCAACACAAGCACCTACAAAAGCACCACAAAATATGACTAATTCGCCTGAATGTGGTATATACATAATATTGAGGTAATCTGCAAAAATTTTATTACCAGACACATAAGCAAAAATGGCCAAAATAATACCAATAATTGCCGAACAGCCTGCTGCTAATCCATCTATGCCATCAGTAATATTTGCACCATTTGAAACAGCAGTAATAATAAAAATTACTACTAAAAGATAACCAATTACATAATAATTTTCTCCCAAAAAACTAAATAAAGAAGAATAATCAAGTTCGTTGTTTTTGAGAAATGGAATCGTAGTAATCAACGATTTAATGTCTAAATAACTAGATCCAACCTGCATAATAGGCTCATCACAGTAGTCTTGTGGCGAATAATAATCCCTAATTACTACATCTGAATGATAAAAAAGTGTTAAACCAACCAATAAGCCCAATGAAATCTGACCAACAATTTTGGCTTTTCCGCTCAATCCTTCTTTGTTTTTTTTGAAAACTTTGATGTAATCATCTAAAAAACCAACACTTGCCATCCAAACAGTTGTAATTAGTAATAATATAACATAAATATTATTTAATTCGGCAAATAAAATCGTAGGCACAACTATGGCACCAACGATAATAAGCCCACCCATCGTTGGAGTTCCCTTTTTTTGTAACTGACCCTCAAGACCAAGATCTCTGATGGTTTCTCCAATTTGAAGCCTTCGTAATAAACTTATCAATTTTCCGCCAAAAATCATAGAAATCGTTAGGGAAGTTAATGTAGCCAAAACAACCCTAAATGAAATATATTTGAACATGCCAGCACCTGGAAAATCAAATTGTTGATCTAGAAAATTGAATAAATAATATAACATGTAGTTTTGAAGTATTTTAAAAGCAAATTAACAACTATGATAGGTTAGTTATCCACTTAATCAAAAAAATAAAATTTTTACAAAAAAATAAATTATAAAATATTTTAAATAATTAAAAAAAATATTACTTTAAAATAATATAATTTTTGTATTCCCAAAGCCTGTATCCAGTAAGTTTTTCAATAAAAATACGAAATTTATTTTTTAAATTTATTTTTACTTTATTTGAATCATATTTTAAAATATAATGCGAATTACTTACTATTTTTTGCATTACTTTAGGGTGTGATTTGTCAAATTTTTTAAGCTCTTCTACTGTGTTGTAGTCAAATGAATCAATTTCTTTGCTATTTTTTTCGAGCCACTCATCGTTATGATATAGAGATTGAAAAGTTTTTAATTTTAATTGTTGCTTTTCTGGGGGACGACACCAACCATAATGATAAATATAAGCCTCAATTTGTTTTACGTATAATTTTTTATTATTTTTTCTAAAGCCCTGAGCATCTTTGTAAGATTGAATACCAATATTATTTCTGATGATTCTTATTTCTTTGCGATACCATTTTGGAGAAGTGCCTACCCACGCGTAACTTCCGTAAAAATGTAAATAATGAAACAAAAGGCCATCTACATTTTTATTTTCATTATATTGATGTATAGATTTGGTAATAATTTCTAAATAATCTTCGTGTACTACTTCATCGCCTTGCAAATAAAAACCCCAATCGCCAGAGATATATTGGAGCGCTATATTGGTCTGTTGAGCCAAAATGGCTCCACCTGCTCTTAATGTATCATCCCAAACTGTATCTATTATTTTTATTTTTGGTTGGTGTAGTTGTTCTATTATTTGCTTGGTATTATCTTGGCAATTGCCAACAACAAGTACAAATTCGTAACAAATAGGCAAAATAGATAGGATAGATTCTACAAAAGGGTATCCCAACTTTTGTCCATCTCTAATAAAAGAAAAACCACTAATTTTGATTGAATTGTCAGATAACTCCATAAATTTAATGAAAATTTTTATTCATATCGAGTAATAAATTAAAATATAGATAATATATTTTTAATACTATTTATATATAAATAAAAATTTATTTTAATTCTTACTACAAAAAAACTCATATATATTTTTAAAAGCCATAAATTTCTTCAAATTTTTCGTTTATTTCCTTTTCAATTCCAATGTCATATTGTCCAATAGTTGCAATACTTGTTAATATTTTTTGCACCAAGTTTTCAATATTTATTTTAACCAAACTGTTTGGTTGAATAAATGGTATTTTTTTTATATAATTTGCTGGATTATTTGCAGATGGATTTATTGTTCTGATAAGTTTGTTGCAAGTTGTCGAATTGAAAAAAGCTAATAGATAATAAGTTAAACTTTCTTCTTTTGGGAATATTCCAACTATAGATTGGTCAAACAATTTGTATTCGATTAATGAAGCCGTAATGCTTGACGAACTTATCATAGGAACACCAATACCAAATTTGAAATAATATTGAGGGTTTTGGAAGCGTGCTTTTTTGTCTTTCTTGTAATGTGAAACAGCTTCCTTACTCCAATTCATAAACCATCCTTCAGGTTTTAAATATTTTGTATTGCCCCCTTTTACGATTGGTAAAAAATACTTATCGCTTTCAAAACCTTCAAGGATATTTGTATAGTTTTTATATTCTCGGTTGATTTTATTTGGGTCAACTAAATCGTAATTTTTGCCATTTTTTAGGTCGAGACTATTTACTTGTAAAAAAAATTTATCGTCTCCAGAGTAAAATCCTGTAACACAATTTGCAATATCTCCAATTTTTATTTCTGCTTTATTTATAGCATTTGAAATGCTTAAATTGTCTGATATTAAAAAAGCATAATCTGGATTTGAGAATATTACTTGTTGTGAGAAAGAATAAACTTTTAATTCATTCTTATCAATTTTAGCTAACTGTTCTACTTTTGAGAAATTTGTTAGTACATTAAAAGTATTGGATAAGCATTCTTTTTGATTACTTTTTTTTTGTAACGTAATAATTGAGAGGTTAGCATAACCAAAATTAACGCCTGGAAAAAATGAAGAAGGAAATAGTGCTAATTCTTTTATTTTTGTTTTTGTTAAAATATGCTTTCTTAAAGATTTATGCACATGTAAATTAAGAAAAGTATCGGGAATAATGAATGATAAAATTCCATCTTCTTTCAATAACTCAATGCAAAGGAACAAAAATAAAGCGTAGCTTTCTTTTGCATATAATTCTGAATACTTTTTTTTTAGTATCGCTCTTTTCTCTAAATCTTGCCACGCTCCATAAGGCGGATTGGCAATTATTTTGTCATAATATCCACCAAAGTTTGAGCTGAAGATTAAATCATTATCTAGTAATGTATCACATTCTTTAATAGTTACATTTAGAAAAGTTGAAAACTTTTCTTGCAAAATTGCAATCGAGACTGGGTTTAATTCACAAATATCAATATTTGCAAATTCATTGTCTTCTAATATTGTTTCAATAAATACGCCATCTCCGCCACAAGGTTCAAATATCTTGTCTGTTGGATTAAGCGAAAGATTACTTACCATATAATCAACTATTGGTGTCGATTTGGTATAAAATGCCTGATATTTTCTTGCTTCGTTTATCATTACCAAAGTAGATATTGAAGTAAATTATTATTTGTAAAATGGGTAATGGTTTCAGTATTAAAATCATTTGCGCATTCAATGTTTGTGTCAGTCTACAATTTTAAATCATACCCTGAATGCGTTTTTATTTTTTCATAAGCTTCATTTCCACAATATGCTTCCCAAATACCTGAATTTTTCAAGGTGTTGAAATAGCTGTTGTTTTCTTCTGCTCTAACGAATAATAAGCATTTGTAATTTTCGTTAAGATTTTGATAAATCGTTGCAACTAATAAAAGTCTATTAGTATTACCTTTTTCGTTTGACCCAAAACCACTTTTAAAATCCATAACATACTTTTGGTCGTTATGTAAAAAGTGTATGTCAAGTTCCAACTGGATTTCTCCTGAACTAACTAAACTCCAAACTTTATCATAGTACTTTTGTAGTTCTTGTTTTTCTTTGATTGTAATAATTAGGTTCTCAATGTAATTTGCTATTTCATCAGTCATTTTCTTTTTGACTTCGGAAAAAAGTGGTGGTATAAATAGTGAAATATCGTTTATTGGATAATAAAAACAGAGTTTACAAAATGGGTCCCACAATTCTCCAACTCTTCTTGAAAAATCCATATACTCATAAGGTCTTACTGCATTTCGGCTTTCAATCATTACTACAATGTTGCAATAAGTTACCATTAAAATACACTCTAATTTCTCTTTATTAGTCCATTTGTTTTTCTCGGCTTGTTGTAGAATAGTTGTAATTAATACTAATTTTGTTTGGTTTAGACTTTCGTTAATTGCTCTTGCTCTTTTGTCTGATTCAGTTTCTGCAAATTTTGATTTGATTAGAAATAAAGATTCCCTAGCTCTATCTCTGAAATAAGATATTAATTCATTTTTTTTGTATTTAATTGTCTTATCTATTATCATTTTCTTACTTTAAATATTTCATAAAAAATACCAAAATTGAAAAAAATATTTTAAAATTGAAAAGTATTTAAGTTTTAATAGATGTAATTTTGGACATTATTCAACAAATCAATAAAATCAACCATTAAATATTAGCACTTTGGCTTGCCTTAAATAGTTTTTGTTTTTCATCTTTCGTAAGTTTTTCATAACCATATTTTGATATTTTATCTAAAATCATATCTAACTCAGCTTGCGAAATATCTTCATTGGTAGTTTTTGTGGTTTTTGTAGTTTCAAAACTTGAGGTTGGATTACGATAAGTAACTTTCATTTTTGGTTTATGATTAAATAATGAAGCAAAACTGGCAGCCATCCAGTGCATGGGTTTACCTAGATCATTGCCTCGCCTCAACTGCCATATATAAATAAAACCAATCAAAGCACCACCAAGATGAGCCAAATTGCCACCTGCATTGGGTCCTATGCTTTGTGCAAATGATAAAAACACATAAAATAAAGCTATATATTTGATGCGAACAGGACCTAAAAAAAGCAGATAAAAAGTATAATCAGGTAGCAAAGTAGCTGCACCAATGACAATGGCATAAACCCCTCCTGAGGCTCCCAAAAGTACTGTTGAGCTTAGTTTTGATGAAAAATATGGAATAGTGTTGTATAGAATTAAATACGTAATTCCACCAGCTAATGCTCCTAAAACATATAAACTTATAAATCTTTTACTACCGATAAACTCTGATATAATCATACCAAACCAATACATAAACAACATATTGAAAATAATATGAAAAAAATCTTCATGCGAAAAAGCATAAGTAATAATTGTCCAGGGTTTGTATATAAAATTTTGTAGAGAAGCCGGCATAAACAAGTATTCAGTACAAAGACTATAAATATCTGAATATCCAGACAAAGTAAGAAATACTTGCATTACTTTAAGTACAACAAATACTACCACATTGATGATAATGATTTGATTGAGGCCATTGCCTGTACGGCTGAAAGAATTTTTAAAATCTTCAATAATATTCATTCTTTGATAGTATTAGGTTATGAAATATTTTTTTAGACAAGTAAATATACAAATAAATTTAAAAATCATTGGCTTTTTCTTTCCATAATTTAATCATAATAAATGCAAAAGCCATGCCACTTACGTGAGCAAAATGAGCTACTATGTCGCCATTTCTGTCTAAAAGACCTAATAAAAGCTCTAAAGTGCCAATGCAAATGATAAAAATCCAAGCCTTGATAGGAAATGGAAATGGGAAAATAAGCATTTCTCGTTTTGGAAACAACAAACCATAAGCCATAAGTAAGCCATAAGTAGCCCCAGAAGCACCTACTAGCGATGACCTTGATTTGGCTTCAAAAATATCTTGGGCTGCTCTTATACTTTGTTCTTTGTACTCTTCGTTGAGGGGCATTTGAGAAAAAGAATGTAAGAAATTCTGATTTGGATCTACCATCAAACTTGCATTTTGGTTGAGAAATTCTAAAAATAATTCAGGTGTTGGATTATTAATATAATCAGTAATTTGAACATTTAAACCATACATTTGAGCATATAATATCATACTATAAATTACGCCAGCTCCAATACCAACTATAAAATAAAAATACATAAATTTCTTACTTCCCCAATACATTTCTAACATGGGCCCTATAAAAAATAAACTTAGCATATTGAAAAATACATGCGAAAAATCGCCATGCAAAAACATATAGGTAAAAAATTGAAATGGATAAAAATCTCTAGCAAAAATATATTTAAGGCTAAAAAACTCGGCCATAGGAGGAAAAAGATAACCACTAACTATATATGCAGCAAAATTAATTATCAAAAGTGCCCTTACAACAGGGGTTATCATAAAATTTAACATCTAAATCTTTTTTTTTGTAAATATACAATATTAAATTATTTTTCTAAAATAGATTTTTATACCTCAATTTGTAATCCATCGTAAGCTAAACGAATCCAAGTGGGTAATTGTTTTTCGAGATCAGCTTGGCGACCAAGTTTGTGGCTTATATGGGTAAAAAAAGCTCTCTCTGGCTTTAGTTTATGCACCAATGCCAATGCTTCAGCAAAAGTAAAATGAGACAAATGTGGCTCGTGCTGTAAACCATTGATTACTAGCACTTTAGTACCTTCTATTTTTGAATATTCAACGTCTGAAATAAAGTTGCAATCAGTAATATAAGTAAAATCTCCTATTCTATATCCAAAAACTGGTAGCTTGTAGTGCATCACTTCAATGGGCAAAAAATTGGTTTGTCCAACCCAAAAAGACTTATTTTCTATTTCAAACAAATTAATTTCTGGCACTCCTGGGTATTTTTTTTCAGAAAATGCGTAAGCAAAATCTATTTTTAACTGCTCAATTACCCTATTATGAGCGTATACATCCATGGGTTTTTGTTGTAAATAATTGTATGGGCGTATATCATCAAGGCCTGAAACATGGTCTTTGTGTTCGTGTGTATATACGATAGCATCTAAGGTATTGATTCTATTTTTTAGCATTTGTTGTCTAAAATCGGGTCCAGAATCAATCACAATGCTGAGGTTATCGTTGGTTTTGATATGGATTGAGCTCCTTAGTCTGGCATCTCTAAAGTCAATAGAAGTACATACTTGGCATTGGCAACCAATGACAGGCACGCCTTGAGATGTTCCAGTACCAAGAAAAGTAATTTTCAAAGCTATTTATTGTAAAGCTAGTGTATTTTGAGTTATTTGATAGTACAATTCTTTTGATTTTTCTTTAAAATTAGAAATATCAATAGGAAGGGTCTTTAAAATATCTACCAAACAATTAATTTTGCCCTCCAAAGGGTAATATTTATTTACAATGATGATATTTTGATCTTTGAGTATACAATATCCAGATTTAAAATTACCTTTTTCGTATCTCAAAAGATAGTTGGATTCTGCAAAAACATCCTCCATTTTAGTCAAAAATTGTGTGGTATATTTTAAAATCATTTTAAAATTATATCAAAATTAGTTAGCGTATTTTCTTACTAAATCTAAAAGCAAATCAAAGTTGAGTGGTTTTTGAACATACTCATTAAAACCAACAGATTTGAAATAATCAACCGTAAAATTAAGGGCATTGCCAGTGATAGCTATCAAAGGTGTATTGGCTTTGATGGGATCGGCCATATTTCTGATGGCTTTGGCACATTCAATTCCATTAACAATGGGCATATTTATATCCAACAATATGACATCAAATGCCTCAATTTCTATAATTTTGAGTAATTCTTGGCCATTTTTGACCGATTTTATGTCATAATCTTGCTGTTGCAATATTTTTTTGGTCAGGTTCTGAATTACCGAACTATCTTCTGCAATTAATACTTTTTTAGGCACTGACATTTTTTTCTAAATTTAATAAGTTTTTGTACTGTTTACGGTAATTTTCAAATGAAGTGTTCAAAGTAAATAAATCGTTTTGATAATTGGAAATATTTTTTTTCTTTAGGTCTGATTCTATCTTGGTTGCTATACTTGCTATTTGGTCAATTCCTAGTGTAGAAGCATTACCTTTTAGCGTATGAAGATTACTTTTTATTTCTACCCAATCATCTGATTTACAGTTAGTTATAAGAATTTCTGTTTCGGTTTCAAACTCAGAATATACATCTGCAATCATGTCGTTATCTAAGTGTAATTTTAATTGATTTACGACTTCAAAATTAATAATTTTATCTGAAAAAACCGATTTTTTCTCTTCTTTAATTTCTTCAACTTCGTTTTTTAAAACCCACTTGCGAGTCATCTTTACGATTGATTCTGATTTGATTGGTTTTGGCAAATAATCGTCCATACCTGCATTGAGAAAACGCTCTTTGTCGTCTTCCATACTGTAAGCAGTCATGGCTATAATGGGAGCTAAATTCTTGATTCTTAGCTCTTTAATTTTTTTGGTGGCTGCTATTCCATCCATTTCTGGCATTTGAATATCCATAAATATAATGTCATAAGTATATTCTATGACTTTGAAAATGGCTTCTATTCCATTGCCAGCCACGTGCACATGACAACCTGCTTTTTTAAGAATTTCTGAAGCTACTTTTTGATTAATTTGATTGTCATCTACCAACAAAACATTAGGAATAATAGAGCCAAATCCTTTGAAATAGTCATCTTCGTCTTCTTTAAATTTTTTGACTAACTCAATTTTATCTACTTGCTGTGCTTCGATTGTAAACCAAAAAGTACTACCAACCCCCAATTCTGATTTTACACCAATGGTGCCACCCATCAACTTGGCCATTTCTTTGGAGATGGATAATCCCAACCCTGTACCGCCATACGATTTGGTAGAGGAGTCATCTACTTGGCTGAAAGAGTTGAAAAGTGCCTTTACGTTTTCTCTCGAAATACCAATACCAGAATCTTTGACTACAAATTTGATACGTTTTTTTCCAGCTTTTTTTACTAATATGTTAATACCCCCTTTTTCGGTAAATTTAATAGCATTTGAAGTAAGATTTGATAATATTTGTAAAAATCTTGTTTCGTCTGCATTTATAAACTGAGGCACATCTGCATCTAACTCATAATCCAAGAAAATATTTTTAGAATTGGCCAGATTTTGAAACAATGCAAACAATTTTTCGATAGTTGCATCTATTGAAATTGGCGATGGACGAAGTTGCATTTTGCCTGCCTCCAATTTAGATAAATCTAAAATATCATTTAAAATATTTAGTAAGGTTTCGCTCGATCTTTTTATAGTTGTTACATAATCTTTTTGCTCTTCGTCTAGGGTAGAATTGTTGAGCAAATCTATCATACCAATTATTCCATTCATGGGTGTACGAATTTCGTGGCTCATATTGGCCAAAAATAATTGCTTTACCCTCAATGATTTTTCGGCTGTTTCTTTGGCACTTCGTAGCTCTTCAGATGTTTGCTTGATTGATGAAATATCCCTTGCAACGCCTTCAATAGCAATAGGCATATCTTTATGATTATATACAATTCTTACATTTGAAATGGTAGGAATTACTGTTCCAAATTTTGATTTAATATTACGTTCATAATTTTTGATATAACCAATTTTAAACAACTCATCGCTCACATTTCTATCTCTGAATGAAAATTCATAAAATTCAGACAATTTTTTTCCAATCACAGCATCTGGTTTATAACCAAGCAAATCTTCTACAGAAGGGCTTATCATAAGTATCTCTCCATCGAGATTGGTTCTATAATAAATATCTTGGAATGATTCAAAAATATCTCTAAATTTTTCTTCGCTTTCTTGCAGAGAAATTTCAGCAATTTTTTTCTCAGTGATGTCATGAGCAATTCCTGATACCTCTTCTATGGTTCCATCAATTTGATAGATAGGATTCAAAAAAATTTCCCACCATATTTCACGTCCATTTGGTAATATATTGCTTGTTTCAAAATGCTGTGGAAATCCATCAAATGTTTGCTTATACTTACTTAATACAAAATTCAAATAATCATTTTTAGATAACATTTTATCTAAACTATCAGGAGTTTGATTGAGCATAGGTGGTATTTTATGCAACATATAAATGGCATCGCTGTAATTATGATTAAATGTTGTAAGAGCCAAATTTTTGTTTACTGACCACATCAAATGCGAACTACTTTCAAAAATAGTTTTTATCCTAGCGTTCTGAAAATTCAATTTTTCTTCGTTTATCTTACGCTCTATGGCAATAGCAATTTGCCCTGAAATAAAATCTAGCATCTCCAAATGCTTGATATTGTATTTATTTCTATGATTATAACTTTTGATACCAATCAAACCAATAATTTTGTCGCCATGTTTGAGTGGCACTCCTATCCATATTTTTGGACATTTAGAAGTAAGAATTACCTTTTTATCATCAACCAATTTCATAATCTCTTCTTCATACAAAAATATAGCCTTGCCTACTCCTAAATTATATTCAGTAAGACCTTTAGATTTTTTACGTTTAATTGATTGCACAATTCCTCCAGCGTTTTCATCTAAATAAAATGGAAAATTGATATATCCATCGCTATTATCTGAAAGTGCAATAATAAAATTATTGACATCTATTACTTTTTTTAGTAAGGAATGAATATTTTGATACAACTGTTCTAAACTTATATTTTTTAGGGTTAAATTGGCAACACTATAATATAAATTTTGAATATTATCTGAAAAAATCTCAGTACGACCTTTACTCAAAATATGTAGTTGATTGAAACACTTGTCGAGCGATAATCTAAGTTTTACAACCTCATCAATAAGTTCTGATTTACTTTTTTTGGATAATGAAAGTGGCATTTTTGGGTATTTTTTTATTTAATTATGAATCAAAAAAAATATTTAAGGAAAGTCCTAAAAACCTCAAATTAATTTTTAAAAGCCCCAACTAAACCAGTTTCTGTTACTATGCCACAGAATCCAAGAGTGAGGGCTTCTTAGGAATTGAGGTTTTTAGAAGTTCTCTTGTGTTAAATATCATTTATTATTAAATTTACAAAAATAAATTGTAACTTTATAGAATCAACTCAAATTTATCAATATTATTTTATGAAAAATATATTTACAAAAACAAATAAATATTTTAAAATTTTTATTTTTATTACTATATTTGCAAAAGCGAGCGATATCACAGTTACTGTACTTGGCATATCATTTGTGCCATCAAATTTCAGTGTTTCGGTTGGCGATAATATTACTTTTAAAATTTCTGTTGCTCATACTGCTACTTCTACAACCATACCACCAAATGCTACTTCATTTAACTTTACAAATACTACTGCTACTATCACTCCTACTGTAATTGGTGTGTATGGTTTTCAGTGCAATCCACATGCTGCAAGTGGTATGGTGGGTTCTTTTACTGTTGTAGGTTTTGGTAGCACAACTACTGGTGTTTATACAACCGAAAATAATGTAGAACAAACAATATCTCACTATCCTAATCCTGCCAAAGATATATTGTATTTTAATTTTCCTTCAAATATATTACCAAATCAATATAAAATATTATTACTAAACATTGAAGGTAAAACTGTGATTGAATCTAGTAATAAAATTACATTATGCAAATCAAATAAAGGTAAATTGTGTCAATGCGAAAATGTTAATAAAATTGATATTAGCGAACTTACGAACGATGTATATTATATCAAAATTATTTCAAATAATAAAGTTGAATATTCTAGTAAGTTTATTAAAGAATAAAGTAAATAATTAATTATATTTTTTTATGTATGAATAAGCTATTAAATTAAAATCTTTTTTTAGATTTATTACTTCTTATTATTAAATCATCATCGTTGGTATTGTTTTTTGGAAGTTGCAAATCTATTGTTCTTTTTTCCATGTCTACGGCTTTTACTCTTACTAATTTTTTATCTCCAAACTGAATAATATTACCAGTGTTGCGACCAATGGCTCTATAATTGCCTGCATCTAAATCATAATGATCATCGCTCATATCGGCATATCTTACTAAGCCTTCGCATTTTGTAGAAGTAATTTCTACAAAAACACCCCATTCTGTAACCCCAGATACAATTCCTTCAAAATCTTGGCCTATCATACTGGCCATGTACTCAGCTTGTTTGTACTTTATAGAAGCTCTTTCGGCCTCGGCTGCCAATTTTTCCATTTCTGATGAGTGTTTGCATTGCTCCTCTACCAAGGCTCTTTCAGAAATTGGTTTGTCTATCAAGTATGACTCCAGCAGCCGATGACACATCATATCTGGATACCTCCTTATGGGTGAAGTAAAGTGTGAATAATGATCGAAAGCCAATCCAAAATGTCCCATACTTATAGTGGTATATTTTGCCTTTGCCATACTTCTGATAGCAATACTTTCTAGCATATTTTGCTCTGGTTTGCCTACAATATCATCCATTAATTTATTTAATTCTTTAGATATATTATTACTTTCGGGTTCGAGGTTATACCCAAATCTTTTGGCAAAAACCGAGAAAGTACGCAATTTTTCAACGTCTGGCTGGTCGTGGGTACGATACACCATTACGTTTTGCTCTTTCCCTTTTTTGTAATCATAGCAAAACTGAGCCACACGTTTATTGGCCAAAAGCATAAACTCTTCTATAAGCATGTGAGCCGCTTTTCTTACTTTTGGAACCACTTTTAATGGCTTGCCTTGTTCGTCTAAAACAAATTTTACTTCTACTGTTTCAAAATTGATAGCTCCTTTTGCGAATCGTTCTTTTCTTAAATTTAGGTGCAGATCATTAAGTTTTAGAATGGCTTGGGTTACTACTTTTTCTAAATCAATATTTTTATCCAAATATTTTGAAGACATTACAGGTTTTGATACAAAATTTATATCAGCAAAAGTTTTGTTTTCTATAATTTCTTGTGCCTCTTCATAAGCAAATCTCATATCAGAATAAATGATAGTTTTGCCAAACCATTCTTTTATAATTTTGGCGTTATTATCAAGTTCAAAAACGGCCGAAAAAGTAAGTTTTTCTTCATTTGGTCTTAGCGAACATAAGCCATTTGATAATTTTTCGGGTAGCATTGGTACACATCTATCAACTAAATATACAGAAGTGGCTCGTTTTTGAGCCTCTCGTTCGAGCATTGTTTTGGGCAGTACATAGTGTGTAACATCTGCGATATGAACACCTATTTCATAATTTCCATTCTCCAAAACCAGAAAACTAATGGCATCGTCAAAATCTTTGGCATCTGCAGGGTCTATGGTAAAAGTAAGTATATTTCTAAAATCTCTACGTTTTTTTATTTCATTATCAGTAATATTATCTGATATTTGATTAGCTTCGTCATCTATATTTTTTTCAAACTCCATTGGCAAACCATATTCGGCCATGATGGCGTGCATTTCTACATTGTTTTCGCCAGATTTGCCGAGTACCTTTGTGATTATGGCCTTTGGATTTTTCATCCCAGGCTCGAATTTAATAATTTTTACTACTACTTTGTCTCCTTCGTTGGCGTCCATAGCATCTTCTAATTCAACCAAAAAATCTTCATGGATTTTTTTGCTATCAGCAATAACAAAACAAACACGAGCGTGTTTTTGCACTCTGCCCACAAATTCTTCTCTTCTACGACTGATTATATCTAAGACTTCGGCCGTTTGTCGCTCGTCTTCTCTTACATTTTTTGATGGTACAATCATAGCTCTCACTCTATCTCCATCGAGGGCTGTATTCAAATGACGATTTTCTATGATAGGATCTTTGTCAAATCCCTCGCAAACAAGGTAAGCGAATCTAGGATTAACATGATCTATAATTCCTTCTATAATTTGAGGTTTAAAAGTAGATTGATAAGTTTTTTCGGCTTCGTTATACATTAATTTATTATTTTTTACCATCGTGTCAAGTGCCGAAAAAAGCATGGAAATCTCTTTGGTATCCGAAAACTTGCCAAATTTTACAATTTGAGCTTTTGTAAATTGCTCATCGTTATTAGAATCCAAAAAATGTTGTAAATCTCGCATAAGATCGCTCATTTTTAAAGGACCATTTTTGGGACTATTTTTAGAATGTTTAGATTTGTTTTTTTTATCGCGACTCATTTTTATTATTATATTTTCTCAAATGAAACTAATTTATTACATACTTTATATACTTTACCAAAAATCATTTTAATTTAATGTATAAAAATTTCAGAAAAAAATACACAATCATGTATATAAAGTATAATTCAAAACGACTACAAAATTGAAAATTTCAATAAAACCATAAAATAATTGTTTAAATTTGCTACGATTTAATAAATGGCAAACAACAATATGAAAGCAAAATATGTAAATCCATTTACAGACTTCGGTTTTAAAAAAATATTCGGAGAAGAAGCAAGGAAACCTCTCTTGTTAGACTTTTTGAATGCTTTATTACCTGAAACTGAAAAAATCATTGATTTGTCTTTTAAGAACAACGAACAACTTGGACAAACCAACCTCGACAGAAAAGCTATTTATGACCTATATTGTGAAAACGAAAAAGGCAAAAAATTTATTGTAGAATTACAAAAAGCGAAGCAAAACTATTTCAAAGAAAGAACTATTTATTATTCTACTTTCCCGATTAGAGAACAAGCAGAAAAAGGAGAATGGAAATATAATTTAAAAGCCGTTTACTGTATTGGAATTTTAGACTTTATTTTTACGACTATGAAAAGGAGTCAGAAAAAAGTGAAGTGGTTCATACAATAAAACTTAAAAACCAAAAAGGCAAGATTTTTTATAACAAATTAACTTTCATTTATCTTGAAATGCCGAATTTTAATCTGACAGAATTTGACCTTAAAACTCGTTTAGACAAATGGCTTTTCTTTATCAAACACTTGGAAGACTTTCAAACAATTCCGAATATAATAGCAGATGACGTTTTTAGCAAAGCATTTGAGAAAGCAGAACTAGCCAAATTTGGACTAGAAGACCTTATTAACTATGAAAATAGTTTAAAAATATACAGAGATTTAAAAGGTATTATTGAAACTGCTTTTGATGAAGGAAAACTTGAAGGGAAACTTGAAATGGCTAAATTTATGAAATCTGAAAACGAACCAATTGAAAAAATAATTAAATATACTGGATTGACAAAAGAAGAAATAGGACGCATATAATAGTATACAATTATGCAATAAAATTGTTTTCAAAAAAAACAAATGTGCTAAAATGTAATTTTGTACATTTTTCGCTTAATTCTCTAAATTTCAATTTTGATGCTACCTAAATTCAACCTTAGCACAATTTCAATGTATTTTTTTTTCGTATAACTAATAAAATTTATATTTTGAAGTACTGTGATTTAAACTTTGGTGTAATATTAATGTTTTAAAAATTATCTAATAAAATTACCAAGTCAGATTTATTAATCATAAAACCCCAACACTACTCCAAAAACTACCTCATTCATTATATATTGATATAATTTAGGATTAAATCAATATTAGGTCTTACAGATGCTAATGTAAACATTCATTTAAAAAATATATAATTGTCGTTTTGTCCATTTTTCAACCTCTATTTTTATGGCTATAAAACTAATTTTTATGTCAAATTATGTACTTTAATTCAAAAATATTGATATAATACAGCTACTTAATAAGTATTTCTGATTTGCTAAATATCTTAAAATGGACAAAAACAAGATTGTTGATATGTTTTTATACATAAAAATAGAATTTTAGGAATGTAAATAAAAATGTATTTGTGTAAAAAAAGTAGTAAATATTTTGCTTGGTATTCATTTTTTTTTTTTAATTTCAACCTGTAATTAAATATTTTTAATTCGTATAAAATTTATTATATAATATATATATATAATACAATTAAAACCAATCGTGATGATAATAGAACAAGATATAGACCTCAAAACCAAACTTAAAGATGTATTTGGTTTTACTGGGTTTAGAGGTATACAAGAAGAAGTGATTAACAGTTTGATGGAAAATGTTAATACTTTTGCTATTATGCCCACAGGAGCTGGCAAGTCGATGTGCTACCAACTGCCTGCGTTGATGCACGATGGCACTGCCATAGTGGTTTCGCCCTTGATTGCTTTGATGAAAAATCAGGTAGATCAGATGAACGCTTTTAGTGTAAATGCTCAATTTATGAACTCTACCTTGAGCAAAGCCGAAATTACTAGAGTAAAAAAAGAAGTACTTAGTGGAGAAATAAAATTACTTTATGTAGCCCCAGAATCGCTTTCAAAAGAAGATAATATAGAGTTTCTCAAATCTGCAAACATTTCTTTTATTGCCATAGACGAAGCCCATTGTATATCAGAATGGGGGCATGATTTTAGGCCAGAATATCGAAAAATAAAATCTATTGTAGAGCAACTAGGCAACCCACCTGTAATAGCACTTACGGCTACTGCCACCCCAAAAGTACAAATTGATATTCAAAAAAACCTCCAAATGGAGGATGCCAGGGTATTTAAAACATCGTTTAATAGAAAAAATTTATATTACGAAATACGCCCTAAATTAGGAGCAAAAAAACAGCTCATAAGGTATGTAAAACAGCATACAGGCAAATCAGGAATAGTATACTGCCTCAGCCGCAAAAAAGTAGAAGAAATTGCAGATTTATTAAAAGTAAATGGCATCAAAGCACTACCCTACCATGCTGGCTTAGACCAAGAAATTAGGATGCACAACCAAGATGCATTTCTCAACGAAGATGTAGACGTAGTAGTGGCTACCATCGCTTTTGGCATGGGTATAGACAAGCCAGATGTTCGATTTGTGATACATTATGACGCTCCAAAATCATTAGAAGGTTATTATCAAGAAACTGGCAGAGCTGGCAGAGATGGTATGGAGGGCAACTGCCTGATGTTTTATAGCTACGATGACATCGAGAAATTAGAAAAATTCAACAAAGATAAACCAGTGAGCGAACGTGATACCGCAAAACTGTTATTAGAAGAAATGACCGCCTATGCTGAAACATCGGTGTGTAGAAGACGACACTTATTAAACTATTTTGGCGAAATCCTAGACAAAGACTGCGGTTTCTGCGATAATTGCCTAAAACCTAAACAAAAATATGCAGCAATGAAGGAAGTACTACTAGCATTACAAACAGTAGTTGATACCGAAGAAATATTTGGTATCGAACATTTAGTAGATGTACTAAGAGGTATCGAAAACGATTATGTGAAAAGCTACAATCACGATGAGCTTGAAACGTATGGAAAAGGTGCCACAAGGTCAACTGATTTTTGGAACTCCGTGTTCAGACAATGCCTTACTTATCAGTTTTTAGAAAAAGACATCGAAAATGTAGGTGTTCTAAAACTGACCGACAAAGGCGAAAATTTCCTTGATAACCCTCAAGAAATCGAATTTTCAGAAGACAATAAATTTGACGGTGCAGGAGACGAAGATGGTGATATACCTGATTCTGTGGCTAGCACAGGCAAATCATTCGACCCTGTAGTATTAGATTTACTCAAAAGTCTTAGAAAAAAAATAGCAAAAGAAAAAAATGTACCACCTTATGTTATTTTTCAAGATACCTCACTAGAGGAAATGAGTACAACCTACCCTACAACTATTGAAGAGTTGAGCCATGTAAATGGCGTTGGACTTGGAAAAGCTCAAAAATTTGGTAAACCTTTTGTAGACCAAATTAAAAAATATGTAGTTGAAAACGATATTGTAACTGCTCAAGATGTAGTCGTAAAATCGGCAGTAAATAAATCTAAAACTAAAATATTTATCATTCAACAAATTGATAGAAAAGTAGATTTAGAAGAGATAGCTGAAGCTAAATCTATCACTATGGACGATTTGATAAGCGAAATTGAACATATCTGCTTTTCGGGTACAAAGCTAAACCTCGACTATTATATAGAACAAATGATAGACGAAGACAAGCAAGACGAAATATTTGATTATTTTATGACCTCAGAAACCGATAACGCTACCACTGCACTCGAAGACCTAGGCGAAGATCAATTTTCGCTAGAAGAAATAAGGCTTATGAGAATTAAGTTTATTTCTGAAGTAGCATTATAGATTATAAAAACCTTACTTTAATCATAAAAAGTAAGGTTTTTTTTAAATATTTTTTATTTAGTGATTCTATAAATTCATAAACATATTTATTTGTAAGAACCTTTTATTGTATTTTTTTAAAAATTAAAACAATATGTCTTTAGATTTTTTTTTAAAAAAATATTTATTTTATATTTTATTTTTAAAAACTAAATTTAGTTATAAACATAACCTAAACATAACCCATTTTTTCTTTATTTTTGTGTAATTTAGTTTATGGCACAAAATACATTTAGAAAAAATACATTAAAAGAAAAGCCAGCAAACACATTAGCTGCACCCGAAGAAACCGAAAATAGCGTTGAAAAAGAAGCCAATCAAACCTCAAAATTTGCTTTTTTTAAAGACCCACGGCTTCATTTGGTTATTGGAGTAATATTAATATTTTCCTCTATTTTTATATCTTTTGCACTTATTTCTTACCCATTTACTGGAAACGAAGACCAAAGTATGGTTGAATCTTTGTTTGAAACCAACCTAAGAGAATCAGGCCAAGAAGCCGAAAATTGGTTAGGATTAGCAGGAGCAGTTGTTTCTTATTTCTTAATTTTCAAGGGTTTTGGCATTGCTTCTCTACTATTTATGCCTTTGCTATTTGTAGTTGGAGTAAGAATAGTTTTCAAAAAAACATTGTATCCACCTCGAAAATTGATGGGATATATCATGTTTTTGGTTTTTTGGATAAGTGTTACTTTTGGGTACATTGTGTTGGTGGCAAACCAAGAAAGTTTTTTAGGTTTTTTAAGTGGTGGCATTGGGTACGAATTTGCTTTAATTTTCAATGAAATTCTAGGTATTGGTACTTTATTGCTCATTGTTTTATTAATGATAGTTTTTCTTATTTTTACATTAAACATTACTTCTTTTGCTCCAAAACAAAAATCTATTGCTCTAGATAATCCATTTGCAGAAGAAGATGATTTGGCTGATAATCAATTTAATAATGAAAATGAGAACGAACTTGAACAACAAAATATTGATGACGATGATGAAAATATTGATGACGATGATATAGAAATTGTAGAAATTAAAAAACCTTCTACTTTGCCTCTTGTACCCAAACAAGCACCTGTTGCTACACCAGAACCTGAAAAAGATTATGTAAAAGAGTATGAAGGGATGGAAATAGTAATCGAAAACAAAGAAAACTTAGTGGTATCTATGCCTGATTTGCCGCCAACAATACCTCCAATTATTCCAACCCCTGTAATACAAAATAATTCGACCGAAAATTCCAATAATATTACAACTCAAAACCAACATATTGATGATAAAATCCCTCCTGTTGTAAAATTTGAAGACCTGCCACCCTACGACCCTACTTTAGATTTATCAACGTATAAGTATCCTACCATAGATTTACTCAAAGATTATGGGCCACAGCCAGGTAGCATAGTTACAAAAGAAGAATTGATAGAAAATCGTAATAAAATTATCAATACTCTAAAAGATTTTGGCATAGAAGTTACACAATTTAAAGCCACCATAGGTCCTACAGTTACACTTTATGAAATTGTACCAGAGGCAGGGATAAAAATTTCCAAAATATCAAACCTTTCGGATGATATTGCCCTCAGATTGAGTGCTTTAGGTGTAAGAATTATAGCTCCTATGCCAGGAAAAGGAACAATAGGTATGGAAGTACCCAATAAAACCAAGCAAATGGTGCCTGCATTGGAGGTTTTGCGTGATCCAAAATTTGCCAATAACACTATGGAGTTGCCCATAGCTTTTGGAAAAACTATTTCTAACGAAGTTTTTGTTGCTGATTTGGCCACAATGCCACATTTGCTTATGGCTGGTGCTACTGGTATGGGTAAATCGGTAGGTATCAATATGTTGCTTACATCGCTACTTTACAAAAAACATCCATCACAACTCAAGATAGTGATGGTAGATCCTAAAAAAGTTGAACTTTCGGTATATAGTAAGATTGAACGACATTTTTTAGCTAAATTACCCGAAGCCGAAGACGCTATTATTACTGATACCAAAAAAGTTGTTCATACTTTGAACTCGCTTTGTATAGAAATGGATACCAGATATAGCCTCTTGAAAGATGCTGGATGCAGAAATATCAAAGAATACAATCCTAAATTTGTTGCCCGAAAACTTAATCCCAACGAAGGGCATCGCTATTTGCCTTATATAGTTGTAGTGATAGACGAATTGGCAGATTTGATGATGACAGCAGGCAAAGAGGTAGAGCAACCCATAGCACGTATAGCCCAACTGGCCAGAGCAGTGGGTATTCATTTGGTTTTGGCTACTCAAAGACCTTCTGTAAACGTAATCACTGGAGTAATAAAAGCAAATTTCCCTGCAAGGCTTTCGTTTAGAGTAACTTCGACTATTGACTCAAGGACAATTTTAGACGAAGGCGGAGCCAATCAACTGATAGGCAAAGGCGATATGTTGTTGAAAATAAATTCTGAAACTGTACGCTTGCAATGTGCATTTATTGATACACCAGAGGTTGAAAATGTAGTAGATTTTATTGGAGTTCAAAAAGCATACCCAACGGCATATCACCTGCCCGAATATTTTGATGAAAACGCTGATCCATCAGAAAGAGATGTTGATTTAAGTAATAAAGACCCTAAATTTAACGAAGCAGCTAAACTTATTGTTACATTCCAACAAGGCAGTACATCTCTGATTCAGAGGAAATTAAGTCTTGGCTATGCTCGCTCAGGTCGAATTATGGATCAGTTGGAAGCCGCTGGTATAGTGGGGCCACCCAATGGCAGCAAAGTAAGAGATGTTTTAATAAAAGACGATGTCAGTTTGCAAGCACTACTAGCAGAAATAGGTACATAATATTTTTTTATCATTTATTTTATAATTTAGGGAACTTTTAAAAACCCATAATTTAATTTCAAAAACCCCACCCTAACCCTGACCAAGATGGAGGGCTATATAGGAATTAGGGTTTTTAGAAGTTTCCTTTAGCTTTTTTGAGGAAATCCCCTATTTGATTTTTAGAAACTATTTATTAAGAAATGAAGTATTAAATTATTAGAAATTACTTTTTCATATTCTGATTATAAAAAAAAATATCAATTTTAAGAAAGAAACTAATTTTCATTAATAAAAATTAAGGAATTTTCTTTTTCAATTCATTTTTTTTTGTAATTTTAGTCAGTAAATACAAAAAATGATCAACAAAACACCCAAACTAACGCTTGTAGGAGCTGGTCCTGGCGACATAGAATTGATAACAATCAAAGGAATAAAGGCTATAAAAAATGCAGATGTAATTTTGTACGATGCCCTAGCCAACGAGGATTTGTTGTTGTATGCAGATATATCTATTCCAAAAATATTTGTAGGCAAACGCAGAGGTTCTTGTGCATTTTCGCAATCAGAAATAAACCAACTAATTATAGAAAACGCACTCAAATATGGTCATTGTGTACGATTAAAAGGTGGCGACCCCTTTATTTTTGGGCGAGGATACGAAGAAGTAGAATTTGCTAGAGCATTCAATATCCCAGTTGATATTGTGCCTGGTATTTCAAGTGCCATTGCAGTACCCGAAATGCAACAAATACCACTAACTACACGTGGCGTAAGCGAAAGTTTATGGATAACTACAGGCACTACCAAAGACAATACGATTTCTACTGATATAGCCCTTGCTGCTCAATCTACTGCCACAGTAGTTATATTGATGGCTATGAGCAAACTGGCCGAAATAATGGTAATATTTTCGGAAAATGGTAAATCAAATACTCCTGTGGCTATTATACAACATGGCACCACAAAAAATGAAAAATATATTATAGGAAATGTATCAACTATTACTGATTTAGCAAAAAAAGAAAACATTGATAATCCATCTATAATCATTGTTGGAGAAGTTGTTAATTTGCATCCAGATATGATACAAAATATTGAAAATAATTACGAAATAGTAAAAAATAACTATATCAAAAATAAATGAAAATAGCACTCGTAGCTGGAGCAACTGGACTTGTAGGAAAACAAGTCATGTATAAATTATTAGAAAATAATAGGTATGAAAAAGTTTACATTTTAGTAAGAAAAAAACTAGAAATTAAAAATTCAAAATTAATACAAATAGTCATAAAATATGATCAATTAGAATCAATATCTGCAGAAGTTATACCTACAGATGTGTTTTGTTGTTTGGGTACAACCATTGCAAAGGCTGGTTCTGAAGAAGAGTTTTACAAAGTTGATTATACTTATGTACTACAAATTGCAAAAATATTTAAAGAACGAAAAGCAAGTAATTTCTTACTTATTTCGGCTGTAGGTGCTAGTGCAGATTCAAGTATTTTTTATAGTAGAACCAAAGGAGAAGTAGAGCAAGCTATTCGCCAACTAGATTATGATAGTTTTCATGCGTTTAGACCTTCATTATTACTAGGACAAAGAAACGAATTTAGATTTGGAGAACGTATTGGCATTGGTTTTGCTATGATTTTTCAACCATTTTTAATTGCTTCTTTGGCAAAATATAAACCAATACATGCTGCTCTGTTGGCCGATTACATGATTTTAAGATCTTTTGAAACAAATAAAGGAAATTTCGTTCGTGAAAGTCCAAGTTTTTGATATTTTTTAACTTTTATCTTAGTTAGTTGCCTATTTGTTGCTATTTTTGACATTCATTTTAGCAAATGCAAGCAGATTTAAGCATTATAATTGTAAATTACAATGTATGCTATTTTTTAGAACAGACTCTCAAATCTGTATATTCTTCCATTCATAACCTCAAAATGGAGGTTTTTGTGGTAGACAATGCTTCTATTGATGGCTCAGTGGCTATGGTAAAATCAAAATTTGGAGAAGTAAAATTGATAGAATCAAAAGAAAATCTAGGTTTCTCCAAAGCCAATAACTTGGCCATTCTCCAAAGTACAGGAAAATATATATTATTACTAAATCCAGATACGGTAGTTCAAAACGATACATTTGCAAAATGTTTTTCTTACATGGAGCAGCAACCAAAAGCAGGTGGTTTGGGAGTATATATGGTAGATGGAAAAGGAAAATTCTTACCAGAATCAAAACGAGGAATGCCAACCCCTTGGGTAGCATTTTATAAAATAACAGGACTTTCTAACATATTTCCAACCTCAAAAAAGTATGGTAAATATCATCTTGGCTATCTTAACAATGAACAAATTGCAGAAATTGACATCTTATCTGGTGCATTTATGTGGCTCCGAAAATCAACTTTAGATAATATTGGTTTACTAGACGAAGATTATTTTATGTATGGCGAAGATATAGATTTATCTTACCGAATTACTAAAGGTGGATATAAAAATATATATTTTCCAGAAACCAGAATTATACATTATAAAGGTGAAAGCACAAAAAAATCCAGCCTTAATTATGTATATGTTTTTTATAATGCAATGGCCATATTTGCAAACAAACATTTTACAAATTCTTACGCAAAATCATTTTCTTTTCTTATTACAATAGCAATTTGGGCCAAAGCATTTATCAGTTTTTTTAGTAATATTATAAAAAAATATTCTCATCTTACATTAGATATTATTTTAATACTTTTTGGGACAATTTTTTTGAAAAATTTTTGGCAAGAATACGTTAAATACAAAGATACAAATATAGTCTATCCAAGTAATTTTTCATCGATAGTTATACCCATTTACACATTTTTGTGGATAATAGTGGCTTATTTTAGCGGAAGTTACGATAAACCATACAAAATCCATCGTATCATTAGAGGAGTAGCTTTAGGTGGCATATTTATATCAGCTCTTACTAATTTTGTTGATTTATATCGCTACTCCAAGGCAATAATCATATTGGGATCTATTTGGGCAATGATTGTAATGATTCTTACTAGATATGTTTACACTATAATAAGACACAAAAAATTTAATTTTGAAGACAAGAAAGATACTAAAATAATCATTGTAGGTTCTCAAATTGAAGCTGATAGAGTTATAGCTATCATCAAAAATTTAGATAAAAAAATAAATTATTTAGGATTCATAACTGCCGATGATTACGAAAAAAGTTACCATAATTACTTAGGAAAATTGAGTAATATTATTGACATAGTTACTATTTATAAACCTGACGAGGTTATTTTTTGTTCAAAAAATATGCCTACTCAAGAAATTATAAGTTTAATGGTAAAATTAGACAGCCGAACAATAGATTTTAAAATTGTGCCTGACGAGAGCAATTTTATCATTGGTAGCAACTCTAAAGATACTCAAGGCGAGCTATATGCTATGGATATTTCGCTAAATATTACCACAAAAGAAAATATTAGATCAAAAAGATTGACAGATGTTGTCGTAAGTATATTTTTAATAGCATTGTTTCCATTAGTAATATTTTTTATTAATAATAAATTGAATTTTTATAAAAAGATTTTTAAAATACTTATAGGAAAAAATACATTTGTAGGTTACAAAAACCCTAACGCAACAATCCTGCCAAGATTAAAATCGGGTGTTTTAACTCCTGCAACAGAATTTGAAAATTATTCTTTAGACAACAAAACAATCGAAAAATTAGATTTAATTTACGCAAAAAACTACCAACCCAGCGATGATTGGAACATTATTAGCAAAAATTTTAAAAAAATAGGACAATAAAATATGACATTCAAAAATAAATTCATTATATATTTATTAGTTCTTGTATCTAGTAAGTTACAATCACAATCTTACGAAAAAAAACAAGCCAAATGGGTTGATAGTGTATACAATAGTTTTACTGATAATCAAAGAATTGGACAATTATTTATGATTGCTGCCTATTCTAACAAAGATTCTACCCATACTACCCATTTGGACTCATTGGTAGAAAAATATAATATTGGTGGACTTATTTTTATGCAAGGGGGGCCAAAAAGACAAGCAAAACTTACTAATAGATGGCAAAGTAAAACTAAAATACCCCTTTTGATTTCTATGGATGCAGAATGGGGTTTGCAAATGCGACTGATAGATAGTACTATGCAATTTCCAAGACAGATGACTTTGGGTGCTATAAAAGATAATTCTTACTTATACTATATGGGAAAAGAAATTGCTAAACACTGCCTCAGATTAGGTGTTCATATCAATTTTGCCCCAGTAGTTGATGTTAATATTAATCCAGAAAATCCAGTGATTGGGGTGCGTTCGTTTGGTGAAGACAAAATTAAGGTAGCTCAAAAAGGAGTGGCTTATATGAAAGGTATGCAACATCAAGGCGTGATGGCCAATGCTAAGCATTTTCCTGGGCATGGCGATACAGATGCAGATTCTCACTATGATTTACCAGTAATAAAACACAATAAAAAAAGGATAGATGACATAGAATTATATCCATTCAAAAAACTGTTTAGTGACTCTCTTCAAAGTATCATGGTGGCTCATATTCATTTTCCTACTTTTGATGATAGAGAAAACATGCCAACTACGCTTTCAAAAAATGTGGTTACAGATTTGTTGAAAAAACAACTAAAATTCAATGGTTTGGTGTTTACAGATGCTCTCAATATGAAAGGTGTGAGTAAGTTTTACAAACCTGGAGAAGTTGATGTAATGGCACTTGAGGCTGGTAACGATGTTCTTCTATTTTCAGAAAATGTACCTATTGCAATTCAGAAAATAAACGATGCAATAGCTTCTGGTAGGTTAGACAAAAAGCAGCTTGAAATAAGTATTAAAAAAATATTGACAGCAAAATATAAAGCTGGATTTTATGATTTTAAAACCATAGATACCACCCACATTTATCAAGATTTGAATAATAACGAGGGCAAAGCACTACGACAAACGCTCTACGAAAAAGCTTTAACTGTAGTAAGAAACGACAAAAATATTATTCCAATAAAAGAATTGTCTACCCAAAAAATTGCCAATGTGATGATTACAAATATTAATCAAAACACTTTTCAAAATATGTTAGATAATTATGCAGATATTACTCATTTTAAAATATCTAAAAACGATTCAGAACTAGAATATTCAAAAAAAATTGATTCCTTATCCATTTTCTCTAAAGTAATAATTACAGTGTTTGAACTAAACAATAAGAAAAAAGAAAATTACGGGATTCCTACTCTTGCTTTAGAATTTATTAAAAAAATCCAATCCAAAACAGATGTAATAGTGGTGCATTTAGGAAATGCTTATGCTCTCAAAAATTATGAATTTGCTCAACATCTTATTTGTGCTTACGAAGATGTAGAGACCACAAAATATATAGTACCACAACTTATTTTTGGAGCATTGGGTGCCGATGCTAGACTTCCAGTTTCGGTTTCTAATACTATGAAATTGAATACTGGCGTTGATACAAAACCGCTTGAAAGGCTCAAATATGCACTTCCTGAGTCTCAAAATTTAGATTCAGACGATTTTTTAAAACTAGATTCTATCATTTACGAATCTTTAAAAGATGGTTCTACGCCTGGTGCTCAATTATTGATATGCAGAAAAGGAACAGTAATATATCGCAAAAATTTTGGATATCATACTTACGATAAAACACAACCAGTATCCAACCAAACTGTGTATGATTTGGCCTCTGTAACCAAAACGGCTGCTACCATGCAAGCCATTATGTTTTTGTCAGATTGGAAAAAATTTAATGAATTTAATCCACTTTCTGAATATTTGAATTGTACAAAAAAAAGTAATAAACAAAACTTAATTTGCAAAGATATATTGGTGCATCAAGCTGGATTAATTGCTACTTTAGAACATTGGAGAAAATCAATCAAAGATGGGAAATTAGATAATAATTATTACCAAAATTTTAAAAATTCGATTTTTAATAGACAAGTTGCCTCTAAATTGTACACTCCTACTTCAACCGAAGATTCTATCATGCGTTGGACTGTAGCCTCGAGGTTACTCGAAAGCAAATCAGATACAGGATGTCATCCTTATAAATATTCAGATTTAGCCTTTTATTTTATGAAAGCAATAGCCGAAAAGCAATTAAATCAACCATTAGATGTTTTTTTAAAACAAAATTTTTATACTCCATTAGGTACTAAATATCTTACTTATAAGCCACTCGAAAATAATATAGATTTAAAAAAAATCCCCCCAACAGAAGAAGACAAAACGTATAGATTAAGTAAGATTCAAGGAACTGTACACGACCAAGGTGCAGCCATGCTGGGTGGCCTTGCTGGCCATGCAGGCTTGTTTGGCACTGCCAATGACCTTGCTATTTTGGGTCAAATGAATTTGCAATATGGCTTTTATGGAGGCACTCAATATTTGAAAAAATTTACAATCCAAGAATTTACAAGACAACAATACTCCAACAACAGACGAGGCATGGGCTGGGACAGACCTTTTCCTCCTGATGAGGTTTCGCTAGCATCTTCGTCTAGTTTTGGGCATACTGGATTTACAGGAACTGCTTGGTGGATAGACCCAGAAGAAAAAATTGTTTTCGTATTTTTGAGCAATCGTACTTACCCATTTGCAGAAAATAAACGATTGACAAACAATAGTGTTCGCACAAAACTGCTAAATGCAGTATATGAAATAATTAAGAAAAGTAATAATAACTGAAATAATAAAATTTTATAATATGGCAAAATCAATTTTTAAATCAGATGTAGCTCTAAAATCAACTACAGTTTTTGAACAAAATGGAGGCACATTTGTAACTCCACCCAAAAATATGATTCAAAAACTATCTCAAATTCATTGTTTTGTTTTTGACTGGGATGGTGTGTTCAACGATGGCCGAAAAAGCAAAGAAACATCCAGTAATTTTGCAGAACAAGATGCTATGTCTCTACATATAATAAGATATGCTTACTGGAAAATTCATGGAAAATTACCAATCATAGCCATCATAACTGGTGCTGATAACGAAACTGCTTATTCGTTTGCAAAACGTGAACATCTTACTCTTGTAATAGCTGGTTTTAAAGACAAATTTGAGTCAATAGAAATCCTAAAAAAAGAACATACATTGGGTACAAACAATATTGCAACCATTTTTGATGACATTATAGATTATCCGTTGGCTGTAAGTTCTGCTTTGCGATTTTTAGTAAAACGAAGTGCAAGCCCATTGTTTTTAGAGTATTTTAAAAATAATAAATTATGCGATTATATTACTTATTCAGAGCAGCCAAATTACCCTGTGAGAGAAATTGCAGAATTGGTAGTGGGTATGATGGGAAATTTTGACGAAATGCTCATTTCGAGATTTAGAGATAAAGAAACTTACAAAAAGTTTTGGGAACTAAGGCAGTCTGTTGAAACAAAAATTATCAAGTGCTAGTCGAAAAAAATATCTCTAAGAAATTATTTATTTTAAAAATTTAATTTCTTACTAAAATTAAACTTATAAAAACATTTTAAAACTTTAAATAGATATTATACAGGACAAACTCATTTTAGATTGTTTTAAAATAAATACCCGCTTCCCATAATCTTCAATAAGAAAATGGCAGTTCGGCATAATCTCTGACTATGCCGTATTGTTGGCAAATCTCTGATTTGCTAAAAACTAAAAAAGTCATTTTTTTTAAAATATAAAAATAGAATAATATAAGTGTAAATCAAAGATTTGCAGCCACTTCGACATAGTCAGGGATTTTGGCAGCCACTAAGAAGTATATAGTTTAAAAAATGCTCAAACTTACAATTTTGAACCAAGTTTAATATTTGCAATTTTTTCTTTCAAGTTAATTTGTTTTCCCGAAAAACCGTTATCAATTCTTTTTTGTTCAGCTATATCTGATTGATATAATTTAGTATCAATTTGAGATAATTTTGTTTTTATTTTCATAATATTTTTCTCTATTTTTACCTCTATGAGTTTTCCAAGCTGTAATAGGTCTAATTTTACCTATCGAAGTCAATTCAAATATAACAGTAATTAATTTATTTTCAAATCCTTCGGCATTAATTACATAGCGTTGAACACCATTTACAATCTTATTTTCTTCTATTATTGCATACAAATCTTCGAATAAATACTCTATTTCATTCCTATAAATTTGTCTTTCAAAATTTTCAAAGTGAATATAAAATACATTTTTCTCATCCCATTCAAATTCGTACTTCATTATTTTAAAATTTAAAATTCTAGCGTGCCACCAACCAATTCACAGCACAACCCATCCCTATTTCCTTATGAACTTCTAGTGGCATGGCATTTTTCATAAAGTTTTCTATGTAAGGTTTATTTGCTCTAATTCAGATTGATACACACATCGTTTATCTGAAAAATTATTTTAAAAAGTGAATTAATTCTTTACTACCTGCTCGTAAATAGAAAAGTTTTTTTTTGAAATATGTTAAAGATTTTGGAAACAATGGATTTAATCCATGTTTTGAAATTACTTTATCTAAAAGTGAATCAGAATTCAAAAAAGAGTTGTCTTTTATTGCATCATTCTTCATTTATTTTTTAAAAGCTGAGCCACTTTTTTCGCAGCCTGCGAACTTTCAGGAAAAATGCTGTTTTTTCCATGTTTTTTTCTTAAATTAGTGAGCAATACCTCAGGGTTAAGTACCAATGTGTTGCTAGAAGTTTTCATAACTTTTTAATTTTATGCTAAATTGGATATATTTTTTATTAATGTCAAATTTTGTAAACGATTTATCACCTTCTAAAATTCCTGATATCTCATATAAATTACTAAAATCATCTATATACATTTTTTAGGATTCTATTATACAATTTTGTGCGAGTTGCATTACTTCCTGTAAATAAAACTGTTGCATTTGGTTGTATTTTAAAAAACAAAGGAATAGTCTGAATTACAGTAGAAATGACCTTGATTGTATCGCCATTATTTGTAACCACATTATCATTTACAGAATTTGTTAAAATATCTAAATCACCAAATGCCAAATTATAAATATCAGTATCAATACATTCATATTCAATAACTTTTGGTACTATTCCATTTTTACCAATGCTGAAAAATAAATAAAGCAAATCACCCTCTAAATGCGATATTTCGTAAATTTCGCTTTTCATATTATCATTTTTGTTTCATTAAGATTTAAAAAGTAAAATCCATTTTTCCTAATGTGCCACCAACCAATTCACCCCACTGCCCATACCTATTTCCTTGTGAACTTGTAGAGACATGGCGTTTTTCATATTTCAGAATCTAATTCTAAATCAATTTTAGCTTCCCATTCTTTTTGTTTTTCTGAATTACGATTATGATTTGTCTCAAAGTCATATTGTTTTTGCATTAAACGCAAAGTATCATAATAATAATCAATAAATAGTTGTGCTTTTTCAGTATTTATAAAATGATTCTTGCTAAGTTTTTTACTCAATCTATTTGTAACGATTTCTGTAATTTTAAAATGATAATATTCATGTTGAAGTAAATTATCGGTTTGTAAGATATATTTGGATTCTTTTTTATCCATTTGAGCAATAACAGTTGCTGGGGTGTAATTATATACTTTATTAATTCTGTAAAAAATATCTGATTCTATACAAGCAGCAAATCCATCTTTTAATGAATCTGTTTTTGTAAAATTATCCCATGTTATTGTTTCATTTGAATATGAAAAGTAGTTTAAACTACTATAAAAGTATTTTTGAATAAACGAATCATTTAAAGGTATAATCAAGGCATTTATTATAAATATAAAATAAGAAATGTAAATAAAATTTTTATGAAACATTGATTTATTTCTAATAATGATTTGTATAAAAACAATTAGCATAATTACTTGAAATATAATATTGTGATAATAAAACCAAATTTTATTGGGAATACAAAAAACCAAAATAGAAAAAACAAAATATACTAGCCCTTTTTTAACATCTTTCTTAATGCTAGAAATTATTGAAAGGATAAAATAAAAACTAATTGGTATAAACCAACTTATCAGACCAAAAACAGCAGTACCTGGCCAGTTAAGTAACTTGCAAATGAAATAAAGAGCAATAAAAAGTATTTGGATTAAAAGGATTATTAAATGGCTCATCAGATTAATATTTTCTTTAATGTGACACCAACCAATTCACCCCACTGCCCATACCTATTTCCATTGGAACTTCTAGGGGCATAGCGTTTTTCATAAAGTTTTCTATGTAGGGTTTAATTTGCTCTAATTCAGATTGATACACATCAAAAACCAGCTCATCGTGCACTTGTAATACCATTTTTGAACGCAGTTTTTCTTTTTTCATCCAAGCATGAATGTCTATCATGGCTTTTTTGATAATGTCAGCAGCAGAACCTTGTATGGGGTACATTAAAAAAAATTGTAAACCTATTTTTGTTGATTTTTATCAAATAGCTTTTGATAAAGATGCAAATTTTCTTTTGCTTCTTTTATTCTTTCAGGAAAAATCGGGTTATTTCCATAGTGTGATTTTACCTTTCTTATTAACTCTATTGGATCTAAAACCAATGTATTTTTACTTGTTTTCATAATTTTATAATACTAAATTCTGTATAGTTTTTTGTCCAATCCACTTCTGAAAATACATCTTTCCCGCTTTCTAATCCAAAAATACGATAATTTTTTAAAAATTCATCTCCATAATTTACAATAATTCTTTGATAGAGTTTTGTCCTGACTAAAGTACTACCTTTAAAGTTGACTTGAGAATCTGGATTTTTATCTAAAAATAGAACTATGGAATGGATTACAGTTGCTAAAATTTTTGACAAATCACCATTATTAGAGGTGCTTTTATCATTTATTTCGCCAGTTAAAATATCCAAATCGCCAAAAGCAAGATTATAAATATTTTCAATAATTGGCTCATAAACTATTACTTTTGGGAAAACACCTTTTTTACCTATACTAAAAAACAAATAGATGTCATTTTCATTTGATAATTCATATACTTCATTTTTCATATCAGAACTTTGCTAAAATAATATTTTCTAATGTGCCAACAACCAATTCACCCCACTTCCCATCCCTATTTCCATAGGAACTTCTAGGGGCATCGCGTTTTTCATAAAGTTTTCTATATAGGGTTTAATTTGCTCTAATTCAGATTGATACACATCAAAAACTAACTCATCGTGTACTTGCAATACCATTTTTGAACGCAGTTTTTCTTTTTTCATCCAAGCATGAATGTCTATCATGGCTTTTTTGATGATGTCTGCAGCAGAACCTTGTATGGGAGCATTGATGGCATTTCGTTCTGCATAGCCTCGCACAGTCATGTTTCGAGAATTGATGTCTCTCAAATAGCGTCTGCGACCAGAAATGGTAGTGACATATTCAGTTTCACGAGCATTATCAATACACTCACTCATAAAATTGCGAACAGCAGGAAATTCTTTCCAATAGGCATCTATGATTTCGCCAGCTTCCTTTCTAGGAATAGATAGCCTCTGTGCCAACCCAAAAGCAGAAATACCATAAATAATTCCAAAATTGACCATTTTGGCTTTTCTACGCATATCTGACGTAACTTCATCCAATCCTACTTTAAATACTTTTGAGGCTGTAGTAGAATGAATATCTACCCCATTTTTGAAGGCAGCAATCATACTTTCATCTTTGCTGAACGATGCCATAATTCGTAATTCTATCTGTGAATAATCAGCAGAGAGAATCACAGAATCTTTATCCCTGGGAATAAAGGCTTTGCGAATTTCTTTTCCTCTATCAGTTCTGATAGGAATATTTTGCAAGTTTGGATCTGTTGAGCTCAACCTGCCTGTAGCTGCAACTGCCTGATTATAAGAAGTATGCACCATGCCAGTATGTGGATTTATCAGTAAAGGCAAAGCATCTACATAAGTGGATTTTAATTTTTGCAATTCTCTGTATTCTAATATTTGTGCAGCAATAGGATGTTCATAAGCTAGTTTTGAGAGTATTTCTTCACCAGTAGCATATTGCCCAGTTTCTGTTTTTTTAGGTTTATCTTCTAATTTTAATTTTTCAAATAATATAATTCCCAACTGCTTTGGCGAAGCAACATTGAATTTTTCTCCTGCCAATTCATAAATTTTATCTTCAGCAAGGATGCTTTCTTTACCCAAAATATCCGAAATTTCACTCAAAACAGTAGTATCTATTTTTACGCCATCTCTTTCCATGTCTGCCAATACATACACCAAAGGATTTTCTATGGATTGAAACAAAGGCTCAACTTGGGCACTTTTGAGTAATGGTTCAAAAGTATGTTTTAATTTTAAGGTAATATCAGCATCTTCAGCAGCATATTCTGCCACTTTTTCGATGTCTACATCACGCATATTGCCTTGATTTACACCCTTTTTGCCTATCAATTCAGTGATAGAAATAGGAGAATAATTCAAAAATGTTTTTGACAAAATATCCATTCCATGGCGTTGATCTGGCTCTATCAGATAATGTGCCAACATGGTATCAAACAATTTGCCTTTTACTTCTATGCCATAATTTCCTAGAACTAAAATGTCATATTTAATATTATGTCCTATTTTGGTGCAATTTTCGTTTTCAAATACAGCTTTAAACTCATTTACAATGTCTTGTGCTTCTTTTCTATCTGCTGGAATAGGAATATAAAAAGCTTCTGATTGATAATAAGCAAAAGATAAACCTACTAATTCTGCACGAATGGCATCTGTACTGGTGGTTTCTGTATCAAAACACAATTCTGTTTGTAGCAAAAGATATTTTATTAGTTCTGCTCTTTCTTGTTTTGTTTTTACAAGATGATAATCATGTGCTATATCCTCTATAGTTTGGTTTTGGACAGAAACTATGGGTTCAAAAGTTTGATTATCATCTTTTTGAATGCTTACAGATTCAGATTTTTTGGTTTCTGATGAAGCATCAAAAAGTCCAAATTGCCCTGCTGAGGCAGAAGGTTTAGTCGTTTTTTTGGCTGGTGTTGCTTTTGCTTCACCTCCTTCTGAGGGCAAAAGTTTGGCTTTCATTTGCCTGAATTCCAGCTCATCAAGCAACATGCTTAAATTTTCTTTGTTTGGTTCTGTTACTTTTAGATTTTCAAATTCTACAGGTACAGGCACACCTATATGTATAGTTGCCAATTCTTTAGACATAATACCTTGAGCTGCAAAATTGATGACATTTTCTTTTTGCTTGCCTGAAAGCTTGTCTGCATTGGCTATCAGGTTTTCTACAGTTTCGTATTCTGCAATTAGTTTTTGGGCAGTTTTTTCTCCTATGCCAGGAATGCCAGGAATGTTATCAACAGAATCTCCTTGCAATCCCAAAATATCTCTTACTTGATCTGGATATTTGATGCCAAATTTTTCCAAAACTTTGGCTACATCCAATGCTTCTGCTGGTTTGCCCATAAAAGCTGGTTTGAAAACAAAAATATGTTTTGTCACCAATTGACAATAATCTTTATCTGGCGTCATCATATATACATGACAATTTTCAGAAGCATATTTTTTTGCCAATGTACCAATGATATCATCAGCCTCAAAGCCTTGCAATTCGAGCAATGTGATATTCATGGCTCTTACCAATTGTTTTACCAATGGAATATTCACAGTAATATCTTCAGGTTGCTCTTGGCGTTGGGCTTTGTATTCTGCAAATTGCTCATGTCTAAAAGTTGGCCCAGACATATCAAAGCAAACGGCAATGTGTGTAGGTTTTTCTTTTTGCAATACTTCTAATAATGTATTGGCAAAACCAAAAGTAGCACTGGTATTCAGACCTTTAGAGTTGATTCTTGGGTTTTGAGAAAAAGCAAAATGAGCTCTATATATCAGAGCCATAGCATCAAGAAGGAATAGTTTTTGCAAGGGAAAAGGTGTTTAGAAATGTAAAAATAGGAATTAAAGTTTCAAACTGTAAAAAATTAGTTTCGTTTTGATTTTAGCATGGTTTCAAAACCAAGTTTAATCCCCATCTGAGGACTTACAGGCCACCAATAACTACCTTTATATACGTCAATAACATTAAAATTATTGTCTAAGGTCTCAAAATCATACATTTTATATCTACATCCTATTCCAAAATAGCAATCAATAATTGGATGAATTTTTGATTTTTCCCACAATACAAAAGTTTTTCCCAATAATAATTTTATTCCAAATACATTTTGATGCTCTGTTCTTAATCCAGCAAAACTATACCCTTCAACATTATCAAAAGATGCAAATTTTTTATCAAACCACCAATGCCTATAAAACAAAACAGTTTCAAAATACACCCTGTCTTTTTCTCTGAAATAATATTTAGAGTTTAATGATATAGTAAAAGCATTGTAATGCTTATTAAACATATTTTGAAAAGTGTAATGTCCAAATTGTCCATGAACAACATTAGCAACTTCACCACTATTTTGAGTACTAAATTTTATAGAAGGAGAAATTCCAAATGTAAATTTACCAATAGCATACTCAAAAATTATTGGGAAATCTGTAAATAAAAATTGTGTAGGTAAAACAGAAATTCTTATTGATTTTTTAGTTGAATCTTGGGCAAAAATATTAAAAGAATAAATTAGAGCAAAAACTAAAATTACAGAAAATTTCATAAGTTAAATAGATAATAATACAAACAAAAATAAAATAACATACGCATAATACAAGCAAAAATGAAATTAAAACGATACAAAAAATATCTAGTTGTGTTTTTTTTCATGTTGTGTAAACAATTTGAGATTTTAATTTTATTTTTAGAGCATTATAAATCCTAAAAATTTAAGTTATTGCATCTAAAAAATATTAAATGAAACGTAAATCCTTACATAATCTGTTAATAGACACCCTTGAAGAGTTAGACTTTTCTTGGAATGATACAGGTATGCCTGAGATTATTTTTTTAAATAATATTCCCAATCACCTTCATCCAAAGCATTATATAGCATTAGAATTTGCCGAAATTTTTAAAGCAGATGCTGTATATTTTAGGTATTATGATGATAATAGGTATTGTGTGCCTCAAGTTTATTTTTATGACAACTCAATTACCGAACGCACAAAAGTAGAAATTGCAGAAATCCATAAACAAGTATATAGCAGTTGCCAAGTTCCTATGATTTGTTTTGTGGATAAAGCAGAAGTTTCGCTTTTTGACTGTAGAAAACCAGTTAATAAAAAAGCAAATAACTTATCTAATGAAGATTGCATAATTGAAAATCCCTTTTCAATCAATAATTTAGCCTCATTGAAAGAGTTTTTTTCTGCAAAAAAACTTAATTCTGCTCTTTTCTGGGAGTCTAATGAAGCCTCAAAGCATTTTCTTAATAATACTTCTGCTTATGAAGAGTTGGTGAAAGCTCTTTCAAAAATAAGAGATGATTTTAGAAAATTCTTTAAAAACCAAACAGAGTTCAAAGGTGATATCAATGCCTCAAATGACTTTGCAGATGATTTACTTTTCAAATGTATTCTAATCAAATATTTGGAAGAAAATGGCAAAGAAAATGCAAGCAGTTTTTATCAATCAAGAAATCTTAACTACAGCTCATTATATGATTTTTTGAATAATAATCAGTTTATAGAAGTTTTAGCAGAACTAGAAAAACATTTTAATGGCAATGTTTTTTCAATTGAAAATGACAAAAAAAAAATCATTAGAAAACTTAATTTATCATCACTTGCACAATGCTTAGAGGGAAAATATGGGAGAAATAGTTCACTTTACATTTGGGAAATGTACTCTTTTAAACATATTCCTATTGAACTTATAAGCAATTTTTATGAGGAATTTATTCCAAAAACTAAAGAAAATCAAGGAACTGTTTATACGCCAAGCTATTTAGTAAATCTACTTATAGATGAGTGTTTGCCTTTATCAAAAAATGAAAAAGATTTAGATTATAATATTAAATTAGCTGATGTAAGTTGTGGAAGTGGAATTTTTATTACTTCTGCTTTTAAAAGATTGGTACAGAGATGGAGGGTGGCTAACATGAAGGACGATAAATTACCTATTCCAAAACTAGAGATTGTACAAAATATACTTACAGATAATATTTTTGGTGTTGATATACACCCTACTGCTGTAAAGCTTTCTAAGTTTAGTTTGCTGTTGGCTATTTGCCAGATGGTGCCAAATAAAGTACTTTGGACTCATAATTGGAATGATAAAGATGTTTTTGTTGATAAAAAGAAAAAAGTATTTATTGATTTAGATAACAACATTATTGGGGAAGATTTTTTTGACTTTTTAACTTTTGAAAAATATAGAAATTTTCATAATAGTTTTTCTTTAATTATAGGGAATCCGCCATTTATAGCTATTGGAGAGGTTCAATATCTTAAATATTGCCAAAAATTAGACTCAATAAACTTTAAATTTAAAGTTCCAATTCCAAAATATGAGTTGGCTTTAATGTTTTTAGAGTGTAGTAATATCTTGTTAAAAGATAATGCTGATTTGTGTTTTATTCAAAAATCAACTGCATTACTTTATAATTCTAATGCAAAAAAGTTTAGAGATTATTTTTTTGACAAATTTCAAGTTCACCAAATTATTGATTTCACACTTTTAATAAATGTATTATTTGAGAAAGCTTTAGTAGAAACTTGTGCTGTGTTTTACAAAAAAGTACAAAAAAGCGAATATTCTACTACACATCTTGTTTCAAGACTTTTGAAAAACACAAAAGATGGTTTGTTTTTTGAGTTTGATTATTATGATTTTTATGAAATTTCAAAAGAAAATATTATTAATGAGGAAAATATTTGGCGTTGCAATTTATTAGGAGGTAATAGATTGAATAATTTAATAAAGAGATTAGGGCAAGAAGATGAATCAAAAATTTTACTAGAAAATTATCTCTTAAAAACGCTAAAAATTAATCGAAAAAATTATTTAACAGGATTTAATATTGGAAATCAAAGTCAGAATGCAGAGTTCATAACTAAAAACCCAGTGTTAATGGCAAAAAATTTCAAAGTAAATTCAATGACTTTTACGGATTTTGATGTTACAAAAAAGTTTGAAAGTCCTAGACATGAACGATTGTTTCAAAAGCCTAATTTGATTATCAAAAGTACCATTGATTCATCTTACAAATTTCCAGTTTTGATTAATTTAGATAAAGACTTTGCTTTCGATATCAATATTATAGGAATTGCTCATAATAATACAATCGAATTACAAGAATTATATCATAAATTAATTAAAAACGAAAAAATAAATTCTTTGAAAAGCATTAGTAGTTGCTCACAATTTTTTTTTAGAGGGAAAACTGCAATTCAAAAACAAGACATTGACAAATGGGTTATTCCACTTGAAGGAGATGAAGTAAAATTATCTTTTGCTGAAAAAATTGTAATGGATGATGTGTTAGACTTTGTTTATCCATCTTGGTATAGAGGAGAAAAAGCTCCAATCAACCAACTTATTTCAAAACAAAACACAGAATCTACACTTTTAGCCTTTGCAGATATTTTTAATCAATCGTTCAATTCTGTGTATAAAAAAGGCGAAAATAAACAGAAACTAAAAAAAATAACCATAAGCAACACCTCTTTTGCTTTAGAGTTTTGTTATGGGGATAATATACATTATGAAGGAATTGTAGAAAACGAAGAAGATATTGATTTAATAATTAAAAATAATATTTCTAGAAATGCTATTGTAAATCGAGTTTTAAGAATTTATACAGAAAATACCATTACATTAATCAAACCTAAAAATCTTAGATATTGGTTAAAATCTATTGCCTTGAGAGATGCTGACGATGTTTTTGGAGATATGATAAATGCAGGATACTAATGGCAAAAAAACCAACTTCAATATTTAATATTCCAGTTTTTCCACCAATAAATTTTGGTGGTTTTATTCATTTACTCATTACTTTTTTTGAAAATTCATTACCATTTTTTCCAGAATATTTTAGAAATGCACATGTGCTTCAAAATTTACCTGATACTATAGAAGGAGAAAACAGAATTACAGTGATATTGTGCCAATTTCTAACTTCACATGAAAAAAATCTTGATTATACAACTACAAAACAAGGCTTTTATAACTTCCAGTTTGTTAATCAAGTACCTGCTAATGGTCATCGTTCATCTGATATTGGTGTGTTTTTGGCTAATATTATAGTCCCTTCAAATGTACTCTTTGTAATAGAAGCCAAAAGATTGCCAACACTCCCTATTAAAACTAGGCAAAAAGAATATGTCATTGGAGATGGTGGTGGTATAGAGCGTTTCAAAAAACAAGTGCATGGACAGGAACTAAGAAATAATATTTCATCAATTATAGGCTATATCCAAAATCATAATTCAGAATATTGGCAAACTCAAATAAACTCTTTGATTGATGAGCAAATTGAACAAAGTTCAAATCCAAAAATAAGCTGGAGTTCAAAAGATATATTGATAAAAGATATGGTTTTTCAAAAGGAATTTGTTACCAAATTTAATTCAATACACCAAAGAATAAATCTATCTGATATACATTTAATTCATTATTGGATTGATTTAACAGCTTAAAAACTCAAAATTTTCCTATTATTGCAAAATCACAAACTCATTGTATGTCCATCATCAAAAATCCATTATTATTTGTAGGCTCTAAAGGAGAAAAAAACTTGTATGCACTTTTTGATAGTGGAGCCAATTTAAGTTACATTAGTTATTTGAATCCAAGATTTTATATTCGGCCACAGTTACAAACTTGGTCATAAAAGGCAAATAAAATAAAGAAAAAAACTTATGATAGCAAAAGAAAAATCATTTTTTTATATAAATATCCAAGAAAAACTAATTCCAACTTTAATTTGTTTTTTATTAATATGCTTTAGAAATGTAGATTTTTTAATTCATCCCATTTTTAGCCAAGAAGAAGGATCGATTATGTTTGCGAGAGCATATCATTTGGGCTGGGATTCACTTTTTATGCCACATGGTGGATATTGGCAATTTTTTCAAAACTTTATTACGATTATAAGTGCAAAGTATTTTTCGTTAGAAAATGCTCCCATTCTTACAACTTATTTGTCAATAATTGTAAATATAACTCCCGTTTTGCTCATATATTATGGCAAAAGTCTTGATTTCTTATCTAATATCAATAAATTTTTTGTTTCTATATTAATAGTACTTTCAATGCCAGCTAACTTTAGTTATTCAATTACCAATTCTCATTTTGTGTTAGGTTTAATTGTTGCTTTAGTGCTTTTCACTGATTATAATCGAGCAAATTCATTTAGCTATTTTGTATCAATTTTATTTATTATAATTTCTGGACTTTCTGGTGTAATTCCTGTCATGCTAGCTCCATTGTTTTTATTGAAGTATTTTCAATCTAAAAATAAAACAATATTGATACAATTATTACTAATTATGATTTGTTTTTTTGTTCAAATATATTTTTTTTCAATGTCATATTTTCAAAACGATGAGTATGTTCATATTCGTAGGTTCAATAATTTTAATTTAGAGTACATCTCTTTCAAATTTATCATATCCTTTTTAGTATCTAATTTTAGTAGTCTTAACGAAAACATCAATAGACCACTCATGTTGGTATCTTTAGTAGCTTTTTTGTGGATATGTTACAAAAATAGAGCTCAAAAAACCTATTTAATGCTTATTTTTACTATTTTACTAACTTCAATTTTGTCAATGGCTTTATCACAAAGCCTTGCTGGAGGAGCACGCTATTTTTATGTTTCAAATATATTTTTTGCAGTAATTGTGTGTTATTATTACCAACAAACCAAGTTTAAGATTTTCAACTGGTTAATCATTCTTTTTATTACATTTTCTGGTCTAGATTATAAAACCTCACATGTACAAATGCAATGGATGAAAAAAATATATTGGAAAGAAGAGGTTAAAAATTATAGAAATAACCCATCTTACCCTCTTAATATATATCCAGTTGAAATTGCTGGAAATGGAGAACAAACAAATTGGAGTATTATATTACAAGAGTAAATTTATTGAAATTTATTACTTGATTAAAGATAAAAATAAACATACAACTAAACTCAAAATTTTTGTAAATTTGTAAAAAACTTGTATTATGTCTATCATCAAAAATCCATTATTATTTGTAGGCTCCAAAGGAGAAAAAAACTTGTATGCTCTTTTTGATAGTGGAGCTAATCTAAGCTGCATCAATCCAGAATTTGTGGATGAAATAGAAGAAAAAGTACATTTAGGTAGAATTAGAAAAATCGCTACTGCTTCTGAAGGACATTTTATTGAAGTTGAATATCGAGTAACTCTTGATTTTTATATGAACGATGCCTTGCTAAGCGATGAGTTTTTAGTAGTCCCAGGACTGAGCGAAGAAGTAATCATAGGTGCTGCCACCATGCAAAAATGGCGTATAAAACTAGATTTTGAGCATGACAAAGCCATTGTAGACCCAAAAGTGGCTAGAATGCAATTGATTTAATTTATGTTCTATAATAAATATTCAAGTATTATGTCTATCATCAAAAATCCATTATTATTTGTAGGCTCCAAAGGAGAAAAAAACTTGTATGCTCTTTTTGATAGTGGAGCTAATCTAAGCTGCATCAATCCAGAGTTTGTAGAAGAACTTGGAAATAAAGAATCATTAGGTAGAATAAGGCAAATTGCAACAGCTGCAGTTGGACATTATATTGAAGTTAAATATGTTGTGCGACTAGACTTTTATATGAATGATGCTTTGCTGAGTGATGAATTTTTGGTAGTTCCTGGACTGAGCGAAGAAGTAATCATAGGTGCTGCCACCATGCAAAAATGGCGTATAAAACTTGATTTTGAGCATGACAAAGCCATTTTTGATCCTAAATTTGAAGATTTAAAAATGGTTTCCGTTTATGAAATTTAGCTAGATTTAATTAATTTTTTATTTAAAAAATATTTTAAATTAAAATAAAGACAAACTATATTTCTGTTGTAACTATTAAAAAATTATTTATTTCAAGTCTATTTTACATCAAATAAAATAGGCCTTAGAAAATATAATTTTAATATCAAATTCATTGCATACTAATGTCAATAAAATTAAAAAAAGGAAATACTTTTAATCTAACTAAAGAAGAACCAAATCTAACTAAAATTATGATTGGACTTGGTTGGGAGGTGGCACATGGTGGCTTAGACCTAGATGCTTCTATATTTATGGTTGGTAATAATTTGAAGATTATTAACGATAATTATTTTATTTTTTATAATAATCTACGCTCTCCAGATGGTTCTACACAACACACTGGAGATAACAGAACTGGCTTGGGAGAAGGAGACGATGAAATGATTTTGATTAATTTAAGCTTGGTTGATGCCCAAGTAAAAGAAATTATCATTGTAGTTTCTATTTATGATCATTACAATAAAAATTTGACTTTTGGGCTTTTGAAAGAAGCGTTTATTAGAGTGTATGATGTTGAAAGAAAAAGAGAAGTTGTTTACTATGATTTAGATGCACAATTTCCAAATGATAAAGCTATTGCATTAGGAAAATTGGTTAGAGACAATAATGAATGGACTTTTGTTGCTATTTCTGAGGGTAATTTAGAGGGTTTGCAAGGGTTTGTAAACTTTTATGGATAATATATTGTACTTGTAATTAAAAAGTTTTTCATAAGGTATGGACTTTTAAAATTGTACTTAATTTTTTCAAAATTATTGACTTCTTTCTCAATATTTCTTACAAATTTCATTTGTGGAGTTAATAGTAGAATTCAATTTGATTAATCACAAAAATGCGTTACCTGGCTATTAAAATAAAAAAATATTGGCTTAAATGTAATAATATTAGCTCAAAAATTATAGCAAACAAAGCCCTTGCACATCTTGGATTCTGCTAAATTATAGCATAAATTGGATTGGGACAGGAGTTTTTAAATAAATTACTTTAAAAGCGTATACTTCTTATAATTAATAAATAAATTATTGTATTGGAATTTTGACGAAATTTACAAAATTTTTAAAAAAATATAAAAAAAATATTAAACACAAATATTATCCACATATTGATTAAACTTTAAAATCTGTATTATTTTTATTTATATTTTGTAAATATTATTTTTTTGATAATAAAATATTTCAGTTTCATATAATTAAATCTCCAAAAAACTATATTAAACAACAATTTTAATGTATATTTACTTTTGTTTATATTTTGATTAAAAAATCAAAAAGTTAAAAATTAGTTATTTATTATATTAAAATGGCAAATTTTATACAAAAATTACTAGAAATCGAACCCAAAGAACAGAAACCAGTATTGCTTTTATTGGCAAATTCGTTTTGTATAGGCGTGTTTATAGTAAGTTATGATGTGGCAGCTAGCTCAATTTTTTTGGATACTTTCGGTAAAGAATATCTTACTATTTTACCCATTTTTTCGGGTATTTCTGGTATGATTTTTACCTATATTTTTGGCTTTTTTCAACGTAGAATTCAATTCACAACCCTAGCCATGATATGTTTTTTATTGATTACATCCATTGCAGCAACTATGTTTGTGGGCTTAGAATATCTCCAGATTCCTCAACTAAAGTTTGCTTCTTACCTATTTTTGGGGCCAATCAATTCCATTTTTATCCTTTGTTTTTATGGTACTGTATCTCGCTCTTTTTCTTTGAAAAGAGAAAAACACATGACCAACACCGTAGATCAAGGACAAATGATAGCCACAGCTATTTCGTTTTTTGTAGTATTTTTTATTTCTGATTATGTAGATAATATTTATCATTTTTTTATTGTTAGCGTTTTAAGCGGATTTCTTACTTTTGTATTTATGCTCATTTTTGTGATTGCCTATACCAAAAAAGAAGGCTCAAACATAAGGCGTGCCACTATGGTAGAAAAAGCAAAAGTAGTAGACATGGTTCGCACACCTTATATTAGAATGGTATGTTTATTATTTTTGGTTTCAGTAGTGGCTACTATTTTCTTAGAATATTCTTTTTTGAGTGTTACTACCCAAAAATATACAGATATCAACGAATTGGCACAATTTTTGGGAGTTTTTGGTGGAATAGTTACTGTGGTTAGCTTTTTTTTACAAACCTTTGTGGCCGATTTAGCCATCAAAAACTATGGAGCTAAAATATCTCTTATCGTTATTCCTACCATATTAGGATTATTTGCAGTGTTGGCCTCTATTATTGGCACAGTATTTGGCTACACCATCGAAACTGGCAGCTTTATACTGTTTTTTTTATTTTTGGCCATGAGCAAAATGTTTTTGCAATCTCTCAAAGAAGCCTTTGAAGACCCAATCGTAAAAACACTTTTTATCCCCCTAGATGGCAATACAAGATATGATATTCAAACCAAAGTAGAGGGTTTTTTTAAAGAATTTTCTGCCTTTACAGCTGGTATATTATTGACAGTTTTGAGTTTTTTAAAATTTTTCGACCTTATATTTTATTCTTACTTTTTGGTAGGAATTTGTTTGGCCTATTTTTTTATAGTGATTCGCCTTTTTGTAGAATATCGAAAAACCCTAACCAATACTTTACAAAATCAACATGGAAACAATGAATTTCTTACATCCAAAGATTATGAAGTTACAGATGTACTCAACAAAGAATTACTCAAAAAAAATACAACCATTCAAATTTTTACTTTAAAATTGATGGAAAAATTAGAACCTATCTTGGCAGTAAAAAAACTAAGTGAATATTTGCAAGGACAAGACACCACCTTAAAACAATATGCCATTCAAAGATTAACCAACAAAAACGAAGAAAACCATCTAAAAATAATAGAATCTATCTCTATAAATGAAAAAGATGAAACCATCAGAAAATTAGCAAAAGATGCCATTTCGGAACTTCAAAAAACAAACGCTATTGAAATAAATCCCACATATACGTATACATTAGTAAAGTCAAAAAAAAATAAAGATAGAATACTCGCTTGCCAACTTATAGCTAGAACATATCAAGATGTTTATTTGCCGCAACTCATGCTACTACTTCGAGATTCTGATGTAGATGTTCGCTGCGAGGCCATACTTACCTGTGCTAAAGTTGATAAACAAGAGACTTGGCCTGTACTAATTGAATATTTGGGTTCTTATACATTTACAAATATTTCTGCATCAGTATTAATTTCGTTTGAAACCAAAGTTTTGCCTGCACTAGAAGCAGCATTTTATAAGACTGGACAAACAGAACAAATCCAAGAAAAAATTATTCAAATTTTTGGACGCATAGGTGGACAACAAGTAATAGATATTTTATGGAATAAAATTGATCTTCCTAATAAAAAAATTGTAAATAATGTGCTTTTGTGCTTAACCAATTGTGGTTTTAAACCAGAAGGCGAAAAAATAAATAGAATAAAACAAGCCATAGAAACCGACATTGGAAATTCGGCCTGGATAGTAGCTGCCATAACTGAAATACCAGAAGACGATTTTGCAATGCCCCTTAAAAATGCCCTAGAAGAGGAAATTATATTTAATTTTGAAAACATTTATATGCTTTTGGCTTTGATATATGATCCACAAGCCATAAAATTAGTAAAAGAAAATATAGAATCTGGAGACGAAGGTGTGGTATATGCTGTAGAATTACTAGATGTGTTTTTGGCCGATGATTTAAAAGTAATTTTGTTTCCACTTGTCGAAGATATAACACAAAACGAACGAAACGAGCGTTTGCAAAGTTATTTTCCAAGACAAAAGTTGGATAAAATAGAAGTTCTGAGACAAATTATCAACAGAGATTACAACAGCATCAATAAATGGACCAAAGCCTGTGCCATCCATGCTTTTGGCTGTATGCAAGAGGCCGCTATGTGTGATGATTTAACCGCAAATTTGTTTCATCCAGACGCACTTTTGAGAGAAGTTTCGGCTATTGCAATTTATAAAAAATCATCTGAAACTTACTTTTCTAATGCTCAAAGACTTGGCGAATCTATCAAAAAAGAATTAGATTATTTGGTACTACCAACTCATTCAAGTCATTTCACTAATCCATACAAATCTAGATTTGATAAAATAATGTTTCTTAAAACCATGCCCTCTTTTGAAAATGTGCCTGGTGTGATTTTATTTGAATTTGTAGAATTAATTAAAGAGCATCATTTTGATAAAAATCAAATTGTTCTGAAAGCTGGGCCTGCCTCTGATTTGCCACTTATTATAATAGTTTCTGGAGCTTGTTACACCAAAAATGAAAAAGATGGAAAAGTAAGCCCATTACCAAACAAAGAGTTGATTGGCGAAACCAATATTTTGAATGAAGATGTGATAGAAGAAAATATCATTGCTGAAGAGAATTCGCTTTTATTTTTAATTGATAAAGATCAATTTTACGAACAAATTTATGATAACTTTGAAATAGCAAAAGAACTAATAGAAGTTGTGGGAAAGAAAAATTTTGTACCACAAAGATTTACCATAGAATCAAAATAAAAAAATGCATAATAATACTATTTTTGAGTACGATATTTATATAAGTTTTGCAAGGACCGACAACACTGCCCCTGCCGAAGGTGGAGAGGCTTGGGTAAATAGTTTTAGGAAATTTTTAGAAACAATTATTGAGCAAATTTTGGGCGAAAAACCCAAAATATTAGGGTATTCAAATCACGAAAAACCTACAAAAAATGAGTTATTAAAAGCAGGTATTTTTATTACTATTTTATCGCCCGAATACATCAAAAATATTGGTTGTGTAGAAGAACTGATAGAGTTTTCTGAAAGCACAATTCTACCACAAATATATAAAGTAGTCAAATTTCCAGTGGCCATTACCGATCAACCCAAGTGTTTGCAGGCACTTCTTAGCTACAATTTGTACGATGTAGATGCTATTTCTGGCGATGTAAAAGAATTTACCGAATTTTTTAGCACCAATGCAGAACGTAAATTTTGGCTCAAAATAGTAGATTTGGCTTACGATATTGCCACTGCCATTCGCAAAAATAGATTAATCGAAATAAATATAGCCCCAGAAACTACTCAAATATCCAAAACAGTGTATCTGGCCGAAGTAGCTAACGATTTGCAAATGCACCGAGATAACATAAAACGTGAACTTATCAGGCATGGTTTTGTGGTATTGCCCGACAAAGAGCTGCCAACTTCAAAAACCGAACTTGAAGTCTCAATTCGCAAAGACTTAGAACGTAGTCGCCTTTCGATACATCTTATTGGCGATATGTATGGCGAATTAATAGCTGACAACGAAATTTCCATTTTAGATTTTCAAAATCAACTTGCCGCAGAACATAATAATCTACATGGAATAAAAAATGATTTTAACAATGATTTTAATCGCTTGATTTGGATTTCGCCAGATGCCACTTTGGAAAACGATAAACAAAAAATATTCGTTGATAATTTACGCAGAGATATAGAATATGCCGAGAACTCAGAAATTGTACAGTCCCCTATCGAAGGATTCAAAACCATGATTTTGCAACTTATTTATGGATTTACTAACCAAAATAATTTTGTAAAATCAAAAAAAGAAAAAATAGGGCATACTATATATGTGATGTACGACCAAGTAGACCAATATGAAGCAAAACAATTAATTGATTTTTTGAAATATCAAAATTTTGATGTAATATCGCCAGAGTTTGATGGTAAATTATTAGAACTAAGAGAAAAACATCTCGAAAATTTAAAAATTTGTGATTTTGGTTTTATTTACTTAAATCAAGTCAATGATTTGTGGATTCAAATGAAATATTTAGATCTACTAAAGGCACCTGGACTAGGACGTAATAAAGCTGAAATAAAAAAAGCATTTTTGATTAGCAAAAATGCCAAACAAAGAATTGAATCATTGAAAAAATTTACAATCCCAGCATTTCATTATACAGATGGTGCACAAACTGAAATAATTAACTTCCTAAAACAAAAATAACATGATGGAAGATACAAAAACTGGTAGAGTGGCCGTAGAACAAGCCATACAAACCGATAATAAAACATACTCAAACCCTTTTCCAGGGTTGCGACCATTTGGCATGGACGAAAGTCATTTGTTTTTTGGGCGTGAAGGACAGAGCGATGAAGTATTAAGAAAACTATCCGAAAACAAGTTTTGTGCTGTTATTGGTGCCTCTGGTTCTGGTAAATCATCGTTTATATATTGTGGCGTAATTCCGATTTTATATGGTGGATTTCTTACCAAAATTGGTACAAATTGGGATGTAATTGTAACTCGTCCTGGAGCTGGTCCATTTGATAACCTAGCCTCTTCTATTCTCAAAAAAGATAAAGAATACAAGTTATTGGATGCCGATGATAAGCAAATCAAAAAAACTATCATCTCTACATTACTCAAAAGTAGTTCTCTTGGATTGATAGAGGCTGTTAGCCAATTTACTAATACCGAAAACAAAAATATATTACTTATTGTCGATCAATTTGAGGAATTATTTAGATTCAAAAAAAATGAAGAGTCCAATGGACTAAGCGAATCTTTGGCTTACGTTAATTTGTTGGTTCAGACCATCGAAACCCTCAACGCACCTATTTATGTAGCGATAACCATGCGTTCGGATTTTATAGGCGATTGTGCTCAATTTCCTCAACTGACCAAACTGATCAATCAAAGCAATTATTTGATTCCTCAGATGACAAGAGAGCAAAAAAGAGCTGCTATTGTAGGACCAATCTCTGTGGCTGGTGGCAAAATATCATCTAGACTTTTGCAACAAGTACTCAGCGATTTGGGCGATAATACAGACCAATTACCTATTTTGGCACATTCGCTGATGCGAACTTTCGATTATTGGGTCGAAAACCATGATTTGAGCGAGCCATTAGATTTGCAACATTATGAAGCCATAGGCACCATGTCGGGTGCATTATCACAACATGCCAACGAGGCTTACGATGAGTTAGATAGCCGCCAAAAAGATATTTGTGCCTCTATTTTTAAATGTATTACCGAAAAAAGTGGCGATTCTGATGGTATTCGTAGACCTACAAAAGTAAGTACCATTGCCCAAATTGCAAATTGTGATGCCGAAGAGGTAATCAATGTAGTAGAGGTATTTCGCAAACCAGGTCGTTCTTTGTTGATGCCTGCCGTAGGCACAAGATTAAAAAATGATTCTGTGATAGATATTTCTCACGAATCGTTGATGAGAATTTGGGTAAGATTAAAAAACTGGGTAGACGAAGAAGGCCAAGCCGTAGAAATGTATTTGCGACTTTCGGATGCTTCTGCCAAATATCAAACTGGAAAATCAGGAATGTGGAGACCACCTGATTTGCAATTGGCTCTTAATTGGCAAGAAAAAAACAACCCTACTTTAGTTTGGGGCCAAAGATATAACCCTGCCTACGAACGCACGATGGTATTTTTGGAAACTAGCAAAAAGGCTTTTGAAACTGAGCAAAAAGTGAAAGAGGAGATGCAAAAAAAACGTCTTCGCCAATCCAAATTAGTAGCCATTATTATGTCTATTTTTGCTATTTTCGCTATTGTGGCCTTGGTATTTTCTTACATGCAAAAACTCGAAGCTGATAAGCAAACTGAATTAGCCAAAATACAAAAAGTAGAAGCTGATAAACAGAAAACTATAGCTATCCAAAAAGAAAAAGATGCATTAAAAGCACAACAGCTGGCACAAGTAAAAGAAAAAGAAGCCATAATATCGGCAGAAGAAGCCAAAAAACAAGCTGAATTAGCACGATTGTCGGCAGAGGAGGCCAATAAACAAAAAGCTATTGCCCAACGAAGTGAACAACTTGCCAAACAACAATCAAAAATTGCCCAAGAGCAACGATTGTTGGCACTAGCTAGTGAGCAAAAAGCCATGGAGCAATCCAAATTGGCAGAATTGAGTGCTACTGATGCCCGCAAACAACGATTATTATCAATTGCACAAGCTATGGCTGTAAAATCTTTAGGGATTTACGATACCACAACTAGAGCTTTGGTGGCTCAACAAGCCTATCAATTTAATAAAATGTTTGATGGCAATCCTCACAACCATGATATTTATGATGCCTTATATTATGCCAATAAACATCTTTTTCATGATTCATACAATAACCTAAAAGGACATTCAGATGCTGTGCGTTCGGTGGCTTTCAATAGCGATGGCAAAGAAATGTACACCACAGGCAGCGATGGCAAAATATTGAAATGGATAAAACAAGGCAATAAATTAACGAGTGTCAAATTTCATCAAAACTTATTTATCAATAGAATATTAAAAATAAGTAGCGATGATAAATATATGGCTGTTGCAGGCGAAGAACCCTACATTCAATTATTTGATTTAAAAAACCCTGGTGCTGTGCCTATAAAATTATTTGGCCATAAAAGTAAAATAGGATCTATGGCTTTTACCCCAGATAACCAAAATATAGTAACTGTAGGCGAAGATAGTGCCATAATATTACGAAATTTAGAAACAAAAAAATATTATACAGTGGCCAAAATAGGCAGCAAAATAAAAGCCATTGCCATAAGCCCAGATGGACAATTTGTAGCTGGTGGCGATGAAAATGGCAAAGTCTATCTTTGGGGTACATCTGGAGGAACTCAAATGTATGATTTGAAAATAAAAAATATGAAAAAAATACTATCATTGACATATAGCTATGATGGAAAATTTTTGGCCATTGGCGATGAGTCTGGAAATATAAAAGTGTGGGATGCCATCAAAAATGTACCTTTTGCCAACCCTTCGGGCCATAGAGCTAGAATCAATGATTTGAAATTTGACTACCAAAACAAAGTTTTGGCCTCCGCAAGTTTTGATGGAAGTGTAAGACTTTGGGATTTGGAACACTTAAACGAATCGCCAATAGTATTGCGAGACCATAATTCTTGGGTATGGTCTGTGGCTTTCAGCCCTGATGGTTCTAGGATAGTTACTGGCTGTGTAGATAATCTTATACGCTCCTACCCTACCAATATAGACGAAATGGCAGAAAAAATATGCCCAGAATTGAAACGTAACATGACCCCTGACGAATGGAAATTGTATGTAGCTAAAGATGTAAAATACGAACAAACCTGCAATGGTTTGCCTGAAGGAAAAAACAAAGAAATAGAGTAATTTATTTTAAAAAATATATTTTAATGAGATTCATAAATAACAGACTTTTCTTTTTTAAAAACATATTATACATAATTATACTTAGTATGTTTTGCCATTTTACTTCTTTGGCTCAAACCAACGTAGAAGAAGAAAAATCTTCATGTAGCAAAGCCTTAAAAGAAGCCCAAAAAGATTATGAAAAAGGAAATATAGAAAAAATTGCTGCCAAAATCGAGCCTTGTTCTAACTCTGAGGAATTTGATAAAATAGAAAAAATGCAAGCCTATCGTTTGCTTATTCTTACATATTTATTTCTTGACGACCAAAAAAATGCCGATAAATGGATGTATAATTTGCTTAAACTAGAGCCTGATTACAAGCCCAATCCATTGATAGATCCAATAGAATATGTAAAATTATACAAATCATTTAGAGTTGTGCCTTGGCTATCGTTTGGTACTTTTTTTGGGTTAAATAGATCAAGTGTAGCATCCAAACATGCTTATTCTTTGAATAATTCTGAAGACCAACCCACCACATACAAACCTGGTGTGGGTATTCAACTAGGATTTTTGGCTGATTTTAATATAAAAAAAAATATATTTCTTACTACTGAAATATTGCTTTCTACACGAAGTTTTAGTTCAAACACTGATGTATTGTTTGATTCATATAATGTAAGCAATGAAAGCTCTACTTGGCTTGAAATCCCAGTATCGGTAAAATACATCTTTTTAAACAAAAAAATTAAACCATATATCAGAGCAGGTTCTACTTTGATGTGGCAAACAGGTACAGTTTCGCAAATTGAAAGGTTCAATAAAACGTCAGACCAAGTCGAGCTTACTGGCCCTGCCATTGATTTAACTACCCAAAGATCAGACTTGAATTTTAATGTTTTTGCAGGTGGTGGCATCATGTATAAAATGGGTTATGGAAATTTATTTCTTGATGCTCGATATACATTAGGATTTACTAATTTTGTAAACCAAGCCGAAAGATATACCAAAATGGCAGAACTTATTTCAACTTACGGCTATTTGCCAGATGATTTTACTTTAAATACGATTCAAGTATGTTTGGGATATTCTTACTCATTCTTTAAAGTCAAAAAAAATAAAACTAAATTTATAGTAGAGGAATAAAATATTAAATTCCTAAAAATTTATTATTAAAATGATAAAAAAAACGCTTATTTCGATTATCTTATGTATATTTTTTGTGTATTTATATAGTTGTAATGGATTAAATGTAAAACCAAATTATGAAAAAGGTTTTATAAAATACTTTGGAAGTTCAACTTCAAAATCTTTTGCTGGTCAGGTTCAACTTACTTCTGATGGAGGATATATACTTATAGGTACAAGCAATAGAGATATGTATATTGCCAAAACAGATGCTGCTGGCAATATGATTTGGGACAAAAATTACGGTGGAGTAGGTGCCGATTCTGGTAGGGCTATCAAACAAATGTCTGATGGCTCTTTTATGGCTCTGGGTACATTTTACAGCACTACAAACACTGTTACAGGGATGTATTTTTTGAAATTAAACCAAAATGGCGACACCATTTGGTCAAAAAAGTATTACACCAAAAGGACTTTACGAAATTGCTTTGGGGCTGATTTTATTTTTGACGAACAAGACAATAGATTTTGTTTGGTAGGTGGCGTAGAAAACAAAAATCAAAATCAGACTTATTTGGGAGCCTTTAGGGTTTTGGTAGAAGCCGATGGTAGCTTGGCCAATTTGCAAGGAAGCTCTACAAGTTCTGGCAATCAACAAGAGGAGTATATTACAGGAATCAATACTTTTGCAAATTGTATTATAAAGGACCAAAACGACTATTATTTTACAGGCACAAGTGGAAACTCAGCTGATCCTTTTGGACTTTTTTTGGTACAAATGAATAAAAATTTAAGTATTTCAAATACAATGTTTCAAACAACACTACAAGCCGACAAAAGTGTAAATGCTACACAGATGTTAAAATTTGACGATGGTAGTTACATATTTGTTGGTTCTGGTATCAACGAAGGTAATATTTCGCCTTATATTTTGCAATGCAGTAGTATTTCTTTTCCTTCGGCTCCATCTAATCCTAAAACTACATATTTAGGAAATGGCAAATCAGGCAATGGGCGATCGATAGTAGCATTAAAAGATGGCAGTGGGTATGTAGTAGTTGGTTCTATTGATGTTACAAATGCAAATGGTAATACAAATAAAAATATGTATATTACTAAATTAAGAAAAGATGGTTCAACGATTTGGGAAAAAAACTATGGCAGCAACGAAAACGATGAAGCCTCATTTATAAAACAAACTGCTGATAATGGCTTTATTATTTTGGCAAATACTAAAATACAAAATTCTGAGAATGTAATTACATTGTTGAAATTGGATGAAAATGGTGATATAAAAAATTAAAAGTTTTATAGAAATGTTCTTAATAAAGAATTTAAAAACCTATTTTTTATAATCATTTAGGAATAATAAAAAACAAAACTCTGCACATAAGCTAAAATATAAAGTGTATAATGAAAAAAAATCTACAAATAAAATTATTTTTTTTTCTACTATTATTCCACATCAATACATTTGCTAATGTAGATATTACAGTTGGTACAGTAGCAGGCTTATGTAATAAATCAGACATTTATAAATCATTGAGTACTATTAGTGTTTTTGAAACTCAAACTAGAGATTTTGGTTCTATTACAGGTGCTTTTATGACAAGATTTGAAATATTAGCTCCCCTAAACTACGAATTTAAACCCAATTCAGGTGCTATAGCATTATTTGGAACAGATATTTTTTCGGAAAATATAGTTGTTTCGAGTTCGAAAATATTTGTTACCATTGCTGGTTTTAACTCCTTTTTTTCAGTTATTGACTGGTTTAATATAACAGGAATCGAAGTAAAATCGAATGATAATTCGTTTTCAAATGTCAATTTTATTGCTTCAAATGTTGTTGGCTCTAGTATTGATGGTTTGACAAATGGCACTATATTGGCAACTGCTAGTTCTGTTGTAGCAGGCAATGTACAGCATTGGAAAGATTATTTTTGTACCAATGGTAATATAGAAAACATTATCCTTTTTCCACCTGGCGGCAATTTAGTAGTAAATTACCCAAATGGCAACTTGGGGCTTCCACATACTTTTAATGGCACTACCCTATCGATAGACCCTAGTTTAATCAACAGTGGTACTGGTATTGGAATAAATTTTACATATACTTATGCTAATCCTATCAATGGTTGTAGTCAAATATACAGAGATGCTATTGTAGAAAATACGCTTACTGGCATCAATTATTTTGTCTTGGGTAATGATTTTACTTTTTCGTTTACACAAAGTACTGGTGTTTCTATTTTTGCATTTCCTACAGGAGGTCAGTTTTCAGGAAATGGTGTCAGTGGAAATTTATTTATCCCTAATGCAATAGCTGGCCCATATCCTGTAAATGTACCTGTAACCTATACAAAAACAAATCCTATTTCAGGTTGTAAATCATCTGTTACAAAAGAATTTACAGTTTTCAATCCTATCAAAGTGTTTGAATTTTCTCCCATCCCACCCCTCGAAATCGAAAATCCTACATCGTTTACAGGTTGGTTTTGTGCCAATGATCCCGAAAAGTATAGCATCACTCTAAGTACAAGTACAGGTCTACAACTTCCAGAAACAAGTCTATCATCCGTTTCTGGTCGTAGTGTAAGTATCACAGCACCCACCATTGCCAATAATACTACATTGGTTGGTGCTGATTTTGGTAAAGATTTTGGCGTTTCGTTTACAGGTTCTGTATTTGGAAGTGTGTCAGATTTTAGGTTTGTACCTAGCTTAATCACGGATGAATCAAAATCTGATTTCTTACTTACTTACAATGCAGATATTCTTACTTTATCTGGACGCTCACAACCCTTTGCATACAATGTACAAGCCATACAAAAAATAATTATGGTATCAAAAACATCAGATTTGATACTTCAGAGCAATCCAACAGAAGAGTTTTGCTTAGGTGAGGTTAATTCTAGCAATATAGTTTCGGTTACTGGTTTATCATCAAATTGTTTTGTAAAATGGTATCAAATCACAGGCACTGGAGTAAATCAACGTAGACTTTTGGCTACTACAGCAGGCACAAACATAAGCTATACAACGCTTGGATTGAATGTAAACTCACCCACTGGATTATATAAATACTCCGTTTCTCAAAAGAAAATTGGTGGTTGCGAAAGCAATGCAATCAATTTTAATATCAACATCAAACCAATACCTAGTGTGCCTGGGCTATCTACATTAATAGCTAGTTTTCCTAATTTTTGCCAAGATAGTACATATTCTATAAGTTTGTTTCCAAACAATTCTACTCCAGGATTTAGTTACTCTTGGTACGATCAACCTGTAACAAGTACTGGGCAAAATACTTTTAGCTCAAATTTCAAAACTGAACCTGTAAGTGTAAATTCAAACACAGGGTTTTATCTTACTACTAAACTAAATGGTTGCGAAAGCAATAGATCAATCTCGACTACCACTGGTAGCAACCCAACTGTGGGTTTTGTACCCATCAATTTTTTGCCTAGACCAAGTTTACCAACTGTTGTAGGGAGCAATGTATATTGTGTTGGAAATACGATTTTACCAATATCTGTTGTTGGTACTTATAGTTTTGCCACAGACTTTAGATGGTTTACAAGCACCGTGCCAGGCAATATTTTGCTCACATCCACAGGAGTAACGAGTAATAATGGTCTAGATTATACCAATGTTTTTAATACAGGTTTTAGTAATAATAATGCAGTTTCAATAACCTATTTCTTAAAATCAAATTTTGTAGCTACTGGATGCAAAAGTTTAGAATTTTTACCTGTAAATTTCAATATTTATGCCAATCCAGCAGTACCATTTGTATTAAACGATAATGGAATTGGGTTTACAAATAGTGATTTTTTAAATGACAGCAAATATTGTTTTGATGCCTCAGTAAATACATTTATAGGTATCAAAGTACTTAGTTTAGAAACTAACCCTACTTTTTTATGGTACAATTCTAATACCATTTTAGGAGTAACTACTACATCAACAAGTTATGTAACCAATAGCTCAAAAAATGTTTCAAATGCTGAAACCATTTATCTATCACAAAAAATAAATGGTTGCGAAAGCAAATTAAAAAAAATAATCATAGAAATTACTCCACAACCAGCCCCACCTACTATTACTGGATTTTCTGAATTTAATTGTACAGGTACTCAACTTCAAGATTTGGTATCGAGTAGTACTATTTCAGGTGCTTCAATTAGATGGTACTCTTCCGTTTCTGGCGTGCTTCAAGCAGTAGGAGTTCCAAACATAGGCTCAAATATTTTTAATCCACTCAATAGTAATATTATTACTAATAACACTACTGGAAGCTATATTTTTGCTTCAGATTTAATCAATCCTAGTGGTTGTAGAAGTCCTTTGACAACTGTTACAATCGAATATAGACAAACACCAGACAAAGCCAAAGTATTTGATAAGGTTTTTTGTGCAGGCAATGCAGTAATTGGTAACTTAAAAGCTGAAACACCTATATCATCATTATCTGGTCAGTTTTTAGAATGGTATTATCAGCCTTCAAACATTACTACTGTTGGTACAAATACTATAATCAATGGAGGTACTGTTTTCCAAAGCGAAATTGATGGTTCTTTCTTGGGCTCAAATTTTTCAGAAAATGATACTTTTTTCCCTATTTTTATAAAAAATAACTTATATGGATGTCAAAGTGATTTAGCAGAATTACGAGTATATATTCGTAAGAATCCACTAATTCCGATAAGAAAAGCAAGTTATAACAAGTTTAATTGTGTAGGTGCCGAACTACCCATTATTAGTGCAAGTTTAGGACAAGAAAACTTAAAATGGTATCTGACCACACCAGGCATTGGCATATTTCCATTTGCTACTGGTACAACTATTGAAACAAAAGATGTAATAACTGCTGTATCGGCTCCAGTGTGGAACAATAATTTTGAAACAGCTCCACATCCTCAAATATATTTATTTTATAATACTCAAACTTCAAATAAAGGATTTTTGGCCAATAATATTACTTTTTCAGGATGTGAAAGCCAACCACGTATAGATTCTGTTTTATATTTTCCTAATCCTCCAAGCCCAATTTTGCCACTTAGTACCGAAATTTGTGTAGGGCAATCAAATCAAACAATTACTGTAACAGGAGCAACAAACACACTGGCTGGTTTTACACCAAATTCAAGTTTTAAATGGCATCTCAATAGTGTTACTGGCAATACAGTATCGCTAACAGAAACTTATACAACATCAATATCAACATTAAAAGATACAGTTCTTACTTTTTGGGTTTCACAAAGTAATTATAATCGTTCTGGCTTTTCATGTCAAAGTCCTAGAGGTTCCACAAATTATGTCATTAAACCACTGCCCAAAATAGACATATTGAATACGAAAGCCAATTTTTCTTATTGCAATTCAGATCTTCCAAGCACAATTACAGGCTTACCAATGGGTGGCTTTTATAGTTCTACTTTTGGTGGTATTAATACTATTTCTGGAAATAAATTAAAATTAGATCCAAATCAAACCTTTGTAGGAAATTCGCTAAAATCTACTATTACCTATTCTTTTACTTCTATTTCAGGGTGCAGCAATAGCCTTACAAAAGAGTTTCAAATCAATTTAAAACCTACAGGATTAAGTATGATTTTTGAAAATTTGCAAATCAATTCACTTCCTGGATTTTGTGCTAATCCAAATAATACCAAAGATTTGATTGTCAAAACCGATCAATCTGCCCAAAATCTGGGTACCGATTATATCACTGTAAAATACAATAACTCAAATGTAGTTTCTTTGATTACAAATAAGAAATTTAATCCTGCAAATATTTTTGCAACTGCTCGACAACTTGGATCAGATATGGAAACAGTAACTGTAACCTATAAGTATATCATCAATGGAAGTGGTTGTGTTGATAGTATAAGTACTACCAAAGAGTTGTATGCACATCCAAACCTTACATTTGAAGAAGACGAAAATTGTGAAAAAATTGAAATTAATATTCAATCATCAATAACAGGCATTAATCTTATAAATTCATTAAAATACAAATGGACTGGTGCAAGTTTAAGTAATTTTGTAAATACTACACTACCTGATTTGAGAGGTACTTTTACTCCAGGTCCAAAAAACATAAGACTTACTGTATCAACCAAAGATGGATGCACAAACCAACTTACCAAATTAATAAACATAGGTGCAAATCCTGAAGCTAAATTTATTTTCAAAAATATTTGTGAAAACGATATAACTGAAATTGTAGATTCATCAAAAATAGCAAATGGAAAAATAGTGCATAGAAGTATCAATTTTGGCGATGGTTCAGCTTGGGATGTTGCCCAAAACGAATTGCAAGGACTAGGAAATAGCTCAACAGTGATGCACAAATTCCAAAATGCGTCTACAAACTATACAACAGTGATGACAGTAACCTCAGATTTAGGTTGCAGTAGTATATTTAGTAATAATATTTATATTTTACCTACTTATTTGATTGCAAATACAGGCTTGTATGATGCAAATTTTGGATCTGAAATTGGTTGGTTTAGTGAATCTTTGCTCAAAACAGATACAACAAACCATTGGAAACTAAAAGTGCCCTCTAAAAATAATTTAAACAGTGCAGTTGGTCGAGTTTGGTATATTGATAATGCCAAAAATAACCCAAATACTTATGCTATAGGCCAGTCTTCAGCATTGAATTCGCCATGTTTTGATTTTTCAAACTACAACAAACCTATGGTTTCGTTTGATAATTTTATTGATACAAGAGAAGGTGCAGATGGTGTGATCTTTCAATATTCTATCAATGGCGGTCAATCTTGGAACGATTTAGGATTTATTAATTCGGGCATAACATGGTACAATTCTTTAAATATTTTGGGTAATCCAGGTAATTCGCCTCAAGGTTGGAGCAAAAAATTAGATGCCATTACGCAAAAAAAATGGCTGAAAAGCAGCCATACACTTGATGAAGTAAGAAACCAAAAATCAGTAAGATTTAGATTTGCTTTTGCAAGTGCCAATCAAAGTTTCAGCTCAGGCGAAACTGCCGAAGGTTTTGCAGTAAACAATTTTAGAATTAATAAAAGAACCAAAATCACTCTTATAGAACAATTCGTAAATGAAAATAGTAATGAAAGCAAAATTGCCTGTCGTGGCAATAATTCTATTGGGTTGAGGGGCATAGATAATATTGTAAAAGATAGCCCAGACAACATAGTGGCCATCAAATACCACACCTCTTTTCCGTCTGATGATCGATTTAATTTAGAAAATCCATCAGACCCAAGTGTAAGAATATTATATAATTCTGTAAACGAAGTACCAAAAACAATACTTGATGGCAATGTTTTCATAGGGTCTACTTTTAGCAAAAACGATGCTTTTATGGAAGATAGTCTCAAAAAAGTAGCTTTATTGCAAACCCTAACTCCACCTGATTTTGATATTGAACTTTCATTGAACAATGATTTAATTTTAATTACTGTTACTTCAAATCTTACTTATCCTGCAAATGAAGATACGCTTTTGGTATTGAATGTAGCACAAATAGAAAGGTCTGTAACATTTACAGGATTTAATGGTCAAACTGAGTTTGAAAGTGTGCTCAAAAGGTTTATCCCTAGTGCATCTGGCACTATTTTGGAGGAACCCATGACAAAAACACAAAAAAAAGTTTTCAGTTTTGGTTTTGACCCTAATTTAGTTAAAACTACAAATATGTTGGGATTTGTAGTTTTCTTACAAAATTCAATATCAAAACATATATCTCAGTCAGCCTATATTGGACCAAGATTTGAAAATATAAGTTCTATAAATAAATCAGATAACGAAGAAAATAACGTAGCCATTTATCCTAATCCTGCACAAAATATTGTTTATATACACTCAGATAACCAAAAAATAACTAAAGTTGAACTAACAAATATTTTAGGAAATAGTATTGAAACACCAATATTAAAGCTAGATAATGAACGATATACTATCAATACTGAAAAAATTGCTAATGGCCTTTATTTTGTATCAATATACTTTGAAAACAAAACTTTATTTAAAAATAAAATTGTGATATTCAAATAAACCAATTTTCATTTTTTTAATTAAAAAATATTTTTTTATTAAAAAAGTTACTAAATTTTGAAAAATTTAGTAACTGAAAAAATATAATGTATAAACCCTATAAAATTTTATATTTTAAAACTGATTTCAATGGAATTATTGGTCATTATAACGAAAATTTTGCCCAAACTTTTGGTCTAAAAGATGAAACTTCCTCAAAAATAGATTTTTTTAAATTTGTTCATTATGAAGATTTACATTTAATTATTAAATCATTAAATAGGTTAAAACTAAATAAATCAATACATGAAATAGTAGAAATCAGAAAAAAAAATGACATCATCGATTTTAGCTATTATTATTGGGAAATTACAACCGAAAAAACACCAGATAATCAATCTATATTTACTTTTTTAGGATATGATATTACAAATTCTAAAAATAACGAATTCGAGGAAATTGACTCAAAATACATATTGAACAAATCCCAAGAATTGGCAGGTATGGCCACTTTTAGGTATGATATTATTACAAAAAAATTAGATTGGAGTGCAGAAAGTATCCATATTTATAATGCTAAAAGTATAGATGACTTAACCCTTCCTTTTGTACTATCCAAAGTGCATCCTGAGGATCTGCATTTATGCGATTATACACTAATCGAAAAAATATTAAGCACAAAATCAACCTTCATTATCAATACAAGATTAGTAGATAAATCTTTTGAGGGGGGCATAAAGTACATTGAAGGAATATATGAATATTACTATAATTCATATTCAGATAAAGAATTTGTTATAGGAGCGATAGTGGACATAACAAAATTAAAGAAAAAAGAAAACGAACTATCTGAAATTATCAATCATTTAAACTCAATTTTAGAAGACAATGATATAGCTATATCTGTTATCAACAAAAATTATAAAATTGTATCCTTTAACCAAGAATTTTCTAAAATTATGTCATTTTTAGAATTTAACTTATCCACAGGTCAATCTTTGTTAGAGCTCATTCCTTTACAACATATTGAAATGGTGAAAACAGATTTAGATAAAATTTTTGAAGGCTTACATTTGAACAAAATTGCACCAATAGACTATCAAAATGGATATTTATTGAATAATATTCATTATTATCCAATAAAAAATAAAACCAATGATGTAGAGTTTGTAGTTATAAATTGTAAATTTAATTCAAAATATACCTACTCAGAAAAATTCCAAAATGATAATGTATCTATTGCAAAATCAATTATAAAATATCAAGAAAATGAGAAAGATAGAATAGCAACAGATTTGCATGATAGTGTAAATCAATTATTGTATATAGCCAAAATACACCTTTCAAATGTGCCAGAACATCAATCTAAAGAAAAAGCTACCCAACTGATTGATAAAGCTTCTGAAGAAATTAAATCTATTATGAACAATTCAAGTAAATTTTTATTGGATAATACTTCTTTATCAGATGCTATTCAAGAGTATTTAGATATTACTCTAGGTTCGTCTAAGATTAATTATAAACTAGAGATTTCAAATAAAAAAAATATATCACTATCAGAGGAAACAAAATTAGTCATATTCAGAATTACACAAGAAATTATACAAAATGTTTTTAAACATGCCAATGCTACTAATTTTATTATAAAGAAAAAGTACTATGACGATAGTTTTACAATTATTTTTGCTGATAATGGAAATGGTTTCAATGTAACAAATAAACCCAAAGGCTGTGGGTTAGAAAATATTAAAAATAGAACTACTTTGTTGAAAGGAAAATTAAAAATTATTTCTAAATATAATAAAGGTACTATATTTATCATTTTAATTCCACTTTGAAAATGAAAATCATAAAAATATATATTGTAGAAGATCATAAACTATTAAGAGATGTATGGAAAGAAATTTTTGTGCAACAGCCTGATTTTGAAGTAGTTGGCGAGTCTGATAACGTAACGCATGCTTTTGAAAATTTAGAATTATTAAAACCTGAAATATTATTATTAGATATAAATCTGAAAGGTGAATCTGGTTTGGAACTTGCCAAAAAAATGCGTAATACCATGCCATATATCAAAATAATAGTGGTTTCTATGCATAGTGAAATGGCTTTTGTGAAAAAAATGTTTACACTAGGGATTTGTGGCTATGTAAGTAAAGATGCTGATGCTACCAATGTGTACGAAGCCATACGAAATGTGTCTAAAGGTGAAATTTATATGTCTGATGATTTGAAAAAAAATTTCATGAGCAGGGCATTGAAAGAAAACAACGATGTTGATTTGACATACAAAGAATTAGAAGTAATTTCTTACTTATGTAAAGGTAAATGTAACAAAGAAATTGCTTTAGCTATGGAAATTTCTGTAAAATCTGTAGAAGGGCATAAAACAAATATATACAAAAAACTGCAAGTAAACTCGCCAACTGCCATTATGAAATATGCACAAGAAAATGGATTAGTATAGCCGAAAACCCAAATTAAGCTATCAAACCATCACTTTCCGTGTACTCAAAGATTTATAAAACATCAATTCGTAATTTATTTTTAACCATACCAATAAACAAGGCAACGCTTTCAAATCTCTAGGTCGTATGAATTCATTTCTTATGAAGGCTGGAAAAATATCTGTATTTCCTAATTGAGTCAATATTAAAACAAAAACCAATAAACAAGTATCAAAAACGGACTTTTGACCATAAAAATACCAAATCGCAATTCCTGAAACGGCTATGATAAAAGTAGGCGACTCGGCTTTATGATTAAAAATGATAACCCATACCAAAATTGATGCCAAAAACTTTACTCTAAAACCAAAATCATCATAAAACTTTGTTTTAATTAATGGCAAAAACAAAATAATAGTTCCTATAATAATGGTTTCGTTTTTAGCTTCTATCAACAAATTATTTTTTAATAAACCCATCACAGACATTCCAAAAGATACAGCATGATCGTTTTGCAACATAGTTTTCCACTCTGTTAATTGAAATAAGTAAGATTGATAACTAATAAATATCAATGGTAGTGCAGCTAAAAAGATAAACCAAAAAATGGATGTAACAATAATTTTAAGTTTATTTGGATAAAATATGTAAATGATACAAGTAGCTGCTGCATAAGGTTTGATAAAGAATGCAAGCATTACAAATAAGGTAGATAAAGTAATATTTTTGTTTTCAATAGCAATAAAACTCAAAATCATAAGTGCCACAATACTTGAATTTGTTTGGCAGTTCATCAAAGAAGTAGAACATTCGTTGATGATGAACCATAATGCTAATACAGATAGTTTTTGGCTTAAATTGGGTAATTTTAAAATAGCATAAATCAAAGTAAATGTTTGAATAATCATCCACAAGAAAATACCTATTTTATCGTCTAAAATTTGGAAAGGAGCCATCCAAACGGCAAAGGTGGGGCTGTATTTATATAAATCTAAGTTTGTATAAAATACATACATAGAATTATTTTCTATCAGCCTTTGAAAAGAATTTTTGAAAATTAAATAATTATTACCTATAGAACCACCTAGATTTATCGAAATTATGACAGCCCTTAATGCTATAAAAACAACAAGAAGGCTATAAGTTATTAATACAAAAGTTTTGTTTTGAAACAATTGAATTAATTTATTTTTCATCAAAAAGTAGAATTTAATTTTGTTTTGTTACAGATTACTAAAACCCTTTAATACAAGCTATTAATTTTTCTCTATCGATTGGTTTGTGTAAGTAAGCGTTAGCTCCCGATTTTATGGCAACTCTTTGGTCTATGGCATCTGTGTTTGAGGTAAGAAATATGAATGGTGTTGTAATCATACTAGGCTCTGCTCTTACAGAATCTAATACCTCCATTCCATCAATTTCTGGCATACGCATATCACAAACGATAATATCAGGTTTGATTTGTAAGGCTTTGTCTATACCTTCTCGTCCACTTGATGCTTCAAAAACTTCGTATTTTTCGGCTTTCAGAACGCTTGTTATTAATAGTCTGTTTATTTGTTCATCGTCTATTACTAATATTTTTTTCATAAAGAATTAATTTTGAGGCATTTGATTTTCAAAGTCTTCTTGTTGTTTTTTTGAATTTTTATAGGCGGCATCTAATAAGATTTTTTCTAAAAATCCTTCCAAAGGTTTTAAACCTAGAGCAATAGCACCTTTTGCTCCCAAGCTTACCCAAATATTACCACCAGAATAACTGTCAATCAATTTTTCTATAAATATTTCTTCCAAAATAAATAAAACAATAGCTAAAACCAAAATGATAGTAGCAGCTTTTCGACCAACTTTAGCTTTTGTTAGGGCATCAAGGGTTTCTTGTAATTCTTTATTTTTAGAATCTAAGGTAACATTAGTTTTGTCTAATTTATTTTGAAGTTTATCACTAACTTTGGTAATAAGTTTAAGTTCTCCAACAGTTTCTTCAAAATTATCTAACAACTTAGAAAACTCAGATTTTAGCTTATCTGGTTCAATGTGTTGATTTTCGAGAATTGCTTTAGCTCTTCCTAGTTCCTCTGCTTGTTTTTCGTATAAATTACTAGCCATTGATTACTCTTATGTTAAAAGGTATTCCAAGTACATCTTGGTAATCTTCTCCTGTTTCTTTCATATCCTCATCGTCTTCTTCATACCACCAGTTAAACTCAATTGTTTTGCCTGATTTGTGCATATTGGCCAGTTTTTTCATTACATCAAGTAAGCATTTTGAAGAGCTTGTATTAAAATACTCTAGTTGCACATGAAAACTTGTTTTTGGCTTTGCATTATTGGAATAATTTTCGAGCCACTCAATAATTGGTTTGTAATATTCCACTGGATTTTCAGGAGTTGAACGTCCTTTTAGTTCTAAGATACCAGTTTCGGCATCAAATTTTACAAGTGGTGTTTGTTTGGTTGCTTCAATTCTTAGTGAGTCCATTTGGGTAGAATTTGTGTCTATAATAGTTAAAATAGTGGTATTTTTTGATTCTTCGTTTTTCCACACTACAACTCTGAGGGTAAAAAAAGAAATCTCTTCTTTATAAGCATAAAATTTATAAAATATTTTTTCTCCTGATTTTCGGGCTATGTCTATAAAACCAAGACCTGCTGTGCCTTTGTCAGAAAATTCGTTGTTGTCTAATGTTGCTTTATATATTTCTTTCAACTCTTCTTTGGTAGCAGAGTTTACCATTTCGATTTTGTCTTTTATTTTATCAATTTTATCGTTGTATAGATAATTACCAGTAACCACTACATAATGGTCTGAGTAAGATTCTATACAAACAAGAGCTGTATGATTGTATGGATTAGATTCGTTATCTAGATGATGTCCAAGATTTTGCAAACATTCCACAGCTACGTTGTATAATTTTTTCCGAACTTTGGTATCTTGTTCCATCTCCAACCTATCTTCAAGCATCTTGAGTAGGTTATTGACTTGTTCAAAATTAACTTCGCCTTTAAACGACAACATCATATTGTCGTCAGACATTTCCTCGTATAGACTATAATAGTTTTTCATTATTCTTATATTGATAATTAAACTTTAGCTCCTAGTATAATCATATCATCAACCTGAGGATTATCAGTTCCCATCCAGCTATACATGGTTTCAAAAATTGAGTTTTTTTGCGTTTCTATGCTTTGGCTAGATACAGTGTGTAACATTTCTTTCATTCTTTTTACCATAAACTTACGTTTATCTGTTCCACCAAATTGGTCTTGGAAACCATCAGTGCAAAGGTAGAATGTAGTAGGAATAGAAATATCAATCTCGTGTTTTGTAAACGTAACTTTTATATCATCTTCGGTTCTTCCACCAATAGGTCTTTTGTCGGCTTTTATTTCATAGAATGACTCATTTTGAATATAATATAAAGGATTCATAGCACCAGCATAAGTCATTTTGTTTGCTTTTCTGTCGATAACCACAATACCTACATCCATACCATCTTTGATATCGTTTTCGTTTTGTTTCAAAGTTTGTGCAATTCCGTGATGCAATAAAGTTAAGATTAAATCAGGAGAAGTAATTTTTTTCTCTCTCACAATTTGATCTAATTGATTGTCCCCAATCATTGTCATAAAAGCACCTGGTACGCCATGTCCAGTACAATCAGCAACTACTATCACAGTTTTGTCGCCTACATAATCAATCCAATAAAAATCGCCACTGATAATGTCTTTGGGTTTGTAATAAATAAAATGGTCAGGTAACAATGTTTTAGTATGTTCCTCAGTAGGAAGCATGGCTGATTGGATTCTTTTGGCATAGTTGATGGATGCTATAATATCTTTATTTTTCTCTTCAATGATTTCAGACTGATGTTTTATTTGTATTTCAGCTTCTTTTCTTTGTAGAGATTTGTAAGCAATAGTCAAAATATCGGCAGCAGATTTGGTAAAGTTCATTTCTATTACTCCAAAATCTTTTTTCTCATGCTTATGTTCGCAACAAACAACTCCTCTTACCATACCATCTACATAATATGGTACATCTAACATAGAGCGAATGTCTAATGGTTTGAGATAACCTAACGTAAACTCAGCTGTATTATAATCTGTTTGTGCATCTACTGCAACAATAGCTTCTCCACTTGTAATGGCCTGAAAATAAAGTGGATAATCATGTTGATGCAACACAATTGGTGGCATAAACTTCATCTCTTCTTTGTTGTAGATAACTAAACTTTTGATGGTTTCATTATTTTCGCTCAATTCCCAAATCCCAACTTGTGTTATATCCAAAGAAAGTGCAGCTTTTTGAGCAATTTCTCTTATTGATGTTTCAAAATTGCCTTGTTGAATATTTTTACTTTTAGCCAAATTCATCAATACCTTACTATTAGCTTCAAAATCGCTATTTTGGTTTTGAATATATTTTTTTTCAATATCCAATTGTTTTACCAAAGATTGTGTTTCCTCGTAGGATTGATTAATTTTAGCAGCCTGACGCTCCATTTCAGTTTTTTGAGCATTTAGGGTTGATAAAACATTTTCTAGCTCTCTATTTTTGGACTCTACTTGTATTTTTTGTATTTCAGCTTCTTGGTTTGATTTGCTCAAGGCAAGTGCTTGAATTTCTAGCTCTGTCTTACCTTTCTCTAGTTCTCCCATCACTGTCTGTAGTGAAGTTTTTTCTGACTTCACATCCTTGACCATCTTGTTGAATACATTTGATAAATATTCAATCTCATCACCAGTTTTGACATCAGCCTCTACATCCAAATTGCCTTTAGAAACCTCATTGGCTGCGGTAGAGAGTTTAAACATAGGTTTGGATATACTAGAGGCCACAAAGTTGGCTATCAAAGAAATCAAAACAAATACAACAAATTGTGCTATTATGGCTCTATATCTTACTGTTTTTACAGGTTCTAGTAGCTCATCTTCATCCATTTTAGAAACGATATACCATTTTAAACCAGCTATATCGACAGGCGAGTAAGATGCTAATACTGAAACTCCTCTATAATCAATTATAATTTCAGCACCTGAAATACCCTGCATAGCTTTTTTGACAGCAGTAGATTTTACTGGCATTGACAAAATACAAGTTTTATAGTATTTTACCTCATCTATCAGAGCTTGAGACTTGCCAGATGATTCCATATATTCAAAAAAGGCTTTGGGTTCTTCTAAGAAAGATCTCGATTCTGTACGCATTAAACTATCCTGACCAACTAAAAATGTTTCTCCTGACTGTCCTAGTCCATCTTCTTTCCATTTTCCATTACCAGTCATCAAACTATTAATATCATCTACCGAAAGTTGAATGATAAGTGTACCTACTTTATTTCCATTCTTGTAAAAATTGGAAGCTATGAAAATAGCAGGCTCATAGGCAGATGCTAAATAAGCCTCATAATCATAAATAGCTGCATAATCAGAATCTGCCATGTTTTTAAAATCTTTGTAAATAGCAGCTATGTTGGTATTACGTACCATAGCATCGTTTACATTTGTAGCAAAGTCAGGTTCTTTGGCAACAGTAAAAACTATATTTCCATCATAATCCATAATAAAAATATCATAATACTTAAATCTATCCAAGGCTTCTTTCATCAATGGAAAATATTTTTCATGGGTAGTAAAATAATCATTCATTTTCAGTTTGCTCTCTCCTTGATTGACTATATAATGATATTGCAAAGCCAAAGATTGAGTATTCGTTTTTGGCATATATTTGGTAGGAGAAATTTCTTTTTTGTCCAAATCTGAAAGTCTATTCAAAAAAGTATTTTCATAGTAATATTGCATTTCTGGTGCAATAGCAGCTCTCTCAGAACTATCTGGTTGATAATTATTATAGGCTTGGATTAAATCTGTTGCAGCATCTATAAAAAACTTGTTTTTAGAAAAATAAATGGCTTCTTGTTGTGATTGCTTGATATACTCTTCTATTTGTTTTTTTCTTAATTCTCTCAAACTTGTTACCCTTTCTTTTGATTGTGCCAAGATGGTGTCTTTACTTGTGTAATAGTCATAAGTACCAAATATTAACATGGGTATCATACCTATCAATTGAAAGTAAAACTGAAGTTTGTATTTTATATTTTTAAACTTAAACATAATTTTTTATTTAAAATCTTTTTTATTCTAATGTATCATGTAATTGTTCTTTTAAGAAAAAGAACGATTGTATATATTTATTCATCAAAGTCCACAAACTTACAAATGTTGAAATACAAATCATTAAACAAATGCCCAAAATAATATTATTGTATTCGTTAGTATTTATAATAGAATCAGGAATGGTTATATATTGAGTAAAAATTTCCATTAATAACCCATTAATAAGAATGGCCACCCCATAATTTTCGCTTAATTTATTTACCTTTTCTTGCAATTCAGGATCTTTGGGGGGCAGCCGCTTCCAAGCAATTCTTGTGATTGTGTTCCTAGATTCTAAAAATACACCTAACCCTACAAACAAAGATGCTATGCCATCAGTGGCTTCTATCAAGTCTGGTACACTTGTTTTGTTGGTTGTATTTGTAATTTTATCAATAAAAAAATCAGAAATGGCAATCAAAATAGGAATAGACATGTAGGATATAGCAGAAATCATTACCAAAAGTGCTATTCTAGAGGTAATCATTATATATACATAAGATACTATTTTTTTTCTCATTATTGATGCAAAACTAACTTAAAAAAGATTTATTCCTAAACTTTTCTAAATATTTGATATTTAAAATATTTGATAAAAATACATAAGAATAAATCATTGAAATAATACCAAGCCCAAACAACCCTAAAGTAATCCATTCAATGTCTAATATAAAAAATTCGTCTGCCATCCAAGTAGAGTCAGCAATCATCCAACATAAGATAGCAAAATTAGGATAAAAACCTTGTTTTTGTACAATACTTTGAATCGTAAGAACAACAGCAACTCCAACAGTGGGTATAATCATTAGAACCCCCCACAATTGTAATTCTTTGACCCAAAAAACATCTTTTATCAACCATAATACAATATGGAAATTATCAAGTTGTTTTGGAGAAAATTTATTAATCATAAATTATTTGTTCTAATTTTATGCAATTTTAATAAAAAAAATGATTTTAAAAGAAATTTATATACAAAAAAAGACTTTAAAATAAAAAAAATAAAAAAAAATCATTTTAAAAGTAGATTTTTATATTTATTTTACTATAAAAATTAAAATAGTTAAAAAATTAAAATCTAATTATTGTAAAGGTATTTTTAATTAAATTTGCAAAAATTTACTATACATTGAAAGAGGAACTTGAAATTTTGGAAACTGCCACCAACCAAACTTTGCATGGCGAAGATAATAAAACTACTACTACCGACACCCATACTGGCAAACAACGCAAATTGTATATAGAGAGTTATGGCTGTCAAATGAATTTTGCAGATTCAGAAATAGTGGCTGCCGTAATGATGGAAAATGGATATGATACTACTTCTGATTTTAGCCAAGCTGATGTCGTTTTTTTAAATACTTGCTCTATCAGAGACAATGCAGAACAGCGAATAAGAGCTAGACTAAAACAAATAAATGCTGTAAAAAGAGAAAAAAACAACATGACAGTTGGGGTACTAGGTTGTATGGCCGAAAGACTAAAATCTCAATTACTAGACCAAGAAAAAGTGGTAGATTTGGTTGCAGGACCTGATTCTTATAGAGACATAGCCAATTTGGTAGCTCAGGTTGATGAAGGACACAGAGCCATCAATGTATATTTATCAAGAGAAGAAACTTATGCAGATATTACTCCTCTAAGGCTAGATTCTAATGGTGTAACTGCCTATATTACCATTATGAGAGGTTGCGATAATATGTGTTCGTTTTGTGTTGTACCTTTTACCAGAGGCCGAGAACGCAGCAGAGATGCTGATTCAATAGTAAAAGAAGCCCAAGATTTGTTTGAAAAAGGATACAGAGAAGTTACACTTTTAGGTCAGAACGTAGATTCTTATAAATGGCAAAGCAATGATGGAGTGCAACAAGTCAATTTTGCTCAACTATTAGAAAAAGTGGCCCTAGTACATCATGATTTAAGAGTTAGATTCTGTACTTCGCATCCCAAAGACATCACTGATGAGGTTTTGTATACCATCAAAAATCATGAAAATATTTGCAATTATATTCATTTGCCTGTTCAAAGCGGCAATACCAGAATACTTGAGTTGATGAATCGTACTTATACTAGAGAATGGTATATGAATAGAATTGATGCTATTAAAAATATCATTGGAGATGATTGTGGGATTTCTACAGACATTATCACAGGTTTTTGTTCTGAAACTGAAGAAGAACATCAAGACACACTATCAATGTTGGAATATGCAAAATATGATTATGCTTATATGTTTTCATATTCTGAAAGGCCAAATACACCTGCTGCAAAAAAACTAAAAGATGATATTTCAGATGCAGTAAAAAAAAGAAGATTGAATGAAGTTCAACAAAAACTAAACGACATATCTTTGGTAAGAAATAAATCTGATATTGGCAAAACTTATAAAGTATTAATAGAGGGTTTTTCAAAAAGATCTGATGCAGACTTATATGGCAGAACTAGCCACAACAAAATGGTCATTTTCCCCAAACAAAATTTTGTAAAAGGTCAGTATGTAAATGTTTTAATTACTGATTGTTCTAAAGCTACTTTGTTGGGAAAAGATGTATAAATTTTCTTTTAAAAAATAATCTTATTACATTAGAATTTTTGTACTTTTAATGAAAACTGCTAATACAACAAAACAAACAAATTTTACTAAAAGTTTATATATTTTGATACTATATAAGATGTATCAAATCAATTAAAAACAAATAAAGAACAAAAAAAATAAAGCTACTATGTTTAATCTCAATGAAATTTTAAGAGATAATATACGTTCATTACGACCCTATACATCGGCAAGAGACGAATACAAAGGTACCGAAGGCGTGTTTTTAGATGCCAACGAAAATGCCTTTGGGTCAGCATCAGACGAAACCCACAACAGATACCCAGACCCATTACAATGGGATTTAAAAAATGCTTTAGCAGCATTAAAAGTATTAGATGCCGAAAATATATTTCTTGGTAATGGCAGTGACGAGGCCATTGATATTCTGTTTAGAAGTTTTTGTAATCCAGGAATCGACAACGTGATAATAACTCCACCCACGTATGGAATGTATGAAGTAAGTGCCAACATTAACGATGTTCGTATAAAAAGAGTAAGTCTAACGCCAGATTTTGCAATAGATGAGAATTTAATCTTAAAATCAATAGACGAAAATACCAAATTAATAATACTTTGTTCGCCCAATAATCCAACAGGTAATATACTAAATATTAAATCACTAGAAAAAATAATTAGTAATTTTAAAGGCATTGTTGCCATTGATGAAGCATATATAGATTTTGCACCTGAAAAAACTTTTCTTACTCGTTTATCAAGATTTCCTAATTTAATTATCCTACAAACTTTTTCTAAAGCCTGGGGACTTGCCAATTTGCGCATTGGGGTAGCTTATGCCTCTAGAGACATAATTCATGTACTCAACAAAGTAAAACCACCCTACAACATCAATGGATACAGCCAAAAACTTGCCCTAGAAGCCCTAAAAAATGAAGACAAAAAAGACAAATATGTGGCTCAAATTATTGAACAAAGAAAATTATTGGCAGTAGAATTACAAAAACTACCATTTGTAACAAAAATTTATCCATCTGATGCAAATTTTTTGTTAGTAAAAACTACAGATGGTAAAGTAATATATGACTACCTAATTAATCATAAAATAATTGTTAGAGATAGATCAATAGTCAAACTTTGTGAAGGTTGTTTGAGAATAACGATAGGTACTGAGATTGAAAACAAAAAATTAATCGAACAACTAAAACAATATAAAAACTAATTTCTAATGTAAAAAAAATACAAAATGATTTTGATAGGGAATTAGTTTTTTCGTGGATACCAAGGTATTTCTTCTATTTGTAAGTTTTTGGCTAATATTCTACACAAAACAAACAAATAATCTGATAATCGATTCATATATTTTATTACTAAAGGTATTTCAAATCCGTTTTCAGATAGAATCACCAAATCTCTTTCTGCACGTCTGCAAACGGTGCGTGCAATATGAGCAAAAGCAACTTCTTTGTGTCCGCCAGGGAGTATAAATGTACGCATTGGTTCGAGCAAAACATCCATGCTATCTATCTCATTTTCGAGCAATTCAATATCAGATTCCAACAAAATGGGTACTTTTTCTATGTGTTTTCCATACTCTTTCATTACATTGGCACCAATAGTAAAAAGCATATTTTGGATTATCCTCAATGTAGGTTGATGTTTGCTGATAATGGTGTATTCTGCTAATAATCCTATCCAAGAATTTAACTCATCTACTGAGCCACAGGCTTGTAGTTGTGCATGAGATTTAGAAACTCTAGCACCACCTACCAACGAAGTAAGTCCAGTATCACCTGTTTTTGTATATATTTTCATAGTTATTAATAAGTATTAAAAATAAAAAAGTACCTACAATATATATGTAGATACTTTAGTTGATATTAAATAAATGATAAATTATGATTTTTCGCTACCATCAGAGCCTGCAATAGAACTACGCATATCTGTATCAGCTTTCATATTTTGTAATTTGTAATAATCCATAATTCCTAGATTACCACTACGAAAAGCGGCAGCAATGGCTTGAGGTATTTCAGCTTCGGCTTCTATCACTTTGGCTCTAGCTTCTTGTGATTTGGCTTTCATCTCTTGTTCTACAGCCACAGCCATAGCTCTACGTTCTTCGGCTTTGGCTTCGGCCACTTTCAAATCTGCAGCAGCTTGGTCTATTTGCAATTTAGCACCAATATTTGCTCCTACATCTACATCTGCAATGTCAATAGATAATATTTCGTATGCAGTACCTGCATCAAGTCCTTTTTGTAAAACCAATTTAGAAATTTTATCTGGATTTTCTAACACTTCTTTGTGCGAAAGGGACGACCCAATGGAGGTAACTATACCCTCTCCTACCCTTGCCAAAATGGTTTCTTCTCCAGCACCACCAACCAACTTAGCAATGTTTACACGTACAGTTATACGCGCTTTTGCTATCAATTGTATACCATCTTGAGCCACAGCAGTTACGTTGGGCGTATTAATTACTTTTGGATTAACAGAAATTTGCACTGCCTCAAACACATCTCGACCTGCCAAATCTATGGCGGCAGCTTGCTGAAAACTCAATGGTATATTGGCCATGTGAGCCGAAATAAGTGCTTTGATAACTGATCGCACATTACCACCTGCCAAAAAATGTGTTTCTAATTCTGATGGTGTAACCTGAAGACCAGATTTGGTTGCAGTAATCAAAGATTCTACAATGATGCGTGGTGGAACTTTACGAATACGCATAAAAACTAAATCGAAAAGGCCTACTTTAACCCCTGAAAAAACTGCTGTAATCCACAAATTGAGTGGTACAAAATACATTAAAATAAAAAAACCTATAATGACTAGGGCAACTACAATTAACATTTCCATATATTATTTTTTTTACAATATTAATATTTTTTTGGTTACAATAAATATAATTTTAAAATTTTAAATCAACAATTCTAAGGAACAATGATGAATTATAAAGAATCTATAATTTCTACAATTCTTTTTGTGGCTAATCCATCCCAAAATGGTGGTATTTGACCTTTTTTGTGGTTTCCGTTTAATATTTCATCAACTTTCTGCAATATAGTTTTGGCATCAAAATCTAATAGTTGATTAGTACCTATAGAGATGGTAGACGGACGTTCTGTATTTTTGCGTAAAGTAAGACAAGGAATTTTTTGAAAGGTTGTTTCTTCTTGAATGCCACCAGAATCAGTAAGCACAAAAGCTGCATTTTTAACCAATTTTTGAAAAGCAAAATAATCTAAAGGAGGTGTTATAATGATATTTTTATTTTCATCTAATTTTTTCTTTAAATCATACTTTTCGGCTTTCTGAATTGTGCGTGGATGGACAGAGAAAACTATTTTAATTTTTTCGGAAACTTGATGCAAAATATGTAAAGTATAGGTAAGATTTTCGATTTCATCTACATTACTTGGTCTGTGTATTGTTACTAGACAATACTTTGAATCAGAGATTTGTAGCTGTTCTAAAATATCTGACATATCAATTTGGGGTTGAAAAGCAGCCAAAGTATCTATCATGGTATTGCCCACAAAAAATAACTGATTGGGTTGTTTGCCCTCTTCAATTAAATTATCATAGCCACTTTGCTCAGTAATAAAGAAATAATTAGAAATCTCATCAGTAAGAATTCTATTTATCTCTTCAGGCATTTCTCTATCATTGCTTCTCAATCCACTTTCTAGGTGTGCGATTTTGATTCCTTTTTTATAAGCCGCAAAAGCAGCCGCAAAAGTAGAATTAACATCGCCTACAACTACAACTAAATCAGGTAAATAATTATCAAAAACTTTTTCTAGTTCTATCATAATCATTCCCATCTGAAAAGTAGGTGAGCCAGCAGGTATTCCTAAAAAAAAATCAGGCTTGCGAATATTTAATTGACTAAAAAATACATCAGACATATTATAATCAAAATGCTGCCCTGTATGCACAATTTTGAAATCTATATGTGGAAAATTAGAAAAATATTTTTCAAATTGAGTAATTTTTATGAAATTTGGTCGTGTGCCAACGACTATTAAAACCTTTTTTTCTTTCATATTAAAATTTCTTTAAAACTATAAAAAATACAATTTGTGTTAGCAAAAAATAAGAACTAATGGCATTGGATTTATTACCAAACACTTTATGATACAAAATGCTAACTATCAAACCAACCCCAAACCACGAATAATAATTGAGATCTGGGATTATACCATTTTGCCAAGACCACAAACCATATTTTACTGCAAATGGCTCTATCATAAAATCAAAACCTGTCATCAACAAAGCAGCAGCTAGTATGCTAATCCATTGTGTGTGAGGAAATAAAGTCATTGATATTTGATTGCAAGCATACGTTGTTGAAACCCACAGTAAACCAATCACACAAGGTACACCCATAAAAGAATATCCCAAAACCGATGAGTAAGTATAATTTCCAAAAATAAGATGTTTGTTTACACCCAAAACTTCAGCTCCAAATCCTAAGGCAAAACAAACAATAAAAAACAATAAAAATTTCCAATCCAAAGTTGTGTTTTCCCAAAAAAGTACAACTGAAATAATGACTAAATGAATAGGAGTAATTTTTACAAACAAAGATTGATATTGAGACAAACAAAAACCAATGATACCAACGATATGTAAAACGAATAAAACGATAATTCTTACATTTGCACTCATATTTCTCTACTCTTCCAAATTATTTTTCCAAAAATATGCTTATAAACTGATTGAATGGCTATAAGTTGATAAAAAAACATTTGAATGGGGTGTAAAATAAGATTTAAAATTACAGATTGATGACTTAATATGCTGATAAAAATACGTTGCCAAACAATAAGCATTATACTTAAACTAATCAAAAGTATGTTTTTATCAAATATCATACATCCAAATCCCCATAAAATAAAAATAAAATACAATAAAATAGCTAAAATATTTTTACCAAACCCTAAAAATAAATTTTTAGAAAAACCATCTATTCCCTCTTGGAGTGAGGTGTACATGCGACAAAAAACTTGTTGATTGGCTAGTAAGGTTTCACATTTTATTTTATTTTCTTTTGCATATCTTACTATATTTACATCGTCTAAAATATTATTTCTTACTATATAATGAAATTTATGTTTTAAGTATGTATATGTATCAAACAAAATAAACTGACCATTGGCAGCCGCCAAACTACTTCTACTCGATTTTTTAACTAAATTCAAAGGAAGTAATGTCAGCAATAAATAATGCATTAAAGGAACAATGATTTTTTCGCCAATATTAGTCATTTTTTGATCAGGGAAAATACTGAAAATTTCTACTTTACTTTGAATCTTCTGTTGTAGTGCATTAGAGATTAAGTAAGGTGTAATTTGCACATCAGCATCTATAAAAAGTAAGTATTGGCCTTTTGCCTGATGTGCTAATTGATGACAAGCCCAGTTTTTGCCAAACCACCCTTCTGGTAATGGTTTAGCAAACATATACTTTAATCTTTGGTTGCTAACAGCCTCATTTTCAATAATTTGTTTGGTATTGTCGGTAGAATGATCATCGCAAATGATGATTTCTAGTACATCAATTTGAGATAAACTTTGTAATAATTTTGGCAAATTATGCTCCTCATTTCGTGCAGGAATAAGTACTGAAACATTGTTTGTAGTTATATGATTTTTAAAAAAAGGTAAAAGAGGCTTAGTAAGAAAATTATAAGAAACAACCAAAAAACGTATTATAAGAGCAGCAAAAAAAATATAACTCAAAACTGTAATCATTAGGATTTGAAGTTTAAAATATGTTTTTGTTTAGCATTTTCATAAAACAATTTATATTGCTGCTGGATATCTACATTTGTATTTAATGATTGGATATACACATTCAAATAAGGTTTTTCGTTGCCTGCAAAATCCCAAAAAGATGCGTAAGCCAACAACTGAGTATCAGTACTTTTAGAAACAATTTTTTCTATTCCTTTGTTGAAAATAAAACTTGAATCATAAATAGAATGTAATTTTCCTTGTGGAAAAAACAATAAATAAGTATCATTTTTGTTTAATAATTCTACTGAAGTTTGCAGTGTTTTTACTATAGATTTGCTTTTGGGTTGTATAGAAAAAGCACCAATTTTCTGAAAAAAAGGCAATTTTTGGAGTGTATCTTCCAACATAATGACATAAAACTGTTTATTAAACAATTTTCGGTTTAGCTGCCAAGCAATAAAACCATCCCACCAAGTGGTATGATTTCCAATAATTAAAATTGATTTTTGGGTATCTATGTTTGATTCTAAAAAGTAAGAAACATTGCTAAAACATTTTTTGAACTTGTAATCCAAAAACATATTTAACAACCAAACATAAAATTTTATTTTTTTGGGTGGTATCATTATGAATGATTTTATTACAAATTTGATTAAAACAATACAAATGAAATTAATTAATCCACATCTTTTAATGCTTGCGGAAGCATCATTAAAAAAGGCATACTATTTTCGTATTTAATTTCATAATAATTTACGCCATTTTGCAAGTTTTTGTAATACGATGATCGATTAAGCCAATAATTTTTTTCAGAAGTGATATTCCATGCACTTTCTCCTAGCATTTTGGCCAGAAACCATTTTTCTACTAATCTTGTAGCCCTACCATTACCATCTACAAATGGATGTATATATACAAAAACTAGATGGATAAAAGCTGCATAGAAAAAAATTTCTTCAACTGTTAATTTTGAATTAATTAATAGCGTAATATCCTCAAATAATTTTTCTAATTCTTGCTTTACAAATTCGGGTTCTATGGCTAGATATATAAGTCTTCCTGAACTTCTAACACCAACTTTTACTTTTCTGATTTTTCCCCTTTCTTTTTTTAGTAATATAGATTCAGTATAAATCTCGTGTGTTTTTAATACATTTTTAAGTGTTAAATCGTTTACTTTTGCGAACTCGTAAGCAGCTATTAAATCATTAATTTCTTTAATTTCTTTAGATTTTAAATGTAAATTAAATTCAGAAGATTTCAAATAAGTATCAAAACTCACCTTATTTCCCTCAATATTTGAAGAGTGAACTGCTGCATTAGCTAAATAAAATTTAAAATCTTCTAAGGTTTGATTTTTATTTTTTAATTCTTCAATGATAAGATTTATATCAAAATCTAATTTTAATCTGTACTCTTCAAAATATTTTTGAGATAAAATTTTCAAATTTAGGCTCATAAGTGTGTTTTATAAAGTATTGAGTATCAAAATCAATGCTTATTTCGGTTTTGGGCTTGGCGTAGGTAGCGATTTTACACCACATATATTTAAGTGGAGAACCATACTTTGATTAACCATAAAACTATTTTTTGAGTACAAAACCCCACCTATTGCAAATGTGCTGTTAGCGGTTCTGGTATTTTATTCAAGTCCTTTTTTCTCTGGATTCCAAAATGGCTTTATCCTTATTTGTTTTGAGTCCCAATTTAGTTCCTTCCTAAAAAATTGATTTAGTGAAACACAAATTCTACTGTCGCCACTTATATAAACCATTTTCCGTCCTGTCATATTAGGAATAATCTCTTTTATTTTAGTAACAATTTCTTCAAAAGGATTTTCAGCCATTTCATAGAAATGAAAAGGTTTATTTTTATCAATGTCGTTAAAATGTTCATTTAGTTTTTTATTATACAAGATGCTTTCAACCTTTTTGTCTTTTGAAAGATGTCGGTTGATTATGTAAAGATGGGAAAGTGCTGAAAGGTCTCCAATCATAAGGTAATAGTCAGCATTGTTGTCAACCAAGAAATTTCCTTTTTTCCAAACAAAGCTTACTTCGTTACCTATTTCACATTTCTTTACCCAATCTGCTCCAACGCCATTACTATGTGTCGCTATAGCTAAGTCAATTGTTCCACTTTCTTTGTTGATGTCCCAAACGCTGTAACTTCTAACTTTGTCTTTAATTGAGGAATCACTCACACCTAAGCCAACTCCTAAACGTACAAAATAACCTGGTACAAAGTCCGCCTTTTTTATACTGTTACTTTGAATCCGAATATGATAGACCGTTTCCGACAATTTTGATTTATATTCAATTGTCCCCTGTTCTGCAAATTTTTTAACAATACTGTCTATTATTCCCATTTTCTATTATTTTTTTTTATTAGTGTTCTCTGTCAATTTTATGGTTCTGTTTGCCTGACCACTAACAGAAGGGAACTTGTAAAAACCCCAAATATATTTTCAAAAGCAAAATAACTCAATTAAAATATATGATTTAAGAATTTTAAATCAAGAAAATATAAATTCTTAAATGCACATAATTCTTATGCCGCTATCTTACTTTTATTAAGTCTTAGTTTCAAACTTTCGCTCAAAAAGTACATACATGGAACCAAAATTAAAGTAATAAATGTAGCAAAACTTAACCCAAAAATGATTGACCAAGATAGAGGTGCCCAAAAGGCTACATTGTCGCCACCAAGATATATTTTAGGATCTAAGTGCGTAAATAGGCTCACAAAATCTATATTAAAGCCAATGGCCATAGGTATAAGCCCCAAAATAGTAGAGGCTGCCGTGAGCAGTACAGGACTAAGCCTTGTTTTGCCAGCTTCTACTATGGCTTCTTGTAGGCCAAGCCCACGTCCACGAAGTTCGTCCATAAATTCTATTAATAAAATACCATTTTTGACAACAATACCAGCCAAGCCTACTATACCTATACCTGTCATTACAATCACAAAATCCATTTTAAATGTACCTACCCCCAGAAAAACACCTATGATAGTAAACACAATTTCTGATAATATAATTAGGGGCTTAGAAATAGAATTAAATTGTAGTACCAAAACTCCAAAAATCAAACAAATGGCCACAATACCAGCTACACCCAAAAAATCTGAGGTTTCTTTTTGGTCTTCGAGCTCACCACCCATTTTTATATCATAGCCTTCTTTGATTGGAAAAGATTTGAGGGCTTCGGCTATCACAGGCACTATATCATTTGGAGAATAGCCTGACAATACATTGGAACCAATAGTAACGATTCTTTTTTGATTTTTGCGTTTTATGGCTGCGTAAGAATTGGCATATTTAATTTTAGCAAGCGATGACAATGGAATTTGGCGTATCATGCCCCCCATACCCATATCTCTGAATGTGATTTTCATATTCAAAAGCTCATCAATCTGATTTCGTTGGCTTGGAGCATATCTTAACATGATTTTGTTTTCATCATCGCCATCTCTAAATTTAGAAATCTCTTTTCCAAAGATAGATGTACGAATTTCCATACCTATCTGCCCTGTAGAAATACCTTCTCTGTTGGCTCTTTCTCGGTCTATTTCTATTACAATTTCTGGTTTTGAGTCTTCTAAATCAGATTTTAGCTCCTCTACACCAGGAATTTGTAGCGAATCTACATATCTTTTTACAGATTTAGAAATCAAAACTAGGTCTTCTAGGTCTTCGCCAGTGATGTCAATAGCAATAGGTTTGCCCGTTGGTGGCCCTCCTTTTTCTTGGTCTACTACAATTTCGGCACCTGGCACACCTTTGATAGCTTGGCGTATTTTGTCCAAATAAGTTACAGTACTAACCCCATGTCGTTCGCCAAATTCTTTAAACGAAACACCTATTCTGGCCCTATGTGGTTTTGGACTTCGGTCGCCTTCACTTGGGTCGTTGGTACCAATGGTTACATTTGTAATTACAGATTCTACGATATCGTTGTCTTTTCCTAAAACCCCATATACACGTTTTTCTACCACTTTGGCCACAGAGTCTGTTACAGCTTGGTCGGTTCCATTGGGTAATTGAATATAAATATATACAAAATTAGGATCTGCACTTGGAAAAAATACTACTTTGGGTTTACGAATTTCTAGTAATTTAATCGAAAAGAAAAGTAAGAAAATAGTAGCAATAATCAATCCCCAAGTATGTTTACCTTTCAATGACCAACGAATTATTTTTTCGTAGCTAGACATCAATTTTGGTAATAAATTGTTTTGAAATTTATTTATCATTCCTGTCAATACAAATTTGTTGAAAACAATCAAAATGGCTATAAAAACAAGAAAATTACCCATTCCTACATTTTTTGAAGCATAAAAAATAAGAGCCAATGCCAAAATAATAATATTGGTTATGATTAAACTTTTGTTTTTTTCTAAGAAAGTTGCATTTGATGGATATATTTTTGCTTTTTTCATAAATGAAACCGCAAAAACTGGATTGATAATAAATGCTACAAAAAGCGAAGCAGATAATGTAATAATTAAGGTTACAGGTAAGAAATACATAAACTTACCTACAATTCCAGGCCAAAACATCAAAGGTACAAATGGTGCCAGTGTGGTAGCTGTACCTGCCAAAACAGGGATAATTACCTCGCCAGCTGCTTTTTTGGCTGCATCTCCAATGGGTAGATGCTCTGTATGATATATACGATGAGTGTTTTCTATAACCACAATAGCATCATCTACAACAATACCTAAAGCAAATAAAAATGCAAAAAGCACAATCATGTTTAATGAAAAATCTATCATTGGCATACACATAAAAGCGATACACATAGATAATGGCACAGAAAGCCCCACAAAAAGTGCATTGGTAACACCCATAAAAAACATTAGCACAATAGTAACCAGTATAAAACCTATAATGATACTATTGATAAGATCGTTGAGGGTTGTGCGTGTTTTGGCCGAAAAATCTCCAGTAATAACTACTTCTAGGTCTTTAGGAAACTTATTTTCTTGCAACTCTTTCATTATAGCACGTACATTGTCAGCGGTTTCTATCAAATTTTCGCCTGATCTTTTCACTATTGCTAGTGATATTACAGGATTGTTGTTCATCCTGGCATAGCTTTCTTGTTCGCTGAAAGTATAATTTACTTTGGCTATATCTTTGAGATAAGTGGGCGTGCCAAAAGCCGATTTTACAATAATATTTCCAACTTGTTCTGCAACTTTTTGTGGATCTTTAAATTCGCCAGATATACGAACCGAGCGTTTCATCTCTTCCATTTTGATATTTCCAGCACTCATTGTCATGTTTTCTGATGCTATGGCTCGCTCAATATCGCCAAAAGTAATAGTAGCAGCCTGCATTTTGTACATATCTACATCTATCTGTAATTCTTTGTCTCTATCCCCTATCCTATCTACACGAGTTACTTGTTTTAAACTTTCTATTTTATCTTTTGCAATTTCAGAAAAACCTTTTAACTTATCGTCAGGATAATTACCTGAAATGTTTACTTGCATCACAGGAATATCCGAAAAATTGACCTCTACCACAGATGGATCTTGTGGCAAATCTTTGGGCAAATCCATTTTGGCCTTATCGACAGCATCTTTTATACGCTGTTTGGCTATTTCTACTTTAACATTAGGATTAAATTCCACAATTACATTAGAGAAATCCTGAACAGAATTGCTTGTCATTTTTTTCACACCTGACACAGCTTTTATTTGTTTTTCGATTTTTCGAGTTACCAAATTTTCAATATCAGCGGGCGAAGTTCCAGGATAAATCGTAGACACATATATAGTAGGTATCACAATATCAGGAAATTGCTCTTTTGGCAAATTATTGTATGTCATTAATCCAAATCCTGTAATAAAAATGGTAAGGATATAAATTGCGGTTTTGTTATTGACCGACCAAGAGGTCATTCCAAATTCTTTGAAATTCATATATATTTTGATTAAAATAATTTTTACAAAACTATGGAAACTTTTATTATTCCAAAAGTTTTTTGAGTTTATTTTTTTATTTTTAATTAATTATATCCACATAATTATACACATAATGGAATTATTAAAAATTGGCATTAAGAACAAAAGTTTTTGATTAAGATAACTCAAAATCAAAACTTTTAATAAAAAAATTGCAAAATCAAAACCTTAGCTTGTACTTTGTGTAAAATTTTAATTTGAACTTTAAATCTATTTTTGAAGTTACAAACTAAAATCAAATTGTAAAACGTATAATTTTAAAACTCATAGTATATATGTATCCAGAAGAATTAGTATTGCCAATGAAGCGTGAATTGACTTCTATTGGATTTAAAGAAGCCAAAACGGCCTCTGAAGTAGAGTCTGCGTTGCAAAGCAAAGGTACTACGTTGGTTGTTGTCAATTCTGTATGTGGCTGTGCAGCACGTAATGCACGCCCAGCAGCACAGATGGCCACCAAAGCTGCCATAAAACCAGACAATTTCTTAACTGTATTTGCTGGTGTTGATAAAGATGCAGTGGCCAAAGTAAGAGAATTTATGTTACCCTACCCACCTTCATCGCCATCGATGGCTCTCTTTAAAGATGGTGAACTGGTACATGTTGTAGAAAGACACCACATCGAAGGTCGCTCAGCAGAAATGATTGCCGAAAATTTGAGCATTGCTTTTGAAGAGTATTGCATTAAATAAAATTTTTTCAGGGCATACGCATATAAGTTTTTTTTAAACTAAATACCTGTTTTGATTAAGCCCTATCCAACCCCAAGTTCTGTTACTATGTTTCAGAATACAAAAGGGTTGGGCTTTTGATAATAAAATATTACTTTAGAAATATTATTTTTAAAGTAATATTTTATTATTTTAAACAAAAAATTTTAAAATACGTTTGCCCTAATCTTTTTTTATTCAAAAGATTATTTTTCTATTTTTTCATTCATATCATTCATTCGATTTTGAAATTAATTTATAGAAAAATACAAAATTTTGATTTTTTAATAAAACAATTCATTGTTGAAGGTAGGACTTAAATTTTGAAATTTTTAAAAAAAATAATGCTCCCTATTGTTAATTGTAAAATCTTTTAAACAAGATTTGCAAATGTGGTACTAAGGTATTTAATTTGTGGATTGACAAAATTTATTAAAAAAAATATTTTTTGAAACAAAGAAATACAAATTGGTATTTATTTAAAAAAACAATATAACATGAGTACATTAAATTCTAAAATACCTGCTGGGCAATTGGCCGACAAATGGAAAAATCATAAGTTTAGTATCAAACTTGTAAATCCTGCAAATAAACGTAAATATGATGTAATTATAGTAGGTACTGGTTTGGCTGGAGCTTCTGCAGCAGCATCACTTGCCGAATTAGGATATAATGTAACCACTTTTTGTTTTCAAGATTCACCACGTAGGGCTCACTCTATTGCAGCACAAGGTGGTATTAATGCAGCCAAAAACTACAAAAACGATGGAGATTCTGTTCATCGCCTTTTTTATGACACACTCAAAGGTGGCGATTACAGAGCACGTGAGGCCAATGTACACAGACTTGCAGAAGTTTCTGTTAATATTATAGATCAATGTGTGGCTCAAGGTGTGCCGTTTGCTAGAGAATATGGCGGGTTGTTAGACAATCGTTCGTTTGGTGGAGCTCAGGTTTCACGTACGTTTTATGCCAAAGGACAAACTGGACAACAGTTGCTATTAGGTGCTTACTCAGCCATGAATAAAAACATCAATTCTGGTGCAATAAAATCATATACAAGACATGAAATATTGGATATTGTAGTTATTGACGGCCAAGCCAAAGGAGTTATTGCTCGTGATATGGTTACTGGCGAGGTTACAAGACACTCGGCACATGCAGTAGTACTATGCACAGGGGGATATGGAAATGTGTTTTATTTGACTACTTATGCTCGTGGCTCAAGTGGAACTGCCATTTGGAGAGCTCACAAAAAAGGAGCCATGATGGCAAACCCTTGCTATACTCAAATTCATCCAACGTGTATTCCAGTAACAGGTGATCATCAATCAAAATTGACTTTGATGTCAGAATCTTTGAGAAACGATGGTCGTATTTGGGCACCTCTCAAACAAGGTGATACCAGAAAAGCAAACGATATACCAGAAGCAGAAAGAGATTATTACCTTGAAAGACGTTATCCTGCATTTGGTAACTTAGTGCCAAGAGACATTGCATCACGTGCAGCCAAAGAAAGATGTGATGCTGGCTTTGGTGTAGGCACATCTAAATTGGCAGTTTATTTGGATTATGCCTCTGCTGTTGAGCGATATGGCAGACAAGAAGCCAATAAAAAAGGAATATCAAACCCAGATCAAAATACGGTAGAAACCCTTGGCAGAGATGTGGTAAAAGCCAAATATGGCAATTTGTTTGACATGTATACCCAAATTACAGGCGAAAATCCATACAAAGAACCCATGCGAATTTACCCAGCTGTGCACTATACAATGGGTGGTCTTTGGGTAGATTATAATTTAATGACATCTATTCCAGGCCTTTATGCTTGTGGAGAAGCCAACTTTTCGGACCATGGAGCAAATAGATTAGGAGCTTCAGCACTCATGCAGGGTTTGGCCGATGGTTATTTTGTTTTACCTTATACTATTGGCGATTACTTGGCTGGTGCAGAACGCAAACCAATTCCAAACGATACCAAAGAGTTTATGGATGCTGAAAGAGCTGTAAAAGAAGATTTGAACAAATTGGTAAGTATCAAAGGAAAAACTACTGTACACGAAATACAAAGAGAACTTGGCCTTACGATGTGGAATCATTGTGGCATGAGTCGTACAGAAGCTGGATTAAAAGCTGGTATTGCCAAAGTGCAAGATTTGAAAAAAGAATTTTGGAGTAATGTGAACATTCCTGGTAGTGGCCACGAATTGAACCAAACCCTCGAAAAAGCAGGTCGTGTAGCCGATCACTTAGAACTTGGAGAATTGATGATGGTAGATGCACTCAACAGAAACGAATCTTGTGGTGGCCATTTCCGAGAAGAGTATCAAACAGAAGATGGCGAAGCACTGAGAGATGACGCCAATTATATGTATGCAGCCGCTTGGGAATGGACTGGCGAAAGTGGCAAACAAAAATTAAATAAAGAAGATTTGAACTACGAATTTGTAAAACCAAGTCAAAGAAGTTACAAATAGTTTTAGATTTATTAATAACATAAAAAAAGCCTCAAAAAAAATATTGAGGCTTTTTTTTGTGTTTGCTAAATATATACTTTCTTATAGTTAGATAAACTTATAAGTATCAATATTTTACGAAATTTTTAGGTAGTAAATTTTTAGGTAGTAAATTTTTAGTTAATAAATTTTTAGTTAATAAATTTTTAGTTAATAAAACCTGAAAATAAAAAAAATACAAGGATTTTTAAGAATAAAATTTTAAAAATTATTGTTGATGAAAATAAGATTTTTATATAAAAGTTATAAACAGTTATAAGTTATAAACAGTTATAAGTTATAAACAGTTATAAGTTATAAGTTATAAGTAACACATTACACATTACGCATTACACATTACACATTACACATTACACATTACACATTACACATTACACATTACACATTACACATTACACATTACACATTACACATTACACATTACACATTACACATTACACATTACACATTACACATTACAC
>JAAFIH010000002.1 GCA_013297755.1 Cytophagales bacterium
AATGGCACTTAGTATGTTAGATGCCGAAAAAACTAAAAATAAATCCAAGCCCTTAAAAAGACAAACTGCCTCATTATTAGATAGTTATAGAGAGTTGATTTTGGGAGTTTAAATTAGAATTCCCTGATAAAATTTTAAAAATAGAAGAAGAGGTAAAAGTTATAAGTTATAAGTTATAAGTTATAAGTTAAATTATGTTTAAATAAAAAATTACGCATTACGCATTACACATTACACATTACACATTACACATTACACATTACACATTACACATTACACATTACACATTACACATTACACATTACACATTACACATTACACATTACACATTACACATTACACATTACACATTACGCATTACTCATTACTCATTACGCATTCTGCATTACGCATTCTGCATTCTGCATTCTGCATTCTGCATTACACATTATTGCGTTATCAACCATACATTGTCATCTTGCAGTCCTTGTTCTGTTAGCTCTACCAATACTTTTTCTGAAGTGAGCGTGTTTACGTGTTTGCCACAATATTTGGGCTCTATGGGCAGTTCTCTGGAGTATTTTCTATCTATAAGTACCAATAATTCTACAGATGCTGGCCTCCCAAACGATAGCATAGCATCCATTGCTGCTCTTATACTACGACCTGTGTACAATACATCGTCCATTAAAATAACTTTTTTATTTTCGAGCGAAAAAGGCACATTCATTTCGTTTGGCAGCAAATCAAGGCTTCTTTTTCTATAATCATCTCTATTAAAAGTAGTGTCAAGTGTGCCAATAGGAACTTTTACATTAAAATCAGAAAGTAATATTTTTGAAATTTTATCTGCCAAAAATACACCTTTGGTTTGCAGCCCAAGTATAACAGTTTTGTCAAAATCATGATGATTTTCTACTAATAAATAACAAAGTCTTTTTAGTGTAATAGAGAGCGATTTCTTATCTAAGATTAATCTTTTTGTCATTTTAAATGGGTAATAGTTTTAACCAAAACTTTATCTGTTATGCAAATTTGCATAAATGTTCAAAACTTTACTATTAAATATTTAAAAAAATCCTATTTTTGTCTAAATTTTAAAATCACAGTGCCTACAACCGTTCTTTTATTTCGCATTTTATTTGTAGTATTTATTTTACTTCTCATCGATTTTTATGCTTTTTCTGGCTTTAAAGCTGCATTTTCAACCATTCAAATCGCTTTTTTAAAGAAAAATTTGTCGTTCTTTTATTGGTCTGTTACTATTTGTTATTTGATAGCTTTGACTATTTTTATTTTAAATTTTAAACCAGGTCAGGGTGCCAATGGAATACTTTTTAGAATTATTGGCGGAGGTTTGGTTCTGATTTGGTTACCCAAATTGATTTTCGCTATTTTTTTATTATTTGAAGATATATATAGATTGATCAACGCTGCAACTATTTATATATATGATATTGTAGGCTGGGAAAGTAAAGGGACAGAAGAGTATTTTAGTCCAAGACGCTCGTTTTTTAGCAAAATTGCTTTGGCAATAGCTGCTATACCTTTTTCAGCCATTTTGTATGGCATAACCAAAGGAAAGTATAATTTTAAGGTAAATAAAATTACTTTAAAATACAAAAACTTACCCATTAGTTTTGATGGTTTTACAATTACTCAAATTTCAGATGTTCACTCAGGTAGTTTTGATAGTATAGAAGGGGTCGAAAAAGGTATTAAATTAATAAATGAATTAAACTCAGATATTGTCTTATTTACAGGAGATTTGGTCAATAATATAGCCAATGAATTTGACCCATACATTACTTTATTCTCTCAAATAGCAGCTCCACTAGGTAAATTTTCTATCACAGGAAATCATGATTATGGCGAATATATCCCTTGGGTATCTAGAGAAGCCAAAGAATCAAATTTTAAAAAACTGATTGAAAATCATGGTAAAGCAGGTTTCAAAATATTACTAAACGATCATATAGTTTTTAATAGAGATGGACAGCAACTTGCGATTATTGGCGTTGAAAATTGGGGTTTGCCCCCATTTCCACAATATGGAGATATCAACAAAGCATCTGAAAATATGACGAATGATATTTTTAAAGTTTTGATGAGCCACGATCCCTCACACTGGGACGCTCAAATACGCCAACATCCGCTAAGATACGACCTTACCCTATCTGGGCATACGCATGGTATGCAATTTGGAGTAGAAATACCTGGATTTTTTAAGTGGAGTCCCGTGAAATACAAATACCCTAGATGGGCTGGCCTATATGAAGAAAACGACAAAAAACTCTATGTAAACAGAGGTTTTGGCTTTATTGGTTTTCCTGGTAGAGTTGGTATTTGGCCAGAAATCACTCAAATAACATTGCAAAGAGGATAATAAATTTTTATTTTTTTAATAAAATTCTCTTAATATTATTTTTAGTAATTTATTAGTGATTTACAACATAAATATTCAAAATTGAATTTTAAAAAATATTTTATAAAACACATTCAAAATAAAATTTGAATTATAATAATATTTATTTAAAATGCCTAAATTGAAATGATTATAGATTTACTTGCTTTAAAAAATCCCCATCTCCTATTTGTAGAATGGGGATTTTAAGATGTTGCGAATAAGTATTTTTTTAAATTTATAAAACTAATCCTAAGACTAAATATTTTTTTTTTATATTCCTAAGTCGTTTATTATTTGATTAATTTTTGCATCTAATGTTGCATCAATTTTCTCAAATTCACTTTTATGAGCTAATTTCTCATTTACCGAAAAGTAAAATTTAATTTTAGGTTCTGTCCCAGATGGACGAGCCGAAATAAGACTTCCATCTTGAGTAAGAAATTGAAGTACATCAGATGTAGGAAGTTGAATATCTGAAACAACACCAGTAGTAAGATTAGTTTCTTTGCTCAATTCATAATCCATTAATTTTATTACTTTTGAGCCTGCAAGAATTTTTGGTGGATTATTTCTAAAACCCATCATCATAGCCTTGATTTCTTCTTGTCCAGTTTTGCCAGGTTTTGTAATTGATTTTAGTTTTTCCTTATAAAATCCAAAATCAATATACATATTTATGAGCATTTCATATAAACTGGTATGATTATCTTTGGCAAAAGCTGCAAGTTCTGCTATAAAAGCACATGAGGCTACTGCATCTTTATCTCTCGAAAAATCTCCAACAAGGTAACCATAGCTTTCTTCACCACCTACAATAAATTTTTCTTTTCCTTCTTTTTGTCTTATAATTTCGCCTATATATTTGAATCCTGTAAGTACATTATAGCACTTAACCCCAAATTTATTGGCAATAGCATCCATGATGTAAGACGACACAATAGTTTTACATATAAATTGTTTTCCATCTATTTTTCCAGCTTTTTGCCAAGCCTGAAGCATATAGTAAATCAACAAAGCACCTGTTTGGTTGCCATTGAGTAATTGCCAGTTTCCTTCCAAATCTTTGATAGCTATTCCAACTCTATCAGCATCTGGGTCTGTGGCAAGTACTAAGTCTGCATCAATTTTTTTAGCAAGTTGAACTGCCATTTCTAATGCTGCTTTTTCCTCTGGGTTAGGCGATGGTGTAGTAGGGAAGTTGCCATCTGGGGTAGCTTGTGCTTCTACAATATGTATGTTTTCAAATCCAAAACTTTTGAGTAAAGCTGGTACAAGGGTTATGCCTGAGCCATGCAAAGGTGTAAAAACAATTTTTAAATCTTTTTGCCTTTGTATGGCTTCTTTTGAAATCGAAAGTGAAGTTATTTTTTGGATATATTCTTTGTCTATCTCTTCGCCAATATGAGTAATATTTGATTCATTTCCTGAGAATTTAATATCTGACACAGAAGTAATTTTTTGAACTTCTAATATAGAATTTGTATCATGTGGGCTTAGCATTTGAGCTCCATCGTTCCAATAGGCTTTATATCCATTATATTCTTTGGGATTGTGTGAGGCCGTTATCACAACGCCACTGTGGCAACCCAAATGTCTGATAGCAAAACTAAGTTCTGGTGTAGGTCTTAATTCACTAAACAAATATACTTTTGCTCCATTAGCTGCAAATACTTGAGCTGTAATTTTTGCAAAAAATGGGCTATTGTTTCGGCTATCGCAAGCAATGGCAACTTTGATTTGCTCTCCTGCAAACGATTTTTGTAAGTAGTTGAATATGCCTTGGGTAGCAGCTCCAATGGTGTATTTGTTCATTTTGTTAGAACCTACGCCCATGATTCCACGCAATCCACCAGTACCAAATTCTAAATCTTTGTAAAATGAATTAGTAAGTTCAGTATAGTTTTTATCATTTAAAAGTTGGGTTATTTCTGCTTTTGTTTCTTCATCGTAAGCTCCATTGAGCCATTGATTTACTTTTGATTGAACTTCTGGTGAAAGCATCATATTTGGTAGTTTAATTTTTAGTGTTTTACAAATATATTTATAAATTTAATTTTATCAATATTCATATTTTTTAAATTTAAAAAAGGTAATAATTTTTTAAATTTAATATAATTAATATTTATATTTTTTTAATAAATTACTTACTTTTATTCAAAATGCTGTTTTTCTTCCCATAAATAAAATAAATCAAAAACCCTAAAGCCATCCAAATAAAAAGTCTAATCCAAGTATCCAATGGCAACCCAAGCATTTGAATAATAGCAAAACCTGCTCCAAAAGTACCTGTTATCCAGATAAACGGGGCCTTGAAAGGTCTTTTGGCGTTGGGTTGTTTTACTCTCAGTACCATGATACCAATACAAACAATAGCAAAAGCCAATAATGTACCAATCGAAACCAACTCGCCTAGCAAACTGATGGGTAAAAATCCTGCCAACAGGGCAGCAAAAATGCCAGTAATAATTGAAGAAATGTAAGGAGTTTTGAATTTGGGATGTAGTTTAGAAAAAAGTGGTGGCAGCAAACCATCTTTTGACATAGAATAAAATATTCTTGGCTGACCCATCAACATAACCAAAACCACAGAACTAAGACCTGCTATTGCTCCCAATTTTATAATAGGGCTGAGCCATTTTAAATCTGTACCAACACTATCAATAGCTATTGCAATAGGATTAGGAGAGTTTAATAACTTGTAATCTATCATTCCAGTAAGTACAAAAGCTACAAGAATGTATATAATTGTGCAAACGGCCAGTGAAGCCAATATGCCTATGGGCATATCCCTTTGCGGATTTTTTGTTTCTTGAGCAGCCGTAGACACAGCATCAAAACCAATATACGAAAAGAAAATCACTCCTGCACCACGCAAAATACCACTCCATCCAAAAGAACCAAATTCTCCAGTATTTTCAGGAATAAAAGGTGTAAGATTTTCTTCTGAAACATAAGAAAATCCAAAAAATATAAATAATAATATTACTATTACTTTTATTATTACAATAGTGTTATTAAATTTTACAGATTCTTTTATTCCTATAACTAACAATGTTGTAACGATTGTAACAATAAACACTGCCGGAAAGTTAAAATAAGAACCTGTACTCTGCCAACCTGATACTGGGTCTAATATAAATGGGGATTGAGTTATTGAAGAAGGTATAGTTATATGTAAGTTTTCTTTAAAAAAATTAGATACATAGCCACTCCAGCCCACAGCTACAGTAGATGCAGCAAACAGGTATTCTAATATCAGGTCCCAACCAATTATCCAAGCTATTAATTCGCCCAAAGTAGCATAGGCATAAGTGTAGGCACTTCCTGCTATGGGTATCATGGCTGCAAATTCGGCATAACATAGTCCAGCAAAAGCACAAGCCAAACCAGAAAGCACAAAAGATAAAATGATTGATGGACCTGCATATTGAGCAGCAGCATTGCCTGTAAGTACAAAAATACCTGCACCAATTACAGCACCAATACCAAGCATGGTAAGATTAGTAGCATTTAAGGTTTTTTTCATCCCTTTGCCATCTGCCTCATTAAAAGCCTCTTCCTGTAAATCCTCGATAGATTTTTTTCTAAATATGTTATTATTTTCCATTTTTTTTGTTTCCCATTAGGTTGTATTAATGACGTTCAATATAAAAAATATAAATGAATTTTAATATTTTTTCAAATAATTCATGACATATAGATTAAAGCTGTTGCATAAGCATTTACTCCTTCTTGTCGTCCTACATACCCTAAATGTTCGTTTGTAGTAGCTTTTATTGATATATCATTTGAATTTATTTGCATACAATCAGCAAGAGTAGTTTGCATTTTTGTAATATGTGGATTTATCTTAGGGGCCTCCAGACAAAGTGTAGAGTCTATGTTTGATATTTTGTATCCTTTTTCGTAAATTAATTTACATGATTCTAAGAGTAAAATTTTGCTATCTATGCCTTTCCAACGGTCGTCAGTATTTGAAAAATGAAAGCCAATATCTCTCAGATTTGCTGCTCCTAGTAGTGCATCGCATATAGCATGTATAAGTACATCTGCATCTGAATGGCCTAGAGCACCTTTATGATGTTCTATTTTAATCCCGCCCAACCAAAGTTCTCTGCCTTCAACCAACTGATGTGTATCAAAACCAAATCCTATTCTTATTGATTTCATTAACTAAAATGTGATTTTTGATAGTGTAAGGATAGCATCAGAATTTCTATTAATAGAATAAATTGGATAAAACTTTGAGTCTGTTACTCCCCAAATACCATATCCAAGTGGATTTGCACTAAAACTTGGATGATTTTGAAATTCAATATTTGAAATTCCAATATACACTGGTTTGTAAATAATGCCTTTGAGAAGGTTATTTTCAATGAATGGTTGAAAAAATCCAGTTTGATTTAAGTTTTGGTCTATGTGATTAAAAATTTTATATACTCCATCTGGAAAGTAACATACAGTATAAGAAAGTGATTTTGCAGTAGTTGAATCTAGTAAATTTGTAATGCTAGAAGTACTGCCATTGGATGCTAAAAAATCTGCATTCTCGATTTTCCAGCCTTGTACTACATCAGATGTAGAATTTATTTCATTATGTTTTTTGTTATCAAAACATATCAGTTTTAATAAATTTATTGGAACTTCAGATAAAATTGTACCACTTTTATCTGAAAAAATAGAATCTCTAAAACTAATACCATTTCTAAGAGCTATATAATTTGTGGTCATGGCACTCGAAGGTATAGTTAGCAAAAGTGTATTTATTTTATAGCCATATCCAAAAGCAGATGTAGTTGTAATATTATTACTTCCAAGAGCTGTGAATCCTACTGGATTTGGTTTTATTAAAGTAGAATTTTTGCAACTATTTAATAAAAATATCAGCCCAAAAATTACCAAAAAAAAAGATACAATGCGTTTTTTCACGTTAAAATTTTGAACGATTATCTATCGTATATGGAGAAATTAGACTTTTCGGCAGCCTGAGATGCTTCCATGTTGTCTTTGTAATTTTGATAATTATAATTACGCTTGTTACGTTTAGTAACAATACGTCTATTAATATTTCGATTATAACTACTTATATTTGATGAGCGTTGAGGTGTGTATCTGTGACGACTTTGGATTTCTCTAATCATACCCCATTTTACTTGCTTGCGATCATAGTGACTTCGTTCTCTACTATAATTTTTTACTCTAGATTGTATAGATTTATATTTTTTGTTAGATATAGATATTGGTTTAGAACGAAAACTTTGTTTTGCTCCATTACAAGATTCCAAAATTAAAATTGAAAAAAAAATACATATACCTATTAAAATTTTATACATTCCTATACATATTATTGTTGGGCAAGTGCTTCGTTCAAAGATTTATATTTTTTAGCATCATTTAATTTTTGGCTTGTTGGATATTCATTAATGATGATATTATAAGTATTTACGGCATTTGAATAATCTTTGTTTAGCTCGTATGCTAGTGCTAATTTCATTAAATAATCAGGTGTAAATTGCTTTGTTGGTTGATGTTTTGAGGCTTTTTCATAATATGAAATAGCATTTGAATAATCGTTTTTTTCCATGTAAGCATCGCCAATAAGTGAGTAAGCTCTTGCCTGTACAAGTACATCGTTTGCCGAAAATCGGTCTAAAAAGTCAATAGCTTCGTCAAATTTTCCTAGTTTGAGGTAGCAAACACCAGCATAAAAACCTGCTAATTTACCAGCTTGCGACATACCATAATCATCTGAAATCTCTACTAAACCTTTGTTTACTCCATCTCCATTGAGGGCTTTGTTTAAACTATCAGATTCAAAATAATATACAGCTTGGAACATTTCGTTTTGAGCATCAGTATTTTGAGTTTGTAAGTAATATTTACCAAAGAAAATTAAGCCAATAACCAATACAATACCACCGCCTATGATGGAAATTATATTTTTATTCTTTTCAAACCACTCTTCAAATTTGCCACTTTGCAAATTTTCGATGATTGCTTCTGGTTGCTCTAAAATCTCTTCTAATTTATTTTCTTTTTTAGCCACTTCTTTAGGTATTACTTTTTTTTAATTAATTTTTTTTTACAAATATAAGAATATATTAAAATTATTCTAATATAAATGGATAATTTGGTTCTGCATACACATCATTATATGCATCGCTAGCTTCTGGGAAAGGCGAATTTTCAGCAAAATCCACACTTTCTTGTACCTGCACTTTTATTTTTTCGTCTATTTGTTCCAATTCAGCTTCAGTAGCGTATTTTTTAGATAAAATAGTTTCTTTCACTTGTTCAATGGGGTCTTGAGCTTTGTAAGAATCAAGCTCTTCTTTAGACCTGTATTTGGCAGGATCCGACATAGAGTGTCCTCTATATCTATATGTTCTAAACTCTAATAAAGTAGGTCCATCGCCACTTCTAGCACGCTCTGCTGCTCTAGCTACTGCTACATGCACATCTTCACAACGCATACCATCCACTGCCTCTGATGGTATATCATAGGATTCTCCAAGGGTATATAAATCCCTTACGTTGGATGTACGAGCTACAGAAGTACCCATAGCGTAACCATTGTTTTCGATAACAAATATGACAGGCAATTTCCATAACATAGCCATATTCAATGTTTCATGAAAAGCTCCCTGACGCACTGCACCATCGCCCATGTAGCATACACACAAATTGCCAGTATTGTTGTATTTTTCGGCAAATGCAATACCTGCACCCAGTGGAATTTGTCCACCTACAATACCATGACCACCCATAAATCCAACTTCTTTATCAAAAATGTGCATAGAACCACCTTTGCCTTTTGATATTCCAGTAGATTTGGCAAATAATTCGGCCATTATAGGATTAGGATGTGTACCTAGAGCTAAAGGAATTGCATGATCTCTATAAGAAGTCAAATACTTATCTCCTTTTTTTAATGCAGATACTACACCAGATCCACAGGCTTCTTGTCCTATATATAAATGACAAAATCCTTTAATTTTTTGTTGACCATACAACTGACCAGCTTTTTCTTCAAATTTTCGCATCAAGACCATAGATTCATACCAAAACATATATGTTTCTTTTCCAAAGTCTAATTTTATTTCTGCTTTTGGGTGTTTGCTACTCATTTTTTTTGCTTCTTTCACTTGTGTTGCCATAAAGTTTTTTGTATTTTTTATAGTTTCATTTTGCAATATTATAACAATTCTTATAATTATTAAAAATTATAGTTGTTTTTTAGCTATAAATTATCAACAAACATTAAAATTTGTATGAAAATCAATTTTTTAAACGGTTTTCTTTTTTATTATTCTATCACTTTGGGTACTCTAATGTAATCAGAATCTTTTTTGGGTGCATTGATAAGGGCTTTTTTGTGAGCAAGATGTGTATGTGGTATGTCTTCTCTAAAAATATTTAACTCAGCACTCATGTGAATCAATGGTTCAACATTATCTGTATTTACTTCATTGAGTTGCTCCATCCACCCTAGTATTTTGTCAAGACCATTTACCAATTCTTGTTTTTCAGAATCAGAAAATTCTAATCTCGAGAGGTGAGCTATTTTTTCAACAGTTTTAATATCTATATGTGTCATATTATTGCTTTATTCTAAATTTTTCTTTAAATCAATAAGAAAATTTCTTACTTTTTCTAATGATTGAATAGCCTCTATTTTTTCTAAGTTCTTGTTTTTATCTAGTTTGAGATGTTCTTTTGCACCTTGAAGTGTATAACCTTTTTCTTTTACAAAATGGTAAATTATTTTAATGTCTTCGATGTCATCTTTTGTATAAATTCTATTGCCTTTTTTATTTTTTAATGGCTTAATAGAATCAAATTCTGTTTCCCAAAATCTAATAAGAGAAGTTGCAACTCCAAACATAGCTGCTACTTCGCCAATTGAATAGTATTTTTTTTCAATTTCTTTAGATTTGTATGGCATTTTGTTTTCAAATTTAAGCAAATTTAGAAATTTACTTTTAAATTAATCTAATTTTAAAAATTTTAATATTTAAAACTTGCTGAAAATATCAATAAATAAATGTGATTACATTTATATTGAAAAACTTTGAAAAAATGTGTTTAAACAACTCGTTAAAATTTAATTTATTAAAATAAGCAAAAATCTGTTTGAATATATGACTAGATTAAAATTTAAAAAGTAATATTTATTTCAATAATTTAGTTAAAATAATAAAAGTACTCTATTGAGCTTAACTAATTTTATCCAAATTATATTTTACAGTTCTTTGGGTTGGGTCTGAGTTGGCCAAGTCTATCATTCCAAAGCCATTTTCTGCTAAGGCACCAAGACCTGAATTGAATATGAAATTGTGTACTTCGGGTGCTGCAGCAAGTGTAAATGGGAAAGTATAACCTCTCACTTCAATTTTTTCGCTGTTCAAATAAGTAGCATATATTCTTGAAAACTTTTTGTCTTCTGTTGCCAATTTAGATATATATTCTTTGTCAGGTATTAATTGAAATTGACTAAATGAGGAAATTTGTTCTGCTGTATAAATACCCGATTTTTCCATTCTAATCATAGTACTTTCATACAAAAAATCAGAAAAATCATCAGAATTTGGTTCAAAAAATGATTTATTGTCTTCAGTATGCAAAATAGGGTCTAATATTAAAATTGGGGATATGCACACAAATTTGATTTTGTTTTCAAACTCAACTTCGGCTTCTGTTTCTATGCTTTCGGGCATCAATTCCATTTCGCCAATTTGCATTTCTTTAAAAGAAAAAAGTACGTTTAAAAATTGATTTATAAAATCAATATTTAAACTAGAAAATACCAAAGTTACTTTCGATGACATATAATGCAGGCCACCTTTGCCCACTTTTATTTGTCCTTTAAGACCCGAAAAATTATAATATTTAAAATCTCTATATTTTGGTTCACATTTTGATATAATTTGTTGCGAAAACTTAGCTAGCAAATGTTGATGATGAAAATGAATTTTAGCTCCTCTGTTTTTTAATCCAAAAATTATTCTTACTCTCATAGTATCTAAAAATTATTGATTTGCAATGTATGTATTAACTTTATTTAAAAAATAATGTTTGAAATCTTATTTATAATTATTATACATTGAATCTAAAATGCATAATATCACCATCTTGTACAACATATTCTTTGCCCTCGACAGCTATTTTACCTGCTTCTCGGCAAGCAACTTCTGTTTTATATTTTATATAATCTTCTAGCTTTATTACTTCAGCTTTGATAAACCCTTTTTCAAAATCTGTATGGATTACTGCTGCTGCTTGTGGTGCCTTAAATCCTTTTTTTATAGTCCAAGCTCTCACTTCTTTTACGCCTGCCGTAAAATAAGTTCCCAAATTGAGTAGGGCATAAGAAGCTCTTATCAATCGATCTAGGCCACTTTCTGCTAAGCCATATTCATCTAAAAACATTTTTCTTTCTTCTTTATCCTCAATTTGAGAAATATCAGATTCCAAAGAAGCATTGATGAGCAAAACTTCTGCATTTTCTTTTTTTACCAATTCTGCTAGTTTTTTAGAATATACATTTCCAGTTTTTAATGATTTCTCGTCTACATTGGCAATATACATCACTGGTTTTATGGTAAGTAAATGCAAATCGGCTACTGGTTCGGTGTCATCTACTATAACTTCACGAGCATTTTTGCCCTCTTCTAGCGAGCGTTTGTAGATAGATAATATTTCGTATTCTTTTTTTGCTTTTGTATCTCCAGCTTTGGCGGCTCTTTCTACTTTCTGTATTTTTTTGTCTACAGATTCTAAATCTTTGAGTTGAAGTTCAGCATCTATGATTTCTTTGTCAGAAATAGGGTCTACTTTGCCAGCCACATGTACTATATTGTCGTCTTCAAAACAACGAACTACATGAATGATGGCATTTACTTCTCTGATGTTTCCCAAAAATTTATTTCCTAAACCCTCGCCTTTACTGGCTCCTTTTACCAAGCCAGCTATATCTACAAATTCTATCACAGCAGGCAATACTGCTTCTGGGTGGACTATATCAGCCAAAATTTGCAACCTTTCGTCAGGTACATTTACAACGCCAACATTGGGGTCTATGGTACAAAAAGGATAATTTGCGGCTTCAGCTTTGGCGTTTGAAAGTGCATTAAATAAGGTTGATTTACCAACATTAGGCAAACCTACGATTCCGCATTGTAAAGACATATATTATTAATGAACAAGTAAAGTAAAATTGAAAAAATAAAAAAAACGCAAATAAAATATTGTAAATTAAATCTTAAAAATCTATTCCCATTTCAAATCAGATGACAATTTTGTGTCATCGCTTATTGTATCAGCAGTAGAGGCTTCAAAATCAAAATCTGGTATGAGTTCGCTTTTTAAATAATTTTTGGCCTGATCTAAGGCTTTTATAAATTCATTAAAATCTTCTTTGTAAAGGAAAATTTTATGTTTTTCGTAAAAAAAACCGCTCCCATCTTCTTTAAGTTTCTTTTTACTTTCAGTAATAGTTAAATAATAATCGTTGGCTTTGGTAGATTTTATATCAAAGAAATAAGTTCTTTTGCCTGCTTTTACTCTTTGCGAATATATTTCTGATTTTTGGTCTTTATTACTTTCCTCCACTTTTGCTTTTAAATTTTTATATTGCAAAAATATAAAAATTGTTATATTTTAAAAATTTATTTTAATTAAATAAAAATAAATTCGTTTTATCAATGTATATTTGTAAGTAACTATGAAAAAAACATTAAAACACTCCATTTTATTAATCTTACTTTTTACTTCAGATTTTAAAGCTCAAGTAGGTTACACTCAAAAAGGGTTAGCCAGCTACTACCACGACAAATTTCATGGCAGACGCACTGCTAGTGGCGAAAAATATAGCCAGGTTAAATTGACTGCTGCCCACCGTAAATTATTGTTCAATACAATGGTAAAAGTTACTAATTTAAACAATGATAAAAGTGTTATTGTGCGAATCAATGATCGTGGTCCATACAAATATCAAGGAAGAATTATTGATTTAACTCTGGCTGCTGCCCGCAAAATTGGGGTTGTGCACAGGGGTGTAGTACCAGTAAAAATAGAAGTTGTAGGCAAAAATGGTATTATCAATCCTAAAGAATCTTACATGGATATACCTGGTACTTTGAAACGTGGCAAATGTTATAATTTTAAGCTAGAAGAACGAAATCAGAATGGATATGGCGTACAAATTGCATATTTCAAAGAATTACTAAATGCTACTTATTATGCCAATGTGGTATTTAGAGATGGTTTTGGGCAAGTGGTAGTAAAAGTGGACAGCTACAAAACAGACACTACTACCAATATATATAAAGTAATAGTAGGGGAGTATAAAGACAAACAAAATGCCTATAAACTAGCCAAAGCACTCAAAAAGCAACAGTTTACAGGGTTTGTGGTTAGGTATTAAAATTGGTTTAATCAGAAATAAAAAAATGTAAAAAAGCTATAAAAAGTTTGATAAAATCATCGTTCAAAGAAATTAGAATAATAAAAGAAACTAAAACAATAAGAGTTAATTAAAAAATCAATTAAACTTATAAATGACCATACTTTTTTTCTTTGTAAACTACATAAATATAGTTTATAATTGCACAAAAAGCTATAAACATAAATAAATAAGCACCTTCCATTATTTTAAATATTTTTTTCCTATTATTACAAAAGCTATGATAGAAATTATACCTGAAATGACAATAATTAATTTTGTAGGATTTACAACTTCAGTTATATTAAACAATACTACTCCCGCAAAAACTAACTTTGCTAAATCAAAATAAAATTTAGCAAATTCATCTTTTTGTTTCTCATTCATTTCAATTACAAATGTAATGAAAATAATTTGTATTGTTAAATAATTTATAGAATTTTTATACATTCAATAATTAATAGTCAATGAAATATACTTATCCAAATGTAGATATAAAGAGTCATAGTCTTTTATATCTTTAAGTTCTTTGATTATTTTTTTGCGAAGGCTTATGAAAAAGCTCAATTCCTATGAAATCCTATCTCTTTGATTCTTTTGCTTTGAAACAGAAATAGATTTGTGTGGGGCATTTGAAAAAAAAATAGTTTTTTTAAAAGTTCTGTTGTCTGAAAATAAATCTTTTTAGGACTAAAATTACCACGATTTAACGACTTTAAAATAGAAAATTAAAAAAAAAATAACTATCATTCGTTTATTAATAAAATATTATTCAATTTTGCAAACTCTAAAAAAATAGAATACATTTTAAATAATAATATTTTAATCGAATGGCAAAATTAAATTTTGGCGGTACTGAAGAAAACGTAGTAACTCGCGAAGAATTTCCTTTAAAAAAGGCACAAGAAACTCTTAAAAACGAAGTTGTAGCTGTTATTGGTTATGGCGTACAAGGTCCAGGACAAGCCCTTAATCAAAGAGATAATGGTATCAATGTCATTGTTGGGCAAAGACCTGGAAAAACTTATGATAAGGCTGTGGCCGATGGTTGGGTGCCTGGCAAAACACTTTTTAATATAGAAGAAGCCTTAGAAAAAGGTACTATTATTTGCTTTTTGTTATCAGATGCTGCACAAATTGAATTGTGGCCAACTGTAAAAAAATATTTAACTCCTGGCAAAGCCTTATACTTTTCGCATGGTTTTGGTATTACTTACAAAGAAAGAACTGGTATTGTGCCACCAACAGACGTAGACGTAATTTTGGTTGCTCCAAAAGGTTCTGGTACATCGCTTAGAAGAATGTTTTTGCAAGGAAGAGGATTAAATTCTTCTTATGCTATTTTCCAAGATGCTACTGGCAAAGCCTACGAAAGAGTTGTAGCTATGGGTATTGCTGTTGGTTCTGGTTATTTATTTGAAACTACATTCAAAAAAGAAGTTTACTCTGATTTATCAGGCGAAAGAGGCACTTTGATGGGAGCTATACAAGGTATATTTGCCGCTCAATATGAAGTATTGAGAGCCAATGGCCATACACCTTCAGAGGCTTTTAACGAAACTGTTGAAGAATTGACTCAATCTTTGATGCCATTAGTGGCCGAAAATGGTATGGATTGGATGTATGCTAATTGCTCTACTACTGCCCAACGTGGTGCTTTGGATTGGTGGAAACCTTTCAAAGAAGCCTCTAAACCAGTATTTGAAAAATTGTATGCTGAAGTAGCAGCTGGCAACGAAGCCCAACGCTCAATAGATTCTAATTCAAAAACAGATTATAGAGTAAAACTTGAAGAAGAGTTAAAAGAATTGAGAGATTCTGAAATGTGGCAAGCAGGCAAAACTGTAAGAAGCCTTAGACCAGAAAATCAAAAATAAATCATTTATAAAAAAAAGTCTTTGAGTTATTCAAAGACTTTTTTTTTATCACATAAATCCAATTTTATTTCATATTATATATATATAATTTTTCAAAACTAGAAAATTATAGTAGTTTTGTGCTATTAAAATATATGAGAAAATATTTAGATGTATTACCAAACACAATCAAACAATTAATCAAATATGGATTAGTTGGTGTTTTGAACGTGATTATATACTTTGGTATAAATAATTTTTTAATCAAAAATTACGATTATTTTGCAAATCATTTGATAACAGCTAGTGTAATAGCTGGTGTGGTTTCATTTTTGAATGGATTATTTTTTAATAGAAAATGGACTTTTAGAAGCGAAAGTAATTGGGTAAGAGACACCACATACATTACTGCCATTTTTTTTGCTTGCATGGTAGTTCAAAATTTGGTTTATGGGGGTATGATTTTTTTTTATAAAAACAATTACAACTACGAATTAGAAGAAAAAAAATACCTTTTGTATGCACAAGTTTTGGGAGTAGTTTCGTTTGCTTCTCTAAATTTTACACTCAACAAATTGATAACTTTCAGAACAGTTAAAGAACAAGACCTAGATTTACAAAATAAAAATGAATAATATTCCCTATTTTATCATAGATTTTGATAGTACATTTGCTCAAGTAGAAACCTTAGATGTACTATGTGAGGTGGCGTTGGGCAATAATCCTAACTTTGAAAGTATATTATCAGAAGTTAAAAATATTACTAATCTAGGAATGGAAGGTAAGATTTCATTAACTGAATCTTTACAAAAAAGATTGCTACTATTACAAGCCAATGTTTCACATTTGCCTAGAGTAACCCAGCTAATGGCCGAAAAAATATCGCTTTCATTTGAGCGAAACAAAAAGTTTTTTGAAACTTATGCCTCTCAAGTGTTTTTGGTATCTGGTGGATTCAAAGAAATCATAGATCCCATTGCCTTAGAATATGGCATAGCATCTAACCACGTTTTTGCCAATACTTTTCTGACAGATTCGCTTGGTAATATTATTGGATATGACACCACAAATCCTTTGGCAAAAAACAAAGGCAAAGTAGAAGTTGTAAAATCATTAAATCTTACTGGAGAAATAGTTGTAGTTGGAGATGGATATACAGATTTTGAAATAAAAGAAGCTGGCGCAGCAAGTAAGTTTTATGCTTTTACAGAAAATGTAAAACGCCAAAATGTAATAGAAAAAGCAGATGCAGTAGCTCCAAGTTTTGATGAAGTTTTGTTTTTGCATAACCTTCCTAGGGCTCAATCTTACCCAAAAAGCAGAATGAATGTGCTTTTGCTCGAAAATATACATCCAGAGGCTGTCAAAATGTTTAAGCTCGAAGGCTATAATGTTGAAAGTATCAAAGGTGCTTTGGATGAAGATGAATTGTGTGAAAAAATAAAAAATGTTTCCATTTTAGGATTACGATCCAAAACTAATCTTACGTCTAAAGTTTTAGAAAATGCCAACAAATTGATTTCTGTTGGAGCTTTTTGTATTGGTACAAATCAGATTGATTTAAAAGCCTGTCAGAAAAAAGGAATAGCAGTATTTAATGCTCCTTACTCAAATACTAGATCAGTGGTGGAATTAACCATAGGCTCTATCATCATTTTATCAAGGTTTATTATTCAAAAATCAAATTGGATGCACCAAGGCAAATGGGATAAATCGGCTAATGGTGCACATGAAGTTAGGGGCAAAAAATTGGGTTTGATTGGGTATGGAAACATTGGAACACAACTTTCGGTATTGGCCGAGGCGCTAGGAATGGAAGTTTATTACTACGATGTAGTCGAAAAATTACAGCTTGGAAATGCAAAAAAATGTAAGAAATTACATGATTTACTAGAAATTTGTGATTTCATTTCTCTTCATGTGGATGGGCGTGCTACCAACAAGAACTTGTTTGGTGAAGATGAGTTTAAGGCCATGAAAGAAGGTGTCATTTTTTGTAACATGAGTCGTGGCCATGTAGTTGATATACAGGCACTTGTAAAATATATTAAAAATGGCAAAGTTAGGGGTTGTGCTATTGATGTGTTTCCTTACGAGCCCAAAACAAACAACGAAGAGTTTATCAACGAACTTAGAGGATTAGATAATGTTATTCTTACGCCTCATATTGGCGGAAGTACCGAAGAAGCCCAATTCAATATAGGTCAGTTTGTTCCTGGTAGAATTTTAGAATATATCAATGCTGGCAATTCTTACGGAAGTGTCAATTTTCCACCTTTGCAATTACCTCAATTAACAGAAGCACACAGATTGATGCACGTACACGAAAATGTACCTGGCATTTTGGCAAGTATCAATAATATTTTGGCCAAACATCATATCAATATATTAGGTCAGTATCTAAAAACGAACGAATCTATTGGCTATGTTATCACAGACATTGCAGTAGATGTGCGACATGATAAAAATTTGGTTACAGATCTTAAAAATATTCAAGGTACAATTAGGCACAGAATGTTGTACTGATTAAGGAATTCAACTATGTTTTTTTATTTTTATAATTTTCTTACATTTTAATTAAGCATCAATATTTGATTTTTAATTCTTCTAATGAATAAAATTATAAAAGATTTTGGGTTAAGAATTAATTTATTTTGATATTTTTATATTATTTTTTTTATTATTTTCTTACAATATTAGTAGTTTTTTGTCATTTATTTTATGTTTAAAGATAATAATAAAATTTTAGGATTAATATACGTAACAATAAGTGCAATATTGTTTTCGTCTAAAGGTGTAATAATCAAAACTGCCTATACAGAAGGTGTGGATGCCATTACTTTTTTGATGTTTAGAATGTTATTTTCGTTTCCTTTTTATGTAATAATTTTAATATTTTATTCCTCAAAAGTAAGTGCAAAGCCATCAAACAAACAATTTGGATTAGTTATATTTTTGGGTCTATCAGGGTATTATTTGTCGAGTTTATTTGATTTTTATGGATTAGAATATGTTTCGGCTGGCTTAGAAAGACTGATATTATTTATATATCCTACACTTACTACGCTTATAGGTTATTTTTTCTTTCAAAAAAAAGTAGGAAAATATATTTTTTATTCATTGATTTTAACTTATATAGGGATTTTTGGAGTGGTAGCTTATGATGTATCTACACAAGGAACAGAAATTGTCAAAGGAGTAATTTATATTTTGCTTTGTGCTTTGGTGTTTGCCATTTATCTGGTATTTAGTGATGATTTGGTACACATATTTGGTACAATCAAATTTACCTGTTTAGTAATGATTGCAGCTTCTTTTGGGGTTTTTATGCAATATTTTATTGAAAAAAATGCTATTGATTTGCTTCAATATTCTTTTAAAACTTACTATTTAGGGTTTTTTCTAGCTTTGTTTTGTACTGTAATACCTACATTTTTGATGAACGATGGTATTAAAAAAATTGGAGCTAGTAGCACAGCAGTAACAGCAACTCTAGGCCCAGTGTGGACTTTGATTTTAGCTAATATAGTTCTTGGAGAGCAAATTTATGCCATTCAGATACTTGGTACTTCGTTTGTAGTAGGTGGCATTTGGCTATCATACAAAGATAAGTCATAGATTTTAAATTAAATATTACTTTTATTTTCTATAAATTTTAGCTTTTTTTAATTTTACAATATTATATAATTTAATTTTTTTTTATTATTTTTGCATATTAAAACAAATCTCAAAAACCTATATAGTGGAATATAATACACAAAGACAACAAATCTTGTTGAAAGAATATGGAAGAAATATTCAGTGCATGGTTGAAAATTTGATGAAAATTGAAGATAGAAACCGCAGAAACGAGCAAGTAAAAGGTTTGGTAGAAGTACTAAAAAGTTTGATTCAACCTGGATTGAAAGAAAATATTGATATACATCATAAAGTTTGGGACGATATTTTTATTATGTCAAACTTTAAACTTGATGTAGATTCTCCTTTTGAGATTCCAGATGCAAGTATTATCAATAAAAGACCACAAAAATTACAATATTCTCAGAAAAGTCCATTTTTTAGACACTATGGCAAAAATGTAGAATTATTGGCAGAGCAAATAGAAAAAATAGACAGCGACCTCGAAAAAGAAAATGCAGTCATCTATTTGAGCAGATTAATGAAAAATTTTTATCTCCAGTACTCCAAAGATCATGCAGAAGACTATGTTATTAGAGATCAATTAGTTAGATTATCTAAAGGAAAACTTACCTTTGATTTGAATAAAGTAAAACAAGAAAACTTACTTGATTTGAGTGAGCGAGAACGTAGACCTGCTGCTGCCCAAAATAGTGAAATTAACTTTAAAAGAAGTAATAACTCATCAACAAGTGGTGGTGGTTCTAATAATTATAGAAATAATGGCTCTTCGAGTAATAATAACAAAAATCAAGGTAGGAGCAAACATTTTCAAAAGCGTAAAAGCGTATAGAGTAATTAAAATGATAAATTAATTTGTTTTTTTATCATTTGTTTTCTATTTACTACAGTTTCTACTTTCAATTTATAAAATCATCCAGTGAATATTTCCTATAATTGGCTCAAAAATTATATCAAAAATCTGCCTTCTGTTGAATTGGTTTCTGAAATTCTTACCTCAATTGGGCTTGAGGTTGAAAGTGTAGAAAAGTATGAAAGCATAAAAGGTGGGCTTCAAAATGTAGTTGTTGGTCATGTTTTGACATGTCAAAAACATCCAAACGCTGATAAATTAAGTGTTACAACTGTTGATATTGGTAGTCAAATATTACCTATTGTATGTGGAGCTGCTAATGTAAAATCTGGTTTAAAAGTAGCAGTAGCTACGCCTGGTGCTACTTTATATCCTACGAATGGAGAACCATTTACGATACAAAAATCCAAAATTAGGGGCGAAGTTTCAGAGGGAATGTTGTGTGCTGAAGACGAATTAGGGCTAGGGCAGTCCCATGAAGGCATTATTATTTTGCCAGATAAATTGGCGGTTGGTAGCCTTGTAAGTTCTTTTTTTGAAATAGAAAATGATTATATTTTTTGCATTGGTCTTACCCCAAATAGGGTAGATGCAGCATCGCATCTTGGCGTAGCAAGGGATTTGTATGCAGCCATTACTGAACAAAAAAATTATGATATTGAATTTATAAAATCTTACAAAAAAGATTTTCAAATTTACAAAAATTTATCCTCTGAGATAGAAGTTAAAATCGAAAATACCAAAGATTGTTACAGATATGCAGGTGCAGTAATAAAAAATATTAATGTAGAGTCATCTCCCAAATGGTTGCAAAATAGATTAAAGTCTATTGGAGTTAATCCCATAAATAATGTGGTAGATATTACTAATTATATTTTACACGATCTAGGACAACCTTTACATGCGTTTGATTTATCAAAAATAACTGGCAATAAAGTAATAGTTAAAAATTGTAGTGAAAAAACTAAGTTTATTACTTTAGATGCTAAAGAAAGGGAGCTTTTTGAAACTGATTTGATGATTTGCAACGCTCAAGAACCTATGTGCATTGCAGGAGTTTTTGGTGGTTTGCAGTCTGGTGTTCAGGCATCTACAACTGATATTTTTGTAGAATCTGCCTATTTTTTGCCAGACAGTATTCGCAAAACAAGCCAAAATCATGCTTTAAAAACTGATGCCAGTTTTAGGTTTGAGCGTGGTACAGACCCCAATATGGTTGTATATGCCCTCGAAAAATCAGTTCAAATGATTATTGATATTTGTGGAGGAAACTTAGTAGGAAATTTGATTGATGTTTACCCTAATCAAGTAAAAAACTTTATTTTTGATGTCAATTATGCTACAATTCATAAATATATTGGAATTGAGATACCCAAAAGTAAGATTCTATCTATTTTAGACTCTTTAGAAATTATCATTCGTGGTGAAACCAAAGAAGGAATTACTGTATCAGTGCCTCCTTATAGAGTTGATGTGCAGAGAGAAGCTGATATTATAGAAGAAATAGTAAGAATATATGGGTTTAATAACATCCCAAATGATGCTTATCTTGGTACTACTTATCTGTCGACTTTTGAAGAAATAACACCTTTGAAAGTAGAAAACAAAATTGCCAATGTTCTTACTTCTATTGGTTTTAATGAAATTATGACCAATTCTTTGACGAAGCCAGAGTATAGCTTAGAAAAAGAAAAAAATGTAGAAATTCTGAATAAGTTAAGTCCAGAATTAAGTGTTATGCGTCAAACTATGTTGTATAGTGGGCTTGAGGCCATAGCTTACAACAATAATAGAAAGCAAAAACACTTAAAGTTTTTTGAGATTGGTCATGTATACACCAAAATTAGTAATAATAAAGAAGTTAAAGATTATATTGAATCAGAAATTTTATCTATTTTTATTACTGGCAATTCACATACAGAAAGTTGGCTTTCTGCACCCAAGCAATCATCTTATTATGATTTAATTGCAGTTGTGCATGCTGTTTTTAATTCTTTGAACATTTCAATTACGATAGAAAAATCAAATGAAAATAGTTTATTAAACGAATCTGTAAAGATATTAAAAGGCAATAAATTAGTAGGATTTGCAGGAAAAGTAAAACCAACTATTTGTAAAAAAGCTGATGTAAAATCAACAGTTTTTTATGCAGAAATATTTATTGAAGACATTAAAAAATATATTTCTACAAAAGTTTCTTATATTGAAATTGCTAAATTCCCTGAGGTTAAGCGTGATTTATCTTTAGTTATTTCTAAAAATATAACATTTTCGGAAATTCAAAAATTAGCCTTTAAAACCGAAAAAAAAATACTCAAAGCATTAAATGTATTTGATGTATACGAAGGCGAAAAAATAGCTCTTGACAAAAAGGCTTATGCCATAAGTTTCATTTTACAAGATTCAGAAAACACTTTAAGTGATTCTCAAATAGAACAAACGATGTCGAAATTGATGTCAAGTTTTGATAAAGAACTTGGTGCTACCATTAGAAGTTGATAATCTGAATATGATATAGATTATTATCAAACTGAAACAAATCAATAGGATTATTGTTGTTTTTATTATTTACAAAATTTTAAATGAAACTTACATTTTTGGGTGCTGCTCTTCAGGTTACAGGTTCTATGTATTTGCTAGAAATTGACGACTTCAAAATTCTTATTGATTGTGGTCAAGACATGGAAAAAGGCAGACAAGAAGCCACAGAACAAAAGCCTAAATCCAACACTTATGTAAGAAAATCTATTTTTCCATTCGAACCATCGAGTATCAATGTTGTTGTGCTAACACATGCTCACATCGATCATACAGGTTTGTTGCCACTTTTATACAAAGAAGGTTATGAAGGACAAGTCCTTTGCACAACTCCAACTTATTATCTGACAAGCATTTTGTTGCACGATTCTGCTCAACTACATCAACGTAGATTAAAAAAATCTTTAGACAAAAATCGAAGAAAATTACCTACAAATATGGATGAATTATTTTTTGCCAAACAAGTAGATCAGACAATGGATAGGTTTGTAACAGTACCTAACAATCAAAAATTTAAAATTACTGATACGATTTCAGTTTTTTTTAATAATGCTGGGCATTTGTTGGGGGCATCAAATTTGGTTTTTAAAATTAAAGAAAATAATTTAGAAAAATCCATTTGTTTTTCTGGAGATATTGGTCGCAAAAACTATCCTTTATTACTTGACCCACAGGCAATTCCACAGGTTGATTATTTGATTTGTGAATCTACTTATGGTAACAGATTGCACAAAAATGACATTACTCCCGAAAAGGCACTATACGAGGTTATTAAAAAAGCATGTGTAGAAAAACAAGGTCGCTTGATTGTTCCTGCATTTTCTGTGGGTCGTACTCAGGCTTTGCTTTTTACGCTCAATAAACTTTATCAAAACACAGATTTGCCACGTTTCAAAATTTATGCTGACAGCCCAATGGCACTCGAGAGTAGTAAGGTTTATGAAAATTCTATTAGAAATTTAAACAAGGAAGCACGTGATTTTTTTGAAGATAATGAAGAGCTTTTTGATTTTGAAAACTTTGAATATGTGTCAGATTTGAGACATAGCAAAGCAATTTCTAATCATTACCAACCTTGTGTTATAATATCTTCCTCAGGTATGATTCATGGTGGTAGAATAGAACATCACATCAAAGAAAACATTGAAAATTCTAGAGCTACTATTTGCATGATTGGGTATTGTGCAGAGGGTACTTTGGGTTACGAACTAGCCAATGGTGCTAAAGAAATTATGGTAAGAAACAAAAAATTAGAAGTAAGAGCAGAAGTCATCAAACTTGATTGTTTTTCGGCTCATGGCGATCAAAATGACTTATTACATTTTATTAGTTCACAAGATTCTACAAAATTAAAATCTATTTTTCTTACACATGGAAACGAAGAAGCTATGATTGCTTTTAAAGAAAAGTTATCAGAATTAAACTACAATCATGTAGAAATGCCTAGCAAAGGCCAAGCTTTTGAATTATAAAGAATACGTAATTTTATTAAAATTATTGATACAAATTTTTGCAGATTTTATTGAACTTTTCCCTTGATAGTCTTCTTGTTCCAATACTGGCATTTTTAGCCCAGCTAGGGTTGCTTTTTCAAATATTTTTTTAAAATTAATCATCCCATTTCCAACTTCTGTGCTTTCTCTCAAGGTTTTGTGTTTGTCTTTTACATGCCAAAGTGGAAATCTTTGAGGGTATTTTTGAAACAAATCAATAGGGTTAATGTTAGCTATCGTTGCCCAGTATAGATCTAATTCACATTTTAGGTAATTGCTATCTGTATTTTCTAAAATTAAATCATAAACTGATTTATTTTCAATCATTTTAAATTCAAATTCATGATTATGGTAAAGCAGTTGCAAATCTGATTTTTTACATAGCTCACCATATAAATTGAAATATTCAGCAGTTTTTAAACAAGCATCTTTGGTGGCATAATTATCAGCTTCCATCCAGGGCACTATATAATAAGTAAGCCCAGCTTCTTTTGCCCTATCGATAGATTCTTGTAGATTTGTGGGAGTAGGGTCGTTAGGATTTTTTTTCATTAAAGCACCATGAGCACTTCTCATTTTCAACCCCAAACTTTCTATATATTGCTTAAATGGCTTTGGTTGCATACCAAAATAATCCCAACCAAAGGCTTCAACTTCGTTATAACCCATTTTTGCTAAAGTGGCTAGGGTTTCTTTTGGATTTTTTTCCATAGCATCTTTCACAGACCAAAGTTGAATACCCACATAATTTTTATTTTTCGCCTCTAAAAATTGGCTGGGCAATATGGAAGCAGCTAAAATTGTTGCACTACTTGATATAAATTCTCGTCTACTGAATGTCATATTTTTAATTTATTTTCAAATTTAGAATTTTATTAATATAAAATATGATTTTAATTAGATTTATTTGAGAAATTAATTCTCTAATTTGTAATTTTTCTCCATCTATGTTCAATTATTTGATATTTATCAAATAATTGATGTTTTTCCCTTTTTTTTCAAATATTCATGCAAAATACTATTACATTTGTATCCTCAATAGCACTCAAAATTGATTAAAGTATTAGATAAATACATTTTAAAAAAATACCTCGTTTCGTATCTTTATGTTACATTACTCATAGTAATTGTGGTGTGTGTCATAGATTATACCGAAAAAAATGACCAATTCATTAATCGAGCGGTATCTATAAAGATGATATTTATTGATTATTACATCAATTTTTTTTTACATATAGCCATTATGTTGGCTCCATTATTGGTTTTTATCTCCACAGTTTTTGTTACTGCAAAACTGGCCTCAAGAACAGAAGTAGTAGCTATTTTAAGTGCAGGTATTAGTTTTAGGCGTTTTATTTTGCCCTTTTTTGTGGGTTCTTTATTTATTTCAGGTCTTATTTTTTATCTAAAAGGTTATGTGATACCTAGAGCAAACAAAATAAGAATGAATTTTGAAAATATTTATATATGGCCAGAATATAATTATGATCAAAGAAATATCCATATCAAAGTAGCACCAGAGTCGTATGTTTACATGGAAAGTTACAATAATACCATTCATTGCGGCTATCAATTTACACTAGAAACCCTGAGCGATAGTGTTTTAAAAGATAAAATAACTGCCAATAGGATTATATGGATACCTGAAACCAAAAAATGGCGCATAGAATTCTGGAAAAAACAAATTTTTGATGGCAAAAAAGAATATTTTACACGAGGTGATGCCTTAGACACTACTTTAAACCTACACCCCGAAGACTTTGAATCTCAACGGTTTATGTACGACCAATTGACACTGACTGAATTAGATTATGAAATAAATAAACTTACTGATAGAGGTGTAGAAGGAATAGCACCTTATCAAATCGAAAAATATGATAGGTTTACATATCCGTTTTCTATTGTTTTACTTACAATCATAGGCGTAATCATTGCATCCAAAAAATCACGCAAAGGCATGGCTTTACAAATAACCTTAGGTTTTATGCTTGCTTTTACATACATTTTTTTTGTTGTAATAGGTCGCAGTTTTGCAAGCGTTGGTGGCATACCACCAGTGATTTCTTGTTGGATACCAAATTTTATTTTTTCTATCATAGGCCTAGTTATCTATTGGCGAATACCTAAATAAATGTATAAATATGAAAACAGATTTAATATTAAAATATTTTCCTAATCTTACTGAATATCAGATAAATATGTTTGAACTTTTGGGTAATTTGTACACAGATTGGAACGAAAAGATTAATGTTATCTCTCGAAAAGATATCGATAATTTATACATCAATCATATTTTACATTCTTTGGCAATTTCAAAAATTCAACCTTTTTTGCCCAATACAAATATTTTGGATGTAGGCACTGGGGGTGGGTTTCCTGGCGTTCCTTTGGCTATTTTATTCCCTGAAGTTCGTTTTCATTTAGTGGATAGTATTGCAAAAAAAATTACAGTTGTTCAAGAAATTGTAAAAGCTATTGGTTTACAAAATGTAATAGCACAACAAGAAAGGGTCGAAAATTTGGAAGGAAAATATGATTTTGTTGTAACTAGAGGTGTTACTACGCTAAAAAACTTACATCATTGGACCAAAAATAGTATTTCTAAAAAATCAGTTCATGCTATACCAAACGGCATTTTGGCACTCAAAGGCGGAGATTTACTCATAGAGGAAATTACTGAAATGGCTCATTTTCCTATTAAAACTTGGTTAATTTCTGATTTTTTTAATGAAGATTTTTTTATAACTAAAAAAGTGGTGTATCTAAAAATGTAATTTTTTTGGTATACTTTTTTAATTTTGATACAAACACATTATCTTTGATTTTATAAATTTAAACTATGAAAAAAATATTTTTAATCTTCATATCTTGTAGCTTATTATCTAAAGCTCAACAAGATCCCAAAGCAGAAATTATATTAAAGTCTGTTTCCAAAAAATACAGCCTTTTTAAATCCTATCAAGCCAATTTTGTGTATGAATTGGAAAATACGCAAGCCAAAGTAAACGAAAAATTCTCAGGCGAACTAAAAGTAAAAGGTTCTAAATTTACAGCAAATCTAGGCAATCAGTTGATTATCAACGATGGAGTTACTGTTTGGACATACATGAAAGAAGAAAACGAAGTTACCATTGCAGATTACAAAGCCGAAGAAGATGAGCTTAACCCTAGCAAAATATATGAAATGTATAAAACAGGCTTTAAATATTTGCACGTAGGCGAAGAGAAATCAGGTAAATCAACTTTTGATTTAATTGAATTAGTGCCTGATAATAAAAATAAATCTTACTTTAAAATTAAGTTATGGGTATCTAAAAAAGATAAATCAGTTTTAAAATGGCGTATTTTTGAAAAAAATGGCAATAGATTTAATTATTCAGTAAGTAATTTTATGGCCAATCCTAAAATGGACGATGCTACTTTTGTATTTGATAAGTCAAAATATAAAGGCATTGAAGTTGTTGATTTAAGGTAACTTCCAAAAGAATATAAATAAGTAAAAATTACTTTTTTAATTGGTTTATTTATGCCTTGATTTAAGTATATTTATTACTTTATGTAAATCAAATCCTTTGGCTTCTAACAAAATCATGTAATGAAAAAGTAAATCTGCGGCTTCTCCTAAAAACAAATCATCGTTGTTGTCTTTGGCTTCTATTACTATTTCTACGGCTTCTTCGCCTACTTTTTGAGCAATTTTATTAATCCCTTTTTTGAAAAGAGAACTTGTGTATGATTTTTCGTCAGGAGATAATTTTCTTTTTTGAATAGTAGCAGCCAAATGATCTAAAAATTGAAAATCATCGTTTATTTCAGATTCAAGGCTGTTTTTTTCAAACCAACACGTATCTGCCCCTGTATGGCAAGCCGGGCCAATAGGATTAGCTTTTATCAAAATAGTATCGTTATCGCAATCTGTTTTGATAGAATCTACCATCAAAAAATGACCAGAAGTTTCGCCTTTGGTCCATAACCTATTTTTGGAACGACTAAAAAAAGTTACTTTACCAGTTTTTTGGGTTATTTCCACAGCCTCATTGTTCATATACCCACACATCAACACATTTTTTGTTTTTGCATCTTGTATAATTGCTGGCACAAGTCCATTTTCTGATTTTGAGAAATCGATATTCATATTTTGATTTTTTTGAAAAAAGACTTAAAATACTATTTTTTTTGATATAATCATTTTGCTTGATTACCAACTACCATCAGACAACTACCAAGAAGGACAAAATCCTTAAAAATAAAAAATTCTGTAACCCAGAAACCATCTACTTGCTTAAAAATTCCTGGCGTGGTACATAGAAAACTCACAACAATGATAAATAATCCAACTGGCAATATGCCAGCTAATTTTGCATATTTTGGAACAAAATAGGCTACTAAAATACATATAGCTGCAATGATTTCGATTGTACCAATAATATTTGATACCATTTGCAAAGACCAAATTTGGAGCATCCAAGCCATAGCAAAATGATTGCTGACTAGCCATTGTATGCTATTAGCTTCCGTTGGCGTGAATTTAAAAAGACCTAACCAAAATAAAGTTAATGATGTAAATAAGACTGAAATAAAGTAACCAACTTTGTATATCACAGATTGAAGATTAAAAAAGTTGTATCATTAAAATATTAATTTAAGATACAACTTTAAGTTATGAAGTTTTTAAGAATTACAAATGTATACACTCGCCATAGGCCAACTCTGTAGCTTCCATAATTGCTTCGCTCATGGTTGGGTGTGGGTGTACAGCTTTCATTATTTCGTGTGCAGTGGTTTCTAGTTTTCGAGCTACTACTACTTCTGCAATCAATTCAGTTACGTTGTATCCAATCATGTGAGCCCCAAGCCATTCGCCATATTTAGCATCAAATATTACTTTTATAAAACCATCTTTTGCACCAGCAGCACTTGCTTTGCCAGAAGCAGAAAATGGAAATTTACCAACTTTAATGTCATATCCAGCTTCTTTGGCCGCTTTTTCGGTCATGCCAACAGATGCTATTTCGGGTATACAATAAGTACAACCTGGAATATTGCCATAGTTAAGTGGTTCTGGGTGATGTCCAGCCATTTTTTCTACACAAATAATGCCTTCAGCAGAGGCTACATGGGCTAGTGCTGGGCCTTTTACTATATCGCCAATCGCAAAAACATTTGCAATATTTGTTCGATAATAATCGTCTACCAAAACTTTACCTTTGTCATGTTTTACTCCTGCTTCTTCTAGCCCAATACCTTCCAAATTTGTAACCACTCCAGCAGCTGATAATACTACATCACACTCTATTGTAATATTTCCTGTAGGAGTTTTTACATTTACTTTGCAGCCTGTGCCTTTGGTATCTACACTTTCTACCGATGAATTGGTGTATATGTCTAGTCCTTTTTTCTTGTATTGTTTTTCAAGTTCTTTTGAGATATCTTCATCCTCTACTGGTACAATTCTAGGCATAAATTCTACAATAGTTACCTTTGTACCCATTGTAGCATACACATAAGCAAATTCTACGCCTATAGCACCAGAGCCAACAACTACCATAGATTTTGGCTGTTTGGGCAAGCTCATGGCTTTGCGATATTCAATTACTTTTTCGCCATCAATTTTTATGTTAGGCAGCTCTCTTGCACGACCACCTGTGGCCAAGATTATATTTTTAGCTTCATGGTATATTTTTTTTCCATCTTTGCCAGTAACTTCTACTTTTTTATCTTTAGTAAGTTTTCCGAAACCATCTATTACATCTATTTTATTTTTTTTCATCAAAAATTGTACACCTTTGCTCATGCCATCGGCCACATTTCTACTTCTTTTGATGACAGCATCAAAATCATGAGAAAAATCTTTGACAGTTATACCATAATCTGACGCATGTTGGATATATTCATACACTTGAGCAGATTTTAAAAGTGCTTTTGTAGGTATACAACCCCAATTGAGGCATATTCCACCCAAACTTTCTTTTTCTACAATGGCTACTTTCATGCCCAATTGTGATGCTCTAATTGCTGCTACATATCCTCCAGGACCCGAACCAATGATAATAATATCGTATGCCATAATTTTGATTGTAATTTTTTTTGCAACAAAAATAATATAAATATTGATATTTGAAGTCTGATAATTATTATTTTTTAATGCAATATTTTTAGAAAATTAATTTTTGGATTATTATTACTAAAAAACTTTAAAAATCCTAAAAGTCTAGTTTTTGAAGTTCATTATTAGCTTGTTTTTTTATGTTTTCGATTTTTGAGTCAATCTTTTGATTTTTAGAGGTAGCATATTTTTTTGCTTCATTGTATTCATAAAGTGCCAATTTATATTTTGCTTGAATCGTCCTAATATCGCCTCTTAATTCATAAACTTCTGCATATTTATCGTCAAAATGGAGGGCTTCTGTGGTTTCTCTAAAAGCATTAAAATAATTTTCTGATTGGTAATAATTGAGTGCTTTCTGATAATGCTCTTTGGCAGCAAGATGATTCATGTATTTGCCAAAAAGTGTGGCTCCCGAACCAATAATAATAAGTATAGTAAATGCTATAATGTAATAAAAAGTATTTGATTCTTTTTTTTGTGGAGCAAAAGAATCTTTAAAAAACTTACCTTGATTGGAATAGTCGCCAGAGCTAAAATCGGGTTCTATCTTTATTTCACTGTAAGATTTGTATTGTGATGTATTTTCGTTAAACGTCTGATTAGCAACATTTTGTGCATCTAATTTTTGGTTGTACAGGAATCTTTTGTCTCCATCACTCAATACTTGATAGGCTTCATTGATAATTTTAAATTTCTCTTCGGCTTGTTTGTTGTTGTTATTTTTGTCAGGATGATAGGTAAGAGCTAATTTTTTGAAAGATTCTTTTATTTCTTTAGCAGTTGCATTTCTTTTGATACCTAAAACGGAATAATAATTCATAGAATAGAGTTAGAATACTACCAACAACAACATTAATAAACTGTACTACAAAATGGCGGCATTATCAAATATTTTTTTCAAATCTGGATGATTCATTGAATATTCTTTGAGTGCTACAACCAAAGTGTTATATTTTCTTTTTTCTGTTTCAATCTCTTCTTTTATGGGAGCATTGGCCAACCTTCTGTCCCACCACATATAAGCTACAGAACCCAAAACACCAGCCACCAACGTAACTATCAAAGCCGAAATAAGGTTTAATTGGTTTTGAATACCCTCAAATTTGGAATCTATGGCTTCAAATTTCTTATCAATGGCTTGAAATCTGTAGTCTAAAGATTTAAAACCCTCCTCCATTTTGATTTCTAATCTTATCAATCGTTCTTTATCATCTTGGGTAAATGGAATTTGAGTTGCATTTATTTGATGAAGGATTAAAAAATTAATTATTAGTAATAAAATTTTATTTTTCATTTGAATATTATTAAGAGTTAAAGATAGTAACTGTACTACAAAATGGCGGCATTATCAAATATTTTTTTCAAGTCTGGATGATTCATTGAATATTCTTTGAGAGCTACAACCAAAGTATTATATTTTCTTTTTTCAGTTTCAATCTCTTCTTTTATGGGAGCATTGGCCAACCTTCTATCCCACCACATATAAGCCACAGAACCCAAAACACCAGCCACCAACGTAACTATCAAAGCCGAAATAAGGTTTAATTGGTTTTGAATACCCTCAAATTTGGAATCTATGGCTTCAAATTTTGAATTAATGGCTTCAAACTTTGTGTCCAATGCTTCAAATTTCTTATCAATGGCTTGAAATCTGTAGTCTAAAGATTTAAAACCCTCCTCCATTTTGATTTCTAATCTTATCAATCGTTCTTTATCATCTTGGGTAAATGGAATTTGAGTTGCATTTACTTGTTGAAGGATTAAAAAATTAATTATTAGTAATAAAATTTTATTTTTCATTTGAACATTATTAAGAGCTAAAGATAGTAACTTTACTACAAAATGGCGGCATTATCAAATATTTTTTTCAAATCTGGATGATTCATTGAATATTCTTTGAGTGCCACAACCAAAGTGTTATATTTTCTTTTTTCGGTTTCAATCTCTTCTTTTATAGGAGCGTTGGCCAACCTTCTATCCCACCACATATAAGCCACAGAACCCAAAACACCAGCCACCAACGTAACTATCAAAGCCGAAATAAGGTTTAATTGGTTTTGAATACCCTCAAATTTTGCGTTAATGGCATCAAATTTTGCATCAATGGCTTTAAAACCTTCTTCTACTTTTGATTCAAGTCTGATTATTCTATCTCTGTCTTCTAAAGTATATGGAATTTCTTTGGTTTCTGCCACAGATATAAAACTTAAAAAAAGTATAAAAATGAGTATTAAATTTTTCATTAAAATATTATTAAAAACTAAAGTTAGCATTTTTACTACAAAATAGCAGCATTATCAAATATTTTTTTCAAATCTGGATGATTCATTGAATATTCTTTGAGTGCCACAACCAAAGTGTTATATTTTCTTTTTTCGGTTTCTATCTCTTCTTTTATAGGAGCATTGGCCAACCTTCTGTCCCACCACATATAAGCCACAGAACCCAAAACACCAGCCACCAACGTAACTATCAAAGCCGAAATAAGGTTTAATTGGTTTTGAATACCCTCAAATTTGGAATCTATGGCTTCAAATTTTGTATCCAATGCTTCAAATTTCTTATCAATAGCTTGAAATCTGTAGTCTAAAGATTTAAAACCCTCCTCCATTTTGATTTCTAATCTTATCAATCGTTCTTTATCATCTTGGGTAAATGGAATTTGAATTGCATTTACTTGATGTAAGAATATGAAATTAATCAAAATAAATATTAGTAATACTCTCATAATGATTACTTATTTTATACGAATGCACTTAATTGAATATTCTTACGAAATTCAAAAGAGTTTTGTAAGAACTTTGTTGCTTTTGATAAATATTCTGATGCAAATGTTTGAGTTGGTTCGTTTTTATTGATTGCCAAAACCATTTCTTTAAAAGTAGTTTCAAATACAAATTCGCCAGTTTCTACAAAGTTTTTATCAAAATCTCCGATTATGCCATGTTGTGAGTTTGTAGCTATTTCTTTGCTCGTAAGCAATGCTTTGGCTGTAGATACAAATACTGCATAAGAATGATAAATACTATCTGCAAATAAATTATTTTGGTAAGTTTTATTAGCTTTAGCTAATTTGTCTTCTGTTTCTAGTAATAAAGTTTGCACCAAATCAATCATTACTCCAGCACATTCGCCCACACCAACTTCTGTACTAAAAAGTTCTGCATGTCCCCAATCTATAAACATATCTTGGGTAGGGTTTTTGGCTTCTGCAAAAGGTTTTAATAATTGATAAAAATAATTTTTACTTTGTCTTAGGTAATAATCATTAAAATATTCGCCTTCATTTCCATTGTTTTCGTAGTCATTGAAAATACATCTAAGAGCATCTGGCATTCGTTTTGTTGGCAATTTTATGATTTTTTCTCCCACTGTACCAGCTCCATCGCCAAGCAATCCACCACCAAGTAAAAGTTGCATAGCTGGCATAACCAATTCGCCAGATTTTATCGAACTGCCATGCAATCCAATATTGGCCATGCCATGTTGGCCACAAGAGTTCATGCAACCACTAATTTTGATTTTTATATCATTATTATAAATTAAATCTCTAAATTCAGTTTTCATCATATCCTCGAGCACGTGAGTAATGCCATAACTCGAAGCAATTCCTAAATTGCAAGTGTCTGTGCCTGGGCATGTTGTAATATCAGCTGTACTATCAAAACCTGGCTCCTCAAAACCAATGTCGTGAAGTTTATTAAAAACATAAGCTAAGCCTTCGGTGGCTATGAATTTAATCATAAGTCCTTGATTTACAGTTATCCTTATGTCATCGGCAGCTACCTCTTCTACAATTTCTGCAAATTTCCTAGCTATTTCGGTTGGTATATTTCCAATTCTTACTTTTATAAAAACTGCATTAGTATTTTTTTGCTTTTGAGCATATACATTTGTTTGTTTCCATTCTTCAAACAATAGTTTGTCTTTTGGTTCAACAATAGGTAGTTGTTTTGTATTAAAATTACTTCCTAGTGGATATTCGTTTTCATCAATAGGAAAGGTTTTTGATTTTAGTGCTAATTGTTCTTCGGCTACCAATCGCATGAACTCATCTAAGCCAATCTCAGAAATTAAGTATTTCATTCTGGCTTTGTGTCTTCGGGTGCGTTCGCCATATCTATCAAAAACACGAATTACGGCTTCTGAAAAAGGAATCATTAAATCAATGGGTAAAAATTCGTGTGCAACTTGAGCCAAAAACGGTTGTGCTCCTAAGCCACCACCAATCATAACTTTAAATCCACGAACTCCATTTTGAATTTTGGCTATAAAACCTAAGTCATGAATGTAAGAAAATGCAGTATCTTTATCGGAACTTGAAAACGAAACTTTAAACTTACGACCCATATCTTGGCATATAGGATTGCGTAGAAAATAGGCAAAAAATGCGTGAGTATAAGGTGTTACATCAAATGGCTCATCCATATCTATACCTGCTGTGGGGGAGGCTGTTACGTTGCGAACTGCATTGCCACAGGCTTCTCTTAAAGTAATATTTTGGGTTTCTAAATCATTCCATACACTTGGGGTGTCTTCAAGTTTTACATAATGAATTTGTATGTCTTGGCGTGTTGTCAAATGCAAAACTCCAGTAGAATAGGTATCTGAAACATCACAAATTTTTTGTAATTGTGCTACTGTAACTTTGCCATAAGGGAGTTTTATGCGTATCATCTGAACACCTTGTTGGCGTTGCCCATACACGCCACGTGTCAATCTAAAAGCACGAAAACGCTCATCTGCTATCTCTCCAGCTCTAAATTTGGAGATTTTTGTGTCCAATTCTAAAATGTCTTCTTGTGCAAGTGGGTTGATTTCGGGATTGATAATAACTGACATAATTTGTTAAATAATTGTTATGATTACAAAATTAACGATTTATTTTGGATAACCAATTTACAATTAAATTTACATTAAAGTTCAATTATCTTTTTTCATTTTTATTTATTCCTTATTTTTTATAATTTCTAATGTATATTATTTTAGATTAAATTAAAAAATCGTACAAAAAAAGTTATAGAATAATTTATAAAACTTAAAAAAATAATATATTGCTTCTGGGCAAAAGCATTTAATATTATTACACGTTGTAATATTAAAATATTACTTTTAAAATAAAATTTTAAAAAATAGTAGCTTCTAAAGCCACTATTTTTGGGTTGATGTGTCAGCTTAAAATAAATTGAGTTGGGAAGAGGCTTTAAAAACAAGCATTTATTTAAAAAAAATCTTAAATGCTTTTACCCTGTTTTTACGCTAACTTTTTTCTTTTTCTAATTTTTTTAATTGTATTTCAAGGCGATACAATAAAATAAATGTAGCTATTAGTATTAAAAAAACCACTGCCAATACAACATAAATTTTGCCTTCGGCCCTAAATTTGTCTGCCATTTCTACTTCTTGGGCAAAACAATTAAGATTTAAAAGTAATAAAGCTACTAAATGTACTATTATTTTATTCATTATTTTTTTGTTCTATAATTTTAATTCGTGCAATGACTTGACTTATCCAAGTACCCAATAATATAAACGCTATCACAGATGGATAAAAAACCAATCTCATGTTATTGTCCAAATCGTAAGAATTAAACCCAGGATTACCACCATTTCCAGGATGAAGCGAATCTACCAATCGAGGCAATACAAAAATCAAAGGAATAAAAATCATGTAAGAAAAAATGTTATAAACTGCAGATATTTTAGCCCGTTGATAAATATCTGTAAACGAACTTCGTAATACCAAATAAGCAAAATATATCAACATACCAATAGCTGCTGCATTAAGTTTGGGATCGTTTGTCCAAAAGCTGCCCCAAGTAAATTTAGCCCAAATAGAACCCGTTAGAATGCCTAATACACCATAAAAAATCCCTATTTGTGCAAAAGATATAGAATAAATATCATTTTTTGTTTCGTTAGTCTTGAGATATTTAATTGCATATATCATCGAAACAAGCAGTAAAACTACCATTCCAAACCAAAGTGGCACATGATAATAGAGATTGCGTACAGTTTCATTCAAAATAGGTAAACTTGGTACAGACGAAATTAATCCTAAAGGTATTATCGTTAAAACGAGTAAGATTGTAAAATATTTCCAAAAAGGTAAAATCATATATATATGAATATGTTGCAAATGTAAAAAAACAAATGTTTGTTAAAAAATTTAATTAACATATTTTACAATGTTTTTAAATTTGAAATAATTACAACGAATATATCAATGTCGTTTACCTAAGTATTTTTATAGCCTCTATCTTAGTCTATCTCCAAAACAGAAAGTTAATAGGATTCTTAAGTAAACAACATTGATTAATATATTTATGATGATTAGTTACTTATTTTAAAATTTAAACTAAGATTCTTATATTTGAAAAAAAATAGAGATTATGAAAATTTTTGATCAAATGCCGTCCAATGCTAGCGTTTGGATATATGCTTCTCCTAGAATATTAAATCAGGCTGAAATTGACTTTTGTAAAACAAAGTTAGAATTTTTTATTTCAAATTGGCAAAGTCATGGACAGGATATTGTAGCAAACTATCAAATAGTTGATAAAACTTTTATTGTAATTGCTGCTGATCAATCAAAAACTTCAGTAGGGGGGTGTTCTATTGACAAAAGTGTACATCAAATGCAGGAATTGAGTACAGCATTGGGTTTAGATTTTTTGAATAGAAATGTGTTTTATGAAAAGAATGGAATTATAAAATCAATTAAACCATTAGAAGCAAAAAAAAATATAGAATCAAATGAAATTTGTTTTGACACATTAATATATAATACACAATGTACTACAGTTTCAGATTTTTGCTCAAATTTTAAAGTACAGGCTTCAAATACATGGCTAAAAAAATATTTTGTACCTATTTTCAACTAATTTGATACTCTATTTGTGTTTTTTTTTAAAAATATTCTTAATTAATTTGGATAACGTATTTTTTTTTAATTTATTTGGCACTTAATAGTATATTACCTTAACCTAAATAATCTAACAATGATAAAAACTTCAACTTTAATTCAAATCGGAGCTGCAATATTTATTGCAGGTTCATTGCAAGCCCAAAACTGCAAAACTTGTTCTAACATACGTTCTGGCTTCATTAGCTTACCTTTGGAACTGACTACAGGCGAATGTGCAGAACTTACTTATGGTACATCTATTGCAGAATGTACAGCCCTCAATGCAAAACCAAAAGACTCTGATGGTGATGGTATTTTAGATAAAGACGATGCCTGCCCTGCAGTTGCTGGTGTAGCATCGGCCAAAGGATGCAAAGATGCCGATGGCGATGGAATACAAGACGAAAACGATGCTTGTCCACAAGTAGCTGGTTTAGAAACTTTCAAAGGTTGCCCAGATAAAGATGGTGATGGTATACAAGATTCTGAAGATGCTTGCCCTGATGTAGCTGGCTTACCAGCCCTAAAAGGTTGCAAAGATACAGATGGCGATGGTATCGCTGACAAAGATGATGCTTGCCCAGAAGTAGCAGGAACTTCAGCTTTCAATGGTTGTAAAGATACAGATGGCGATGGTATAGCAGATCCTAACGATGTATGCCCAGAAGTACCAGGAACAGCTGCACTCAAAGGTTGCAAAGATACCGACAACGATGGTATAGCAGATAATGAAGACAAATGTCCTTCGGCTCCTGGTTTGGCAGAAAATAAAGGTTGCCCAGCCGTTGATAAAAAAACACTTGCTGTAATGAAACAAGCACTCAAAGGAGTGCAATTTGAAACAGGAAAAGATGTAATCAAAAAACAATCTTTCCCAATATTAGATAATGTTGCTAATATCTTGAAAGGTCACCCAGAATATAAATTAGATATTGCTGGTCATACTGACAATGCAGGAGATCATGACAAAAACGTAACTCTCTCTGAAAAAAGAGCTGCTGCAGCAAAAAATTATTTAATTTCTAAAGGAATTGATGTAAGTCGTCTTCGTTCTGAAGGATATGGCCCTGATAGACCTGTAGCTGACAATAAAACTCCTGCTGGTAAAGCACTTAATAGAAGAGTAGAATTTACTGTTGAATTTTAATCTATTTTTTTTTATAATTTTAAAAACAGCTTCTCAAAAGGAAGCTGTTTTTTTTTGATTATAATGTTAGGGATTGAAAAGTAAATTTTCTATTGTATTGTTTAGAGCTTCATAATAAATCCATTCTCAAAAAAGAAGTTTCTTTTAAGATGTAGAATATTTCTTTTGGAAACTTCTCAAAAACTCATTTTTATTACAAAAACCTCTTCATAATTCCAAGAAACACCATGCTTAGAACTTTAGTTTACTTTAAAGGAAATAAATCTTAGGAAATGATATTTTTATAGGATTGATATAGTTATTCAATTTACTTTTCTACTTTTTTATATTTTGTCTTTTTTCAAGATTTAATTGTAGATTTTTTTAAAATTCTCTAATGAAGTTTTTTATCATTATATTTACTACATGCTACATGATGAATTACCTATTGATGAAGACCAAAATTTAATAGAATATACAAAATCGGACCTTGAATTTGCTTTTGATTTTTTAGCAAAAAAAGTACCAGTTACATTCGATTATCCACAAGGTGGCTGTCAGCAGCGAAGCCACTTATTGTCGCTTATATTATTAAAAAAATTTAAAATAGAGCATCGAAAAATATGGCTTTTTGCTCCATCGGCTTTGTTTGAAAATGACAATAGGAGTTTGTTTATTGAAGATAAAAATCAAATTTCTTACAATAATTTGGTTTATTGGAATTTTCATACAGCACCAGCCATTAAGATTAAAAACACTCAAAATAGCTTTGATTGGTATATTATAGACCCCTCGTTGGAAGCCCAAAGACCCTTATTGATACATGAATGGCTCTTAAAAATTGGTAATTCTGAATTATCAAAATATACTTTTTTGCGACCAGAAAAATATTTTTTTAATTGCAAATACAATGATTTTTCGCAACTAACAAATGTGTTTGATGGCACTTTTTTTGAATATGTAAACCCAGCCAAAGATAATTTAATGATGGAAAAAGGGCTTGCCATGAATGATATGGCCATGCAAATTTATGATTCATTTATAAAACCATTAATGACAAAAAATGATAATATCGATTTGCAACAACTGACTGATTTAAAAGATGTTTTTGGCAATGCTACTGCACTTGACATGATTTTTGCTCAAAACATAAGTGGATTTACAGAAAATACTTCTTATAGATATGTGCTTAATAATTATGGAAAAATAATAAAAGAAGCCAAAAATATTTTTCATCAAAGATTACTTTTTTGGACAAATTATTGTGATAAATATGTATAATAATATTTAATTAATATTATTTATCTTACTTTTATGATATTATTTTTGTTATATTTTTTGATTCAATTTTAATGTTGTTTAAAACTTGGTTTGATAAACCATTACATTGCAAGTTGAAATTAATTTATCAAGATGAAAGATCTTTTAACGGGATTAAACGAACCTCAGCGTGAGGCAGTGTTGCATACAGAAGGCCCTTTGATGATAATTGCAGGAGCTGGCTCTGGCAAAACTAGAGTTCTAACACATCGCATTGCTCATTTGATGACCAAAGGCGTAGATTCTTTCAATATACTTTCGCTCACTTTTACCAACAAAGCTGCCCGTGAGATGCGTGAACGTATAGAAAAAGTAGCTGGTACTGATGCCCGAAATCTTTGGATGGGAACTTTTCATGCTATTTTTGCAAGAATATTACGTTCTGAGGCTGATAAATTAGGATACCCCAATAATTTTACAGTTTATGATACTGACGACAGCAAATCGTTGATAAAAAGTATTTTAAACGAAATGCAATTAGATGATAAAATATACAAAGTAAATGCAGTATTATCTAGAATATCATCTGCCAAAAATAGGTTGATTTCTCCACCTGAGTATGCTCAAAATCCTATTTTGATGTCTGATGACGAGGTTTCTATGAAACCAAAAATTTATGAAATTTATAAAAAATATTCTGAAAGATGTTTTAAAGCAGGTTGCATGGATTTTGATGATTTACTTTTCCAAACCTGCAAGTTGTTTTCATTGCATCCTGATGTGTTAAACAAATATCAAAAACGATTTCATTATGTAATGGTAGACGAGTACCAAGATACCAATTATGTGCAGTATATGATTACTAAAATGCTGTCGCACATTCGTAAGAATATATGTGTTGTGGGCGATGATGCACAAAGTATTTATGCTTTTAGAGGTGCTGATATATCAAATATATTTAATTTTGAAAAAGACTATCCCAACCTACACACCATCAAGTTGGAGCAAAACTATAGGTCTACAAAAAATATTGTCAATATTGCCAATTCAGTAATAAAACACAATAAAGCACAACTCAAAAAAGATGTTTGGACTAATAATGAGGATGGCAATTTGATAGAAGTTTTGAAGGCTACCTCTGATAACGAAGAGGGGCGATTGATTGCTCAATCAATTTTTGAAGAGAAAAATCATAACCAACAAAAAAACAGTGATTTTTGTATACTTTATCGTACAAATGCCCAATCTAGGTCTATGGAAGAGGCTTTGAGAAGGCTCAACATTCCATACAAAATAATTGGTGGGCTGTCGTTTTATCAACGAAAAGAAATCAAAGATTTGATAGCTTACTTGAGATATACCGTCAATCATAGTGATGAAGAGGCTTTTAAGCGAATTATCAATTACCCCAAGCGTGGTATTGGCGACACATCTGTAACCAAAATTATTGTAACTGCTGTAGATAATGGGGTTACTATATGGGATGCTATGCTCAATATTCAAAGTTTTATGCCAGGCAGAGTTTCTGTGGCCGTAGGCGATTTTGTAGATCTTGTAAGAGGATTTGAACTGGCCATTTCTACCAAAGACGCTTACGAGGCTGCCAAACTAATTGCCAAACAAAGTGGAATTTCGCAAGAATTGTACGATGACAAAACGGTAGAGGGATTGGCTCGTTATCAAAATTTACAAGAGTTGCTCAATGCCATTAAAGAATTTAGTGAAGATCCCGAAAAAGAAGACAAATCTATGAGTGCGTTTTTGCAAGAAGTAGCCTTACTCAGTACTGCTGATGCCAAAGATGCCAATGGTACAGATTATGTAACCATGATGACGATACACATGGCCAAAGGCTTGGAATTTAAGAATGTATATGTGGTGGGTATGGAAGAAAACTTGTTTCCAAGCCAAATGATGCTACAATCGAGAGCTGATTTGGAAGAAGAACGTAGATTGTTTTATGTAGCTGTAACTAGAGCAGAGAAAAAACTTACACTTTCTTACGCTTTGCAACGCTACAAATTTGGTAGATTAGAAAATTGCGAAGCTAGTAGATTTTTGCAAGAAATAGACGAACGCTATCTCAAAATGCCAAAAAAATCAAGCCAAGATATGTTTTCGGATGATTTTATGACTGCAACTACAAAACTTGGTGGCAGCAATCTTACTAAACCAGGATTCAATTTGCCCAAAAAAGAGGCACCAAAACCCATAGTACCTACAACAACAGACCACAAAATATCTGATAATTTTAAACCCAGCGACACCACAAAATTGAATGTGGGCCACAAAGTAGAACATCCAAAGTTTGGATTTGGAATGGTTACAAAAATAGATGCCAATGGAAACGAACGAAAAGCAACCATAGTATTTGACAAAGCAGGCGAAAAAACATTATTACTTAGTTTTGCTAAATTGATGATTGTGGAGTAGATTGTTTTAAAATAAAAGTAATTATTTACTTTTTTACTCAAAAAATCATATTGTGGATATGATTTGATACATTTTTAATTAATTTACGATTGAAAAATGATTCATTTTGAAGAAAAACAAGCTAGTTTTAGACATCGCTTATGATTTTGATTTTGTGCTTTTGGGAGTAATATCGGCAGCACGTGATTTTACTTTGGCTTGGAGTTTAAACAAATATTTAGACATTCATCTAGCAAAACAAGATGATATTAATTATAAATTCATAAAAAATGATAATTTTTACATTTCAAATTATATATTTGAAACCGAATACAGTATGGTTAGATTATTAAAAAACAGAGCAATTGAATTTTTTAATATAAAAAAGCCATATTTGTTGCCAGAATTAAAAAGATATGATTATTTTGTGGTACTAAATGGCGAGTTTGCAGCTTATTATAAAGAATGTATATTAAAAATGCAGTTAGTACCCGAAATTCAATATATAAATCAAATTGATTACGAAGCATTACCATCCAAAGAAAATTTATTAATCTAAACAACATATTATGGAAATACCTTTCAATAGAACCAAGATTTTAGCTACTGTAGGCCCGGCAAGCAACACACCCGAAAAATTGTGGGAATTGGTACAAGCAGGTGCCGATGTGTTTCGTCTTAATTTTTCGCATGGAAGCCACGAAGACCATCTGAAAGTTATCAATCATATCAAGGCTTTAAATGCAAAATATGGTACTACTATTGCTATGTTGCAAGATTTGCAAGGTCCAAAAATAAGAACAGGTGAAGTTGAAAACAATGGCGTTGAGTTAGTGCCAGGTGCCAAACTAACCATTACTACCGAAAAAGTAATTGGTAATGCCGAGCGTATATACACTTCTTATACCCTAATGCCAAGAGACGTAAAAGCTGGGGACAGAATCTTGATAGACGATGGAAACCTTGAAATAAAAGTTGTATCAACCAATGGCACTGATACCATTGTAACAGAGGTTGTGTATGGTGGAATATTAAAATCAAAAAAAGGCATAAACTTACCAAATACTAAAGTGTCAGAACCATCACTTACGCTAAAAGACAAAGAAGATTTACTTTTTGGATTAGAACATGGTGTAGATTGGGTGGCTTTATCGTTTGTAAGAAATGCCAAAGATATTGATGACATAAAAGAAATTATAAAATCAAAAGGTAAAAACACAAAAGTAGTTGCTAAAATAGAAAAGCCAGAGGCTTTGCTCGAAATAGACGAGATTATTGAAAAATCAGATGCTTTGATGGTAGCTCGTGGCGATTTGGGTGTAGAAATACCTATGGAAGATGTGCCTTTGGCCCAAAAAATGATGATTCGCAAATGCAATGCTGCTGCCAAACCTGTCATTGTGGCTACGCAAATGTTGGAAAGCATGATAAAAAATCCTCGACCAACAAGAGCAGAGGCTGGAGATGTGGCCAATGCTGTAATTGACGGGGCAGATGCAGTGATGCTAAGTGCAGAATCGGCCTCTGGTTCGTTTCCAATAGAGTCTGTAAAAGCAATGGTTGCTATTATTGGAGCTATCGAAAAAGGTACAAATGTATATAACAAAGAGTATGATTTAGACAAAACTTCACCAGATTTTTTGAGAGAAAGATTACTAGCTGGTGCTTGCAGATTGGCCGATGATATTAATGCTAAAGCGATTGTAAATATATCAAAAACTGGATTTGTGGGCAATATGATTTCGAGCCACAGACCCAAAGCATTGATTTTTACTTTTACCGACAACAAAGAATTGGTAAATGTACTCAATTTGTCGTGGGGCATAAAACCATTTTATATGGAAACTAAATTTAAGTCTACTGACGAAATGATAGAGGCTGTAAATAAAATATTGGTTGAAAAAAAATTAGTCAAAAAAGGTGATTTAATTTTAAATACTGCCAGTATGCCTATTGATGGCGAATTTAGAACCAATATGTTGAAAATGAGTATTATATAATTTTTGATTTTTTTGAAATAAAAAAGCCACATATATTAGTGGCTTATTTATTATTTTATTTTTTTTTAGTTTCTTTGATCAAGTCCCCAATTTAATTTTTCTCGTAATGTTATTAAAAAATCGTGTCCTTTGGGCTTAATAATTTTGGCTTTGAAATCTTCTTTTCTTATGTTTATTAATATGTCAGAAGTTACAGTTTTGTAGCGAGAATCAGAAGATATTAATATGTTTTTGGACCTGCTATCAATTTTAAAACTCAATTTAGAATCATCAGACAATATCAGAGGACGCACATTGAGGTTGTGTGGACTGATGGGAGCAATCACAAAATTGGTAGAACTAGGCATAACCACAGGGCCACCACAACTAAGTGCATAAGCCGTAGATCCAGTAGGGGTAGAGATGATAAGCCCATCTGCCCAGTAAGAATTAAGAAAAACATCGTTGATATAGGAATGAACCACAATCATAGAAGAGGAATCTTTTTTTTGAATAGTAATTTCGTTGAGAGCAAAATTTAATCCATTAAAAAGCTCTAGATTGGCTTCTAATTTTAGCAAAGTTCTACTTTCTACGCTGAAATCTTTAGTCATCAAAAGTGCAATATCTTCTTGTATTTTGTGTTTTGGTGTGGTAGCCAAAAAACCTAAACGGCCAGTATTGATGCCCAAGATAGGTATTTCTTTTTCTCTAATATGCGATAGAGTTTCTAAAAAAGTACCATCTCCACCCAAACTGATGGCATAATCAAAGTGATATAATTCATCATTGGCCGAAAATGTATGCTGTGAAAATGTTTTTATTTTTTTTTTGTGCAGAAAAGCTGCAAAAGATTCTATGATACCAACTTCTACTTGATATGATTGCAAAATTTTAAAAAAATCGGTTACAAAAGGCTCTGCCTCATCGTTGAAATTACGTCCAAAAACTGCTATTTTCATTTTCAAATATAATCAATTATAAATTAAAAAGTAAAATTAATGTATGATGATTTTAAAATAACGACCGCTCTATGGCATATCTCACAAGCCCTACCGATGTTTTTGTATTTGTTTTTTTCATAATATTTTTTCGATGTGTTTCTACGGTGTTTTCTGAAATATTTAAAGTTTCAGATATTTGTTTTGTATGATATTCTTTGACTATTAAAAGTAATATTTCGCGTTCTCGAGGTGTAATAAAAACCTCTTCTTTATCAGAATTTAAGTTTAATTGATCATCCAAAAGAGCTTGGCTTATTTGTTTAGAAAAATAACTTTTGCCATCAATTACACGTGATATGGCATTTTTTACTTCTGATAAGTCAGCATTTTTGAGCAAATATCCATTAGCTCCAGCTTTGATAGATTCTTTTACAGTGAGCAAATCACTACGCATTGAAAGCATGATAATTTTAATATTTTCATACTTTGTAGATAAAATGCCTGCCAGCACTATGCCTGACATTTCTTCCATATTCACGTCCAGAATGGCAATATCATAAAATTCGGTTTCATATTTTTTGATAGTTTCGGCAGCAGTAGTACATATATATACACTTTTGATAAAATTTTGCTGTTCCAAAAATCCCGCCAATGCTTGCGAAACCATAGTATGGTCATCACATATTAATATTTTTACTGTTTTCATGATTGCAAAATGGGTATTTCAATTAAAATTTGAGTGCCTTTGTTGGGTTGGCTGTCAATACTAAAAGTACCTTTCATGTAATCTATTCTTGATTTCATGTTGCCAAGACCCATTCCTTTCTTAAAATAAGAGTCATTTTTGTCAAAACCAATTCCATTATCTTCAATATTAATAAAAAGTTTGTTATCGTCTTCAAAAAATTGCAAAAAAGCATCTTTTGCTTTGGCGTGTTTTATAATATTTGAAAGCGATACTTGCACCACTCTATACAATATTAATTCAAATTCTTTGGTAAGTTTTTTATGATTATTTTTAAATAGAGTTTTAATTTTAGGAGTTTGATTGGAAGCATTATATTTTTTTACTAAATCTTCGATGGCTGCATATATTCCATATTCTTCGACCAATAATGGCAACAAATTGTAAGAAATATTACGAGTTTCGAGGCAGGCTTCATCTATTTGGAGGTTTAGATTTAGTAAGTTTTCTCTATATGGTAATAGTTCTTTTGTAGTATTAAATATGGATACAAATGCACTGGCTTGTATTTTTATAACTGACAAAATCTGACCTAAACTATCGTGTAGTTCTTTTGCCAATCGTGTTCGTTCTCGCTCTTCGCCTTTGATAAAGGCTGTTAGGGTATTTTTTTGTTCGTTGTTATAGGCTTCCATCAACATCGAATTTTCTCTTAGTTGCACAAGTGTACGATTGATGGCTTCGTCTTTTTCTTGCCTTATTATATTGATTTTATCGCCAAGGGCAAAAGATAGAAACAAAATTTCGATGACAGTACCTATCAAAAATGCGTTTACAGACCACAAGCTATAATTTATAAACCCAAAAGCTGACAAGGTAAAAATTAAAGCACCTATGATTACAGATGTCCAACCAACTATCAAAAAACGTGCAGCCAAAAATCCTTTGAGGTATGATGAATAAATAGTATATAGCATAAGAGGCAGAAATAAAAATAAAGTATTGAAATATAGTAAGAAAAGGGCAATATCAAATTTATAAAAAATTGCAAAAATGATAGCAACTATACATATAAAAGACGAAACATTGAAAAGGAAATTTTGTAATTTTGAAATATATTTTTTTGATATAAATGAAGTAATAAATAAGTTTGCAAAAATAAGAATTAGACCAAAACATAATGCAGCTACAAAGATAGAATGTTGGGGATTATTTGGAGAAATATACATCAAATATCTGCCTTCTATATTAAACTGTCCTATAAAAGTAGCTATCATATAAAAAATATACCATAGATAGGACTTGTCTCTAAAAGTAAGATAAATAAAAAAATTGTATAAAATCATTATTAAAACCATACCATAATACAAACCTGCCAAAAATTGGTTTAAGTAAGCCTCATCAAATGCTTGTTTGGGAGATTTTATAGACATATTCAAGGCAAGTGTTTCTTTTGAAGTTGCCTTCATATATAAAGAATACGTTTGATTTCCACTGGCTATCACGCCAATAGATGGAAAATGATGATCTATTTCCCAAAATTTTCTTTGCACATTTATTCCTGTTTTACCATTTTTTATGACTTTACCAATTTCATTGACTATAAAGTAATCAATTTCATAAATAGCAGTATTCTCAATTCTTAAAATATAGTCTGAAAAAGCATTTTTATAATCCAATTTTACCCAAACTGATGCATCAGTAAATCCAAAATCAAGTATGGCTGGTTGATTTGTATATTTAAAAAGTTGATTTCTATGTGCGTATATTTTTTTGAAATCATAAACCGAGTTTGTGTCTTTATAAGTAGCAACAAAACTAGCAAGTATTATGTCTTTTTCAGTTTTCAAATCAAGGGTATCTGCCTGTAAATCAGGAACTTGGCTCAAAATTAATACAAAAATAAGTAATTTAATTGCTCTAAAATTCATTAAAAATACTAAAAATCTACCTGAAAACCGTTACAAAAATAGTTGTAAAAATCACGGAGTTCCGTGATTGTGCTACTCAAAGATACAAACTAAATTTGTAATATAAAATTTACAAAAATGAGACTACAAACTAAAGCAAAGAATTATTTTTCGATAGCTAATTTATCTGATTATATTAAAATCGAAAATAGTAAAAAAAATAAAAATATTACAGTTTCAGACAAACTTATAATAGCACAAGAGCTAAATTTTTTAGCATCTGAAATATGTTTTGAAAACTATTATAACTAAAATATTTATTTTTTTGTATTTAATTTCATTTTGTTAATCTCTGATTGCATTACGTTCATTTGTTTTTTTAAATGATTAATCATTTGTTGTTGTTCTTTGATGGCTTCAACCAAAAGTACAGTAACTCTTTCATAATCTACACATTTAAACCCATCTGTGGTAAAATCAATCAAAAGGGGTTCTACTAATTCTACCTCTTGGGCTACAAAACCAATCTCTGGCCCATCTCTGTGCAAAAATTGTGGATAACTTTTGGTTTTCCATTCATAAGTAACCCCTCTCATTTTCAGAACACTAGCCAACCCCCCATGCACATTTTCAATATTTTTTTTTAACCTGTTATCTGCAATAGTATGAACTTTTTGAGCAAAAGTTGTAGCATTAAAAAAAAGTAATAATATGCAATAAAAATAATAAAATTTCATTTATAATATTTTTAAGTCCTTTTGTTTTCTAATCAATTACTTACAAATATATAATATTAAATAATTTTTATATATTTTTTACATTAAATATTCATTTCTACAAAAATACAAGTCTTTGATATAAAATAATTTACACTTAATACTTTATAAAATACAAATTATGTTACCTTTGTAAAACAATACTTGAATTTAATTAAATGAAGTTTTTTATAGATACAGCCAATTTGGCCGAAATAAGAGAAGCCCAAAATCTTGGTGTTTTGGATGGTGTTACCACAAATCCATCTTTAATGGCTAAAGAAGGAATCAGCGGAAAAGATAATGTTTTTAGACACTACAAAGCTATTTGTGATATTGTAGATGGCGATGTAAGTGCCGAAGTGATTGCCACAGATTATGAAAATATGATTAAAGAAGGCGAAGAGCTACTTACTATTGATGATAAAATTGTGATAAAAATTCCAATGATTAAAGATGGAATTAGAGCGATAAAATATTTTAGTAACAAAGGTATTCGTACAAATTGTACTTTGGTTTTTTCGGCTGGGCAGGCTTTGTTGGCTGCCAAAGCTGGAGCTACTTATGTATCTCCTTTTATTGGCCGACTAGATGATATTTCTTACGATGGTATGGATTTGATTTCTCAAATTGTACTTATTTATGCCAATTATGGTTATGATACACAAGTATTGGCAGCCTCTGTGCGTGGCCCTATGCACATTATCAAATGTGCTGAAGTTGGAGCAGATGTCATGACGGGTCCCTTGAGTGCTATTTTAGCTCTCTTAAAACACCCTCTTACAGATAGTGGATTAGAGAAATTTTTGGCTGATCATAAAAAATTAAATGGATAAATAGTAATAATTTGTCTATTTAATTCTTTAATTATTTTTTTCAACCAGTAATATTTTACGTATTAATTTTGATATATAAATGACAAATGCAATGTCCTTGGAGTAATTTTAAACCCTCAAAAATTGATTTTTGTGAAGAGAATTTGTGTCAGTGGATTGCTGAGCCTGCATCGAGTTTTTCATGTATATTTTATCTGATTTTTGGCGTAATAATTTTATTTCAATCTCAAAAAAAAGAAGCCATTTATTTTGGTACTATTTCAATACTGATTGGTTTGTTTTCATTTGTATTTCATGCTACACTTACTTTTATTGGTAGTATGTTGGATTTGGGTTCAATGTATCTATTGGCAACAACCCTGATTTATATCAATTTAATTAGGTTTCAATCACTAAAGTACCTTAATAACAACAAATTACAGCTCTTTTATTTTATTTTTTCTAATTTATTATTACTTATTTATACCTATTTTTTTGAAGAAACTACAGGTATTTTTTACTTATTTATGATAATAAGTGTTATTATTTTAGAGGTTATACATTTTTACAAATCGTCAATAAAACAAAGATTTACTTGGATTTATTTAGCACTATTTGGCTATTTGGGTGGTTCATTTTTTTGGTATTTGGATACATACAAAGTATATTGCAAACCAGAAAATCATATCATCAATGGCCATGTGGTATGGCATGCTTTTTCGGCATTTGCCATTTATAGTGTATATAAATATTATGTACCATTACTCAATAATATTACTAAAAACAATCAATAAATTTTGAAATTAGATACTATTTTAAGCCAAACAAGGCAGTTTTCAAATATAGAATTTTTGGCCAAACAAGTAGTAGAAGGCTTTATTACTGGGTTACATAAATCGCCTTTTCATGGTTTTTCGGTAGAATTTGCCGAACATAGGCAATACAATACTGGCGAAAGTACCAAACATATTGATTGGAAAGCCTTTGCCAAAACTGATAAATTGTACAATAAAAGATACGATGAAGAAACAAACCTAAGATGCACTATCGTACTTGATATATCGCCCTCGATGTATTATCCAGCACCTAATAATGATAAAATTAAATTTGGTATTTTGGCTGCGGCTTCCATCATTTTGATGTTACAAAAACAAAGAGATGCTGTTCAATTAATTACTTTTGATTCTGATATTTCTTATCAAAGTTCCATGAAATCGACAGGGATTCATGGTAATGAATTAATGCAAAAATTAGAAAATATTTATATTCAAAAATCTATTTCCAAAAAAAGTAACATTACTGATATTTTAAATAAGATTACAAATACTATCCATAAAAGAAGTCTTGTAATAATTCTTACTGATTTTTATGATGACATCAATAATTCTGATGCTCTATTTGATTCGTTTAAACATCTAAAACACAATAAACATGAAGTTTTAGCTTTTCATATCAAAGATACCAATACAGAACAAAATCTTAATTTTGATGATAAAAATATAGTTTTTATAGATTCAGAAACTGGCGAAAAAATTAAAACAAATCCTCTAAATATTAGAGAAGAGTATAGTAATATAATGAAAAACTTTTCATCTGAAATTAAACTAAAAGCAAGGCAGTATAAAATTGATTTTGTAGAAGCCGATGTTTGTGAAGATTTTAGAAATATATTACAGCCCTATTTTGTAAAAAGAAGCAAAATGTTGGGATAGTTTTTTTATTAATCTTGATTTAAGTATGATTTTATGCTTTTGTCAATAAAATAAAAGTTATTTTTTTGTAAATAATCCATCAAATCATCAAAGCATTGTAACCAAAATTGATATTTGGGTTCTACAAAAATATGGTTATGAAAATTGATGGTAAATATACCTCCATACGTTTTTAGGTTAGTAATTAATGGCACTATTTTTTCAAAAAATATTTCCTTTTTTTCAATCCCTAAGTAGTGAGGGTAGAATAGTGTAGCATCCATCAAAATCAATGGTATTTCAACAACATGGGTAGTCATATTTTTATTAAAATCAAATAAATAAAATGGTAAAGAGGTGCCGTTTCTGAAACCTATTTCTTCGGCAAAACCTAGACTTGAATCAATAGTTAGACTTGAATTTTCTAAAATTTGGCTTGTTTTTGATAAATCAAATTGCAGAAAATGAAACCTATTTATGCTCGTTTCTATTTTTAAACCAGCTATCTCATTCCTTAATTTTTTTTCATTTATATTACATCCAAACGATGGATGAATTCCAACAAAATCAGGGTCTATAGATTGTAATACTTTTTGAAATTTCGTTTTTTTAATTTCATAATCAGCATTGTTATATTGTCCAAATTTTCTACATTCTGACATAAAAAATAAACAAGACCTACATTGATATTTATCTTCGTAACTTTTTAATTTAATTTTCCAATAATAAATTTTTTGAAATAATATTACTTTTATGGTTTCTATTAAATTACCTTTTTTAAGGCATTGTAAGATTGAATTTCTTTTAATATGTTGCCAAATATCTACATCAGAAGTAACCCAAACGGCTGGATTTGCAAATTTATTTTGAATATCAATTTTATAAAAAGTATTTAAGGCATCTGTTAAGAACTCAAACAATATATTAACGATAGGAATATGAGCTGTTTGTAATTTATTTTGAATACTATTTTTGAAATTAAATCTATGGAGTGAATCTCTTTCTTGAATTATAATTTCTTGATATCCAGACAAATAGAAAAATATATTTGAAATTATATCAAAATTAAATTTTAAAGTTTTATTTTCAATTTCATAGCATATATTACTAATATTTTTTGAAAATATGACAGATTTTTTTGTTTGTGGAACTGTGTTTTTAGCAAATTTTAATAAATCATTTATATTTTGAGATTCAAAAATATCTTCTTCTATAGTTTCTATTATTGTTTTATTTTCTATAAAATCGTTTATTATTTTAGATTTTAATTGATTGTTATTCAAAGTATGGCTCAAAAAATAGCACTCAAAAACGTAAGAAATCCTAGTAATTCTGTTTGGAAATTTAGATGACATTTTCTGAGTTTTTTTGCATGATTTGTTTTAAAACCTTAAAATCTTCAGTTATTTCATTACCATCTGTTTTGATTTCTAGTATTTTTGAGTTTTCAGAATTTTCAAAAAAAGAATCTAAAATATTATCCTCTATGTCATTAGCTTTTATACAACGATAGTCTATTTTAAATTCAGTAGCCAAATGCAGTGCAGTAGATGTATGATTTCCTACAAAAAACGAATCTAATTCAGGTTGGTGTTTGGCACCTTCTACATTTTTAAAAATAAATCCACCACTATTATTGAGTAATATTATTCTTAAATTTTTAGGCATATAGTTGTGCCAAAATGCGTTTCTATCATAAAAAAATGCCACATCACCTGTTAATAAAACTACCATGGCTTCTGTGGCCAAAGCTGCTCCTACAGCTGTGCTTGTACATCCATCAATTCCACTAGTGCCTCGATTACAATAATTAAAAGTTTTGCTGCAAGATAGTATATTTAAGTACCTCACAGACAAGCTATTGGCAGTATGAAAAACAGAGTTTGTAGGTATATGTTCAGTAATTTTTTTTACTATTCCTAATTCTGAAAATGGTTTAATTTTGTAAAAGTCATCAATGCTTGTTTGGCCGATTTTGTCTCTTTTTTTCCATTCTTGTAAGTAATTATTTTCAAAATTGTATTTAAAATCTACATTTGAAATAAATTCAGAAATGCTAACAGGTATAAAATGGGTTATAGATTGAAATGTATCAATGATTTGATTGGTTTCTTGGATATGAAAATGATATTTTGGATTATGTGTTTTTATAAACAATTTGATGTTTTTTGATACAATTTGATTGCCAAAAGTAATCAAAATATCAGGTTTTAGACTTTCTTTTTCGTTTTCAGATAGATTTGAAACAACAATATCATTGTATAAAATGGCAGTAGAAATAGATTGAAAATTTGAATTAATATCGGCAAATACTGGGATTTGATTTGAGCTAGTAAATTTTTGTATTAAATCAATGTTTTTCTTACTTACATTTGATTGGCCAATAATGATTAATATTTTAGAATTATTTTGACAAATTGATTTAATTTCATTTATTTCATTATCACATAATATTACTTTTGTGTTGAGTGTTTTTATGATTTTAACTTCATGGTTTGGTATTTCATCTATCTTAGGATAAAATGGTTCTCTAAATCCAAAATTGATATGAATAGGGCCAGAAATTGCTTTTTTTGATATAAATATGGCTTCATTTATGATTCTTTGTATGTGCCAATCAGAATCTGGATGTGTATCTGTAACTTGAATTGAGTAACTTTTGAGTACATTTTTTTCAAAAATATTTTCTTGTTCTATTGCCTGTCCATCGTTCTGGCCAATCCACTCTTTTGGGCGGTCGGCTGTCAATACCAGTAGTGGCACATTTTGATAAAATGCTTCTGCAACAGCTGGAGCAAAATTTAAAGCTGCTGTGCCTGATGTGCAAATAAGCACAACGGGTTGTTGTAACTGTATGGATAAGCCCAAGGCCATATAAGCTGCCGATCGCTCGTCATAAATAAAGTAAGATTTTATTTTATTATTTCTAGCAAATGAAATTGTAAGTGGTGCAGACCTAGAACCCGAACAAATGACTGCATATTTTATTTGATGTGCAGAAAAAATCGATGAAAAATCTATTGTTTGAATAATATTTATTTATTTTATGAAATTAGGTATTAAAGATTTAATTACAAATTTATGTTAAAAATATTTGCTAAAACTTGCATTTTTCTATGTATTTCATCGTTTTCTGCTTCAGGAATTGAGTCTTCAGTAATGCCAGCACCAGCATAAAAATGTATCTCCTCGTTTGTGATTGATGCACACCTTAGATTAACATAAACTTGACTGATTTTATTATCATTACCGAAATTTACTAAACCAATATAACCAGCATATAGGTTTCGTAAGAAATCTTCGTTTGATTGAATCAGTTTTATGGCCTTTTCTTTGGGCATTCCACAAACTGCTGATGTAGGGTTTAGTAATTTTAACATGACTGCTGGTAAATTTTCAAAATTAATGGTTTTTAAATCAACTACAAATTCTGATTTTAGATGCCACAAAGGACCAGCCTGAACAGTTTTTGGGCCATTTTCTTCGTACTCTCTTACTCGAATTTTTTTGAAACAATCTACTATGTATCTCGAAACTAAGGCTTGTTCATGTATTTCTTTTTGTGTCCATTGTGCTTCAGATGTGTTTGATTGCACATTTTGCACTGATTTTGTACCTGCCAAAGCCACAGTTTTAAAATTTTGGTTATCATCTACAGAGACCAAAATTTCTGGGCTTGAACCTATCCAAATTCCATGAATTGAAGTATAAATTAATGTATTAAATGCGTTTGTATTTTTGTTACATAGTTTTATATAATTGTCAAAAATATCAAAATTTGCATCTATTTTTACTTTTTTTTGTTTGGCAAAAACTACTTTTTTTACATTTTCGTTTCTTATTTCAGTAATAATATTTGAAATTATTTCATTGTGATTTTTTTTTAATGTTTCATTTTCAGTTGTTAATAGTTCCTGTTTTTTATTTTCTAAATTGATTTTTTCAAAATTTATTTCGTTAATAACTTTTTCAGGTTTGGTAAGGAAATCGAGTTTGTATTTGTATTGATATTGAGGTTCTATAAGAAAAATATCAGAATTTTCGTTGTAAGAAAATGGTGATATTACAAATCCACTTTTTTCAAATAATTCGTAAGTATCATTGATTTTTAATAAGTTTTCAGAAATATGTATGTCAATTAAATTATCGTTGGGCAAAACCGACAATGCTATTTGTAAATGGTTATCAATACAGTGTTTTAATAAAAATGATGCCGAAATTTTATTTTCAATGACTACTTCAATCATTATTTGTAATATTATTTGTTTTACTTTTTTTTAAAGATAAATGTTTTTATTAAAAGTTAATTTTTGAAATAAAAACGACATTTTTATAGCAATTTTATTAAATATGTTTTTTGAAATTAATTTTTGCTAAAGTTATTATAATTTTTACATTTGTGTTTATGAATAAATCCAAACTTTTATTTTATTTTTTGTTTCTACATTTATTTTGTTTTGCACAAAAAGAGTCTTTGTCGCTTGCGATTAATAAAAGCATTGCTCTAGTTGATAGAATTGAAAATAATTGTAATACTGCATCTGAAATTTTAAAAAAAGTTCTCGCCAAAAAAGATACAAATATCGTCAAAAAAACCTTGGCTAATGTGTTGGCGTTGGCAGAAAATACAGAATTAAAGGCCAAACAATCAGAAAATTATTCTGATGAAATTCAGCAAAATGCAAAAAAAGCAGGTTGCAACGAGGCAGCCCAAGAAGCCGATGATGCCGAAGATTATTGCAGACATTTGGTCTTTCAGACCCATGAAATAGTGTTATATACAAAAAAAGCTATAGCTGAATCTGATGTTGATTTAATTCAAACATATATCAACAAAGCACTGGCTTATAGCCTAGATGCATACGAATCTACCAAAAATGCTCAAATTGAGCTCTCAGATGCTTTAAAAGATTTGAATAATTGTCCTTAAACACCAAATAATTGAATTTAAAACTTAAAAAACCCCTAGTATTTTTTGATATTGAATCTACTGGACTTAGTATTTCCAACGACCGAATTGTAGAAATTAGTTTTGTAAAATTGATGCCAAATGGTGAAACAAAAATTCTTACAAAAAGAGTAAATCCAGAGAAGCAGATATCTGCAGAGGCAAGTATGGTGCATGGAATTTCTAACGATGATGTAAAAGATTGTCCAAAATTTGTAGAAATTGCTAAAAATTTATCCCAGTTTATTGAAGGATGTGATTTGGCTGGGTATAATTGTGTCAAATTTGATTTGCCATTGTTGGTTGAAGAATTTTTGCGTGTAAATATTGATTTTAAAATTGAAGGAAGAAATATTGTAGATGCACAAAAGGTTTTCCATTTGATGGAACCACGAACGCTATCAGCTGCTTTCAAATTTTATTGTGATAAACAACTGATTGATGCCCATAGTGCAGAAGCTGACACCATCGCTACCCTCGAAGTGCTTGAAGCTCAGGTATTGAAGTACGAAGGTAAAGTAATAAAAGATAATTCTGGTAAAGAAACTATACCTGTACAAAATGATATGGCTGTGTTGCATAAATTATCTATGTCTAATCAAATAGACTTTGCTGGACGCTTTGTTTATAATAAAATGGGTGTAGCAGTGGTCAATTTTGGTAAACATAAAGATAAATCTGTGAGTGAAGTGCTAAAAAAAGAACCTACTTACTATGATTGGTTTATGAATAGCGATTTTCCACTTGAAAGTAAACGTAGATTTACAGAAATGAAATTAAAAGAGATGCTTTAGTTCTTACTTACAAGCTAATAAATTTAAAAATTAAATTCATTGAATTAAGTAATTTTTTATTAAAATGTAGAATAAAAAAAGCCTCATTGATTTGAGGCTTTTTTTTATTTATTTTACGCCAATTCCATAGTATTGAAATCCTATTTTCCTCAATTCTGTGGCATCGTAGATATTTCTACCATCAAAAATAACTTTATTTTTGAGCAAAGAAGCAACTTTTTCAAAATCAGGGTTTCTAAATTCGTTCCATTCAGTAATCAAAAGCAGAGCATCAGCATTTGGCAAAGTATCATAATCATCGGTAGCATATTCTATACTATTTCCAATAAATTTTTGAGTTTCGTGCATAGCTACTGGGTCGTAGGCTTTTACTTTGCCGCCAGCTTTTATTATTTTATCTATAATAACAAGCGATGGAGCTTCTCGCATATCATCCGTTTTGGGTTTAAACGAAAGCCCCCATAGAGCAAAAGTTTTTCCTGTAAGATTATTGCCAAAATGTTTAGTTATTTTATTGAAAAGTACAGATTTTTGGTTTTCGTTCACAGATTCTACAGCGTTGAGTATTTGCATATCATACCCATTTTGTTTAGCAGTTTTTATAAGAGCTTTTACATCTTTTGGAAAACACGAACCCCCATATCCAATGCCTGGGTAAATAAATTTGGTGCCTATACGTGCATCAGAACCTATGCCTTTGCGAACCATGTTTACATCTGCACCCATGATTTCGCACAGATTGGCTACATCGTTCATAAAACTAATTTTAGTGGCAAGCATAGCGTTGGCAGCATATTTTGTCATTTCAGCAGATGGAATATCCATAAAAAATAGGGGATGGCCATTGAGCAAAAATGGTTTATACAACCTGTTCATAATTTCTTTGGCTTCGTCAGTATCAATGCCAACAACGATACGATCAGGTTTTAAAAAATCGTCTATGGCTGCACCTTCCTTCAAAAACTCAGGATTAGAGGCTACATCCAATCTTAAATTAGATTTTCGGGTTGCTAAAGCCTCTGCTAAAGCATTTTTTACTTTCAAGGATGTTCCTACTGGCACAGTACTTTTGGTAACTACAACCATATAATTTTGAGCATATTGGCCAATTTCTTTGGCTACACCCAACACATATTTCAAATCAGCACTTCCATCCTCGCCTGGTGGAGTGCCTACAGCTATAAATACACATTCGCAACCTACAATGCTATCTTTAAGAGAATTAGAGAAATGTAATCTGTCTTTTTTTACATTTCTTTCTACCATCTCTTCCAATCCAGGCTCATAAATAGGCAAAATTCCTTTTTTTAAATTTTCAATTTTATTAATATCAATATCAACACAAGTAACCTGCATTCCTGTTTCGGCAAAACAAGTTCCAGTAACCAAACCTACATAACCAGTACCTACAATAGTAATTTTCATAAGCTATTTTCTAAAAATTTTTTAGTTTTATTTTCAACTTACAATTATATAATATAACATTGATACTTTTATTACGTAAGCAAAAATAATTTATTGATTATGAGTTATAAGTTATAAGTTATAAGTTATGAATTATTGTATATACGTTTTTTTTAAAAATCAATTTTTAAAACATTATTTAATTATAATCTTTAAAAAAATATTTTTACATCAAACGAACTTTACGCATTACACATTATTCTTTAAACATTAATACATTAACATATTAACACCTTAACACATAAACACTAACACACTAACACACTAACACATAAACACACTAACACACTAACACACTAACACATAAACACACTAACACATAAACACACTAACACATAAACACACTAACACACTAACACATTAACACACTAACACATTAACACATAAACACATTAACACATTAACACATAAACACATTAACACATTAACACACTAATACATAAACACATTAACACATCACGCATTAAATAAGAATGAATAACGCAGACATCATAAAAGAACAAAATTTCTTATCAGGGCCACTGAGTAGATTAGGAGAATTAAAAATGGCCATCCAAGTTTTTTTTGAATTTATCAAAGGTTTTAGAGCACTCCATTTTATAGGGCCAAGTATCACAGTATTTGGTTCTGCAAGATTCAACGAAAATCATAATTATTATAAAATGACTGTCGAACTTGGCAAAGAACTAGCTCACGAAGGGTTTACAGTAATGACGGGAGGTGGGCCAGGTATCATGGAAGCTGCCAATAGGGGAGCGAGAGAGGCTGGCGGCAACTCAGTTGGGTGTAATATAGTATTGCCTTTTGAACAAAAAGAAAATCCTTATTTGGATAAATGGGTTAATATAAAGTATTTTTTTGTAAGAAAAGTATTTTTAGTCAAATATTCTTATGGATTTGTGGCCATGCCAGGTGGCTTTGGTACATTAGACGAACTTTTTGAGGCACTTACATTGATTCAAACCAAAAAAATACAAGATTTTCCAGTGGTATTGATGGGCGTAGATTATTATCAGCCATTAATGAATTTTATTTATAAAATGAAAGACGAAAAAACTATTTCTCCAGAAGACTTAGATTTGCTATTGCTTACAGATGATGTGCAAGAAGCCACAAGGCATATTTGTAAACATACGCTTAAAAGATTTAATCTAAAAAGGGTAAGAAAAATAGCAGTTTTGGGTGAATAAAATCGATATTTCTACTTATTAGTAGATTGATTTTGGCATTATATTTTAATTTATAAAATTTTAAATTTATCTATTAATTGATTTTTATTTTTTTTAAAATTATTTTTAATATTTCAAAATTATGTTAATTTTGTAAACGTGAAGCTAATATATAGTAATATTTTTGTTATACTATTTTGCAAATTTATAAAAATATGTATATTTATTCTACTTAAATGTACCTTTAATTTTACACTAAATTAATATGTCGAAACTAAAAAATATCATTCGTCAACTGACTGAAAATGATTTTAACAATATATACGATTTGTTGATGGAAAGCAATGCATCAAAATCTGCTTATTTGTTGAAATATTTTAAAGAAAAAAAGCTATCTGACACCAAAATAATGGAAGAGTTAGAAGTTAATTCTAATGCTTACTATACATTAAGGTCTAGATTGAATGAAAAAATAGAAGAATATTTTGTACAAGCCATGGAAAGTCCAAAGGCAGATATTCTCAAAAAAGTGTCGAATATTAATAATATAATTTATACCAAAAGGCAAAATATTGTAATAGCTACACTCAAAAAGCTAGAAAAAGAGCTTACAGATTATGATTTAACAAACGAGTTGGTTGGGATTTATAAAAACCTCAAAAAATTTCATATCAACACGCCAGAGCATTATCATTACTCACAATTATACAACAAACATATAGCATTTACATTAGCACTCGACAAAGCTGAGGATTTGCTGGCTGATTATTTTAAAAAATTCGGGCATTATTACTTAACCAACGATCAATCAACCAAAATAGAGTTGGGTTTAATTGCCAAAGAAATTGAAAATGTATCAAGACTTTATGCCTCACATAGGATGAATGTCTACAAAAGTGCCTTGTGTATTTTTCATCATTTATATGTAGATAGTGAGTATTTTCCAGAAAATGAAAAATCTTTAGATGATATTTTTGATAAAATTGATTATATTTTTATTACATATAATTCAGATATTCATTATCACCACTTAAAAATCGTTTTCGATTTTTTACGTTTTTGTTATTACAACTTAAAAGAGGAACACAATAGAGCCGAAATTTACTATGCTGATTTAAACGAAAATGCAGGTATTTTTATGTCAAACTATAGTTTTTATACTTTTCCAGTGTTTTTGTTGACTTCAAAAATGCAAAAACAGGCTGAAATTACTGACCCAACCCAAAATGAAAATATGTTGGAAGAAGCAAAATCACTTTTTAGTTTATTTGAACCAGACACTGATGATATTCCAAAATTTACAACTTATGGTTGTTACAGAGCATTAGGTTATTTTTATGCTGGCAAGTACGATCAAGCCGTAAAAGTACTCAATGCTGTACTTTCTGAACTGAATGCCAAAAAATACATAGAAGTTCAAATAGAAATAAAATGTTTGCTTGCCATGCAATATTGTTTGATGAATGAACATGATTTGTTTAATCAATTAATGAATAGTTTACAACGTCAGATAAGAATTGCTGGAAAAGAAAACTTAGAACATTTAGTTATTTTTACTAAGATTTTGAGAGTTTCTATTTCAGATAATACCAATAGAATGAAATTGGCTAAAATAAAGATTTACGTTTCTAAGCTCAATTTAGAATCAGTGCCAATGTTTTGTATATTTAAGTTTTTGCCTTTCAACGAAAAAGTACTCAAAAGTTTATCAGAAATATGATTTTTTAAACAAATTTTATTTTTAATTGTTATAAAGTAAAATTTAATTTTAGTTCTATCTTTTCATGTAATATATTTAAAAAATTATCTTAATAAATATACTTAATGAATGATCAAACTATTTTTGCTTTTTTAAAATACATCATTTATTTGCTGATTTTTACTCTGTATTTCTAAGTGATTTAAGAAAAAATATATTTTAATAATCAAAATTGGAACTTTTCTTTTAAATAATAACTATGAAATATAGTAAAAAATTATTGGGTTCAAAATGTTATTTATCGCCTGTAAGGACAGAAGATGCAGAAAAGTATTTTGAATGGCTCAATGATTTAGAGGTTTCAGTCAATTTGAGGTCTTATAGTCAACAAATCCCTTTTCAAATAGAAAAAGAGTATTTAGAAAACTTTTCAAAAAATCAAACCAATGATTACTTGTTTGGTATAATTTCTAAAGATACAGATCAACTGATAGGAAATTGTGCTTTGATGAATCCAGATTTTATTAATCGAAATGCTGAACTTGGGATTTTTGTTGGCGACAAAAATTATTGGGGGCAGGGCATAGGAACCGAAGCCATTACTTTACTTTTAGATTTTGGGTTTAATGTATTAAATTTACATAATATTTGGCTTAGTTTTTATGATTTTAATACCAAAAGTAAAAAAATATATGAAAAATGTGGCTTCAAAATTATAGGTCGTAGGCGTGAGTCTAAAATCATTGGAACACTAAAATTTGATATTGTATATATGGATATTTTGGCAGAAGAGTACAAATCTGTATACATAAAAAATCTTTTACATATCTGATTTTTAATATTATTACTTTTATTTTTAATTATTTTCTTATTGTTTGTTACAAGTACTATTTCATTTTTTTTATTTAACATTTGAAACTCCTAATTTAATTTAACATGCGTAGAAGAGATTTTGTGGCTTATTCAGGTATTGCGATGGCAGGTAGTTGGCTTTGGCCACACCATTTGCAATCCGAAATTTTAGAAACAGAATCTCAAATAAATCAATCTGAAGTGCCAAAAAATGCAAAGTTTATTTGGTATGACTCAACTGGTTTGGGGCGTAATTTGTATGCAAATTTTAGAAAATCATTTCTTATTGAGGGCAAAGTTGAATCTGCTATTTTATCATTGTTTGCAGATACAAGTTATCAATTATTTGTAAATGGGCAATTTATTCAACAAGGACCTATACGATTCGACCCTCGATTTCCTGTCTATGATACAATAGATTTGACACCTTTTTTAGTGCAAGGAAAAAATGTGATAGCTGTGCAGGCCAATTATTTTGGTATGCAAACATATAAATCTATCGAAAATCGTGGTGGATTTATTGCTTGGGGTGTGATTAAAAATGGAAATAAATCAATAAATTTAGACACTAATGACAAAAATTGGCGTTGTACCAAAGCTAAGGAATATTCTAAATATGTTCAAAAATTAAGTTTTGCTTTAAATCCAACAGTAATATTTGACCAAAAAAATGAAATAAAAAGCTGGAAATCCAAAGATTTTGAAGATTCAAAAATACCATTACCAATTCTATTAGATAATCAAAAAAGTTGGGGCAAATTCTCAAAAAGAAATATACCCTACATGTCAGGCCATGAAGTAAAAATTGAGAAGTTTATTCATATTTTCCCTTTGTTAAACGAATATACTTATTATTCATTTTCTATTCCTTTACCTCTAGTAGCCGAGGATAACAATGGGTATGGAAATGACTTTTTTATATCTTTTTTTACCTGGATTCATTCTGAAACAGAGCAAACGATACATATTGGCCGATTTTGGGGCGAAAACTGGCTCAATGGAAAACTTCTTGGGGGTATAGATTCTCAAACCCATAGCATGAGAATTTTATCAGAAGCCAAGCTCAATAAGGGATGGAATTATTTTTTTGGTAAAATTGGCCCTTATAACGATGTTTTAAATCATTATTTTTCTTTTCCTAGTAACAAAGGACTTACTATTTCGGCCAATAAATTACTCAATGGCGATACAGTCTTTTTTAAACGACAACCCATTGTAGAACCTTCAGCTTTCAATAAACTAATATCAACCAAAAACTTACCTTTTGATTCAAACGATACTTTATCAGATGTGGGTGGATGGGTAGATGTAACCATAGATGATAAAGCCGAAAGCCCTTGTTTAGAAACCAGTTGGGATTGTTATGAAGAGCAAGTTGAAAATCTCAAAGAGGAGACTTTTCAAGGATTTATTATTAAAAAAGAGTTTTATCCTAATGGATGTAGTATTTTAATGGATGTTGGGCAAATGAATCTTGCCTATCCAAAACTCCAATTAAAAAATGCTAAAAATGCAACCATTGATTTAACTTACAGCGAACAACTTTGCGAAGATGGGCAGCATTTGCTACATTCATTTAATTATTTGCCAGGAGATAGATTGATTTGTTCTGAGGATAATTTTACTTGGATGCCTACACATCCTAGAGGTATAAAATTCATAAAAATTACTTTTAGAAACATTTTACAAGACATTACTTTAGAAAAATTTGAAATCATTTCTGCCAACTATCCAACCACAAAAATTGGTGCTTTTTCTAGTTCTGACCAACTACTAAATGCAGTTTGGGAGATGTGCTATCGTACACAAAAAGCAAACATGGAAGATGCCTATGTAGATTGTTCTGGTCGAGAGAGAGGCATGTATTTGAGAGATACTAATATTCAATATTTTAATAATTTAGCACTTTTTGGAGACCAAAAATTGATGAGGCGTTGCTTAGAATTATATCTACAATCGCCAGACAATACAGGCAAGGTTCGTGCAGTTTTTCCTAATGTTGGAAATTACACTATTGCTGATTTTTCGCTAAACTTACTTGATGGTCTCAAAGAATATTTCAATAATACCAATGATAAAGCCTTAATTATTGACTACTGGGACGCTATTGTAGGAAATTTAAAGTGGTTTAATGACTTATCAGACGAAAGAGAAGATAATTTGCTAGATGCTGAATGGGACAAAAAACACAATATTGATGCACATTATGGGGGTTTTCATGGCGATTTGGGCATAGAACCCAACTCACTTTCTATCAAAGGTATACATTGTGTTTTTTCGATTACCTACCTCATAGCGCTACAAAGTGCTTTGTATTTGGCAAAAAAAATAAATAAAACAACTCAAGTCAATGAGTATTCTAAAAGAATAGAAAAATTGAGTAATAGTATTCAAAAATTTTGGAATCCTGAGCTTGGTTGTTATTCTGATAATTTAGATAGAACCACACATTCGCCTCATGCTAGTTTGTTTGCCATTCGTGCTGGAGTAATAAAGCCAGAACAATTAGAGTCATCCAAAAAGCATATAGCTTCTAAATTATCTTACTTATTTGTCAATGGATACAACCCAGATAAGGGGGTGTATGTGTCGCCAAGTTATATGTTTTATATTTTAGATGGCCTCTACAAGGCAGATTTGAGTGATGTGGCCGAAAATTTGATTCGTCAAGGTTGGGGTTGGTGTTTATACAATGGTTTTGTAACCACGCCAGAATATTTTGATAAAAATCCATACAACAGTATGTGTCATGCCTGGTCGGCTAGTCCTGTGTATTACCTTTCTAAGTATATCATTGGTGTAAATTATCCAGAAGCACCCAACCTAGATATAGTAAGTGTAGCTCCAAAAACAAATTCCATCTCCTATTTTGAAGGCAAATATCCACATCCAAAAGGAGAAATTGAAGTAAAATGGCACAGAGAAAATGGTAAAATTGTGTTTGATTACATCAATGTTCCAAAAGGCGTTGTAGTAAGAAATTAAATTTTAATGTATTTATCATTTTTTTTAAAATTTCATTTTATTGAAGACTTGATAGCAATTATTAAATCAAAAATAGTTGGATTTATTTAATTATAACCTTACTTTTTTGAAATATTTGAGAAAGGTAATTACATAAAACATCAATTTGAGTATTTCTAATTTTTATAATCAAGGAATTTATTATTTTTAATGAAAAAATCTTATTTATTACTTACATATTTATTTTTATTATCTATTTTGCCTTTTCTTACGAGTTCTAGTTTTAGCTTTTATATCATTGAAAATGAAAGTTTTGTCAAATCTATTCCTTTTAAAAATATTGCATTATGGTCGCCAATATGGGCTTTTTTATTAACTTTTGGTATTTGTACCACCACATTTACTTGCTTGGCAGGAGGTTATTTGTATGGTTGGAAAGTCATATTATTGATTTTGCCGACATATTTATTTGCACAAAGTTTGGGATTTTTTTTTATTCAAAAATTAAATAGTAATTTATTAGAATTTCTAAAATCAAAAAATAAATATCCTAGTTTTCTTACAAATATAGTGGGCAACGAGTCTAAAATAGTATTTTTTTCGAGGTTATCTCCTGTACTTCCTTTTGCTTTGATGAATATGATTTTAGGACTTTTAAAAATTGACTTCAAAACATTTACTTATGCAGGCATTTTGGGGATGTTGCCTAGAACAATTTTTTGTATTTGGCTTGGCACTCAAGTTCAATCTTATGTAGAAACCCAAAATCAATCATTATCGTTTTGGTTTGTTTCTGTATCTATCATTGTAAGTTTTGTGTTTCTAATCAAAATATTAGCCAAAAAATCTAATCCAAATTAGTTTTTGAGAAACTGCCTCATATTTTTAAATCAAAAAAATATGATTTGAAAAACGAAAAAGATAGGTACAATTATCAAATTTGATTAGTTTTGCAGACCTTTTATAAATAAAAAATTTAATGAATTCAAACATCGATCGCAATCAAGCCATTGGCTTGGTATTAATTTCAGGTATTTTAATAGCATATTTTACTTTTTTTTCTCCCACACCACCAGTAGAAAACACGTCCAAATCAACAACCAAAGCCATTTCGGCCAGTACAACACCAGATAGTATCAAAGCTATTGCACAGCTCGATTCTGTTGCAGTTTCAAAAAATTATGGATCTTTGGCTAATAATGTAGTAGGCAAATCTGAACAAATATTAAAACTCGAAAATGAAAATATAGCAGTTTTGATCTCTACTAAAGGTGCCAAAGTAGTAGACGTATTGCTCAAAAAGTATAAAACTTATGCCAGAAAGGAGCTTCATTTGGTACAACCAACGGATATAAAAATTAACTTATCTGCTCAAAATATCGATTTTGACAATGTGGTGTTTAGTGTAAAAAGTAGTGATGATGCTAAAATTATTTTGGCAATACAATCAGATGCAGGAGATGATATTCAAGTAGAATATACCTTGCCCAAAGATGCCTATACCCTCAATTATAATATCAATTCACTGAAACTAAACGCCCCAGTTGATTCTTTGACATTGAGTTTGAAGGCAGATTTTCCTTTGATTGAAAAAGATTTTGCCAATGCACGCCAAACAGCCAATGTTACTTACAGGCAAATGGATGGAACATACAATTCTTTAAATGAAGCCTCAAACGATAAACAAACACAAAATCTTACGAGCAATGCCCATTGGGTTACTTTCAAACAGAAATTTTTTAGTATTGCTTTTATTGCTCCCAATGGAGTTTATAGCACAAAATTGGGCTCTTCTGTAGATTTATCAGATACATCAATAGTCAAGTCTATGTTTGCTTCTATGAAACTATCAGTAGCTGATATAAATGCAGGTAAAGGTAAATATACTTACTATTTTGGTCCAAATAAACTCAATATTGTTTCGCCCATTGCTGATGATTTCAAGGAAAATGTGTACTTAGGATGGCCAATCATTCGTACAATCAATAGATATACCATAGCTCCATTGTTTACATTTTTAGAAAAATTTGTGTCTAATTATGGTATAATTATCATTTTGATTGTGTTAATTATCAAAATTGTATTGTTTCCACTTTCTTACAAAGCCTATTATTCTATGGCCAAAATGAAAGTGCTAAAGCCTGAGTTAGACGAAATCAAGGCAAGAGTAGGTGATGATATGGCTGCTATGCAACAAGAACAAATGAAACTATACCAATCTGTGGGTGTTAATCCTTTGAGTGGTTGTATACCTGTTTTGATGCAAATGCCAATACTTCTTACTTTATTCAATTTTTTTCCAAATGCAATTGAGCTGCGTCAGCAACCTTTTTTGTGGGCCGAAGATTTGTCTACTTTTGATAATATTTGTAATTTGCCTTTTGCCATTCCTTTTTATGGCGATCATGTCAGCTTATTTGCTTTGTTGATGACTGCTTCTACTATTTTGTATACATGGTATAACAGCCAAATGAATGTATCTGCCACAGGCCCAATGATTGCTATGTCTTATATTATGCCAGTTATTTTCTTGTTTGTGATGAATTCGTTTCCTGCTGGGCTTAGCTTTTATTATTTTGTAGCCAACATGATTACGATTGGCCAACAATATATTATCAAGCAATTTGTGGACGAAACTGCCATTAGGGCACAATTAGAACAAAACAAAATATCGGCACCAGAGCGTAAACCAAATAGATTTCAGCAACGATTGATGGATGCTATGGAACAGCAAAAAGCTCTGAAACAACAACAAGCAAGTAAGAAAAAATAGTTTTTAGCATTTATTTGGTTTTATATCTCAATCTTGTAATTTTAATCTAGTAGTTATAGTAACTTCTTAATACTTTAAATTTATTTACAAAATCCTTATCCATTTTTTTCCTTTGGAGAAGGTTTTTAGGAATTGAAGTTTTTAGATGTTCTTTTATATTTATTTTAATTGTATGATAAAAATAATTAAAGTAGGTGGCAATATTATTGATCACCCAGATAAATTAAAAAAATTTATTTTTGATTTTTCTAACCTAGCAGGCCAAAAAATTTTGATTCATGGTGGCGGCAAACTAGCTACAGAACTTGGCACTACACTTGGGATAGAAACTAAAATGATCGAAGGCAAACGTATAACAGATGCTGAAACACTAAAAATTGTAACTATGGTTTATGCTGGGCTGATCAACAAAAATATTGTAGCTCAATTACAAGCCAACCAATGCAACGCACTTGGCCTGACTGGTGCAGATTTGAATTTGATTCCTGCACAAAAAAGAAATGACAAAAATATAGATTGGGGTTTTGTAGGCGATGTAGTGGCCTCAGAAATGAAACCTCAAAACATAGATTTTTTACTTTTAAATGGCATTACGCCTGTGTTTTGTGCTATTACACACGACAATCAAGGTAATTTGCTTAATACCAATGCTGATACCATAGCCTCTGTATTGGCTTCTACTTTAGCCAAAGCAGGCCATGCTGTAAGTTTAGTTTATACATTTGAAAAAAAAGGTGTTCTTACTAATATCAACGATGAGAAATCGGTTATCAAAAAAATAACGCCAGGCTACTATAATGAATTAAAAGAAAAAAATATAGTCCACTCTGGTATGATCCCAAAACTTGACAATGCCTTCAAATCTATTGGCGATGGGGTTCAAGAAGTCAAAATATGTATGGCCGAAGACTTACATGATTTTGAAAATGCAGGTACAAGTATAAAATTGCACTAAAATCTATCTATTTCTTCAGCCCTATTTCTCTAAGTCTTTCATCCAAAAATTGACCAGCGTTGATGTTAGCATATTTTTTTTGATGACCATCAGATATACAATTTTGTAAACAAGACAAATCAGTATCTGCACGTGGGTGCATAAAAAAAGGTAGTGAATAACGAGGCAAATGCCAAAATTCTTTGTCTGGATTGACTACTTTGTGGGTAGTTGAAATCAATTTGTCGTTGGTAAGTCTGGCTAACATATCGCCTACATTGACAACTATTTGGTTGGGAAGTGCAGTTACGGCTTCCCAAGTACCGTCTTTTTTTTGTATTTGTAACCCATCGGCACTGGCACCCATGAGCAAAGTAATTAGGTTTATATCCTCATGTGCAGCTGCTCTTACAGCATCGTTTAGGATTTGTGTATCAGATTGAATAGGAAAATAATGAATAGCTCTTAAAATGCTATTTCCTGTGGCCACTTTTGAGTCAAAATAAAATTCATCTAATTTTAAAAACAAAGCAATTGCCCTAAGTAGCTCTATACCAGCAGCTTCAAGACTTTTAAAAACCTTATTTCCCAATTCCATTAAAGTATCTATTTCTAAAACTTCAACATTGGGTGGGTAATGAATGGCAAGTTCTGGCTCTGTAGGAACATTGGTTTGTCCAAAATGGAAAAACTCTTTTAAATCGCCAACAGATCTACCTTTGGCATTTTCTTTGTTTTTGCCTGTATACCCTCTTTGCCCAAATATACCAGGTATTTCATATTTACATTTTATATCATCAGGAAGTGCAAAAAATTGAGCTAATTTAGCATATAGCTCATCTGATATTTTTTGATCAAGTCCATGATTTTTGACTGCCACAAAGCCTATATTTTCAAATGAATGGCCTAGTTGAGCCACAAATTTTTTTTTAAGAGCATCGTTACCAGCAACAAAATCGTTTAAATCTACACAAGGGATACCCATAATTTATTCTAATTCTTTAAGCCATTTGGCGGTTTGTTCTACTAATTTTTTGTTTGTAATCCATCGAATAGGATTTTTTTGAATAGCTATTTTGCCACCAAAGTTGCCAAATATTTTCAACATCTCATCTGATATTACATGAATGGCATCTTTAGACTTTACTTCTGATTCAGATGGCAAAGGCCTACTTATGGCATAAGCATACTTGAAAAGTTTACTTTTATTACTTCCTTTTACTAATTTCAGACCTTTATTTTTAGGATTTGTAATGTCTCTATCAAATATTTCTTTGTTTTTGATATGAAAATTATTTTCAAAATCATCTTTTAATAATTCATATTGATCTTGCTCAAAAGCAAGTAAAGCAAAATCAACTTCAAAATACCCAAAAAGGTACATACTAGGTTCTTTTTCAAAATCAAACCCCTCCATAGAGGCATAAAACACTAATAAATCGCCTTTTTCGAGGTTTACAAGACTGTTTTTGGTGTAATTTCCATCGCCATAAGTAAAACTATCAAATTCTGGATCAGCATGGATAGGGCAATCTTTATGTTGTTGCTTATCTTTGCCTTCGGTTTTGAAATATTCGATAAATGATTTTTTTTTCTTACCTTTTTCTGTTGAAAAAGTTTTTATTTTAGCATCATCAAATGGATGGTTTCTATAAAAATACTCAGGTATTGGGATAAATTCAAAAGTACCATCTTTGAAAATGGGAGAGTGTATGCCACCACAAATTTTGTCTATGCCTACGCGTAAAAGTGCTATTTTCATGATATTTTTGTAAACAATGATTGATAAAAAATAGAATTGCTAAATTGCTAAAGATTATTTTTAGTTTATGGTACGAAATTAAAATATTTTTAGTTTTAACATATAATATTTTAAAATAAAAAAATATTTATTTTGTAAATCTATTTTTAAATGTGTGGCAAGTTTGTCAAAATAGTACATTGTTGCTAGATATGAATATAATTCAATGTTGTTTACTAAGAATCTGATAATCTTTCTGCTTTGGAGGATGACTAAATTAGAGGCCATAATAAATGTTTAAATAAACGACATTGGAATATATTTTATTATTTTTTTAGTGAGGTGTTTTATTATTTGTTCAATCAAAAAAACTATAATTGCAAAAAATAAAATTCAAAATACTGGTTTTATATATGTCAAAAGTTGCCAAACAGAGTACTACATTTTTTACATTTGCTCTTATTTTAAGCATGATTATATGGGGTGCGTCTTGGCCTGCTGGCAAGGTTTTGAGTGCTTATAGTACTGTGCCAAATATTCTTATGATAAGATATTTTTTGGTTGTATTATCCATGATCCCTTTTTTGTATTTCTATAAAATTGATTTCAATATCAAAAAAGAAGGTTGGCCTCGTGTGTTAATAGCTGGTTTATTGATGGCATTGTATAGTTATTTTTTTTTAAAGGGTTTACAAAATGGCTTGGCAGGAGCAGGTGGTGTTTTGGTAACTACTCTCAACCCTATTTTTGCATATAGCATTGGTTTGATTATTCAGAAAAAATTACCAAACAAAACAGAAACGATTGGTTTACTATTGGGGGTATTAGCAGGAATGACTTTATTGCAAATATGGCAAAATTTAGATAAATTATTGATGAGCGGTAATTTGTATTTTTTGCTTTGTGCATTCTTATGGGCCGCCATGAGTAAATTTGGTTCAAAAGCATCCAATTATGGACATTCGCTGAGTTTTAGTTTTTGGATTTATGTTATTACTGTTTTTGGGATGTGTTTTTCAGTCGATTTATCATCATTAAAACTTTTGATTTTTACTGCTAAAGTAGATTTTTGGTTGTTGATGTTTTATACAAGTGTCATTGGAACTTCATTGGCAACGTCTATTTATTTTATGGCAACCACAAAGTTGGGTGCTGAGCGAGCCAGTAGTTTTATTTTTATTGTACCTTTTTCGGCTGCAGTTTCGTCTTGGATATTTTTGGATGAAAACATACAATCTTACACCATTGTTGGTGGTATTTTGGGAATTTTTGCTGTTGTGGTTCTTAATGGTAATATAATTAAAAAATTATCATAAAATTATTTTAAATTTTATGATATTTTTATCAATTTTTTGAATAATTTTTCGCTATTTTATGTCATTAGAATATTTTTATTTATGTCATTAGAATATTTTTAAGAAAAACACTGGGCATCAAATGTGTTTTTTAGCTAATGAAATAAATTGAAATAATTTTAAAAATAATTTTTATAATATTACTTATTTTATTGATAATATGTAGATTTGAGTATTGTTTTTTTTGAAAAATTAAAATAGCAAATGGAATTATTATTAATCACTTAAAACTCTTTTTTCATTATCAAAAGAAAAAGAAAAAAGAGTTTTTAAAAAACAACTAAGCAGCTTTTTCAAAAGCCATTCTAATCCATTCTATCACTTCTTTGTCTATTTCTTTGATGTCAGATAGATTGATTTTGTGCGAACAGATTGCATCTGGTTTTTCGGCTTCTAATTTGCCTTTTGGTTCTATACCTTTTAAATTGAATCCAATTTCAAACCTTGTTTTTGAAGCTGGATTTAGTATGATAAACTGCTTTTTTCTTTTTAAACTTACATAGTTTTTTTTTGGAGCAATTTCAAATGCTCCTCCAAAACTTTCAATTTCAGCAATTATTTTATCATAAAATGCTTTTAAATGCTCCTTGCCTTTGTATTGACTCACAATAAATTCATTAGCATTGGTAGATGAATCTGCATCTGACCCCAATACTTTTAGTCCAATTTCTGAAGCATATCCATGAGTAATGTTGTGAGTTTCTTTCAAAAATCTTACTATTTCTCCATGTTTAACTAAGTTTTCTTTTGAAATAATGGTTTTCCACTCTTCCAAGTTAAAACCTGTTTTCTCTTTTAGGTTTTCTATCATTGACACAACAGTTTTGTCCATAATTTTACTTTTTAATGTTTTTAAATGTTAGTTTCAACAGCTTTTTTTAATAAATCTAATCCATTTTGGTTCATTTTGGCCATTTCGGCCTTTGCACCAAAAAGCCACATAAAAAACGAATCAACCAAAGGAGATTGTACCTTAAAATCTTGTTTTACCTCTATGCCATCTGGTTTTTCTGAAAAATAATATTCAAAAGTAGGTTTAGCTACAAATGGTTTTTGAATATCACATTGCATACCTACAAAATTGAAAGTATCAATTTTCATAATTTCTTGGAATCCAAGATCTTTGCCACCATTTCCATCCCAATGGTATTGAGCTCCTACAGTGCCATCAACTCCTTTTATTTCATATTTTTGGGCAGGGTCTACAGCCAAAAATGGAGACCATTTTGGGAAATTTTTTAAATACCTTACCATATCAAAAACTTGTTGTTTGTTTCCTTTTATAAGTACTGTTGATACTATTTGTATTGATTGCAAACTACTTGCTTTGTAAAATCCAAATCCTAAGAATGATACAAATACTACTATTATTGCTGTTATTATCATTTTCATATTTATTTTTAGTTAAAATTTAATTATATAGTTTATCTTGATATTACATTGGCATGATGTTTCTAACCTCTACATTACCACCCATCAATAGTATAGGGCATTGCTTGGCCATTTCTGAAGCTGCCTCTATGGATTCTGCTTTCAAAACCATATTACCAGCTACCATAAGGCCATCTGATATGTGAAATCCACCCTCGATTTGTTGGTTTGCATTAATTTTTTTGCCCTCAAAACCTAGTTGGTTAGTACTTATTAAATTGCCTTGTTGTGCAATACCACCAATAAATACACCCCATTGTATTTCCATTTCTTTAATTTGCTCTAGAGTTGGTTGTACATTGCTTGGTTCAAACCTAAACAGCAACATATATTCTTTCATTTCTTTCATTTTTTTGTTTTTTTAATTGATAAATTGATAAATTGATAAAATGATAAATGGTAAATTTTTATTTTTTAATATTAAAATAGTATTCAATAAATCTTTTTTAGTTTATTGAATATCATATCATTATTTTATTTTTGAGACTTTTATTTTTTGGTTTAGGGTTAAACAATAATTTTATTTTTGTTTAACGATTTATTGAAATCATTAAACAATTTAGTTTTGCAAAATTATATATTTGCAATATTAGTTGTATGGCAATTCGATCGAAAAAATCCCTTGTTCAATACCATTTTCCATTAAAATAAAAAAATAATATAATTTTATTTTTTGTATTGTTATTTTTAGATGTTTTTAATATATTTAAAATGTTTCAAATTTTTAGAAAACTCTCAAAAACTGATTGGCTTATTATTGGTTCATATTGGCTAGTAGCTAATATTTTTATTATTCCAGCATATCTTTTCCAACAAGGTATAATGAAATTTGTAACTATTTCAGTTTTTGAAATTATTATGAGGACTTTTATTGTAGTTATTTTGGTGTTTTATATTTTTCCAAATGGGATTTATAGAAAAAAAGTAATTTTGGCTATCATTTATGGTTCACTTCTTGTTGCTGCCTCTACTCCATTGTTTATGATAAGTGATAGTTTTTATAGCAAATCTAACATTGATTGGAGTTCAATAAATTTTTTTAAAAATATACTTTTGCAAGCACAACAAATTGGTGTACTTGGTGCTGTGCTAGCTTTTAAGCAATACTATAATGTACAAAGTTATGCTTATAAATTAGAAAAGTTAAATGTAGAAAATCAATTAAAAGCCCTAAATAACCAAGTCAGCCCACATTTTTTATTCAATAACTTGAATGTATTGAGTGGTTTAATATCTCAAAACCCATTATTAGCAAAAGAATATCTCAATAGACTAGCAATGATATATAGACATTTGATTACAAATACCAATAATGATATAGTTTTGCTGAAAGATGAATTGACATTTGCAGATGATTATATATATCTTTTAAAATTTAGGTTTGAAAATGCATATATATTTGATAAGGTAGGGGATAGTACAATCTCTATCAATTCATATCTGCCCACTTGTAGTCTTCAATTTGTATTAGAAAACATTATAAAGCACAATAAAGGGGACAATAACCAACCACTTAAAACTACCATTACTATCGATGTTACTGAAATTATTATTACAAATCAAAAAAAAATTAAAAAACCAGATTATGAAACCACTGGGTTTGGCCTCAACAATTTGAGAAATAGGTATGAATTATTGAGTAATAAACAATTAGAGATTATCGAAAATCAACATTTTTTTACCGTTAAATTACCTTTATTACAGACCACAAATTATATATAAATGACAGTGTTAATTATTGAAGACGAAAAAGTTGCAGCAAAGCAACTTATGTATTACTTATTGAATATTGATGATACCATAGAAATAGCTGGGCAATTATCAAGTGTTGCTGATTGCGTAGATTGGTTTGAAGAAAACGAACAGCCAGATGTTATTTTTAGTGATATTGAATTACTCGATGGTAATATTTTTTCATTTTTGGACAAAAATGAAATTATCTCACCAATTATTTTTACTACTGCTTATGATCAATATGTGCTCAAGGCTTTTGAATCGATTGGAATAAGCTATTTACTAAAACCCTATACCGAAGAGCAACTTAAAAAAGCACTTACCAAATGTATGCTTCTGAAATATGAAAACAAAAAAAGCTATTATAATGATATAATCTCTAATATAAAAATTGCTTTAAGAGATGCTGCTATCAACAACTATAAACAAAGATTTACGATAAAACTCCCTACTGGACTTTTTTTATTGCCCACCGAAAGTATAAGCCTTATTCAAGCAGATGGCGTTTTTCTACATGCTTATGATGTATCAGGTAAGAAATTTCCTTTAACAGGTACTTTATTACATTTAGAAAGTCAATTAAATCCACTAGTTTTTTTTAAAATAAATAGAAGCGATATTATTAATATACATGCTATCGAAAAAATAAAAAATGAAACTTCTGATAGGCTTTCTATACAATTGAAGGGACAAAAAGAATGTTTTACAATAAGTAGTTCTAAAACACCAAGTTTTAGAAAATGGATTGATAGTTGAAAATTTTATTATTATACATTGACTGAGAGATTTTGATTTTGAAGTAAATAAGGAAAAAGCCATTTATAACAACTTTCTTGGATTTAAAATTTAGTCTTTATATATGCTTATAAATAATTTTGAAAAATAAATAAATACCTATAAATTTAATAAATTCTTACGTTTTTTGTTTTTTCTTTTTGGCAGCTGGAAACAAAATATTATTCAAAATAAGCCTGTATCCTGGCGAGTTGGGATGCAAATTGAGGTCTGTGGGTTCTTCGTGTACGTAATGTTGATAATCTTCGGGGTCGTGGCCACCCAAAAAAGTCCAAAATCCTTTGCCAAAATTGCCATGTATGTATCTGGCTTCGTCTGTCGTTTTGGTCTCGCCCATAGTTATCACTTCTGATTTTATTAATTTCTTTTTAAAAGCAGTAGTTTGGCCCATAAAACCCTTGATATTGTTTTCGTGATTTTGGGTAAGCATGGTAGGCACAGGATCCCATTTAGCCGAAAATTGAAATAATTGAAAAAAATCGTTTCGCTCTTCCATCAACATGGGTTGGGTGTTGGGGCGGCTATCAATGGTAGAATATTCGTAGGCCAATGGATTGGGTTCGAGCCTGAAATTTTTGAAAGCAAGTGTATTTTCAAAGTTTAATTTATTTTGAGCCCCAGCATCCATACCATCGCCATCGTAAATATGTTCGCAAATATCTGTATTTTCGGCTGCTATGGCTATATCATAAGTATCTGTGGCGGCACACATGGCAAACAAAAAACCGCCACCAGCTATAAATTCTCTTATTTTTTTGGCAACACCAAGTTTCAGTTGTGATACTTTATTGAATCCAAATTTTTTGGCCATAGATTCGGCCTCTTTTACTTCGTTTTGATACCAATCTTGGTGGTGGTAAGAGGCATAAAATTTTCCATACTGACCAGTAAAATCTTCGTGATGCAAATGCAGCCAATCGAATTTTGGCAACTCGGCAGTCATGATTTCTTCATCAAATATGACTGTATAGGGTATTTCAGAATAAGTCAAAACCATCGTTACAGCATCGTCCCAGGGTTGTTTGGTTTTGGGCGAATATACGGCTATTTTGGGTACTTTTTCTAGTTTCATGGCATCCATGTTGGCGTCTGGAGCGGCTATTTCTTGTAAAATATCGTTTGAGGTTGCATCTGAAATAACTTCATATTTTATACCTCTTATGACTAATTCGTTTTCAAACGCTTGTGCATATTTGCACATAAAACTGCCTCCACGATAGTTTAAAAGCCAGTAAACCTCTATATCTTTTTGCAATATCCAGTAAGTGAGTCCATACGCCTTGAGATGGTTGGTTTGGGTCTCGTCCATGGGCAGTAGCAAATAAGTAGCCTTAGCTTGAAAAGAAATTAAACCTATAATAATAAATTTTAAAATATTGATTTTCATACTCAAATAGTGTAGTTATTTATAATATTATGAACCTAAAATATACGTATCCACTGCTGATAATAAATCTTTGGAGTAGTAAGAATCAGAAGTTTCGTTATAGTCATTTTCAACTAAGATTCCTTTAATTCCTACTTTTTGGGCTGGTATCAAATCTCTAAATCTGTCGCCTATCATCCAAGATTGAGATACATCAATATTGTATTTTGCAATCGCTTTTTCAAACAAAAGTGAGCCTGGCTTGGTGCTGAGCGATGCAGTAAGTGTGCGATGGTAAGGGCTAAAATAAAATTCTTTTATAAAATTTCCAGTTTGATTTTGAATTTCGGAATGCACATTTGCTACATCTTTTTCGGTAAAAATTCCTTTATCTATGCCCGATTGATTGGTAATCACAACCAATAAAAACCCATTGTTATGAAGTTTTTGTAAGGCTTCGGCCACTCCTTTTTTTACTTTCAAATCTTCTACTTTGTACACATAATCTACTCTATCAGCATTTAAAACCCCATCTCTATCCAAAAAAACACACTTTTGAGCCATATTTATTATTTTATGGTAAATTTACTATATTTTAACATATTGTTTACTACTTTTGAACAACATTTTTATTAATTTAATTTAGGTTATGATTGCCATAATTGGTGGAGGTATTTCTGGACTATCAGTTGCTTATTTTTTACAAAAAAATAATATTGATTTTGTTTTGTTTGAAAAAGAATCTAAAACAGGGGGGTATATCCAAACCGAAATAATTGGTAATTATATCCTTGAAAATGGGCCTAATTCCATTTTGAGTAATGAATTGACTACTCAATTGATTACTGAATTAGGATTGGATAATCAAATTTTGTCGCCTAAAAATGTGGCCAAAGATAGATTTGTGTTTAAAAATGGTAAGTATAAAAAATTGCCAAGCCATCCATTAAAAATTTTTATTAGTATTTTTTTTAGTTTTAATTCAAAAATTAAAATCCTAAAAGATTTAATTTCAAATAAAGAAAAAGTAGATATTAATATTTCAGTAAAAGATTTTTTTATTACTTATTTTGGTTCAGAAATTACCAATTATGCTGTAGATCCATTTATGAGTGGTGTCTATGCAGGTGATATTTCGCAAATGAAAATCAACGAAATCATGCCTGATATTGTAAAATATAAGTCAAATAATGGTTCAATTATAAGGCAACTAATCAAAAATGCTGGTAAAAGAAAAAAAACTCATTCTTTTAAACTTGGTATGGTTTCGCTTACAAATGCATTGCATGCAAAAGTAAAAAGTAAGATTATTAATGATGAAATATTATCTATTAATCCTATTCATAGTAATAATATAGAGGTATTAACAAAAAATAATACTTTTCATTTCACTTCTTTAGTTGTTTGTGTTCCAGCATTTCAAGTAGCTAAAATTCGTGGTTTTGAGTTATTTAAGGGTATACATTATGCTCCAATGGCTGTGGTACATACAGTTTTCAAAAAATCAGATATTGGCTTGCCTTTCAATGGTTTTGGTGGATTGCATCCCACGATTGAAAAATGTTTTTCTTTGGGTAGCATTTGGTCGAGTTCAATTTTTGATGATAGATGCCCACCAGATGAGGTGCTTTTTACAACTTTTGTTGGAGGGATGCACCATATTAATGTGCTTTCTTTAGGTGAAAATGATATAAAATATAGAGTAACACTAGAATTGGTTGATAAATTTAAGATTTCTAATGCAAAGCCTGTTTTTCAACACATATATATGTGGCCAAAAGCAATTCCTCAGTATGATAAAAATTATGTTGCATTAAAGCCAAAAATTTTGGAATTAGAAAATCAAAACATCTATATTTGTAGCAATTGGCATCAAGGCATTTCGCTAACCTCTTGTATCGAAAAAGCACAAAACATAGCAAATAAATTATCACATTGAGCAAAAATATAGTAATAATTCCTACTTTTAATGAAAAAGAAAATATAGAATCAATGATAAGGGCTGTATGCAAATTGCCCGAATCTTTTGATATTCTTATTGTAGACGATGGCTCACCTGATGGAACTGCCGAAATAGTAAAAAATTTACAACTTGAATTTCCCAAAAATCTATTTTTAGAAGAACGTAAAGGAAAATTAGGTTTGGGTACAGCTTATATTCATGGCTTCAAGTTTGCATTAAAAAACGACTATTCTTACATTTTTGAAATGGATTGTGATTTTTCGCACGATCCCAGTGATTTAGTAAGATTACTAGATGTTTGTCAAAATCAAAATTATGATCTAGCCATTGGTTCTAGGTATGTAGGCGGCTTAGTAAATGTTGTAAATTGGCCCATGAATAGACTTTTGTTGTCTTACTTTGCAAGTCATTATGTAGAATTTATTACAGGAATGCCCATCAAAGATGCCACTGCTGGGTTTAAATGCTACAAAAAAGAAGTGTTAGAGACTTTAAAACTTAATAATATCAGATTTGTAGGTTATGGTTTTCAGATAGAAATGAAGTTTAATGCCTGGAAATATGGCTTTAAAATCAAAGAAATTCCTATCATTTTTAGAGACAGAACAGAGGGCGAATCCAAAATGAGTAAAGGTATCATTGCAGAAGCCATTTGGGGAATAATAAAACTCAAAATATACAGTTTTTTTGAGGCTTATAGAAGAGAAAAACATAGTTTATAATTTTTTTTTATGTATTAATTTTTGAAATTTTATTTTATTTTATTACTATTTAATTTTAATTTTAATTTTAATTTTAATTTTAATTTTAATTTTAATTTTTGATAAATTTGCAAATAAATTAACCTTAAATCATTCAAAAATGAAAAAACTATTACTTTATGCGAGTATTTCAATAGCTCAATTATCTATTGCTCAATCCTCAACCATGCAGCAAATTACTTTGCCAGGCATAGGTAGGATACAAAATGCAAATTTGTTTAATGGCAAACTATATTTTAGCCAAGAAACCGACAATGGTCAGTATGTAGATGCCGTTTGGGATGGCACTACTATTACAAGTTTTGGCATATCTCTACAAAGAGTTACTACACTTGCAGGATTTAGTGGTAATTTTTTTAACAATACTACTACAGGAATTCAGTATTTTAAACGTGATAATTCAATTTATAGTTTTAATGGCACAAACATGAATCCTGTGGCCAACCAACCTGCATCCATTATATATGGCAGCACTTTATATGATGAAGCTTACAAAATGGGGATTAACAGAGCAGCCACAGATTGCATCATTTCGGGTACAGTAGCAGGGTTTCTTAAATTATACAAATTTAATGGAACTACTTTTGTAGATGTAACTCCTACAAATGACATTATTGGTGTAGATGTAAATTCTTCTTTTTATTCATTTCAAAAATTCCAAACCAACGAAGATAGAAAAATAATAGTAAAAAGAGCTAATGCTGGGAATCCTAAATTTGCTTTAGTAAGTTTTAAAGCAAGTGGTACTACAATTTCAGATTTTGATTTAGCAGATTTTAAACATAATTCTATAACTCCAGGTGTCTATGGTTTGGGAGTGTATAATAATAAATCTTACTTTAGCTACACTTCTACTATTTTATCTAACTTTTCTTCAATATCGAAAATCGGTTCTTACAATATTTCTACTGGAGTTATGCAATCAGAAAGTCAATTTGATAATTTCAATATTGGATTAAATAGTTATTTAGAAACAGAAAGTATTGTTTTTTATAGTAATCCAACTTTAAGTATAAGTGGCATTAATGGATTTTTCAATGGTTCAACAATTATAGGAATTGGAGAAAAAATGCCAAGCAAAACCAGAGCTTCATTTATTGGTAAAACAAATGGCAAAAATTATATTTTAGGTAAATCAACTTTGGGTACAAATTATGATATTTATGAATACAACAATGGCATTTGTACTTTGGTAACTATTGCAGGAGGCAAACCAAATGTTAATTTAGGGTTTGGTAGTTCATTTGAAGACATGACCACAGAAGCACAAGGTGCAAGAGAACTTTACGCTGGTGTTTTGCCTTTGTATTCTGATGATAACAATCAACTCATTTTTCATTTTTTTGATGGCTCAAGTTTTGATAATGTAACTATAAATGGATATAGAGCCGTTGATAATGGTTCGAAAATAGACAAAGGGCGTATGTTTTTAGAAGCTCGTACAAATGGTTCAAACAGTATGTCTCAATTTTTATTTATGAATGGCAAAAAACCTGAATTTTTACATCCAAACGATATAACTACACGTTCTTTTGACGAAGATGATGTTTATACAGCTAATAGTAACAATTACTTAATTGGTATAGAAACAACAACAACAAGTAGTATTGTTCCTAATAAGTATATTTATTATATTCTTACTCCATATTCTAATACACCTACAACCACTACATCTTCTATTACAGGTCTAAGCAACACAATTTCAGAAAATTATGAGGTACATATATTCCCAAATCCTTCTGAGAATGGTGTTTTTAATCTAAATTTTTCAGCCAATTACGAAATTCTAAATGCACAAGGCATGATTGTTGTATCTGGCGAAAGTAACTTGATAAATATTTCAAATCTTAGACGTGGATTGTACTTTGTAAGGATTAAAACAAATAAAGGATATGTAACCAAAAAAATAGTTTATTAAAGTCTGATTTTAGAAATTAGCCTCATTTTTACATGTATATTTAAAGCCCACAATACTATCATTCAGTTTGTTCAAGCCTTATCTCAACAAATTCTGCTCAATGTGTAGAAATTCAAAAAGAGAGAGCGTTTTTTCAAAGTATAAATAGTAATATGGGCTTTATTTTAAAATATTTTTTTCGAGATAACACATAGTTGTTATTATCATTTCCATATTTTTTATAAAAAAGATAATTCATATAGATTAATTTTAAATTTAATGCCCAATTACACTTTTTTTACTTTAAAAGCACCATTAAAATAACCTATAATTTGTACATTTTCTTTTTCTAAAATGTATTCTCCAGTGCTAAAGGCATCGTAAGTTTCGCCATTCAATTCAATTTTCCCACTTGGTCTAAGTACAGTTTTAGCCACAGCTATTTGTTGCATAAAAGCAGAAAAATCGCCTTGAGTTTGGCTTAAATTTTCGATTTTTTGTCCAGTTTGAGCTATTTTTTGGAATCTTTTTGAGTTTAACATTTTGTCGGCTGCATAAAACAAGAGTGCTACTGTAAATACAAAAGCTGACGCTACAACTCCCATAGCATAGTTCAAGTCAGTAGAATTTACATAGTCAAAATTAAAATAATCATTGTTTAACATGCTCAAAATCAACGACATAAATATGATAATAATGCCAGCTATGCCCACAACACCAAAGCCAGGTATCACAAATATTTCTAATCCTAAGAGAATAATACCTATAACAAATGATAGTATTTCCCAATTTTGAGCCAAACCATTGAGGTAATATGGCGTAAAATACAATACAGCTGCAACAATGGCAGCAATAATAGGAAAACCAAGTCCAGGAGATTGTAATTCAAAATATAAGCCACCAAGCATGATTAAAATTAAAATTCCACTAACAGCAGGGTTTAGAAAAAGAGCAATAATTTTTTCGCTCCAGGGCAGTTCATATTTGTAAATGTTATAATCAGTAATATTACTTCGTTTCAAAATTTCAGAAATATCATTTACTTGAGCTTCACAAAACTGATTTTTTATGGCCTCTGAAGTACTAAAAGTAAGTACTTTGCCGTTTTTTTTGATGGTAGTATCTAGTTGAATATCAGCATCTACAAAGGCTTCTGCAATTTTTGGATTTCTATGGGTGGCCTCAGCCGTAGAACGCATCATCGAACGCATATAACTTTGGTATTTGTCGGGTGCTTGGCTGCCATCACCACCATTTACAACAGTGGCAGCTCCTATACTTGAGCCAGCTTGCATATAAATACTATCGCAAGCTATCGAAATAAGAGCCCCTGCTGAGGCTGCATTTTTGTTGATAAATACATATATAGGCACTTGCACATCGAGTATGTTTTTTCTGATTTTATCGGCATCGTCTACTGCTCCACCAAAAGTATCCATGTCTATCAATATAATGTCGGATTTTTGGTTTTTGGCCTCCTCTATGGCCAGTTGCACATATCTGCTCATGCGTGGGTCTATTTCTGACCTTATTTGAAAAATAAAGACTTTTTTTTGATTGGCATTGATTTGTATTGCAATACTTATCAAAGTAATAATTAGCAATTTTATTTTATTTTTCATTGTTTAAGATTTTAATTTTTTGTATTAGTGTATAATATTTAAAAAAAACTACTTATTACTACAATGGCAAGCAAACACGCATAGTAGTTCCTTTGTTTAATTCACTTTCTATTTCAAAAGTTCCATTCAGTTTTGCTATAAATTCTCTACAAAGCATCAAGCCTAGGCCAGTGCCTGTTTCGCCATTGGTTCCGTTGGTAGAAAAAAATCCAGTTTTCATTATTTTGTCTATTCCATTTTTAGAAATTCCTACACCAGTATCAATAACAGATATTTCAAGTCTATTTTTTGAACTATTTTCTTCTACTTTTACTTCAATTTTACCTTCTTCTGGTGTAAATTTAATAGAGTTTTTTATCAAATTTCTTACAATCATCTTCAAAGCATTTTCATCTGAAACTACTGGTTTAGTATAAGATATGGTACATAATAATTGGATATTTTTTTGTTTTGTATATATTTTCAATTTACTTACTTTTTCTTCAATAAATTGTTTTATATCAAATTCTTTTAATATTACATTATGCCCATTGATTTGAGAAGCCGACCAAGAAAGTAAATTATTAAGCAATTCACTTGTATTTCCTACATTTGATTTTAAAACTGTAAAATATTTTATTATGTCAGCTTGGTCCAAAACATTCATGTCCATCAAATCCATAAAACCAAAAATGGCATTGATAGGCGATTTCAAATCATGACTTATAATACTAAATAGCTTTGTTTTGGTGTTATTTAGTTGTTCTAATTCATTTTTTTGTGCCACAATTTCATCTCTAGCTATTTTGAGAGAAGCATGCACATTTACCCGAGATAGCAATTCTAAGCTATTAAAAGGTTTATTCAAATAATCGACTGCCCCAACTTCAAACCCTTTGAGGGTGGCCTCCATTTCGGTTTTTGCAGTAAGAAATATAACTGGAATATGTGCTATTAAACTGTCTTGTTTCATCAATTTACAAGTCTCATAACCATCCATTTCTGGCATCATTACATCCAACAAAATAATATCAGGTTGGTATTTTTTTGCACTTTCTATTCCTTGCTGGCCATTAGTGGCCAAAGATATGTCATATCCATTTTTTACTAAAATACTACCTAGTACTTTTAGATTTTCTTGTAAATCGTCAATGGCAAGAACTTTTACTTTTCTTTTGTTTTCCATATTGGGTTAAGTAATTTTTTAGTTGTTTATTATATGATTTTTTTTAAAATTTTTGGTAATAAATCCAAATCAAATGAATCAATAGCAAATGAAAAATCGTTAGTGAAATCTATGAGTAATTGATTTGATTGATAACCTTCTTCTTTTTTTAATTTTTCAACAAAATCTTTAAAATCTGTGTGATTAAAACCACCCATGTCTAATTGTTTTGATAATTTATTTGCATCTTCGATTGCAGACTCTGAAATAAGTATTTTATGATTAGATTGTGTATGATTATCAATTTCTTGTATGATTTTAGATTTTAGATTTTCATTTATTTTGTTATTAAAATCAGTTTCCAAAAACTTTGCAAGGCAGCCTATGAGGGCTTGTTTACTTACAGGTTTGGTAAGATAATCATTAAATTTCAGTTGTTTTATTCTATCTTGGTCTTCTTTCATGGCTTGTGCTGTAAGAGCCACTATGGGTATATGACTTAAATTTGGAATTTTATCAATGGCAGTTTTTGCCTCATATCCATCCATAACAGGCATTTTAATATCCATAAATACCAAGTCAAACGATTGAGATTGTAGTTTTTCTAGAGCTATTTTTCCATTTTCGGCCTCTGTGATCTCTAATTGTAGTGGTTTCAAAAATCCTTTTACTACTTCTCTATTCATTAAAATATCATCTACAAGTAATATCTTAGCATTCTTAAAAGTAATATTTTCTGGTATGGCATCTATTTTTTGTTTTATTTCCAGTGTACCTACAGCAATATTTTGTAAAATAACTATAAAATTACTTCCTTCTCCTAACTTACTTTCTACTTTTAATTGTCCGCCCATGAGCTCAACTAATCTTTTTGTTATTGTAAGTCCCAGTCCTGTTCCACCAAATTTACGAGCATCTTGGCCTTCTTGTTGGGTAAAAGCCTCAAAAATTTTGGCTATATCTTTTTCTGGAATACCAATTCCTGTGTCTATAATCTCAAATTTTAAGTCTACCAAGCTATCCATGTTTTCTTTGTAGCTGCTTGATATTTTAAGAGTAACAGTTCCTTTTTGTGTAAATTTTATGGCATTACCAACCAAATTAAAAATGACTTGCCTAAGCCTGAGTTCGTCTAAAATAAGGCATGATGGTATTTTTTCGTCTATTTCTAGGATTAATTGTAGGTTTTTTTCAGTCGTTTTTACAGAAAATACACTTGCAATCTCTTCAAATAAATTTTTTGGATTTGTAGAAGCCCATTGAATTTCAAATTTACCAGATTCAATTTTTGATAAATCCAAAATATCGTTTATTAAACCAAGTAAGTTTTTGCCACTTGAAAGTATATTTTTGATATAGCTTTTTTGCATGGGGTCGTCTACCATATCATTGAGCAATTCAGCAAAACCAAGTACTGCATTCATTGGTGTACGTATTTCGTGGCTCATGTTGGCCAAAAATTCTGATTTTACTTTTGATGCACTTTCGGCTTGATCTTTGGCTTCTATGGCTATTTTTTGCTGTCCAAGTACTGCTTCTTGTTGGGCTAGAAGTTCCTCTTGATTTTGCTTTAGCTCTTCATTTTGAGCAGAAATCTCTTCAGCCATTTCTTGGGCTTGTACTTGTTTTTCTTTAATACTTACCACCATTCCGTTAAAAACTGTAACTAGTTTTTTTACTTCAATAGGACTTTCTACCTCTTTAACTTGAACATCTAAATTTCCATTTTGCACCATCTGAGCTTTAGCTGACATATCTAAAATTGGGTTTGCAATATAATTTGCCACTTTTATACTTGCCCAAAAAACTAATATGACGATTATTAGTAAACTTATTATAATTATTTTTCGTAATAATACAATGTTTTCAAATGTCTCTTCTTCATTTATTTCACAAAGCAAATTCCAGTTCAATCCCTCTATTTCTAAAGGAGTGTAGGAACTTAAAACAGACTTTCCTAAGTAATTTTTTGTTATTTCTGTTTTAGTTATTCCTTGCATTACTTCGTTTACTGCTGGCGAGTTTACATTGTTAAACAAAATAGATGAGTTCAAAAATTTCATCTCATCAATGATAGCTTTGTCGGTTTTTTTGATGTTTTCTAGGTTTAAAAAAAACTCAGTTCTGTTGTCTTTCAATGCTCTAGCATCGTTTCTCATTTTTCCATCTGGCCCCACCATATAAGTTTCGCCTGTCATACCAAGACCATCTTTGTACCAATTCGCATCATTAGTAAGAACTTTATTTAATAAGTCTATCGAAACTTGTATTAAAACAATAGCAATTTTTTTATTTCCGTCATATAAAGGTTTTCCTAAAAACATACTTGGTATACCTCTTGATGGGTAATAAATTTCAAAATCTGATATGACAGAATTTACATTATCGTTTATAGAAAGTGCTTTATTGAATATTTTTCCTGATAAAAAATTCTTAAAAGGTACTTCTTTCATGCTTACAGCCTCATCTGCTTCGTGGTTTGTGTTATAAATACACTCACCCGTTTCTACATCCAAAATCATTACATCATAGTAATGAAAAGTAGATGCAAATTCTTTGATCAATAAGTCTGCTTGGGTATGTGCTATATAATATGGATGGTTCGAGGAAATTAAATTTCCTTTATTGGCCACAAAATGATACTGATAAAACCTTCTTCTATCATTGATAGGAAATAGCTTTTCTATTGGAATAGTTTTTTGATTGTTTATGCTTAGTGATTCAAAAAAATCTTTTCGATAAAATTGATTCATTTTAAAAGAATAATAATCGCTATTTTTTGGGTCAATATCACTTTCAAAATATGATTTTTTTAAGTCTTTTGTAGCGTCTACAAACCAGGGTCTTGTAGCAAGATAATAAATATCACCACGCATTTGCTTAAAATAATTTTCGATTTGTCGTTTTTTAATTTCTCTTATTGCAGTAAGTTTATTAAAAGATTCTTGCTGAATAGCCTCTTTGGCTTTTGAGTAACTTAGGTAAGAAATTACAATAACTGGGACTAAAACTAATGTTAGAAATAAAATAACTAACCTGCTTTTTAAACTTTTAAAATTTAGCACTTTGCTGTTTTTGAATGGATTACAAATATAACATATCATTACAGAATTTATACCTATTAATGATAAAATCTATTTAAAAATATAAAAAAAATAGAAAGTTGTATATTTTTTGAGTAAGAATATAAAAAAAAGCCATTTGGAGGTGTCAAATGGCTCAAAAAAAAATTAATTTTCGTCTTTTCCAGTAATTTGAAACTCCAAATCATCGGCAATTTCAGAAACTTCTTTTACCATATCTTTTATCAAATCAGCAGTGGCATGCTCTACAATAACAGATGAGGCTACTTGTAAATAGCCATCTTTGATGATTAGTCTGCAAAAGGTGTGATTAGAGGCTTCCTCCAAATATTTTTTCATTTCTATGGTATCAGTATAAGAACATACTTTAGAATCAAATTCTAAAAATTTTACTTTTTGGGATTTTGAAATTCTTGTGTATCCTAATACTCTTTGAAAACGCCCATGAGATGTTGGCATAATGATAATAGACTGGCTATCAGTGTATGGAATTACTTTTCCACCAATTTCATTAGCAAAGTCTTCTAAAATTTTATCTAAATTGAGTTGTTTTGACATAATATTTCGTGTTTTGAAATGGTTTAATTTTTTTGGTTAAAAATTTTATTTAAACATATTTTTCAAAATTAGTAAAAAATATTAGAAATGAACTAATTTATACAATTATCTTATAAATAATCTATACATCAGAACTGTAAGTCCTATCAAAAACATCAACATAGATAGTTTATTGATAAAATGCATAGATTTTAGATTAAAATTGGTTGGTCTGTCAGCATCTTTTGATCTGAAAAAATAACCAAAAACTTCTCCTAGATTAAAATATTGCTTCATTTATAATATTTATTTAGTTTATTTACGATGTTTTTTAAAAATAGATACATCTATTCTTTCTTATTAAATAGTATTTTCAATATGAATGTTGCAATTAATAAAAAAATATCTGTTGGCAACGACCAGCCACTCTTACTCATAGCAGGGCCTTGTGTGATAGAAAGCTATGATTTTAATTGTGCTATGGCCGAAAAAATTAAAAAAATAACAGATGGTTTGGGAATAAATTTTGTTTTTAAATCATCATTCGACAAAGCCAATCGCACATCAATCCATAGCTTTAGGGGCGTAGATATGCACCAAGGACTTGAAATATTGGCCAAAATTAAAGAAAAAATAGACGTACCTATTGTAACGGATATTCACGAATCTTATCAGGCAGAGGCCGTTTCTCAGGTTTGTGATATTCTACAAATTCCAGCTTTTTTGTGTCGTCAAACAGATTTACTCGTTGCGGCTGCCAAAACAGGTAGGGTTGTCAATGTTAAAAAAGGACAATTTCTGGCTCCTTGGGACATGAAAAATGTAGTAAAAAAGTTACAAGAAGTTGGCACTAATAAAATCATGCTCACAGAGCGTGGCACTTCGTTTGGGTATAATACTTTGGTGGTAGATATGCGTTCGTTGGTGCAAATGCGAGAGTTTGGTTTTCCAATTGTTTTTGACGCCACCCATGCAGTACAAATGCCTGGTGGAAAAGGCGAAACCACTGGTGGACAAAGAGAATTTGTGCCAGTATTGGCAAACGCAGCTGTGGCTGTAGGCATAGATGCCTTGTTTATGGAAGTACATTCTGACCCTGACAATGCTCCAAGTGATGGCCCTAATATGCTCAATATCAATCAATTAGAGCTTGTTTTATCAAAAATATTGAAAATAAGAAACGCTATTCAATAAAAGTAATATTTGTATTTATTAAAATATATTTAATTGTTTTATAAATTACTTTTTTTGTTGAAATAATTTTGGTTTTTTAAAAAAATATGAATTTGAAACTTATATTTAAAATTTTAGTATATTTGTAACATAATATAAATTTTGTCCTAAAATGAATATTTATTATAAAGTAATATTTTTAATTTTTTTATTTTTAAATTATCATCCTACTTTTTCTCAACAAAAGTCAGCAGATGTAGAGTTGGTCAATTTGGCCAATGAAATGTTTTCTTTTGGTGATAAAAAAGATGCTTTGGCTGTATATTTACAAGCTGTAGAGTTTAATCCAAACAATATTTCGGCCAATTTGATGGCTGGTCGATGCTATATCGAAACTATAAACAAAGAACTTTCGGTAAGTTATTTGATAAGAGCCTATGAATTAGACAAAAATGTGCTACCTGATATTTTATTTAAAATAGGCCAAGGATACCAATTTGGCTCAAGATTTGACGATGCCATAAAATATTACGAACAATACAAACAAAGTTTGACTGACGAAAAAGCATCAAAAATGTCGAGTAATATTATGACAGAAGTAATTCGTGCGGATAGAAAAATTTTTGAATGTTTGAATGGAAAAAAATATTATGCCTCGCCTCAAAATTATATCATAGAAAACTTAAAAGATGTTGTCAATTCAGAGTTTCCAGATTATGTACCATCTGTAACTGCCGATCAGAGTACGCTTATTTTTACCTCTCGTAGGGCTGGCGGTGTAGGAAAAAACAAAGATACCGACAACGAATTTTTTGAAGATATTTGGATTTCCAAAAAAACACCTACTGGCGAATGGGGTCGCCCTACCAACGTAGGGCCACCTATCAATACCATTTCGCACGATGCCAATGTAAGTATTTCGCCAGATGGCAAAAGAATTTTTATTTTTAAACCCGACAATGAAGGCGATTTATATGAATGTGACATCAAACCAGATGGAAAATGGAGCCAACCCAAAAGTCTTGGTTCTAATATAAATACCAAGTACAGAGAATTATCTGTTACGATTGCTCAAGATGGCAAAACATTGTATTTCTCTAGCAATCGTGAGGGTGGATTTGGAGGTATAGATTTGTATAAAAGTAGGCTAGACGAAGATGGAAAATGGGGACCAGCCGAAAATCTAGGATCTGCCGTAAATACTGAGTACGATGAAGATGCCCCTTTCATAGATTCTGATGGCAAAACACTTTATTTTTCTTCGCAAGGACACAAAGGAATTGGGGGTTACGACATTTATAAATCTACTTGGAACCAACAAAAACGTACTTGGACTGAACCAATAAATATGGGGTATCCGCTTAATTCTCCAGATCATGATATTTATTTTGTGTTGTCAGGTGATAAAAAATCAGGTTATTATGCTTCGGCCAAAGGCGATGGATTTGGAGATAAAGACATCTATAAAATATATCTTGCACCAGATGAAAACGATATGTCGAAACTGCAAAAAGATGTGTTGGCCACACAAGCCAAAAAACAACAAGAAGACGTAACACTTCCAGTATTGAGCTTGGCCAATAAGAAAAAACAAAATACTATAAATACTGATCCAACCAATAGGGTAGGGTCTGTTGAAAAAACGCTCAAAGACCAAAATTTATTAACAACCACAGGAGCAAACTTAAATTCCGAAAATAAAGATGCTTCAACCCTAAATTTGCCTGAAGTTAATAAAAAAAGCACAAATATAACATCTAAAGATGGAGGAAATACCAGCGAAATACCTGTAAGTTCAAAAAACGTAGCTACAAATACGGGAGTTTCTATTAACAACAAAAATCTTAATGTTACTGAAAAATCAACTGCTGAAAAATTAGCGAATGAAAAATTAGCAAATGAAAAATTAGCAAATGAAAAATTAGCAAATGAAAAATTAGCAAATGAAAAATTAGCAAATGAAAAATTAGCAAATGAAAAATTAGCAAATGAAAAATTATCAAATGAAAAATTATCAAATGAAAAATTAGCAAATGAAAAATTATCAAATGAAAAATTAGCAAATGAAAAATTAGCGAATGAAAAGTTAGCGAATGAAAAATTAGCGAATGAAAAATTAGCGAATGAAAAATTAGCGAATGAAAAGTTAACGAGCGAAAAATTAGCGAATGAAAAATTAGCGAATGAAAAATTAGCGAATGAAAAATTAGCGAATGAAAAATTAGCGAATGAAAAATTAGCAAATGAAAAGTTAGCGAATGAAAAATTAGCGAATGAAAAATTAGCGAATGAAAAATTAGCGAATGAAAAATTAGCGAATGAAAAATTAGCGAATGAAAAATTAGCGAATGAAAAGTTAAATACAGATAAACTTGCATTAGAAAAACTTACAAATGATAAATTAGAATCCCAAAAACTAGCCAAAGAAGAAGCTGCTAGAGTAGCTGCCGAGAAATTAGAATCCCAAAAACTAGCCAAAGAAGAAGCTGCCAGAGTGGCTGCCGAGAAATTAGAATCCCAAAAACTAGCCAAAGAAGAAGCTACCAGAATAGCTGCCGAGAAACTAGAATCCCAAAAACTAGCCAAAGAAGAAGCTGCCAGAGTGGCTGCCGAGAAATTAGAATCTCAAAAACTAGCCAAAGAAGAAGCTGCCAGAATAGCTACCGAGAAATTAGAAACTCAAAAATTGGCCAAACAAGAAGCTGCTAAAGTGGCTGCCGAGAAACTAGCACTGCAAAAACAACAAAGAGCTGAAGCTACAAAACTAGCATTGCAAAATACTAAAAATAATGCTGTATTGTTGCCCACTAAATTTTCGGGGAATGTCTACAATCAAAAAACATCAGAGCCTTTGGTAGCTCATATTGTGATTTCTGATTTGAAAGGAAATGTTATTGAAGAGTTAGATTCTGATCAAAATGGCAATTTTTCGACTCAAATTTCTACTAAATTAGCTTCAAAATTTACCATGAACGCAACCAAAGATGGCTACATTTACTCAAATACTACATTTTTGATACCAGCCAATAGCAAAATTCAAAAAAATGTTGAAAAAGATATTGCCATGAAGCAAATCGGCCTTGGACAAATGTTTGTGCTTAGAAATATTTATTACGACTTTGACAAACCCAATATCAAAAAAGAATCATTTCAATACTTAGATAAATTTGCAGTTTGGCTCAAAAAAAACCCAACTGTTCATATCGAAATTGCTGGACATACCGATAACAATGGCATGGAAAGATATAATAAAGTGCTTTCTCAAAATAGAGTAAATGCAGTAATGCTTTATCTAACGGCCAAAGGCATTTCTCCAGAGCGACTTACTGCCATAGGATATGGCGAAGAACAACCTTTGGCCTCCAATGACGATGAAAACGAAGGAAGAGAAATTAATCGTAGAACTGAATTTAAAATTACCAAAGAGTAATATTTGATTTATACTAATTATCTATCTGGGCATTTTTTGCATCTTTTGCCTTTTTTGTAGTTTTTACAACATTTTTTAAAAATACAACATTCTTGGCATCTACTAAAATCTTGATCTGTGAAAGCTGGAACAATAAATGGATGAGTATTCAATGTTTAAAGGATTAAGTATTCAAAAGTATATACTAATTAGAATTAATCCAAATAAAAATAATAATTTCTTTAAAAATCGAAAATATCTGTTTTGTAAATATTATTATGTTAAATAACGATTTTATTTATAATCTGGAAATTGAATAGGGTAGAAGTTATAAAATTTTTATTAAAAAGTCTTTGATGATTATTTTTTTGAAATCTTTAAATATCACGAAAAATAAAAAAGCATACACTATATATATGTGTGTATGCTTTAAATAATATTATTTCAGAAACCTTATAGATGGGGCTTAATTTTCTATTTGCTGAAAAACTTTTTCCATCCATTTTTCAGGGATTCTATCAATGGCAGATGTGAGGGTTTGTTGCCAAAACTGTGTAACCTCTGTTACTTCATGTCTTTCGATGCGTTGCTCTATCAAACTAAAGCTATTTTTTTCGTAAATAGCAATATCAATAGGGAAATCTACATCGTTGGCACTTACTCGGGTGCTGTCAAACGACAAAAACCCAGTTTTGAGACAAAAGCTAAGGGAACTATCAGGGTTAATGGTCCTATTTAATATAGGTTTGCCATAGCCACTATTGCCTATGATTATAAAAGGGGAGCCATCATCGCCAATTTCTATCCAGTTGCCTTCTGGGTAGAGCAAAAACAGTTTGTGTTCTTCATCGTTTTCGAGCTGTCCGCCAATAATGGCAAACAGATTAAAGTAAAGGCCACCTTTTTTTAAGTATTCTTTATCCTCGTCTGCTACTTTGCGTAATTGCTCAGAAAGGCCATTGACGGCCTTATACATTTTATTGTATTTATTATCATTTTGCTCAAGGTCTTCTTTAAAATAAGTGATTACTTTGTCTCTAACCGAACGCAACCCAGAACACATTACAAATAAAGAATGATTGGTTTTTTGGTGTGTAAACACTTTTTTGCCAATAGAACACTCAACACCAGAAGTCAATCTGGTATCAGCTATGGCTACCAGCCCACTTTTAACTTTTATTCCTAAGCAATATGTCATTGAATTATTTATTTTGACAAAAATATATTTTTAATTTGTACTTAAAAAGAAAATTATGAAAATGTAAACGAATCAAAAATTATTCAAAAAAGAATAAATATATATATTGCTTAACAAAGATTGATTTTTTTGTTTTCTTAGAATGTATGAGTAACTAATTTTTGATTTAATAATTCAACATTAAAATTTATTTTTGCATTTAAAGCGTTGAATACTTTTAAAATAGTTGCAAAACGGACATCAGTTAAGGAGTTCTCCATTTTACAAATTTGAGCTTTTTTTACACCAACCAACAAACCAAGGGCTTCTTGAGTTAAGTTTCTTTCTTTTCGAATATTTTTAATGGTAGAACCTAATAAATCAAGTAGTATATCATTATCAAAAGAATCTCTTTTTTGAGTACCAATTTTGCCAATGTGCTTGTCAGTCATTTCTTCTAAAGTATATGATTTCATTTGTTATTAAATTACATTTTCATATAATCAGCGATCAGTTTTTCGTTTGTTTTTTCACTTTTTGATAAAGATTCAATAATTTTCTTCTTTTCAGTTTCAGACCTATTTTGACTTAATTTTTTTTTAGCTTGTATATCAGTAATCAATATTTCAAAAGCTACAATTCCATTGATCATTTTTAATTTATAATCAATAGGAAAATTTACATACTTGTCCATAAAAGAAGGCTCATAATTATCTATTGTTTTTTCTAGAACTTTTAAAACATCATCTGTCTTAGTGATAATTTTTGCATTTCCATATATATGTATTGAAATATAATTCCAAGTTGGCACATTGAGTTCTTTATCATAATTTTTGGTAGAAATATAAGCATGTGGTTCGCTAAATATTACTAAAACCTGATTGTTTTCTATGTCTTGCCATTGATTGTTTTCTTTGGCAAAATGCGAGGTTAAAGTAATGTTATCATCGACATTTGAAATAATAAAAGGCAAATGTGTAGCAATGGGCAAATTGTTTTTGGATGTTATAATAGTTGCAAAGCTAAACTGTTTCATAAAAGAAATAATTTCAGATTTGTCTTTTATTAAGTTTGAATTTGGAATATACATATACTATGTTTTAATATTTTTCTTAAATTGATTTATGAATTTTTCTTAAGTAGATTTATGGAATTTTTCTTAAATAGATTTTTTGAATTTTATAAATATTTACTAAAATTTTCATCTTTTACCTCCCCACACATTACTTTATTAACCATTAACCATTAACCATTAACCATTAACCCTTAACCAATTTTATCTTCATTTTTTTTGTAACTTATAAATATAAAAATAGTAGACAAATAAGCTGGTTTCTGTGCTTGCAAAGGCAAGTGCCTATCATTTATCTTGGTGGATGGTTGCCCATACACTCTACATCGATCTACCCATTTTGAGGACAAGATTGCTCTTGTGCAGATACGAGAAGCACCATCACTCAAAACTTATTTGATCTTTCAGCCCGAAAGGTTTACCATGCCTCCATTGTTGCCGCTGGAGCGGTGAGCTCTTACCTCGCCTTTTCACCTTTGCCCAAACCTAGATTTGGGTAGTTTATTTTCTGTGGCACTGTCTATTACTGGGCGTTTTCACGGCCAGTCTTCCTGAATTTCTCAGGATTCGGTTCTCTATGCTGACCAGACTTTCCTCCCTTTGATTGCTCAAAAAGCGATAAGCTATGTCTACTATTAGGCAAATATAATACAAAAATGTGCCAAAACACTACAAAAATGCAATTATTACAAATGTAATAATCAAAATATAACATTTGTAATAAAGTTTGGTAGATTATAACTTTTGTAATAAGTTTGCTATAACAAAAGTTAATTCGATAAAATGGAGATAGATATCAACCTGAGAATCAATCAGTTAATAGAAAAACTAGGGTATAATAAAAGTGCATTTGCAACCAAAATTGGGGTATCACAGCCTGTAATCACGCATATTACCAGTGGCAGAAACAATCCTGGGTTAGAGGTAATTCAAAAAATTTTGATTAATTGCCCAGAAACAAATCCTCAATGGCTTATTTTAGGAACAGGCGAAATGTTGTTAAACAATAAATTAAAAGAAGAGCAGATAAAAGCCTTAAAATCAGATATTAATGCAACTATTTTGATTTTAAAAAAAGAAATATCCAAGCTAGAATCAAAATTTGAAAAAATGAATGAAATGTAATGTGTAATGTGTAAAGCCCCCAAACCCGCGAAGTGGGCTTAAAAGCGGATTTTTTTTAATTTTTTAGGCTTTCGCCAGTTTTATTATCTGAATTATCAAAAATAATCATTTATTAATAATTATTAATTAATAATAAATAATTAATAATCAATAATCAATAATCAATAATTAATAATTAATAATCAATAATCAATAATCAATAATCAATAATCAATAATCAATAATTAATAATCAATAATCAATAATCAATAATCAATAATCAATAATTAATAATCAATAATTAATAATCAATAATTAATTCCCCTATTAAGTAATTGCTTCCACAAACAAGTATAAAATCATCTTCTGTGGCTTGATTTTTGGCATATTTTAAGGCTTCATTTACATTTTTAATTGATATATGCTTTAATTGATGTTTTTTGGCCAGGTCTGAAAGCTGTTCTACTGGCATTTTGCGTTTGGTGGTTGGTTCTGCAAAAATATAAAATGCACTCTTAGGTAAAATTTCAAATATAAGTTCATGGTTTTTGTCTGCTACCATGCCTAAAATAATCCAAAGTTGATTATATTTTATTGTTTTTATTTGCTCAACTATTGATTCAAATCCATGTATATTGTGGGCAGTATCAAGTATAAGTAATGGTTTATAAGAAATAGTTTGCCATCTAGCATTCAGATTATTATCATTTTTTACTTCAAGTAGTGCTTTAATTATTTTTGAATTATCTAAATTAAAATTTAAAGGTAATAAATTTATTATTTCACATGATTTTAGTACTCCTTTTAAGTTTTTTGATTGATATATACCACCTAGTCCAATTTCAATGTTTGAATATAAGATTTTGTTATTTTTATAAATATCAACTAGCTGTATTGAGTTTTGGGTTTGTAAAAATTCTATTTTAAATTCTTCTGAATAAATCAACGAAGCATTTTCGAGTTTAGATTTTTCTAAAAACACATGTTCTACTTCTTTTTGATACTCTGAAATGACAACAGGAGTGTTTTTTTTAATAATTCCTGCTTTCTCGTAAGCTATTTTTTCTAAAGTATCGCCAAGTAAATCAGTATGATCCCAACCAATATTAGTAATAATTGATACTATTGGCTGTATAACATTAGTACTATCCAATCTGCCTCCTAATCCAGTTTCAATGATGGCTATATCTATATTATTTTTAGCAAAATAATCAAAAGCCATAGCAGTTGTGATTTCAAAAAAAGAGGGTTTAATCTGCTCTATATCAGACTTATAAGTCATTACAAAATCAATAACTTCGTTTTCTGAAATAGGTTTTCCATTGATTCTAATACGTTCTGTAAAACTATATAGATGAGGTGAGGTATATAGACCAGTTTTATAGCCATTGAGTTGAAAAATAGTGGCCAAAAAATGCGATGTGCTGCCTTTACCATTGGTGCCAGCTATATGAATAGATTTGAATTTATGTTGTGGGTGGCCAAGTAATGAGCAAATCTTCAAAATATTATCTAAGCCAGGCTTATAAGCAGTTGCACCTTCTTTGGTAAAAACAGGATATTGGCTAAATAAATAGTCGGTTGTTTCTGTAAAATTCATATACTAATGAATTGATAATCAGCGGTTTAAAGGTTTTATTTATCGGCTTTCATGCTAATATCCAAACTACGAACAGAGTGGGTTAATTTGCCAACTGAAATATAATCTACCCCTGTTTCGGCAATTTTGGCAATAGTTTCTTTGGACACACCACCAGAGGCTTCGGTCAAAAATTGTTTATTTACCATTTTAACAGCCTCTGCTAACATTTCGTTTGTCATATTATCTAATAAAACACGATATATAGAAGTACACTGCAATAATTGAGAAAGTTCTGATAAATTACGAACTTCAACAATAATTTTTAAATCCAAATGATTGATTTTTAAATAGTTAATGCATTGATTTACAGCGTTTTGTATGCCACCAGCAAAATCAACGTGATTATCTTTAATTAATATCATATCATAAAGACCGTACCTATGATTGACACCGCCACCAATGGCAACAGCCCATTTTTCCATCATTCTAAAATTTGGGGTTGTTTTGCGTGTATCAAGCAACTTTGCTTTGGTATGAGCAATTAATGTATTAAAATGATTGGTTTCTGTGGCAATTCCACTCATGCGTTGCATACAATTTAGAATCAGTCGTTCGGCCGTAAGTAAATTGTAAGTTTTTCCGTAAATATGTGCTATAATTTCTCCCTCTTGGCAAGTATCGCCATCGTTTTTGTAAAAGTCATATTTTAATTGAAAATGACTGTTATCGCATATATATTTGGCAAGAGTGATACCTGCTATTATGCCATTATCTTTAAAAATAATCTTAGTTTTACCAGAGGTATCTTTAGGGATAGAGGCCAGTGAAGTGTGGTCGCCTGTACCAATATCTTCTATAATTGCTTGATTGATAAAGTCTTGTATTTTTGAGGTAGTTATATACCAAGGCAAATTTTGAGTCATTTTTTTTATGTATGAATATACAAAAATACATTAATTAAGTACTTTTTTTAATTTTTCTTTCTTAAAAAAAATTATATTTCAGTTGTGGTTACTATTTTCAAATTTCAACGTATCTATTTATAAATCAAGTTATTAAAAAAACTATGTGGATTAAAATATACCATTCTTTGCCCATGCAACTTTTTTTGATTAATCTCAAAAAGAATGGATTAATATTACTTTTATGGATTTTATTGTTTGCCATTATCTCTAGTAAATTTGCCAAATCTTACGGTGTTCCATTCCTTTTTTTAGACCCTGAATATTTATCAAAAGTTGATTTTTGGAGTTTATTTATTGTTGGTTTTTCGTTTGGTATTTTCACAATGTCGTACCACATAACTATCTATATACTAGAGAGTTACAGGTTTCAATTTTTGATGATTCAGCATGATCCTTTTACTAAATTTTGTTTGAATAATAGTTTTTTTCCAACCCTTTTTATGATTTGCTATGGATACTTTTTTTATGACTTTCAAATAACACAAGGTTTTCAAGACAATTATATTATTTTCAAGGAATTAACTGGATTTATTTTTGGTTTTTTGATGACCATTTTTTTGACTTTTGCTTATTTTAGAATTACAGGATATGCTATATTTAAACGATTTACCCAAAATCTGAATGAATCTTTGCGGCAACGAAAAATGACTCGTTTCAACGCCATTCAAAAAATTAGACAAGTTAAACGAAAAAGTTATCATATTGATTATTTTTTAGATTTTCCGTTTAATATTAAAAAAGTAAACTTGTTTTTACCTTATGATAAATCGCTGATTAACAAGGTAATAGACAACAATCACCTCAATGCAGTATTGTTACAGATTACTGTATTTTTATTACTTTTATTGATGGGAGTTTTTAGGGACAATATCTATTTTCAAATACCTGCGGCTGCTAGTATTTTTATTTTAGGTTCAATTATAGCCATGTTGATGGGAGCTTCTGCTTATTGGCTCAAAGGTTGGGCAGTGTATATAGCATTGTTTTTGTTATTATTACTCAATTTAGCTATACAATACAAATTTATAAATCCAGATTATCAAGTGTATGGTTTGAATTATAACAGTAAGAAAGCAGATTATTCATTTGAAAGAATTAAAAATTTGAGTTCTGAAGCTAATATTAAATCTGATTATAATAATACTATTAAAATATTACAAAATTGGAAATCAAAATTTGATACAATTTCAAAACCAAAAATGGTATTTATATGCACCAGTGGGGGTGGACAAAGGGCTGCCGTTTGGACCATGCGAACCCTACAAGTAGCTGATAGTATAACCAATAACAGTCTGATTAATAACACAATATGTATATCTGGTGCATCTGGTGGTTTAATAGGAGCTTCCTATTACAGAGAATTGTATCTGCGTAAGAAATTAGGAGAAAATATAGAATTAAATAAATCTCAATATATGAAAAATATTGCCAAAGATATGCTGAATCCTTTAGTATTTACTTTAGTAATAAATGATTTATTTATTAGATATCAACATTTTTTTGATGGCAAATATAAGTATATTAAAGATAGAGGTTATGCTTTTGAAAAACAGCTAAATATAAACACCAATTATGTAATGAATAGAAAATTAAAAGATTATGGCAAATATGAATTTGATGGTACTATTCCTATGTTGTTGCTTACACCTTCTGTGATAAACGATGGTCGAAAATTGTATATATCGCCACAACCTATTTCTTACATGAATACAGAAGTTACCGAAAATAAAAATATACTTGATTCCAAATATATGGGTATAGAATTTATGCGTTTTTTTAAAGAACAAGATGCAGAAAATTTGTGTTTTTTAAGTGGATTACGTATGAGTGCTACTTTTCCATATATTACTCCCAACGTAAATTTGCCATCTTATCCAACAATGGAAATAATGGACGCTGGGCTAAGCGATAATTATGGTATAGCAGAGGCAGTTCGTTTTTCATTTATATTTAAAGATTGGATTAATAAAAACACAAGTGGTGTCGTTTTTGTATGTATTAGAGATTCGCCACGATTACTTCCTATCGACAAAAAGATTTCGGTCAATGTTGTGGATAGAATTTTTAATCCAATAGGTGCTTTGTATGCCAATTGGGATTGGTTACAGGATAATAATAACGAATATTACTTAGAATATGCCCATAGTTTTTTGAAAACTAAAATGGATGTAGTAGAATTTGAATACAATCCAACTCCCAAGAATGGTAAGATAAAATCAAAATCTATCAACGAAAGGGCTTCTTTGAGCTGGCATCTTACTACTAGAGAAAAATTAAGTTTAGAAGCAAGTGTATTTGATGTAAAAAATACTCTATCTTTACAAAAATTAAAGAAAATTTTAGAATAATGTATGGTAAAATCAATGATAACCTTTAAAAAGCGTTTTATAACTATAGTTAGTTTTTTAAGTTTTTTTTATTCTTATTCACAAAACAATATTTTGATTTTTTCAAAAACAGCAGCTTTCAGGCATGAATCTATACCTGTTGGCAAAGAGGCATTAATAAAAATTTGTAAGTTGAATAACATTAGTGTAGATACCTCAGAAAATGCAGATATTTTTACTGAAGCTAAACTTAAAAAATACAAAGCTGTAGTTTTTTTGAGCACCAGTGGAGATATTTTAAATCCTCAACAACAGCAAGTTTTTGAAAAATTTATTCGATCTGGTCGTGGATTTGTGGGTATTCATGCAGCCTCTGATACAGAATATGAATGGCCTTGGTATTGTAGTTTGGTTGGTGGCAATTTTAATGGGCACCCACACATACAAGATGCAACATTAGATATTATAAACAACAAGCATTTATCTACCAAAATGTTACCCAAAAAATGGAAAAGAAAAGATGAGTGGTATAATTTTAGAAACTTAAATCCCAAAACCAAAACACTCATTACTATTGACGAAAAGTCGTATACTGGTGGAGAGTTACCTCAATTTCATCCCATGAGTTGGTACCATAATTTTGATGGTGGTCGTGCTTTTTATACAGCTTTTGGCCATACCAACGAAAGTTATTCAGAGGAATTATTTTTAAATCATCTACTTGGTGGCATTTTGTATGCCATTAAAAAGTAATTTATTTTATTTTTTAATTTCATAAAAAAAAGTCTCAAATTTTAAATTTGAGACTTTTTTAGTTTCACTTTTTTATTCTTTTTCAGAAGTTTTTTCTGATTTTTTCTTTTTAATATTTATGGTCAGTTCTTCGGCTTTTTCTACATGATCGGCCATCATGGTATCGCCTTCTATAACATCGCCTTTTAAAATTTCTTCGGCCACTGGGTCTTCAACGTATTTTTGGATAGCTCTATTCAATGGTCTTGCTCCATATTGTTGGTCATAGCCTTTTTCTGCCAAGAAATCTTTGGCTTTATCGGTTAGTTCAACTTTATAGCCCAATTCGTGTATTCTTTTAAGCAATTTACCAAGCGAAATATCAATAATTTGGTGTATATGACTTCTTTCGAGACTATTAAATATGATAACATCGTCTAATCTGTTCAAAAATTCTGGTGCAAAAGTTTTTCTCAATGCACTTTGAATGGTTGATTTTACAATCTCGTCTTGTTGATCTTTTCTTGATTTTGTAGCAAAACCAATACCTGTACCAAAGTCTTTTAAATCTCTAACACCAATATTTGAAGTCATAATGATGATAGTATTTCTAAAATCTACTTTACGACCAAGACCATCTGTGAGAACGCCATCGTCTAACACTTGTAGTAAGATATTGAATACATCTGGGTGTGCTTTTTCTATCTCATCTAGTAAGATTACTGAATAAGGTTTTCTGCGAATTTTTTCGGTTAATTGGCCACCTTCTTCGTAACCTACATAGCCTGGAGGAGCACCTACTAAACGTGAAACAGAAAATTTTTCCATGTATTCACTCATATCTATTCTTACTAAAGCATCTTCTTTATCAAACAAATAAGTAGCCAGTACTTTAGCTAATTCAGTTTTTCCAACGCCTGTTGGTCCAAGAAATACAAACGAACCAATAGGTTTTTTGGGGTCTTTAAGCCCAACTCTTGTTCTTTGTATAGCTTTAGAAAGTTTCAAAACGGCATCATCTTGGCCTATAATTTTACCTTTGAGGTCGGCCGCCATGCTGATAAGTTTAGCATTTTCTTTTTTTGCAATTTTATTAACAGGTATGCCAGTCATCATACCTATAACTTCGGCTACATTGTCTTCGGTTACAGAGTATCTTTTTTGTTTGGTTTCTTCTTCCCAGCGTTGTTTTGCAATATCTAATTGTTCGATAAGTTTTTTCTCTTTATCTCTCAACTGAGCTGCCTCTTCGTATTTTTGAGATTTTACAACTCTGTTTTTGTCTTTTTTTACTAATTCTATCTGTTCTTCAAGTTTGGTAATATCTCCAGGAACATGAATATTATTTATATGAACTCTTGCACCCACTTCGTCAAGCACATCTATAGCTTTATCAGGCAAAAAACGGTCAGTGATGTATCTATCCGATAATTTTACGCATTGCTCTATGGCTTCTTTGGTATAATTTACGTGGTGATGCTCTTCATATTTGTCTTTTATATTGGTAAGAATTTCAATAGTTTCATCAACAGAAGTAGCATCAACCATTACTACCTGAAATCTACGAGCCAAAGCACCATCTTTTTCTATATATTGTCTATATTCGTCTAGTGTTGTAGCACCTATACATTGAATATCACCTCTGGCAAGGGCAGGTTTAAACATATTTGAGGCATCAAGCGAACCAGAGGCCCCACCTGCACCAACAATAGTATGCAACTCGTCTATAAACAAAATTATATCAGGCGTTTTTTCAAGTTCGTTCATTACAGCCTTCATTCTTTCCTCGAATTGGCCACGATATTTTGTGCCAGCTACCAACGAAGCCAAATCTAGTGTAATTACACGTTTTCCAAAAAGCACTCTTGATACTTTCTTTTGAATAATTCGAAGAGCCAACCCTTCTGCAATGGCAGTTTTGCCCACGCCAGGCTCGCCAATAAGTATAGGATTATTCTTTTTTCTTCTACTCAAAATTTGAGCTACTCGTTCAATTTCTTTTTCTCTACCAACAATAGGGTCTAGTTTGCCATCTTCGGCAACTTTGGTAAGATCACGACCAAAATTATCTAAAACAGGTGTTTTAGATTTTTCATTACTTTTGTTTGCTTCTTTTCCACCAGCTGCTCCACCTCCTGTATTTCCATTACCAAACATTTTGTTGTCGTCATCATTATCATCAGTATCAGCGGCTGATTGTGGGTTAGAGTGATGATATTCGAGCATTTCTTTGAACACTTCGTAATAAACTTCGTATTTTTTTAAAATTTGTGCAGCCAAGTTATCGTCATCTCGCAAAATTGCAAGGGTTACATGCTCTGGCTGAATATACTCACATTTAAAATGTTTTGCTTCTAAATAAGTAATTTTTAGAGCTTTTTCAGAAAGTTTTGTGAGCGGTATTTGTTCTTTATTTTTAATTTGTTTATGTGTAGCAGTGCTTTTGCTGTATTGTTCTATAGATCGTTTTAATTCGTCTACATTTACACTCATTTTTTTTAATAAATGCACAGAAACACCATCAGTTTCTTTCAATAAACCTAACATAATATGCTCAGTGCCAATAAAATCGTGTCCTAATCGAACGGCTTCCTCGCGTGCATAAGAAATGATTTGTTTTACTTCTTCCGAAAATTTTGCTTCCATACCAGTGGAGTATTTTTTTTTAAACTAAGTTATAATATTTGGTTTATCCAAACGCAAAACCAAATATTTGTTATTTTACTTATTATACAGAATTTTCAACGCATTTGTTCCTTCATAGAAAATTAAATCAAGTATACTCAACCCATCTACAAATTCATTGCCAAAGGATTGATAATATGCAATTTTATTTTTAATTATATATTCGTTTTCTGAATTGATAGGTAATTTTTTATTTCTTAAATCATTATATATAGTGTTATCATAGTTTGGTTGATAATTAGTAGAAAGTTGAATTTTTTTATCAATTTTCAATATTTTAAGACATTTTGACAGGATATTGAGGTTAAAATCAAATAAATACTGATTTTTTGTCAATAAAATTTTTTCAAATGTTTCAGAATAATATTCAAAATAGGGCGATTTGCCATAAGCTGTTTGTATGCTTCGCCAATGAATTTGAGCCCACCTTTGTTGATGATCTATTTTGGTATCTATGTATAATTTATTTTCTGATTTTAGAATAGGAACACTCAAATCTACCATTCCTTGAGACGTTAAAATTTGACATCTATTCCTAAAAGTTTGTTTTTGATAATTTTCATGTTGCTCTAGTACAAAATCTTCATTTAATAAAAATTCTCTAAAAAAGTAAGTATTTGGAAAATAATATAAATTTGAAATTGTTGTCATTTAATACTTCTTTAATTATGTATTAAAATAAATTTACTTTAAAATCCTATTGATTTTAGTAATAATCCAGTTTTTTCGTCTAGACCAAAAAGGATATTCATATTTTGAACTGCTTGGCCACTAGCTCCTTTCAATAAATTGTCTATAATGCTGGTAATCAATAGATTATCGCCTTTTTTTTGTAAATGTAAAATACATTTATTTGTATTAATTACTTGTTTTAAGTCTATATTTTTGGAAGAAATATGAGTAAAAGGATGATTTTGATAATACGCTTCAAACAATTCTATAGATTGAGTCAAACTAGCGTCTGAATGGGTATAAATACTGGCCAAAATACCTCTAGTAAAAGCACCTCTCATAGGAACAAAATTAATATCTTTGTTGAAATCAGGTTGTAAATAGGTAAGATTCTGATTTATTTCGTTTAAATGTTGATGTTCAAATTCTTTGTAAGAAGATAAGTTGTTGTTTCGCCAACTAAAGTGGCTTGTAGCAGATAGCGACTGACCTGCACCTGTGCTACCAGTAGTTGCATGGATGTGAATGTCATTTTTCAATAGTTTTTTTTGAGCTAATGGCAACAAAGAAAGTTGGATAGCAGTGGCAAAACATCCAGGATTGGCAATGCGATTGGATGCCAGAATAGCAGTTTTTTTAAGTTCTGGAAGTCCATAAATAAACCCATGTTTTTCGTTTCTGAAATCTTGGCTTAAATCAATGATTTTCAGCGTTTTATGTTCAAAAATTTCTGGGTTTGATTCTTTTAATTTTAGTGCATCACCATGGCCAACACACAAAAATAACACATCAATTTGGGTATGAATTTGATTTGAAAATTTCAAATTTGTATCACCCAATAAATCTGTATGAACGTCTGAAATCATTTTATTGGCATTGCTGTTGCTGTTGGCAAAAACTATGTCTACGTTTGGGTGATAAATTAAAATTCTTAGCAATTCGCCACCAGTGTATCCTGCACTACCTATTATTCCTGCTTTTATTTTCATTTTATTACTAATATATGGTTATTCAAAACCTTGATTTTTAGGATTTATTTTTTCGTTATCAAAATGTCTATTGGCATCTCTGATAGATTTTTTTTCTAAATTAGATTCCAAAGCTGATTGCAAATTTATACCAGTTTGATTTGCCAAACAAATTAAAACAAACAATACATCAGCCATCTCCTCGCCCAAGTTTTTGTCAGAATCTGATTTTTTAAATGACTGTTCTCCATATTTTCGAGCCATTATTCTGGCAACTTCACCCACTTCTTCCATCAAAATAGCTGTATTGGTCAGTTCATTAAAATATCTTACGCCAAATTTTTTTATCCATTCATCTACTTTTTCTTGAGCTTGATCGAGTGTCATATTCTTTAAATTTTATAGTGTATTTGTAAATAATATATTTTTTTTATAAAAATTAGGTTCAAAATCAAGTTGAATTTTAAAAAAATCATTTTTTTTTAATAAATAGTTTAAATTTTGTATATTTCCTAAAATAATTATATTTTTAAGAAATTATTTGATTTTAAAATACAATCATTTGTTCTTTAAAGTTAATTTTATAAATTTCTAAGTAATCAAAATTTTTGTAAAATTACTCATATTATATGTCTAAAAAAATATATTTATCAACCCATTATATTGAAGTCTACTTTGATACATTGACTCAGATTGGATATGCTATTTGGAGTGATTTTTGTAATGAAACAGACTACAAAGCTGCCATTTTAATTCAAGAAAAAATGATTATTGAATTAAATTTGCGTTTTATTTTATGTGATATTCGTTATTTTAGAGGTACATCTGTAGCAACTGCTACATGGACAACGGAGGTTGTTAAACCACGATTATATAATTCAAGTTTAAAAAAAATAGCATATATTACAGGAAACAATGTTTTTGGAAATTTTACTTACCATATTATCAAAAATCAATTTATGGAGGATGGCGTTTTTATTACAAATTCATTTAATCATTTAAAAGAAGCTGAAAAATGGCTTCTACAAGACGAGGAAGTAGGTAAAATAAATTTAGCTTAACATTAATATTCTTACCTTTTATTATGTTAAGCTAAAATTCTTTAATTCATTTATTCTTGTAATTTAAAATTTATACATTGTATTTGCCTTACCGCAACTGGATTTTCGTTGCTTTGTCCTGGAGTCCAATTTGGCATTTTAGAAATTACTCTCAAAGCCTCGTTGTCGAGCGAAATGTAGCCACTAGACTTTGCAACTTTTGCCTCTTTTACTTCTCCTTTTTGATTAATTACAAACGATATATATACCTTGCCCGAAATTCCTGCTTGTATCATATCGCTTGGAAATTTGGTGTTTTCAGCTAAATATTTTGATAAATCATCAAATTTAGGCATAATTGGAGCATACAATACTGGATCAACAGTTGCTTCTTTATTGGTAACAATTTCAGTAATATTAGTTGAAGAAATTTCTCCTGTATTTGATTGTGTATCAGAAGTATTATTACTAATTACAGGCAAATTATTTTCAACTATATGATCATTTTTAATTTGTTCATCAATCACTTCAACAGCTCTATAATTTGTATTATTGATAGGTGTTGTAATGATAGGAATTGGAGTTTTTGGAGTAATATTTTGTTGGATTGGTGTGCTAATTGTAGGTATTGATTTAATCGAAGTCAAATCAATAACAACCTCATTTAGAGGTATTTGAGTCTGTATTTTATCTAAAAAATGATATGAAAAAATACGCTGACCAATTTTTAAAGCTAAACCTAAACCACCCAATGAAATAAGCATAATGGCAACGGCACGTTTTAAGTTGCTGTTGTAAGATTGTCTTAATTGATAGGCACCGTACATTTGATTTTTGTTTGCAAACACCACTTCATCGAGGGCAAGTTGCTCGTTATTTCTATGTATCATATTATTTATAAGTTTTATACACTTAAAACCAAATATGACTTACTTTATTGTTAGGAATTGTAAAAATATTTTTGAAATATTTAATTTCTAAAATATTTTAATTTGTGCAGTTAATTATTATCAAAAAGTATTTTTTCAATGGCACTTGATTTTATACCACATTCAATATATTCGCTTTCATTGTCAGAATCTATCGTAATGGCACTACCAACGTGGTATGAAGCTATTTTTTTTTCATTATCATATAGTAAAGTTCTAATGATAACATTAAAGTCAAAATCTCCATTTGGAGTAATATATCCTACACAACCAGAGAAAATGCCTCTATTTGTATGTTCTATAAAATCTATACACTGCATTGCATTTATTTTGGGAGCTCCAGTCATGCTACCCATAGGAAAACAGTGTTTAATTGTTTCTATATAATCAAAATTCTTACTTTTAGTAGATGTAATAGTTGAAATCATTTGATGCACATTTTTAAATGTATAAACTTTACACAATTCTTCAACCACAACAGAACCATCTTTGGCGGTATGCGACATATCATTTCTTACTAAATCTACAATCATTGTATTTTCGGCTCGTTCTTTTTCTGAATCTTGTAGAAATTGTATTATTTCGATATCTTCTTGTTCTGAATTTCCTCTTTTTGCTGTTCCTTTGATTGGTTGCGACACAATATGATTGTCAGTATTTTTCAAAAATCGTTCTGGCGATGCACACAAAATATATTTGTTATCAATTTTCACAAAACTACTAAATGGCATTGGGTTATTTTTGGTAAGTTTTAAATAAAATTCAACTGGATTTAGATTAGTTTCTATTATGTTTTCTACACAATAGTTTGCTTCATATATATCACCTCTTGTAATTTTAGATTTTAAATAATTTAAAGAGTCAAAATAGTTATTTTTGGGTTCTTTATAAATTATTTTACTTTCAATATTTACCTCCATTGGAATAGTTTGATTAGTAATATCTATTAATAAATTTTCATTTTTAAAATTTGAAAAATTATCTAGATAAAATCCATTTTTATCAAAATAGAATATTATTTCAGGTTCTATAAAAAATAAATCAGGAAATCTAATTGTAGTTTCTTTAGTAGATGTTAAATCTTCAATATCATTTTTTAAGTTGTAACCTAACATTCCAAAAATTGTATTTTTGGCATTTTTTTGAAAAGATTTTAATTTTTCAAAAGCAGAATCAGTTGTATGGCATTGAAGTAAGTTTTTTGAACCTAGAGCTACAATTCTTGGAAAACAATCATATAAATAAGGAATGTCAAAACCATCAATATGAATGATGTATTTCATATTAAGATTTGAATAATGAAGTAATTTTTCTAAAAATATATTACAATTTTTATTTTCAAAATAAATAGCATTATTTGAAACCACATTATTCAGCATATAATTGTTTTAATATTATTTTTGCTTTGGTATCTAAGCTATTTTTATATTCATGTTTTTTGTAGGAGAGTACTTTTTTGGAATATAAAATAGATTTTTGAGTATTTGATTTTTGATACAGTAATGCTAGTTGTAAACATGAATTTGGAGCAAAATAAAATGGTTCAATGCCCTGAATATCAATGGTTTGTAGATAATATTTTTCGGCTTCAGATATTTTGTTTTGTAATTCTAAAATTCTAGCTTTTCGGTAATAATACTCGGTTTTGTTTCTTATACTCAATTTTTGGACTTGCTTCATAGCGTTTAATATTTTTTCGGCTTCTTCAAAATAGCCACCGTCCATCAACAACATAGTTTTGACTAATTCAGGCAAAGGTTCTGCAACTTGGGTTGTTAGTTTTTGAGCTTTTTTGTCTACTTCAGTTATTGTAGTACCTTGTTGTTTTATTTTTATTTTAATGGATTCAAAATTTGTTTTTTGGTTATTTATTAAATTACATAAGTAAGATTTATATAAAGCATCTTTTATATAATTTTTCCCTTTTGTTTTTTCAATAAAAAATTGAAATAGTTGAGCAGCTTCATTAATTTCTAATTTATTGAGTAATAAATTAGCTTTCTGATATGCAAAAATTGGATTTTTTATTGTGTTTTTTGGTAGTTTATCAAATTGAGAAAGTGCAAGTTCGTTTTTATATATTTTTTTATACATCAAAACTACTAAATAATTGTACCAAAAGCGATTGGGTAGGGTAGGTATGATAGTTTCTTTTTCATTTTTATTACTATTTTTAGCAAAAATAGACAAAGTAGTTTTCAAAATATTGACTTCGTTATAAAAATAATATTTTGTATTATTACAAGATTCTAGTTCTTCAAGTCCCTTTTTTATATCTCCTTTTATACCTACTATTTTGATTATTTTTAAAATATATGTTGGCAAATAACCTAATCCAATATGATAAATTCCTAATAATTTTCGGTGAAGTATAAAGTTAGGTTGTTTTTTTTCAATATCAGTTACCAAATTGTAGCTTTCTATAATTTTAAAAACAGCTTCTTTTTTGTTTCCTTGCAATAATTTAAAAACACCGAGGTGAAAATTGATTTCTGCTAAAACATATTTTACTTCAATTTCTTGCTTATATTTTTCGAGTTCTATGGCTCTTTTTTCGGTATTTTTTACAAATGAATGTATATTTTCAGGAGTCTCATTTGTGTATAAAATAGCGAAGTCTTTGTAACTTTCGAGTATATAATAGGCAAAATTGCCAGTTTTATTATAACCAAAAATTTTATTTATGGAATCAAAACTTGTGTATTTGGCATCCTCTATAAATGATTGAGCTTGTAAAAAATTATTATCAAAACTTACAAATTGTTTTCCGTAAGTTAAGGTTTGAATTAAAATTAAATAGGTTAATAGTTTCTTTATTTTCAATTTTTTATTTTTTATTTCTTACTAATATTTTTTTTGAATAAAATTTTAGAAAAAGTTTTACTTTTTTTTTAATTTTATTGTTGTGCCTTACTTCATTACGATCAAATGCTATGTGATGAACGCCAATAATTGAACATCTATTTTTTTAAAGAAAAGTTATTGTTTTGGCTTTCAATATTTTTATTTAAAAGTTATTTTTTAATGGCAAATATAATTTGTTATTTCAATTGTGTTGTTCATTTTTGATGTTATTATATTATTATTATTTTATTTAATAGATTATAAAATTTTGTTAATTCACAAATAAAGCATTTTTTTGTATCATATTAATTCTTTAAATATAATGAAAAAATTTACTTCAGTATCAGATGTCGTTGATGTAAATGCTCTTATCCATTCTGCCATATCTCTAAAATCGAATCCTTTTTCTGACAAGAAACTAGGCGAAAACAAAACGATAGGTTTGATATTTTTAAATCCATCTTTGCGAACTAGATTGAGTACTCAAAAAGCAGCTATGAATTTAGGAATGAATGTTATGGTTATGAACATGGATAAAGAGGGCTGGGCTTTGGAAACACAAGAAGGAGCAATTATGAATCATACCACAGTTGAACATATCAAAGATGCAGCAGCAGTCATGGGGCAGTATTGTGATATTATTGGCGTGCGTTCGTTTCCAAAATTAATAGATAAATTTGAAGATTATTCTGAAGATTTTTTTAATAAATTTATTACTTATTGTGGTGTTCCTGTTGTTAGTTTAGAAAGTGCAACATTGCATCCTCTTCAATCGTTGGCTGACTGCATAACTATTGCTGAATGCACCAAAAACAATCCTAGATTTGAAAATAGAAAACCAAAAGTAGTACTCACTTGGGCACCACATATCAAACCTTTGCCACAAGCAGTGGCCAATTCTTTTGCTGAATGGATGTGCAAATCGGATGTTGATTTCTACATAACTCACCCAGAGGGTTACGAATTAGATTCTAAATATACAACAAATGCAAAAATTGTATTAAACCAAGATTTTGCTTTAGAAAATGCTGACTTTGTTTATGTCAAAAATTGGAGTAGCTATCAACAGTATGGTAAGATTTTGTGTACTGATAATTCTTGGATGCTTACAAATAACAAACTAAAAATTACTAATGATGCAAAAGTAATGCACTGTTTGCCAGTAAGACGAAATGTAGAACTTTCTGATGAGATTTTAGATAGCCATCATAGTTTGGTTACTCAACAAGCCAACAATAGAACTTGGGCTGCACAGGCTGTTTTAAAATCTATTTTGGAAAATCATTGTTTATAATAATGAAAAGTAAAGTTTATCCACAATTACTTTTATAATTTGTGTATAAATTAAATGTTTATTTTTTTTATAATCACAATAAATAGCTACTTTTGCAATTCTTTAGAATTTTAAATCAAAATATATTGTTTTAAAAACATTTATCAACTTAGTTTAAGCCAATTAAATCCTATTTCATGAAATTTGTCATTTCCTCGTCCTCTTTGCTCAAGCAACTTAATTCAGTAAGTGGCGTTATTGCATCAAATCCTTTGGTTCCGATTTTAGAGAATTTTTTATTTGAAATAGACAAAGAAAGCCTTACTATCACTGCATCTGATTTGCAAACTACCATTATTACTCAATTATCGGTAGAAAGCAAAGAGGTTGGTAGTGTTTGTGTGCCTGCAAAAATACTGCAAGATACACTAAAAAACTTGCCAGAACAGCCTGTTACATTCAATATTGATGAAAGTACTTATGTTATAACTATTCGTTCTAACAATGGTAACTATAAATTATCAGGGGAAAATGCAACAGATTTTCCCAAAATACCTGCAATAAAAAATGCTTCTAAAGTTGATGTGTCTTCAGAAATTTTATCAAAAGCACTTTCTAATACAATTTTTGCTACAAGTACAGAGGATTTAAGACCAGCCATGACGGGTGTTTATTTTCAGTTAAATGAAACTAATCTTACTTTTGTGTCTACAGATGGTCATAGATTGGTGCGTTATAGAAGAGTAGATGTGGCTTCAGAAAGTCCTGCTTCTATTATTGTGCCAAGAAAAGCCCTTACTTTATTAAAAAATTCGCTTCCAAACGAAAATTCTCCTGTTTCGATGGAGTTTAATCAAGCCAATGCTTTTTTTAGTTTCAATTCTACAAAATTGATTTGTAGATTGATTGATGAGCGTTATCCAGATTACGAAAATGTAATACCTCTTGATAATCCTAACAAGTTGGCCATTAATAGAATAGATTTATTGAATTGCTTAAAAAGGATTTCTATTTATGCTAACAAAACTACACACCAAGTAAGATTAAAAATGACTGGGAGCGAGGTGCAAGTATCAGCAGAGGATTTAGATTTTTCAAACGAGGCTAACGAAAGATTGGTTTGTGAATTTACTGGCGATGATATGGAAATTGGTTTTAATGCTAAATTTTTGCTCGAAATGCTCAATAATTTAGATTCTGAAACTATTGCCATCAACATGTCTATACCAAGCAAAGCTGGTTTAATCAATCCAGTAGAATCAAACGAAAATGAAGATATTTTGATGCTCGTGATGCCTGTAATGCTTAATAATTACAATTAATATTTAAAGGTAAATACCCAAAAAAAAATGGCTTAAATTAGATTTTAAGCCTTTTTTTGTTATTTTTTTTGGGAACAGACTACTTTCATTCATTTTTTTTGCCAAGCCTAAACTACTACTAAAAAAAGTAGAGATATTTTATTTATAGTAAGAATTGTTGATTGGGCATTACAATTAATTTATTTTATCTCAATACTTGAATCCATCCTTTGACTTGTTTTTTTGACTTATCTATTCTATACAAGTTTAAAGAATAGTAATATATTCCATCTGGCACATCAGATGCTGTCCAAGAATTATTAAATGGCATTTGTTCGTAAATTTTAATTCCCCATCGATTATAAATTGTAATATCAGACATATCTGGCGGCAGGTTTTTTATCGTAAATATTTCATTATATCCATCACCATTAGGAGTTATGATATTAGGAATAAAGATTTTATTGACTTCAACTTTGGTTTGTTTGCTATAAAAACAATTATTAGAATCTAATCCACTGATTGTAAGGGTGTATAATCCCTCTGTGTCAAATGTAAAATTTGCATTTTTTTCGTTTTTGATAAATTGATTATTGAAATTCCAAGTAAGAGAATTTGTATTTGTTATAGATTTTAAAAAAACTTGCGTTTGTTCAAAATCTCGTTCTATATCAATGGTATATTTAAAATCGGTTTTTGGAAATACTTGTACTTTTGTTTTGAGTTGGTATGTATAAGAATTGTCTTCATTGGTTACTAAAATAGTATATTTTTGTGTAGTATCAGCAAATGTTGTGGGAGTTTGAGAAAAAGAATTATCCAAAAATCTAGTGGGCGACCATTCAAAAAAAGAGCCTCCAGTAATAGTAAATTTCTTACTCTGACCTTTGCACATAATGAGCGAATCTACATAGGGATTGACAAATACAGTTATTTTTTTTATGTCTACAGATTTGCAAGAAGACGAGTCTATGGCTCTCATTTTAATTTCAAACCTTCCCATTTTATTAAAATTATACAAAAACGAGCGTGGTTCATTAGAAATAAATCTTGAAGAGTCAGGGAATATCCATTCAAATTTTGTTTTGTTGGTGTATGCTGTGGTTGTATTCAGAAAATTAACTGTATAAGGTACTTTTCCACTAATGGTAGCATTGGCACCCATGGGAGGTTCACTACTTATACTGACCTGAATTGGTGTATATTTTAGGTTTATTTTCACGCCAAGCATGTTGCAATTGTCGCTATTGTTGGTAATAGACCACACGTTGGGGGTGGTTTTGGTATCAGAATTGCTACCACAGCCTGCACAAACAGCTTGATAAATAACTCCTTTTTTGTCGAATCGACTAGTGCCTCCGTCTACATGTTCTTCGTTGCCACCGCCAAAATGTGTGGCATATCTAAGGCCAGACATATTTTCGGAATAAACTGCAAAATAAAATCCTGCTTTTTGAGTGGTTAGTTTTTGAAAAGCATCACTCGTTACTGGCAAAGAAATAGTAGAAGTGATAGTGGCTACATTTGCATTTTGGATTTCAAACATATCTATATTATACCAACCAGCAAGCAAAATTTGGTTACATTCATCAATTTGAAAAGCTGTAAAACTAATATCAGGCACTCCACGACTGGCCCCAATGCGTGTACTAAGTAATAATTGGCTTAAATCTGGTGTATATTTTTGTATAAACTGCCCACTATTGGGATTATTGTACAAAATATTTGAGCCAACAGAGGTAGTAATAAAATCTCTTGCCCAAGTATTACCTACTACATATACATTTTTTTTGTCATCTATTTCTATCAAAGCTACTTTATCAGCACTGGCTGTGCCTATCCAGATTTGCTTTGAAGTTACAGAAAGTGTGGGAGCTATTTCTATCAAAAAACCATCCAAATCACCTGGTTTTTGATTTAAAAAAGGTGCATAATTAGAACCAAGTAGGGTAGGGCTAGTGCTATTGCCAAGCAAATATACATCATTATCAGCTCCAATTTTTACAGAGTGGCAGGCATCAAGGCCAGTTCCACCAATGTAAGATGAATACAAAAGTGTAAGATTAGTCGAAAATTTAACTAAAATTCCATCTTGCAACCCAGATATTGAAGTATTTAGGGCATTAGAGGTGGTGGGCATGTCATCAGACCAAGTACTTGAAGCTAAATATATATTGTCTTCGTTATCAAGTTGTATTTCGCTTTTAAACTCATCTCCATAAAAATAATTATCTTCTTTTGTGAAAATATTTGTAAATAATGGATAATAATACACCAAACCGTTTGAATGTTTATATTCAAAATAAGAAGAAGGATTTGCATTTTTGAACAAATTGAATCCATCAAAATTTTTGCCGCCAAAGTAAGTATTAGAAATTACATTGGTAAGATTATTATTAAATTTTGTAATTATCAAATCAGTAGCACCAGCAAGTGTACTGTTGTTGGTGGTTCTAAAGTTATTGGATGAAGTAACACCAAGCACCACCAATTCGTTTTTTTTGTTTACTATCATACTTAATGGATAGTCTTCTGCTCTGCCTCCATAGTAAGTGGCAGCAAGCCTCTGTTTGCCATCGCTAGATAATTTCATGAAAACCATATCAAAATAGCTACCCGAAAATCTGGTTTGGTAGGCACCTATGGTTGCAGAAATAGGAAAACCAGCCCTGGTGTCATTGTATTGAGTACCACCAAGATACATATTTCCTAAAGAATCGTAGGTAGCAGTATAACCCCAATTATCAGAAAAAGAACCAGAGTAGCTCGAAAAAACCACTGTAGGATCTATAATTAAGTCATAATTTTGGTCATAATTTTGATTTAATTCAAAAGAAACCTCATCTTTATTAATGGTATAACTTACTTTTATTTCTTTTTTTTGTCCATCAATCCATTGATAGCAATAGGGTTTAAGCTCAGATATTTCACTAAAGCTAGTCTTATAACATAGATTGCCATTTTTGAGCGTAAGCCCAGAAACACCCTCATATTTTTGTTTAATATCGCTTATTTTTGCGTTTTGATGCACAACATACTCATATTTGAAGTGTTTATCGTTACGTTCATAATGGAGGTCAATATTGTTATACATATTTTTTAGAGAAATAGTTGTGGTATGCTTTACTTGGGTTATATCAGTAGTTTGGTTGCCTCTAAAATAGTTTGTGCTTGTATTTAAAAATTTACCAAAAACTACTTCTGGCGATGAATTAGCGTTTGAAAAAGTAATTTTTGAATGATGGTTGTTGATGTTAAAATCTGAAAAATGGCCATGTTTTAATTCATGCAATTTTTCATTATCAGTTTCTAAAATATCTATAGAATGGTTGGTTATGTACAAATATCCATGTTTTACATTTGTTCGAGCAATCACAGATGATTCAAACTGTCCTTTATTGATTTCAAAGTTTGACAAAGAAGGCAAAGTCTCTTTGTCAATAGCAGAGATTTGATTAACTACTACAAAAATGAATAAAAATAAGAATTTATAATTTAAGTGCATGTATATAATATGACATCAATGTAATGATTAACAATTTTAAGATAGTATTGTTTTTGTAATTAATAACGAATTTTCAAATTTTTAGATTTAAAATTCAATGTCGTTAGCGTAAGTTTTTTATATTGCCTCTATCTTAGACTTTCTCCAAAGGAGAAAGATAATTTAATTTTTAAGCTAACAACATTGATTTAAGATTCTTAAAGCTAAATAGCATTGGCAATCTCTTTAATCAAATGAGGCCCTTGGTAAATAAAACCAGAATATAATTGAACAAGAGAGGCACCAGCATCTATTTTTTCTTGTGCATCTTTGGCCGAATAAATGCCACCAACCCCAATCATTGGAATTGATTTATTTGATTTTTCAGAAATGTATTTTATTACTCTTGTTGAATTTTCTCTCAATGGCTTTCCACTAAGCCCACCCATGCCAATTTTAGTAATTTTTTCGCTTGATGTTTTTAAATTTTCTCTACTTATAGTAGTATTTGTAGCTACTATGCCATCAGTTTTTGTTGATTTTACGATTTCAATAATGTCATCGAGTTGCGAATCACTAAGGTCTGGAGCTATTTTTAATAAAATTGGTTTTCTTTTATGATTATATTTTTGGGCAAGATTATTATTTAACAGATTTATTTCTGTCAATAGTTTTTTTAAGGGTTCTTTGTCTTGCAATTCTCTCAAATTTGGAGTATTAGGCGAACTTACATTGACTACAAAATAATCAACCAAAGGAAATAGTGTTTCAGTACACATTAAATAATCTGAAATAGCGTTTTCGTTGGCAGTTAATTTGTTTTTACCAATATTACCTCCAACAATTATGTTAGATTTTTTTGTTTTTAATTTTCTTACTAAAGATTCTAAACCTTCGTTATTAAACCCCATTCTGTTGATAACAGCTTCGTCTGCAGTAAGCCTAAAAAGTCTGGGCTTATCGTTGCCAGGTTGGGGCAATGGTGTAACAGTGCCTACTTCAATAAAACCAAAACCTAAACAAGCAAGTTCGTCAATGTAGTTTCCATTTTTATCAAATCCAGCAGCTAAACCTACTTTATTTTGAAATTTTAATCCCAAAAAATCAATGTTTTGATCGGGGATTTTGTAAAATAAATCAAAAATATATTTTCCAAAAGGTAATTTTAAAGCAAATTTTAAGGCCTTGAAAGCAATATTGTGGGCTTTTTCTGGATCAAATAAAAATAAAAATGGTCGTATGGCATATAAATATATCATCAATAATTAGATATTTTAAGAAGCAAAAGTAAATATAAATTTTCTAAAATTACAATCTTAGTTCGTTTGCTTTTAAATTTATTTTTTTATTGAAAAATAATTATTTAATATTACTTTTTATAATTTAAAATTCAATAAAAGACAATATTGATTATTTATTTTTAGAAGTTCCCTAAAGTAATTATCTCCAATTATCTTAATTAATTTTAGGATTAATCCCAATGTAGTTTATTTTGATTTTTTTTTTACCTCTGGCTTAGTCTTTCTCCTTTGGAGAAATACAATCTGATTCTAAAGTAAACTACTTGAGGTATTTTACTTCAAACATAGTTAATAAAATGAATAAAGATTTTTATGGCTGCACAAAAAATTATATTTTTTTTATTAAAGCCTAAAAGTACTATTTTTGTTTCTACTTTTGCTATACATAAGACTTGACTTATACTATATAAGATGAAAAATAAATTTATTTTACATTTTTTTTTAATTGCTATCACAATCGTAAGTTGGAATGTGATTTTGAATTTTTTTTTCTTTAGAATTGATTTGACAGAAGAAAAAAGATACACACTTTCAAATATTTCAAAACAAATATTGTCTTCTTTGGATGATCAAGTATATATAGAAGTTTTTTTGGATGGAGATTTGCCCTCTGGTTTTAAAAGGCTACAAAAATCAACCAAAGAGTTTTTGGATGAAACAAGAGTGTATGCAAAAAGTAATATTCAATACATTTTTACAGATCCTATGGCTAGCAATAATGAGGCTATGCAACAAAAATATTTTGCATCTCTAGCCGAAAGAGGACTTCAACCAACCAATATTTTTGCGAAAGAAAATGGAAAACAAACCGAAAAATTAGTTTTTCCAGGGGCCATTGTTAGTTACAAAGGTCGAGAATTACCTATAAATTTACTCAAAAGTGCATCTGGGGTGGCACCTGCTGAGGCCTTAAATCAATCTGAAGAAGGAATTGAGTTTGAGGTTATGTCAGCAATAAAAAAACTTACTTCAAAGTCTGCCAAAAGCATTGGGTTTGTGCAAGGTCATGGAGAGCTATCAGAGTTAGAAATTAAAGATATTTTAGAAACTTTAAACCAAAATTTTAGTACTGAATGGGTAGATTTGCAACAAAACAGAAACTTAAATGACAATTTTCATTTGTTGGTTATAGCAAAACCTAAACAAAAATTTACAGAATCCGAGAAACTGGCACTAGACCAATACATAGTAAAAGGCGGAAATGTGATTTTTTTTATTGACAAAACAAATGCTAGTTTAGAATACTTAGAAAATGGTCAGAGTACAGCCATAGATATTGAAAACAACTTAGAAGACTTGTTTTTTAGGCTTGGATGCAGGCTCAATCCAACCATTTATCAAGATGCTCAATGTGGTGTTTTGCCAATGGTTGTTGGTATGCAAGGAAATCAACCTCAAACGCAACTGCTACCTTGGATGTATTATCCAATAATAAGTAATTTTGCAAGTCATCCTGTGGTCAAAAATATGTCGGCTGTGGCTTGCAAATTTGTAGGAAGTATTGATACAGTAAAAGCACAAGGCATACAAAAAACGCCACTTATGTTTACCTCCAAATACAGCAAAAAAATATCTGTTCCAGCCCAAATCAATCTTTTAGAAGCCAGAAAACAACCCAATCCTGCTGATTTTATCAATGGCCAACAACCAGTAGCTTACTTGCTCGAAGGGAGGTTTAAATCATTATTTACTAACAGACTAACACCAAAAATTGCTGATTCAATCCAATTTTTATCTACCGACAAAAATTCAAAAGTGATAGTATTTGCTGATGGTGATTTAATCAAAAACGATATTACGCCAGATGGCAAACAAAACCTTCCACTTGGTTTTGATAGATTTACTCAAAAAAAACTAGCCAATAAAGATCTTATTTTAAATTGTGTAGATTATATGTGTGGTGGCAGCGATTTGATAGTTTTGAGAGCCAAAGAACTCAAATTAAGACCTATTGACAAACTAAAAGCAACATCTGAAAGGACAAAATGGCAAGCTATCAATGTACTTTTACCATTCATGTTATTGGTCGTTTTTGCAATTACAAAACATCAACTTAGATTGAGAAAATATGGTAAATAAGTTATAAGTTATAAGTTATAAGTTATAAGTTATAAGTTATAAGTTATGAGTTATCAGTTATGAATTATGAATTATGAATTGCTATTAATGTAATATTTTAAAATAATAAGTTTTTAATCAATGTCGTTTACTTAAAAATCAGATTATCTTTCATCTTTGGAGAACAACTTAAATTGTAATAGTATAAAATTCTTTAGTAAAGGATATTGAGTTATTGATGTTAAAAATGGATTGCTTTTTTAGCAATTTTGAAGGTTACAAATTATTTTTTTAGTAAGTTTCAAATAAATATGCTTTATTTGAAAAATGTTTATTTCCTCACTTAGGGCTTCTTATCAAGTAAAATTTGTAGTATTTAGCTCAAACAAGTTGATTAATAATTATCTAGGTTTTAAAATTTATTTGAAAAATAACATGAAAATAGGAATTTATATATCTGGTCTTGGTCAGTCGTTTGTAGAAGAATCTGTCGAGAAATATGCTTGTAGATTGATGAACGAAATTAGTTTTAATACTAATGGAAAAGTATATGAATTAAAAACCGAAAAAATTACTTATACTACTGATAGAGAAAGTAATGTAGTAAGTATATGTGAAAAAGGTGATGCTGAAAAAGTGATATATAAATTCTATGATTTCAAGTACCATGAAATTCTTACTGAAAAATTCAATAGTTGTTCACTTATTTTAAAAAATTTGTGGCTTTTTTTATTTGTAATAAAAAAGATTCCAATTTTAATTAATCGTATTTTTAAACCATCAATTCATAATCGCCCATTTCAAACATTTTATCTTTTTTTTATTTTTTTAATCATTGCTTTGGCCGTTTTATTAATGCTCCCAGCAACAATAAGTTTATTTATCAATTTCTTTAATATTGAAATTGTAGATCAATTTTTAGTAGATTTTAAGCATTTTATTGGCAAAAATGATATTCCTTTTATTTCAAAAATTTGGGTTGAAAATATTTCAAAAGGTATAGTTTCTATTACTGCATTGTTGCTATTGTTAGTGCCTAATGCAAATTTATTGATTGCTAATTTGGCTACAGAATTTATTTGTGCCAATGATTATATGCAATATGGAGTTCAAAAACAGCTTCTTCATGGAAATCTGGATCACTTGGTCGATTATATATCAGAAAATGAAAATGATTGCAAAATTCACTTTCATACGTATAGTTTTGGTAGTATTTTGGCCTTAGACTATATTTATCCATTTGGTAATAAAGTATCTAAAAATGCTGAAATTTTTAGTGAAGCAATTATTACGATTGGCACTCCATTTGAATTTATAAAATCATATTACAAAAGATTTTATCAAAGTCGTATAACTGAATTAGGCGACAAGTTAATTTGGATAAATGTATATTCTATTGCAGACATTTTAGCAACAAATTTTAGAAATGACTCTAACATAGGAGATGCAGAATTTGGTATTGATAAAAATACCTTGAAGCCAATAAATATCAATTATGAAGTTGCTCCTATAAATAATTGGAGTTTGGGCAACTTCTTATTTCTATACAACATCAAAGTTCATGGAATGTATTGGGACAATAAAACTGAGGGGCAAAGTTGCTTGCGTCAGCTATATGAAGAAATGAATAGAAGAAACTTGGTATAATTATTAAAGAACACTATTTTTCTTTAAATCAAAATAAATGAAGTTAAACATTATAAATGGGCTTTCTTAATAAATCATTTTTTCTAGGCCTTACAAATTCTATAAAAATCTAAACCTGATTTTTTATTTTTAAAATATCTTTTAATTATTACCAAATTTTCATTAATTGCCAACTGAAATTTATCTGATACAATAAAAAAGTAAAATATGGCACTTGAAGAAAAATATGCTTGGTTGGCAAAAGAAAATAGTCCATTGATGGTTAAAAAAGCCTTAGAACTGTATGGCACATTAGAAGTTTCAGGTTCTGGCAATAATCTTACTATTATCAACTGGGCTAAAGAGATAGGTGGAGTTTTGGCAGATGTTTACAAAGCTGATGAAATTCCTTGGTGTGGCTTATTTATAGCTATTGTGGCCAAAAGAAGCTCAAAGCAAGTAGTAAAAGATCCACTTTGGGCCATGAATTGGGGCACTTTTGGCAAAAACGTAGATATACCTATGCTAGGAGATGTACTAGTTTTTGTTCGCAAAACAAGCGATGGCAAAAGAGCTGGTCATGTAGGTTTGTATGTAGGCGAAGACAACGATTGTTTCCATGTTTTGGGCGGCAATCAATCTGATAAAGTGTGCATTACTAGGATTACAAAAGATAGATTATATGCCTCTAGAAGGCCAAATTACAATATACAGCCTAGCAATGTAAGAAGAATTTTTTTGAGTACATCTGGTAGTGTATCAACTAATGAACAATAGTTTTAAGTAATAATATTTTCTTTTATTTATGAATAAAGATAAAATTATAAGTTTTTTGCCTTACATCATTATTGCTGTTTTTTTGGCTTGGTATTTTTACTACCAAGGAAAACAAGATGCAAGAATTGAAAATCAATTACAACAAATAGTATCTATCAGAAAAGCCTTAGATGATTCTGTAAAAGTAATAAAACTAAAAACTACAGAAAGGGATGAGAAGCTAAGAGCAGTCATTTATAGAGATATGGAAATTATGGATACACTCAATGTGGTATTGCAGAAACTTAATAAAAATTCTCAAGCCATAGAAATTAAAATCGAAAACCACAAAAAAACCTTAGATGATCTCTGGAATGTTAAATATAAATAATGGAACTCACAAAAATCTCTTTTTAAATTTCAAAAACCTTACTTTGACACTATATACATTGTATTGTCCAAAACTAATGTATTGCGATAAAAATGATGGATTAAAAGGAAAACAGATTTTTCGATGTTTAAGTGTTAGAAATTACTTTTTTATATTGTTGTTGTTTTTAAATTTTATTTCTTTTTTTGGAATTGCTCAATCAGATTCACTTGTGTTTGAAAGGCAAGGCCTTAAAAATGTGATAGAACTAAAAAAGGTAAAAAGTTTGGAACAGCTAAAAACTATTGCTGGGCTTGGGTTTCCAGTATATGCTATTTCTGAAAAAGAACTTATGCGTTTGAAAAACATAATAAATACTTACATAAAATTAGAATCTGAATATGATAAATTGAAAATAAATTTTAATCAAAAAGATAGTATTCATACTAAAAAAGCTAATTTATTTTTAGAAATAGACAGCCTTCAACGTATGAGAGCATCAAATTACGAACAAGCCTATGTGTCTTTGATTAAAGTAAACGAACAGCTGAATAATCAACTTATACATTGTGAAAAATTAACAAAAAAAGAGCGAAGAAAAGGAAAATTATCTGCTGCACTTTTTGGAATATTAGGTGGGCTTTCTGCTGGTCTTATGATAAGTTTGGTTTTGCAATAAATCTTAAACATTCTTGAAATTAATTTATACTTGAGAAAACAAGACATTCATTTAAAAGACCTTTTAATTCTAAAAACTACTTATATGCTACATATTCTTATATAAATAGATTCAAATGAATTTTGGATTATAAAACTTACATCCATCTATTTTAGGTATTTTTTAATACAATCTCATAAGTTTTTTTTACAACAGTTGCCCATTTTGGACTTGCATATTTTGTGTATCTTTCTATTTCATTTTCAGTCCACAATTTCAATGCTGATGGATTGTTTTTGAGCTCATCTATTTTGGAACAAGCCTTTTTCAATGCCCAATAGTTGGTACCTGTTCTTGCCATTCTTGCACTTTTGATAAGTTGGTCTTTGCCTTTTCTCATGGGGTAAAAAAAGGAATATATTTTTCGATTAATAAAGGATTTGCTTTTAATTTAATGGCAAGCTCTTCCACCTTGCTTGTGGGTAATACTTTTAGTTCAGACTGAAGTCCTTTCCAGTCTGATGGAAATTGATTATCAAAAACATGAAACCAAAGAGAAGAACTGGTGTATGGAACATCATCAATCAAAGCATAAGCTGCTGTTTTGTACATATCCATTTTCATGTAGGCATTGGTACTTGAAAATAGCTTACCATCATCTGCATCTTTAAAAGTAGAAGTAGAATCAATGGTTACTTTTTTTGAATTTCTAAGTGCATATCCTAATAGTACAATCAAAATGGGAGTTCCTAAACCCAAAATATGAATAGGAACATCTGTTTTATCTCCATTCAAAACTCCTAATACTAAAGCCATGGCAGACAAATAGGATTCTGGCAAAGGCTCAATAAAAGTTTCCACTTGCCCAGCTATTTTCATGGATGTTGTAAAATTATTGTTTGCCATAGGTCCACCAAAACTAATGGCAATGCCTTGTTTATCAATGGCTTTGCTCATACTAGCTGCTTGAAATGCAGTATCATAGTCACTAGCATGATAAACTATATATTTGTTGGTATTTTGTATTTCTTGAGCATGCCCAAACTGCCCACTAGCTTGTAAAGAAAACAACTGTTGAGTAGCTTTTTGATAAGTAATCAACTCTTCTGCAACAGGAGAAAAAATACTATCAAGCATACCTGCCATACTCAAAACTGGAATGGTAAAATCTTCCATGCCTATAAAAATATCAGGTTTAGATTTAAGCTGTCTAGCTGTTACTTTGCTGATAATTAAATTATTTTGCTGGTTGATGCACTCTTGAACCACAGCTTGTACCAGTTGCTGTCTTTGTGCTAATGTTTGGTCTGATACTTTTTTATTTTTTGCAAATTCAAGTTTGGCTTGTTTGAGTATTTCATCTCCTTGAATGGCAAATTTAGAAGCTATTTTTCCCATTCTGGTAAAATTTCCATTATCACTCACCACCAAACAGCCATTATCTTTTAGAGCCAGTGTTTTTTTGATTTCACTGGCTGTGGCATAGTGCTCAGAAATCAAAAAAGCATCACACAGCTCTGGATGTGGGTTTTGCAAAGTAGCCAATGGGTCTTTGCTATTGAGTACAAATTGGTAGGTGAGAACACTCATAATTCTATTATTTAGCTATTAAAATCACTAAAAATGCAATCATTAGCACAATACTCACTACTACATGAGTTGTAAATAATTTTTGGTAATCATTTAGGTGATGCATATTTACCCCACAGGTAGAATTTAATTGATGAAGAAATTTTTTAAATTCTTCTCCATCAAAAGTAGCAGAATCTTGTATGGTAAGATAAATTTCAAAATTTTTGGTGGCATCTCCTTTCACTATAGCACTATTATTTTCTCTTAAATATTCATTGACTTTACTTTCAAGTTCAGCACTTGTAAATCCATAAAAACCAGTAACTTCTAATTTCCAAGTATAGTCTTTAGCAATTACCTTTCTGGGCTCTGGTGGGTCTGGGAATACTTTTTCAAATTCACCAGAGTTATTCTTAATTACAAGCAATAATATGGCGAAAAACAAAATAAAAATACCTAATACAAAAAAGAAATAATCGTCATCTGTAGAATACTTTAATAGTAATGTTGTAACAATTATAGCCAAACATAAAATAAAATACATAGCTATTGTAATTATATCTTCAATATAAGAATATCTTGAAAATTTCAATTTATTATCTTTGATGTAACTAATACTTCTATTAGGTTGTATAAAGGACAATCCTAATGTAGAAAAAAGTAATACTAAAGAAAATATTTTTTCTAATTCTAAAAGCATATTTGTATTGTATTCTTGATTTATTATAAATTTTAAAGATGATTTTAATTAGTAGCATAACAATGTGCTATGCTATTACTCTAGGTTCTGGTACTATGGGTTCTGGTTTAGGTTGTGGTGGAATTTGATTGGGTTTATTACTTTTTTTAAAATCACAGTTTTTGAAATTATCTATGTGATTACCTAATTCTTCTTTCATGGCTTCAAGCATTTCTTCCCAACTTTCCTGATATGATTGTTGATTTTTTGATTTATTGTCATCAATTCTTTTTTGTATAAAATCCCTTCTATTTTGTAACTGTCTTAATCTATTTTTAATTTGATTAATTTTTAATTTGAAAAGAAAGGTTACAGCAGTCATAGCAACTATAGCAAGTATTTTGTTTGGAATTCTAGCTAGACTTTGACATAATACATCAAGAAAAAGTTGTGTAGCATCAATTTCTTTCTCAACCTCTAGAATTTTTTTATTTAATTCTTCTAATTCATTTAGATTTTCTGGAATTGAATTTGGTGGTATTGGTGGTAAATTATCATCTGATGGAGTATCTTCAACAATAATTTCAGTTCTAGCATTTGTATTGCTTTTTTGAATATTTGAAGAAGTAGAAGTATTTAGCGCATAAACATCAAATAGTATAGGATTCATAGCCCCATATCTACCCAATTCTAAAGTATAGTTTAGACTCAAACCATTGGCTACTAGTTGGAAATATTGGTTAGTTTCTAACTGAATCCAACTCCACAAATTTGTTTTAGAGTTTGCATTTTTTTGTTCTCTAGCAATAGATAATGCAGCTTTACCATCATATTCTTTGTTTTTTAAATCCCAAGTGCCTTCTATTTCTACATATCCATTTTTTACCAAACCAGTAGAGTCAATTTTTATATAAGGTAATACTGCAAAAATCTCTTTTTCACTATCATCAGTAATTTTGAGATGAGTTATAGCTTTTCTGTATTTGTGAATAATGTCTAAATCAGACACTTTTCCAGAGACTACTATTTTTTTGTTATTATATCTTTCAGAATTAGTTAAGAGTTCTGTAACTTGTACAATTGGGGAAGAAAAATCAAATGAAGTATTACTTAAAGGAATTTCAGACAATGCTTTTTGATATTTTTTGTATAAAGTGGTTTTTTGACTAAAATTTGAAATTATTTTAATCTTTTCTATAAAAACTTTGCAGGTGATAGCATTTCTTAAGTTTTTGCTTAATTGTAGCAAATCTTTACTGGAACTTTTGATTGTAATTTTTGATTTCTTAACTGAAATTATTTCTAAATAACATCTTTTAACATACAAATCAAGTAAATTGCTTTTCTCTTGTAAATATTTAAAATCTAGCTTTGAAGAACTTTTTGTATTTGATTTTAAGTTTTGAAGAAGAGTAAAATTATAAAGATTAAAGTTTTCAGAATTTAGATTCAATTTTTTATCAATACTCTCAATATCTGTTATTTCATTTGGTGAATATTGAAAATTGAATTCAGCTAAAATGTTTGCATAATAGTATCTTGAAAATGAACCTAAATAATAATCTAATGAAGAATATAAGAAATCAAAATAGTATTTTTTGTATTCATTAATATTATTTCTAAGCTCTTTTTTGGATAGGTTGATTTGAGATTCAGAAATTATTTTCTCTAAATCAGTATTTGTTGAATTTAAAATTTCACTTTTAATCTTCTGATAATCAATATCTGGAGCAATTTCATTTAAATACTTTGTTATTTCATTATCAGAATTTGGGATATTTTTTTTTAACCAAATTGCATCAATCTTTTCCTCAGGAGGGACAACATAATATTTGTTTAAGTATTCATTATACCCTAATAAAGTAGAATCAATTGACTTTGTTAACTCAATTAATGTATCCTCATATTTTTTTAAAGTAATAAAAACTTTAGCACATTCTTCTTTTATACCAGTCCAATCTTCTGAAATGATTTTATGATGGATTTTTGTTGTATAATACTCATAAGATAATGATATATTATAAAATTTTACATCTTCAATAAGACCTTTGGTAGTATTCATATTTTATTCATTTATTTAAAACCAATCTATAATATTTTAATTTATTTTTATTATTACACAATTCAATTTAATAATTATTTAATATTCATAATTACATTCTCTAAAATGCTAAATTTTTTATTTACACTCAATCAAAGTACATAGTATTCTAAACTTTTTTGAGAAGTCAAATTTTTCTTTTGATTTCACTGGCTGTGGCATAGTGCTCAGAAATCAAAAAAGCATCACACAGCTCTGGATGTGGGTTTTGCAAAGTAGCCAATGGGTCTTTGCTATTGAGTACAAATTGGTAGGATGTAAAATTCATATTTTATTATTAACAATTTATTACTATTTGTACATTCCATTTCAATTACTAGACAATATTTCTTTTAAAATAATTTTTGAATCACCTTTAGTAGTATCACTAGAAAGTCTTGTTTTTTCTTCTTTTATCATAGTCCTAAATTTTTGAAAATTTGTTTGTGTTGTATCATATTGTTTATACTTATCTAATAGTATAGTCAAAGAGTCAAGTGTTTTTAGTTTTTTTGAAGTACTGGTATCTTTATACATTTTAAAATATCTTTTCAAAATATCAAAATAATTACGTTTTATATTTACAAATACTACATTATTAAAATTCTTTCTTAAAATACTATCAATCTTTGCATCATTTCTGTATAACTTGTTTATGTTTTTTTTGACAATGGTGTCAAGCATATTTTTCTCCCATTCTATGGTGTTTTCTATTTTATAAAAATTAGTGTTCTTGATTTGAACAGAGCAATAAATATCTGCATATTTTTTAATGTTGAGTATATAGAAAGATTCACATTTATCGTGAATTTTTTTTAGAAAAAAATCTTTTTTTAAAACAAAGAGTAGATTTATACTTATTATAACTACACATAGAATGGATAAAACAAAATTAAGCTTCATATCTTTTCAATTATGGTTAATAGAAAAATAAATTGAATCTTTAAACAATTCAAAGATAGATTCCAACAAATCAAAATTTAGTATAAGTAGCACTGTGAAAATGAAATAATTGATTAGAAATATAATTTTAAAAATCTTAGTAAGCTTATATGAATTTTCAAATTTGTATGTTGAAACTTCTGAACTAACAGTAGAAGCAAAAATATGTTTATTTTCATTTTTGTTGAAAAATAAAATCAACATGTTTTTTTCAAAATAAATATTTTTTCTCGTTTTAAATTTAAAATTTGCCTCTTTTAGTGTGGATTTCAGATTTTGAATATCAATCTCCTTTATTCCTTCTATTGTAATATTATTTGACATAAACTTATTTACTATAAAACAAAAAGCAGAAAGGATTAATAATAGTATGACTATCCAAATTTTATCAAATGGGAATTTATTAATAATATAACTAATGGTGTATAGAACTAATGATACTATACAAAAGACAAAATAAAATGCAGTTACTAGATAATTATGAATTAAAATTTTATTTTGACATAGTACTTTAATCTCAAATACAGATTTAGAAACCCACAAATACAAAGAAATAAAAAATACAAGAATGAGAATGATTTGGTATATATCCATATTATGCAATTAAATCTACTATTGGAATTAATGGGGGCATTGGAGTTGTTTCTGGTCTTTCTTCACAAAGGTTCAATCCCTTGCAGTCCATATTCAAGTCTTCGTCTGCCAATTCTAAATCAAATAGAGAATTATAGTAATCACTTAATTTTAATTTATTCTCATACAATTCCATCTTTAATTCATTTATTTTATTTTCAAGTTCATTAATTCTTTTATGTATTTCTATAAAGGGTACATTAAATTGATATAAAAAATATTTGATTAAATCATGAATAGCTTTAGCAATGAGAATTACAGCTGAAATTATCAATACTGTTAAACCAACAGCACTTCCAAAAATTATTGCTGCTATAAAAGAAATAAATACAAAAAGGGCTATATACAGCAAATAATTAAAATCTCCTCTCTCTTTAGTTAATTTATCATACTCTTGAATTTTTTCTTTTAATATATTAAGCTCATATTCAGCCTTCTTAATATTTTCTTCTATTTCTTGATTTTTAACATCATCTGGAGGTAAATCATCAAAATTAGGAGTATCATCTGCTGCAACTCTCATATTTGAATTTGCACTTCTTGCTGTTTTATTTGGAACTGCACTTCTAAAATTTTGTGTGGCACTATATTTTGTTCCATACATGTTTTCAACTTTAAAAGGCATGGCAAACACATCATATAGTATTTGATTACAAGCCCCATTGGCACCAGACTCTAGTGTCCATTCAATAGCAGTATTATGAGAAGAAGGAGTATAAATATCATTGATATTCAACAGCATCCAGCTCCAAAAATTATCTTTTGAGGTGGCTGATAATTTTGATTTACCTATAGAAAGAGATTGTTTATTCTTATTTTCAGTATTAATATTTTTCCAAATCCCAGAAACTTTTATATAACTTCCTTTTACAGCTCCACATGAATCAATTTTGACATGTGGTAAAACTGCTTCTATGGTTTTGCCTTTGTTTGATTTAATTTTTACAATAGAAATTGCTTTTGTTCTGACATGTCTTATCTCAATATTTTCTATAAAACCATTAATGGTGATTAATTTACCCTCATAATAATTATAATCATCAATCAAATCATCCATTGATGTTTTTTGACCAGATAAAATATCATAATCAATTTTTGATAAATTTTTGATGGCTTTAAAATAGGGTCTAGCTAGAGTATGAGATTTACCCAATGGCAAAATGGCTTCTAGTTTTTTGTAAAACAGTAGTGCAGAAATCACATTTCTAAATGCATTGGATAAAACAAGATGTCTATTGAAGTATTTTTCATTGGTTGGAAAATTATTTTTTAAGTATGCCAATTTTGAAACATCTTCTATAATTGAATCTAAGACTTTATCAAAATCCTTTTCATACCCATTAGGAAGGGTAATGACTTCTCTACTACTTTTATTGATTAAATCATTATTTTTAGTTATAATTTTTGTTATCAGAGCATTGTAATCTTTTGTAAAGTCCAACCCCATCAATGCTTGAGATTCTGATGTAATCTTCAAAAAATTTACATTAAATATTGAACTTGCATTGGCTAGTAAAGACCTAGAATACCATTGGTAAATCAATGTTGAAGTCTTTAAAAAATATTTCTGATAATTAGGAAGCTTATCTTTAAAAATTAAAATGTATTTATCTTTACTGATAGCACTAAAATACTCAAAAAGTTGTTTAATATTTTCTTTGTTTTCAGAAGATACTTTTTCTTCTTCTATTAAGTCTATTGATTTAAGAACAGTTTTAAGTTCATTACTGTTTTGAAGTGAAGCTGGTAAATTTGGAAGTATCTTTTTATTAAATGTATTATAATAAGTGTCTATATTTTTAAGTGAAGAAGAATAGTTTATTAATGATGGAATAATACTATCAATAGAGTTCAAGTGTTCCCATTTAATTGAGCCATAGTATCCCACTTTTTAGTTACAATAAAATTATGATACCTCAAACTAAAATAATCTAAAGACCTTTCATTTACCTTTTGATCTAAAATTAAAATATTCTTATCTAAATCACCTTGATAATTTACAAATTCATTAATGAAATTTTCAGGTTTTTCAAGAATATTTTTTATGGATGACATATTGATTACAAATTATTTGGGCAAATCTATAATAATAATCTTTTCTTATTATTAAATAATTGTTACTATTTGACATTCAATAAAATAAATTAATGTTTTATTATTATTTAGATATTAATATCACTAAAAATGCAAACATTAATACCACACTTACTATTATATGGGTTGTAAATAATTTTTGATAATCATTTAGGTGATGTATATTTACCCCACAGGTAGCATTCAATTCATTAAGAAATATTTTAAAATCTTCTCCATCAAAAGTATAAGAATCTTGTATGGTAAGATAAATTTCAAAATTTTTGGTAGCATCTCCTTTCACTATAGCACTATTATTTTCTCTTAAATATTCATTCACTTTTCTTTCAAGTTCAGCACTTGTAAATCCATAAAAACCAGTAACTTCTAATTTCCAAGTATATTCTCTTGTGATGGGTTTTCTTGGTTCTGGTAGGTTTGGGAATGTCTTTTCGTTTTCTCCATAGAATTTTGCAAGAATAAAAAATGCCAAAAAAGCAGTTGCTATAAAAAATATGCTAAATATAAACATTGAATCTAATGCTGGTGTATTAAAAGCTGCTAAAACTAAAAAGAATAAACATGTATAAAATAATAAAGCTGTAATTATTGCAGTACTTCCAAAAAAATATTTTTTGAACTTTAATTTATTTTCTTTTACTTCATTTATCTCCTTTCTTATCCCCCAAAACATAAATAAAGGATTAATTATCATTATAAAAATAAAAGACATTAAAAGTTCTAAGGGTATGTTCATTTGTATAAAAGGATTAAATTCTAAGCATGATATAAAGTATAATATTAATCATTATATACATTAAAATAATACTAATTACTATATAAGAATATATTTTAAAAAATTTAGAATAGGTTTCTAAATGAAACATATTTATATCATCTTTTGATTTTAAATCTTGTAAAAATAATTTTAGTTTTGCTTCCTCAAATGTTGGGGTTTGCTTTAGTAAATACACCTCAAAATGTGATTTTGCTTCTCCTTTTACTATCACAATATTTTTTTTATCTAAATATACATTTATCTTATCTTCAATTTCTTCATTAGAAAAATTATAAAACCCACAAACTCTCAACTTCCATGAATATTCTTGTAAATATTTTTTGGGAGTTGGAGGTTTTGGGTATGCATACTCAAACATACTATCTGGTTCAGAATTTTCTTTGATAATATATATTGAAATAAAAAATATAAATAATAAGCAAAAACTAATAATGTAATAATCTGTAGGAGATAAAGGGAATAACATTGTTATTACTCCAATAACGATGTTTAATGTCAAAACTATTAACATCATTGTGATATCATTGATATACATGTATTTTGTAAATTTAAGAATTTTATTCTCAATATTTCTCAATGTAGATTTGATATAAAAATAAAAAGCAATATCTATTACTATAACTGCTAACAAAGAAATTATTTTAGTAATCATATATTATGCTATTACTTTAGGTTCTGGCATTTTAGGTTCTGGTATAGGTTTAGGCTGAGTTTGATTGCTTTTAGTATTATTTTGAAAATCACAGTTTTTAAAATAATCCATATTATTACCTAATTCTTCTTTCATGGCTTAAATCATTTCTTCCCAACTTTCTTGTTATTATTTTACTATTAAATTTATTTTTTTCTTACTTTTTAAAAAGTGTTTTTTGTATATTTAAAACAAATCTACATTATTTTAATTTATTTTTATTATTACACAATTCAATTTAATAATTATTTAATATTCATACTTATTAAATCCTCAATAATGTTTAAAAAATATCTAAAAACCTCAATTTCTGTAAATTAATCCTTACATCAAGCAAGAACTAACTCCAACTTAGTCAAAGGGATTTAATGTACATACATTTTTTTTCCAATATATGTTAAAAAAAGTAAGAATAAAATAAAATAACATCCAAAATAAATATCAAAATAGTAATAAGTTTAAGAAACCAAGAAAGTTGAATTTGACTACTAGCGAAACCATTACCAAAAATATACCTATTGCTTTGTGTAAAATTGTTTTTAAAATTGGTTTTATAATATTTTTAAATCAAAATTATCAAAATTAAAACTAAATGTTCCTAAAATCGTAAGTGAGCCATAATATAATATATATTTTTTTAAAACTATGAAAACAAAAGAAGAAATTGTAGACAACTGGCTTCCACGATACACTGGCACACCTCTACAAATATTTGGTGAATACATTTTACTTACCAATTTCTACAACTATGTAGAACTTTTTGCCGAACGATTTGATACTCCTATTTATGGGCGAGATAAAGCCATGCAAACTGCCACTTCTGAAAATATTACTATTATAAATTTTGGCATGGGCAGCCCTATGGCAGCCACCATCATGGATTTACTTACTGCATTAAACCCAAAAGCTGTTTTGTTTTTAGGAAAATGTGGTGGTTTACGTAAAATTACCAAAATTGGAGATTTAATTTTGCCAATAGCAGCCGTTCGTGGCGAGGGTACAAGCGACTCTTACATGCCAAAAGAAATTCCAGCTTTGCCTTCTTTCAGGCTTCAAATGGCTGTTTCTTCAACTATCAAAAAATATGAATTAGACTACTTTACAGGTATGTGCTACACTACCAATCGTAGAGTTTGGGAACATGATGTTGTTTTCAAAGAGTATTTACAACAAATCAGAGCTTTGTGTATAGACATGGAAACAGCCACTATTTTTATAACAGGTTTTGCAAATAAAATCCCACATGGTGCCTTGCTATTGGTATCAGACAATCCTATGACACCAGAGGGTGTCAAAACAGAAGAAAGTGATAAGATTGTTACTAAAAATTTTGTTTTAAATCATATCAATATTGGCATAGACTCTCTTGTAGAACTTAGAGATTCTGGCGAATCTGTAAAACATTTGAAGTTTGAACCAAGAAATATCTAAAAAACTGCTCAACAGTATTTTCTATTGATTTTTTTATTTTAGTATTGGTTTGGTTTTAGAAAACATAGATAGGGATGTAGAAATTTCCAAAAAAATGATTTCCCAAAAAAATTCAGAATTTACATAAAAAAGCCTTTTAAACGTAGTTTAAAAGGCTATTAGTGGTAGCGGGAACAGGACTCGAACCTGTGACCTTTGGGTTATGAGCCCAACGAGCTACCAACTGCTCCATCCCGCGATGTAAATGGAGTGCAAAGGTAATGATTATAATTTGTAAACCAATTTTATTTTTTTATTTTATTAGAAATAAATTTAAAAGTAAAATAAAAGGTATTGATTAATCATAATTTATTCGTCTTCGTAGCCACCACTGCCAGCAAACTCATCAAAGCCAAACTCATCGGTATCGTCTAAATCGTCTTCATCGTCTTCGTCATCAAAATCATTTTTGCCTTTCAAGTCGTCATCTTCTAAATCATCGTACTCATCTTTGATGCTACCAGTTTTCTTTTTTGTGCCAAATCGTGGTTCGTCATCTTCGTCATCATCTTTTAGCGATGTTTCGTTAGTAATTTTTGATTCTCCCATGCTTTCTATCAAATCAGGATATTGGACAGAATTGCGTATAGGAATCATTTTTTCGTAAAAAATCAAAAAACGATGCTCTTCCAAATAGTCATAAATCAATAAAAACTCTTTTTGTAGCTCAAAAATTTCGTCTACAAATGTATTTTTTAAAGATTCTTTTTTGGGATCGTCTTCAAATAATTCGTATTTGTATTCAGATAAATTCCAATCATCTGGATTAGAATAAAATCCAAAAGGTTCGCTCATTTTAAAGCTAAAAGCCTTTAAAATATGTTGAGCCAGTTGCATGAGTGTAGTATCTTTATGAAATTGAATGATACGATAGGGCATACGTTCAATTTTATTGCCAGCATCTGTAGCTATTATTTTTAATTGGAAAATATCTTTATTCATCCTTTAATTGCAATTATTCACTTTGATTTGCAAATATATATTGTGTAGATTTTAAAAAAAAATCAACTTAAAAATTTATTGATAATTAATTTAATTAAAAATCAATAAAAGTAATAATATTGTATAAATGTAAAATAAAAATTAGGTTAAAAACTTGAAATTATAAATTAGTAAAAGTAAGATTATGGTATTACTTCATCGGCAATATCAATAGTATCACCATGCGTGTATAAAAGGCTGTCTGTGAGAGTAGTATCTATTTTTGGCAAGTAGGTACGACAGTTATGTGCTTTTGCTATTGGGGCAGATGGTTTAGGAAAATAGCCCATTTTCACGCCTGATTCTTTATCTTTATAGGCTTTTTCCATAAATTTTCCATATATTGGCAAGGCAGTTTTTGAGCCTTCGCCATAAGCCGAAATTCTAAAATGTACGCTTCTATCGGCAGCTCCTACCCAAGATCCTGATACTAAATCTTTAGTAAGTCCTACAAACCACCCATCAGAGTGATTAGATGAGGTACCAGTTTTGCCACCAAATTCGTTGCCTCTAAACAAATCGTAGCCAAATAGTGCCTGTGATGTGCCACCTGGCTCTTCGAGGCCACCACGCAACATATACAACATCAACCAAGCACTTTCTTCGCTTATGGCTTTGCGAGTGATGGGTTTAAATTCGGCAAGTTTACGCCCACCATTGTCTTCTATTTTAGTAATAAATATTGGTTCTGTAAATATTCCTTTGTTCAAAAAAGTACCATAAGCAGCTACCAATTCATACAGAGATACATCACTTGAACCTAATCCTACAGATGGCACAGGCTTTAAGGGGCTTTTGATTCCACATTTTTGAGCATATTTTATTACTGCATCCCAACCAATTTTTTGAATTAATTGTGCTGTAACAGTATTGACTGATTTTCCCATGGCCCAACGCAATGTCATGGGTTGGCCTGTAATTTTCCAATCAGAGTTGCGTGGTTTCCAAACTTTGGGTATCATTACACCTGCACTATCTTCGTTGTAATCTATCTGAATGGCTTGATCTACAATTTTATCGCAAGGTGCGTACCCAAAACTATCTATGGCTGCTAGGTATACAAATGGCTTAAAAGTACTGCCTGGTTGTCGCTTAGATTGTACTACATGGTCGTATTGAAAATATTTATAATTGATGCCACCTACCCAAGTTTTGATATGCCCTTTGAAAGGATCTAAAGTAAGAAATCCTGCATATAAAAAATGTTTGTAATATCTCAATGAATCTATAGAATTGAAACAAGTGTCTTTTTCGCCTTGCCAAGTAAAAACACGCATTTTTTTAGGCTTAATCAAATTTGCCCATATAGAATCTTTATTGTCTTGGTGTTTTGATTTTAAATTTTTGTAAACTTTTGTTCTTAGTATGGCATCTTCTATAAAATTAGGAATTTCTTTTTTATTTTCGTCTACCCAGGGGTTTGAGCCTTTCCAATGTCTAAAAAAACGACTTTGTAATTCAGCCATTTGCTCTTCTACGGCTTGTTCTGCATGTTTTTGTAATCTACTATCCAAAGTTGTATAAATACGTAAGCCATCTGCATATAGATCATAACCATTATCAGCACACCATTTATTTACAAAATTTTCGACCATTGTTCTAAAATATGTTCCTTGCCCTTCGTAGTGCATTTGCATATTTAGATTGAGTTGAATAGGTAATTTTTTGATAGAATCAGCTTGAGCTACTGTCAAAATATGGTCTCTGGCCATGATATTGAGTACAGTATTTCTGCGTTTAAGGGCATTTTCGGGTTTCAAGAAAGGGCTGTAAAGGGTAGTTGCTTTGAGAACCCCTACCAGCATGGCAACTTGCTGGGGTTGCAAACTATCAGGCGAGGTCGAAAAAAATGTATGAGTTGCAGTATTGATTCCATAAGCTGTATATCCAAAATCGACTGTATTGAGATACATTGTAATAATTTGCTCTTTGTTGTAAACGGCTTCTAGTTTTACTGCTGTTATCCATTCTTTAAGTTTAAAAATAAAAGTTCTTACGCCAGGAATGTAGCTTAGCAATCCCTGAGAGGTGGCACCTCGTGTTTTGAATAAATTTTTGGCTAATTGTTGTGTAATGGTACTACCACCACGCCTGTCGCCTTTGAGGGCATAATAAAATATAGAAATTGTGGCACCCCAATCTATCCCTTTGTGTTCGTAAAAATGGGCATCTTCGGTGGCTATCAATGCTTTGATAAGCATGGGTGATATTTTTTTGTATTCTACTGGCGTTCGATTTTCTCTAAAATATCTACCCAATAATTTTCCATCTGAGGTGTAAACTTCTGAGGTAACATCAACTTCGGGTTTTTCTAGTTTATCAAAACTGGGTACTTTGCCAAACAGCCACAAAAAATTGTGTTCTATACACAAGTATAGAAATAAAAAAAATCCAATTAAATATAAAAATTTTCGCAATTTGTTTTAGGCTTTTTATTTTTTTGCAAATGTATATAATATTTCCAATTTGATGGAATAGAATTGTTCTTATATTTTTTAAGATGATAATGTTTGCAGAGCAAACGTATTTAGGAATTTTTTAAATAAATTTACTTATATTTTAATAATCCCTCCCTAGATCAAATTTTACAACTGCACATTTCTGGCTCAAAACTTTTGCTTTGCACTGATGATGTAGCAGAATCCAAAGAGAAGGACTTTAGATTGCAATATACCAAACCTCTTTTTTTAGTACTATAATAAATGTGTTTGTCCAGATTCCTTGTCCCTACTCATCGTTCAATCCATTCTCATTGGCTCCCTTGTTTCCAACAGAGTAAGTAGTGAAAATACTTTTTAACGATTTTAAGAAACCCAAAAAAAATTTTATATTTGTACTCTGTAAGACGATATGTATAGCACTACTAATCAAAAATGTAATTTTTTTATAACCTCAACAATTTTATCTTGGATAGAAGGCCCACTAGCGGCCAACCTAGTACAAATCAATGGAGAAAAGACACTAGGAAAAGGCAACATTTGGATAAGTTTCCTTATACGCAAAGAAACAGACGATAATGACGAAGTTTCTGTAAAACTGGCAGACAACAGTATAACATGGAATGGCTCAAGTGCTGGTGTAGAAGTAGGCTATTTTGGCCGAAAAGACATCAATGGCAACAGACAATGGTCGCTCAAATACTATACCATATTATCAGCCAATCAAAACCAGTTTAGATATCACTATGCATACAAAGATTTAGGACCTATTACCATAGGCAAAACAGATTTTGTAGTACTTAATCTAAACTTTATGGGTACCAACCCAACGGGTACACCCCCAAGTTTTAAACCTTTGAATTTAACAGTGCAACTCAACCCAGAGGCAAGCACACTAGGCAAAAGCCAAGGACCAAATGGAGTAGAAAGGGTTTTTGCAATTTCAAGACAATTTCGCAATGTAGTATTCTATGGAGGCAACAGCAAAGGCAAAGGAAGCATGGACGAGTTTAGACTTGGCAGCAGCTATGCAGCTGTAACCCCAACAGTAGCCAACAATAGAATAGACATACGCTATGCCGCCAACTATTATCCCTTTGGAGCACCCATGCCAGGCAGAAGTTTTAGTGCTGGGTTGGCGTATAGGTATGGGTTTAATGGACAAGAACGTGAAACAGAACTAAGTAATGCCCACACAAGTGCTGAATTTTGGATGTATGATGGTAGAATTGGCAGAAGATGGAATGTGGACCCAATAGTTAAAGTATGGGAGAGTAGTTATGCCTCATTTGTAAACAATCCAGTTAAATTCAATGATCCAGATGGATTAGATGTATTTTTAAATGGAAAAGATGCCAAAAAAGCTGCTAGAAATTTAAATAAATCTTCAAGTTTAAAAATTAAAATTAATAAAAAAACTGGGCAATTATCTGCTAAAGGAGATGCAAAAACAGATTATGATAAAAAGTTAAACGAAGCTATTAACAGCACGAAAGTTAGAGTTAATTTAACAACAACAAGAGAAAACACCATCATTACTAATGATGGTAAGTCTGGAGATTTAATTGAAGGGGCATTTGGAGGGAATAGTTCAAGTTTTGATAATTCAATAAAAAATATAGACCCTGATAGTGATAGCCCCCATAATATTATACCTGGCACTAAGGTCACTGCAGAACAATTTGTAAACTTAAATCATGCTAAAATAGAACAAGATTTTGGAGGAAATTCAGTTGGTCAGATTGTAGGACATGAAATAAATGAAGCATATATTGCAGCAGATGAAACCCCTAACTCATCAAGTTCAAATAATTCTAGTTATTTAAATGCACATCATAAAGCAATAAATATTGACAAAAACTGGAATAATAGTATTAATTTTGAGTTTAATCAAGCTGAAAAAACGTATTATGTTACTAAACCAATTATCTTATTAAATAATTACCAAATGATATTAAAAACTAAATTATATACTAAATGATTAAAGTATTTATTACTACAATAATTTTATGCTTTTATTCAGGTATATGTCAAAATAATGCCACTGGGGAGTATAAAATTATAAAAATTGATTCTATAAAATACCATTATGTAATAAATGTAGTTTCAATTAAAGAAACTAATAAAAAAATAATTCTGATTTCTAGTAGAAATTTTAAGTATAAGAATGAACCTATTATTAAAGTAAACGAAGTTTACTCTTTTAAAATAAGACCTACTAGAATGATAAGAATTGGAGATGAAATAAAAGACTCCTTAATTCTAAATGGTAGGAGTTTTACGATAGATGATGTTAAAATATCAAATAATGACCTACCATTTATTTCAAATAATTTAAATGGATTATACTTTGTCCCCTAGCTAGGCGAAGAATAAAAAAATGCTAAAAGTTTGGCGAAGTCTCTGACTTCGTCATGGTGTATGCAAATCTGAGATTTGCTATAAAACAAAAAAAGTCATTATATTTTTATCAAAAACAACCAATTTTCGTGTTCCACGAAAAGCAGAAAAAACAAAAAAAAGGGGGGCAAAAAAACAAAAGTGGCTTCGCCACACTCGTAAATTTCTTTTCCCAGCTATTCGTAGTCTAGTGGGTGGGCAAAAAGCGAAGGAGACTACGAGTTTTAAATAAAAGTATTCAGCTCTTCCACTTCTTCCACAAAAATAGCAAAAGAGCTGTTCAACAGTTAGCGATAGCGATTGTTGAACTTTAGATAAAAGAGGATTTTCAATCCTCACATATTATGCCAAAGGCATAACAAAAAAACAAAAACGGGGGCAAAAAACAAAAGTGGCTTCGCCAATAATAAATCTTTTTTAGGGATAGTGTAAGGACAGGGCATGCCCTGTCCTTGCTTTTACAATAGTTTGTGGCACTCATAACATTTTTCAAACAGATCAATTAAAAAGTCCCTTGGCCCCAAAGTGGTAACGGTTTACGAACGAAAAACGAAAATCTATATCCTCATCGCTATGTTTTTTTGATGTAAGTACTTTTTTAGTTGCATTATTTCGATTTCTTTGAAATGAAAAATACTTGCAGCTAAGGCACCATCTGCACTACCTTTAGTAAAACAATCATAGAAATGGGCCATGTTGCCAGCGCCACCAGAGGCTATCAATGGGATTTTGGCTTGAGTCGAAATCAAGGCGTTGAGGTCGTTTGCAAAACCATTTTTTACGCCATCGTGGTCCATAGAGGTTAGTAAAATTTCGCCAGCTCCCAAATTTTCTACTTGTTTTGCCCAAGATATAGTAAGAATATCAGTGGCTACTCTGCCACCGTGGGTGTGTACAATATGCTGATTATCAACGCATCTAGTGTCAATGGCCACGGTTACAAACTGGCTTCCAAACGATTTGGCAAGTTTAGCTATCAAATCTGGATTTTTGACTGCCGATGAGTTGATGGAAACTTTATCGGCTCCGTTTTGTAGTAATATTTCGGCATCTTCAATACTAGATATACCACCACCAACTGTAAATGGAATATTGATTACTCTGGCTATTTTTTTTACTAATTCTGCTAGTGTTTTTCGCTTTTCGACAGTGGCAGTAATATCCAAAAAAACCAATTCATCGGCACCTTCTTGGGCGTATATCTGAGCAAGTTCTACTGGGTCTCCAGCATCTCTTAAATTTTCGAAATTGATTCCTTTTACAGTTTTTCCATCTTTAATATCCAAGCATGGTATAATTCTTTTGGTAAGCAATGCGTTTACATATTTAAAGTTAAATAATAATAATTATTACAAAGTGGTAGTATTTTTTGTAGATTTTTTTACAAAAGTTGCCAACAAAGCTGGTAACAAAATCATGTTGGTAAACAAGGATGAAAACAAAGTAATACAAGTCAAAACACCTAGAGCTTTGGTACTTCCAAATTCTGAAAACATAAAAATTCCAAATCCTGCAATCAATACCAATGTGGTATAAACCATGCTTATGCCTGCATCTCTGATGGCTTTGACGGCTGCCTCCAAAACTGTAATATCTGGTATTGTCATTTCTTGTTTAAACTTACTTAAATAATGAATGGTGCTATCAATGGTAATTCCAAAAGAAATGCTGAAAATAATGGCAGTACTTATTTTCATACGTATATCAAAATAACCCATAATAGCTGCAGTTATCATCATAGGAATCACATTAGGTATGATAGAAATGATAATCATTTTGAGATCAAAAAACAAGAAAGCCATCATCAAAGAAATTAAGGCAAAGGCTATAAACATGCTTTGGGTTAAATCATCTAGTAAATATTTATTGCCCTTGAGATACAGCAAAGAGGTACCAGTAATATTGACTTTGAAATCAGTATTAGCAAATATTTCTGCAATTTTTGATTTTAAATGTATGTTAAATAATGAATCCATTTTTTGAGTTCCTAAATCGGCCACTTTAAGCGAATATCTTACGATTTGGGCATTGGTATCCACAAACGATTTCAGAAAATTGATATCACTATTTCCTTTGGCAAAATATTTTAAGATAAAATATTTTTCGGAATTATCAGGCAAACGATAGGCACTAGAATCATTATTATAAAACGCTTGGGTAGCACTTTTGGTAATATTTACAATAGAAATGGGTGGCGATAGACTTGGGTGTTGGATTAAAAATTGCTCAAATTTTTCTAATTTATTCAAGTTTGATATTTTAAAAGCAGCTTTCTTTTTGCCCATATCTACCAATATTTCTAGCGGCATCACACCTTTAAAATTACGTTCAAAAAAAGCCAAATCTTTCTTTATTTTGCCCCCTTCGGGCATGTCATCTACCATAAATCCTATGGGTTTTATTTTAGTAATACCAAAAACAGAAACTACAATTATTACTAAAGTGATAGAATAAACCAAAGCTCTATATTTCAGTACTATGTTGGCAATCCATTGATTAAAACCCGTAAACAGCTTTGTATCAAGGTGCATCACTTGTCGCTCGCTAGGGTCGGGCATATACAATAGCAAGGCTGGAATAACAATAATCGTAATCAAAAAAGTAGCAAAACTCATAATACCAGCTACCCATCCAAACTCACGAATAATAGAAATATCAGTAAAAACCAAGACAAGAAACCCAACGGCAGTATTTGCATTGGTCATAAAAGTAACAAAGCCAATTTTTTCTATAATTCGACCAACGGCCTTCAATTTATTGCCATGTTTGCGATATTCTTGATGATATTTATTAAACATATATATACATGTAGGAATACTAATAACCACTATCAAGGCTGGCAACATACCTGTAAGCATACTCATTTTGTAACCAAAAAGTACAATAAAGCCTGCTGTCCAAATGGCGGTAATGGCAATGACCAAAATTGTAAAAATGACTGATCTAAAAGACCTAAAAAACATAAACAAAATGATACAAGTAACCAAACTAGATAAAAATATAAGCATATTAAACTCTTGTTTAAAAATACCCATCATAACATATCGCACATAAGGAAGGCCCGCAAAGTGGGTTTCTATTTGGGTTTGATTGGTAAAATCTTCTGATAATTGAGTAATATTGCCAATTAATTGTTTTCTGCGTGGCGAGTTTAAATATTCTTTGTTTAAAGAAATTGCCAAAAGTGTAGCATCTGATAACTTGTTGAAAATGAGGCCATTATAAAAATTAACATGAAGTGCTACTTGTAATAAGCTATCAAGTTCTGCTTGATATTGCACTTTTTTGGTAAAAATAGGTTGAAGCACAAATTTATCCTGCAGTGTATCTTTAAACAATCGCTTAATGGTAGGCAAAGATATAACATCGTTTACACCATCAATTTTTTGGATTTTTTCGGCAAGCTCTTGGTATTGTGCAAAATATTCTACTTTTTTGAGTTTTGCATCCTGCACACCAACCACAATAATATTGCCATCTTCGCCATACGTTTTTCTGAATTTTTCAAAAAAAATCATATCAGGATCATCACTTGGCACAACAGTAGCATAATCGTAGGACATCTCTACTTTAGTACCCATGTATCCCAAAAATGCAGTGATAATGACTGTAGAAATGACAAAAAATAACCTATATCGAATTATAAATCTCGAAAGTGATGCCCACACAATTAGTAAATGTTATATAAAATGAAAACAAAATTAATCTAAAAATGTAAATTTAAAAATTTAACACAAAGTAAATGTATAACCTAAAAACTTATTTACATTTTGAGGTTAGATTTTTTTTGAAATCATATTATCAAGTATTTTTAAAATTAATAAGTATTAATTTCTTTTTCACAAGTATCAAAAAGTTGTAAATAGCTTATATATTTGTAAAAAAAATATTATTTATGACATCAGAATCTTTTTCATTTTTAGAAAAATACCTTAATACTCCATCTCCAACAGGTTTTGAATACACTGGGCAACAAGTTTGGATAGAATATATCAAACCTTTTGTAAATTCTTACTACACAGATGTATATGGAACAGCAGTGGCTATCATCAATCCTGAGGCACCATTTAAAGTAGTAATTGAGGCTCATTGTGATGAAATTTCGTGGTTTGTAAATTATATTTCAGAAGAGGGATATATATATGTGCGTAGAAATGGTGGTTCTGATCATCAAATTGCTCCATCAAAAAGGGTAAATATTTGGACAAAAAAAGGACCAATCAAAGGTGTTTTTGGATGGCCAGCCATACACGTAAGAGATGCTGCAAAAGAAGAAACGCCCACTTTGAAAAATATTTTTATAGATTGCGGCATGACAAAAAAAGAACTTTTAGAAGTAGGTGTAGATGTTGGCTGTGTGATAACTTTTGATGACGAATTTTTTGTATTAAATGAAAAATATTACGTTGGACGTGCTTTAGATAATCGTATTGGCGGTTTTATGATAGCTGAAGTGGCCAAACGATTGAAAGAAAATAATGTAAAATTACCTTTTGGATTGTATATAGTAAATGCCGTACAAGAAGAAATTGGATTGCGAGGTGCCGAAATGATAGCCAATCGCATCAAACCAGATGTGGCCATTTGCACTGATGTAACCCACGATGCCCAAAGCCCCATGTACGACAAAAAAAGAGATGGAGATATAGCTTGTGGCAAAGGTCCAGTTCTTACATTTGGTCCTGCAGTACAAAATAATCTTTTGCAAATGCTTTTTGATGTGGCCGAAAGTAATAAAATTGCTATTCAGCGAGCCGCAGTTTCTCGCAGTACAGGTACTGATACAGATGCTTTTGCGTACTCTAATAATGGTGTTGCCAGTGCTTTGATTTCGCTACCTTTGAAATATATGCACACTACCGTAGAAACAGTACACAAAGATGACGTTGAAAATGTAATAAAATTGATGTATGATTTTGTGGTACAGCTACCTGCCCATCATGATTTTAGATATATAAAATAAGTATACATTAAAATTTGATAATATATTACTTCTATAATCTCAATAGAAGTAATATATTTATAATTCTTTTCTTAATCTAGCAACAGGAATTTGTAATTGTTCTCTATATTTAGCTACCGTTCTACGAGCAATAGTAAAGCCTCTTAATTTGATTAATTTTTCGAGGTCTTCGTCTCCTAATGGTTTTGATTTATCTTCGTTTTCGATAATTTCGGTAAGAATATTTTTAAGTTCTTTGGTACTTACGTCTTCGCCAGCATCAGAAATGATACCATCAGTAAAAAAATATTTTAATGGAAAAATACCAAAATCAGTTTGTACAGATTTGCTATTGGCCACCCGAGACACAGTGCTCACATCCATGTCTATTTTATCGCCTATGTCTTTTAGAATCATAGGTTTTAATTTTGACTCATCGCCATCCAAAAAATAGTCATACTGATAATCTACAATGGTTTTCATGGTTACCATCAAAGTATTTTGACGTTGTTTTATGGCATCTATAAACCATTTAGCAGAGTCTAGTTTTTGTTTTAAAAAGCCAACGGCTTCTTTCATTTTTTTATCTTTTACCGATGATTTTTCGTACGTATCAAACATTTCAGAGTAAGAATTACTTATAAATAAATCAGGAGCATTTTTACCATTGAGGCTTAGTTCCAAAATACCATTATTGTTTGTAATTACAAAATCTGGAATCAGAAATTGAGATTTTATTACTCCACCCTCGCCCCAACCTGGTTTAGGATTACATTTGGTAATTAGTTTTATGGCATCTTTTAGTTCGTCTGGTTTTATATTTGATTTAGTAATAATTTTATCATAGTGTTTTTTTGTAAACTCTTCAAAATAGTCTTCCACTATCATTATGGCATTGTTTACGTTTTTTAGATTATCAATTTTGCGATTGAGCTGTAGTAGCAAACACTCTTGCAAATCTCGGGCAGCTATACCTGCTGGTTCAAAATTTTGTATTTTATATAATACAGATAAAACCTCATCTTTTTCGGTTTCTATATTTTGAGTAAAAGCCAAATCGTTGATGATGGCATCAATTTTTCGGTGTAAATATCCATCTTCTTCTATGCTACCAATGATTTGGTTTCCGATTATTTGCTGATGTTCGTCTAGTCCTAAAAAATTTAGTTGAGCTTGCAAAAGTTCAACTAAAGTGTCTTCTTGTACTACTGGAGCGTCTTTATCGTCTTCGTTGGGGTCGTTTCCATCGCCCGACATTTTATATCCTTTGTCATCGGCACCTAAATACTCTTCTAAATGTAGGGCATCGTCATCTGAATTATAAGTTTCGTTTTCGTCTTTTGTTTGAAGTAAGTCTTCGTCTTTGATATCATCGTTTGTGTCTGAAATATTTTCTTCTAAGGCAGGATTTATTTCTAATTCTTCTTCGATGCGTGCATCCAATTCGGCCGTTGGTACTTCCAATAGTTTGATAAACTGTATTTGCTGTGGCGTAAGTTTTTGTTGTAATGATAGTTTTAAACCAAGTTTTTGCATATACAAATCAATAATTAATTTTTAGTAATAATATTATTAAATTAATCAATTTTTAAATATTAGATTAATGCCAAATTATTACATTTATTTTTAAAATTTATTTTCTAATTATTTTTAAATTAAATCATTAAAAATATTTTTATTCTTTAGAAATATTACCAGCCAACAAATACATTACAGCCATGCGTACTGCCACTCCATTTTCTACTTGTTGTAAAATAACAGAATGAGCAGAATCTGCCACATCGCTAGTAATTTCTACACCTCTATTGATAGGGCCAGGGTGCATAATGAGTATTTTTTTATCTAATTTATCAACCAAAGTCTTGTTAATTCCAAAAAAGTTGGCGTATTCTTTTAATGATGGAAAGTATTTTAATTGTTGTCTTTCGAGCTGTATGCGTAACACATTGGCCACATCACACCATTGGAGTGCTTTCATCACATCATGTTCTACCAAAATACCCAACGAGTCAATATATTTAGGTATTAAGGTACTTGGGCCGCATACCATGACAGAAGCACCCATTTTTTTTAGTAAGAAAAAATTAGAAAGTGCTACCCTAGAATGTAATATATCACCAAAAATACATATTTTTTTTCCTTCCAAAGAACCTAAATTTTCTCTGATAGTAAAAGCGTCTAGCAAGGCTTGTGTAGGATGTTCGTGTGTACCATCACCTGCATTCACTACAATACAATTTGTGTTTTTTGCTATAAAATGAGGTGCACCCACGCTTGCATGCCTCATAACGACCATGTCTACTTTCATAGCCAAAATATTATTGACGGTATCAAGTAGGGTTTCGCCTTTTTTGACAGAACTATTGGCAGCTGCAAAATTGATAGTATCGGCCGAAAGTCGTTTTTGAGCCAGTTCAAATGAGAGCCTAGTTCTGGTAGAATTTTCAAAAAAAACATTGGCAATAGTAACTTCACGCAAAGAAGGCACTTTTTTGATAGGTCTTTGCAACACTTCTTTGAAACTAATAGCTGTATCTAAAATCAAGGAAATATCGGCAGAAGACAAATCTTTGATTCCTAGCAAATGTTTGGACGATAATTGAGTCACTTTAATAAAATACTTTTAAAATAAATTTTGTAAATTTACTAAACCAAAATGTATAAATGATATTTTTGACTTAATTTTTATATTTATTTATCTACATCGTTTTAATAAGTTTAGTTATAATGAAACGAAAAACTAATATTACAATTTTATTTAAAATCCCTCTTTTAATTTCTCCCCAATCGGGAGAAAAATTTTAGGGATGTAATCTTAATTTTTCGGTTTGATATAAAATTTATAATTTGATTTTAATTATTTTTAAGTCGATTTGTATGATATAAAATTCTTATTTTAATAGGATTAGAAAATTTACTTGTTTTATTTTGTTGATACTAAAATAAAATGGAATGAAAAATAGGGTAAAAATAGGAATTGTCCAAACCAAATGCAGTTCAGATATAGTTTCAAATATGCAAAATACTGAAAAATATGTGTTGGAAGCCATTCATAAAGGGGCTCAAATTATATGTTTGCCCGAAATGTATAGAACACTTTATTTTTGCCAATCACAAGATTATGCTCAATTTGAAACAGCAGAGCCTATTCCTGGACCATCTACAGCCATGTTGTCGGCTTTAGCAAAGCAACATCAAGTAGTAATAATAGCTCCACTTTTTGAAAAACGTGCCGATGGATTATACCACAACACGATTGCAGTGATAGATGCAGATGGCTCTGTGGTGGATATTTATAGAAAAATGCACATTCCACACGACCCTGGTTTTGAAGAAAAGTTTTATTTTACTCCAGGCGATTTGGGTTTTAAAGCCATTAAAACAAGGTTTGCAACCATTGGAACACTCATTTGTTGGGATCAATGGTATCCAGAAGCCGCCAGGATTACTGCACTCAAGGGAGCTCAAATTTTATTTTACCCCACGGCCATTGGTTGGGATTCCAAAGAACCAGATGCCATAAAACCATCTCAATTAGATGCCTGGAAAACTATTCAAAGAAGCCACAGCATAGCTAATGGATGCTTTGTATGTGCCGTAAATAGGGTAGGTACAGAGTTGGATTTGAGTTTTTGGGGCAATAGTTTTGTGTCAAATCCTATGGGAGAGATTGTTTTTTCGGCCAATAGTGCTGATGAGCTTGCTCATGTGATAGACATAGATTTAGACGAAATCAGCCATACACGCACTCATTGGCAGTTTTTGAGAGATCGTAGGATTGATTTTTACCAAGATTTGACTAAAAGATATGTTGATTAAATGAAAATATCTTTGATTAAAGTACTTTTGATACACGAGTGGCACAAAGATATGCGAAACAAAGCCTCTTTGTATGCTACTTTATTGTATACCATTTGTGCTATTTTTGTATGTTTTCTTTCTTTTGGAGCTAAACAAAACAATATTTCTATACTGGTATGGAACGCTCTTTTTTGGATTATTTCACTGTTTAGTTGCATGAACGCCATGAGTAGAAATATGGCCAAAGATGCTGATAGTTTGGCTTTATATTATTATCAAATAGTTTCGCCACAACAGTTTATAGTTTCAAAAATTGTTTATAATGCATTATATCTTACTTTTTTGGGACTGATTAGTTTTATATTTCAAAGTTTTATTTTAGGAAATCAAGTGCAAGATAACTTACTTTACTTAATTTCAATTTTGATTGCTATGATTGGATTTTCTAGTGTTCTGACCTTGGTGGGTAGTATTGCATCCAAAGCCAAAAACAATACTACATTGATGGCCATTTTGAGTTTTCCTACACTTATACCTCTATTGCTTTTGTCTATAAAATTATCAAAAAATGCCCTTGATGGGCTAGAATTGGCTTCAAGTTACGATGAAACTATTACTATCATAGCCATAGATGCAATAACAATTTCGATTTCGGTCGTTCTATATCCTTTTTTGTGGAAAAATTGATAAAAAATTTATTCACTTTTTTTTGCATTATTCCAATATACTTCCATTTCGTCTAAAGACATTTCAGCTAATGATTTGCCATCTTTTTTTGATTCAGTTTCTAAAAAAGTAAAACGATTGATAAACTTTTTGTTAGTAGCTTCTAGAGCATCTTCAGGGTTTATACCTACAAATCGAGCATAATTGATAAGAGAAAATAACAAATCGCCAAATTCGGCTTGCATATTTTTTGGATTTGGCTTTATAGCAAACTCTTCGTCTTTGAACTCGTTGAGCTCTTCTTCTACTTTTTTCCAAACATCTCTTCTGTTGTCCCAATCAAAACCAGCTGAGCGGGCTTTTTCTTGTATTCTAATTGCTTTTACCAGTGCAGGAAGCGATTTTGGAACACCAGAAAGTATGGTCTTGTTGCTATTCCCACCATTTTCGGCCAATTTTAGTTGCTCCCAATTTTTTTTTACATCCTCTTCGTTTTCTACTTTTGCATCACTATATATATGAGGATGTCTATAAATTAATTTTTCGCAAACAGCATTGATTACATCTGCAATATCAAAAGTATTGGTTTCTGAAGCTATTTTAGCATAAAAAACCAAGTGTAGCATTAAGTCGCCCAATTCATTTTTTATTTCTTGAGCCTCGTTTTTTACAATAGCATCAGATAATTCGTACATCTCTTCTATGGTAAGATAGCGCAAACTTTCGGTGGTTTGTTTTTTGTCCCAAGGGCATTTTTCTCTAAGCTCGTCCATGATAGAGAGTAGTCTTTCAAATGCTTTAAGTTTAGATTCTAAAGTGTTCATGTATGTAAAAGATTATACTAAAAATATTTTTCACTAGGAATTTTTGGTTTTTTTATGATTTCATTTCAAATATATTTAAAATAGATAAATATACTTTTCAAATTACTGATTTTTTAAAACCCAATCAAATTTGTTGCTGCATAGATAAGGGTATAGAATCCAATTTCTTTGGCTTGATTTTGATTGAGATTTTTAGAACTACATTTAGTTATTTTTTTATTTTAGTATAAAGATAATGTCAGTAAAAGTGGTAAATTTTTGAGGTTTATCTTTAAATTCAAAATTCAATTTTAAGTCTTCGATTTTTATATTTTTAAAATTATCTAAATATTTGATTATTTTAGGTTTCAGAAGGTCAATATTTCTTTTTAATTTCCAAGAATCTGTAAAGTTTTCAGTATCTATTAAAACAAGAAATAGTCGATTTTCAGATCCAAAACGCATTTCACCTTGGTTTTCATACAACCATTTAGCCAAAATTTTTGGATTTAATTGAGCTTCTTTTAAAATTTCTAATTTTTCATTTTTTAAATCATTCAAAACTTTTAAGCAAAAATCATCATTTCTATCTTTCATTTTTTCAATTATTTCATAATATATATCTGTTTGACTTGCATTTTTGTTAAAATATAAATTTGCTTCTTTTGCTTTCTTTTTTAAATAAGTGATTTCAATAGGTAAACCTTTTTCTTTTCTTTTTAATTTTAAAAATTCTTCTGGCATATAAGTAACTTTTAAATCAAAAGGAATATTATTAATAAAAAAATCGACTCCTTTTATCAATCCTACTGTTGGCAATACAGCATGATGCGATTTAAAAATATTTTCAATTATAATACTGCTCCAATGGTTATACCAACTATTTAGCACATACCCTTGTACAACAACATTGATTTCTGTATCAAATTTTGAAATTAATACATTATAAGATTTATGATTTTTTACATAATTATTTACTAAATATTTGTCTAATGAATTTTGATAATCTCCACCCCATTTAAAACTTTTAAGTAAATAAAGTTCAGAAACCATTTGTTTGGTATCAAAATCATCTATTTGCTTATTGTATTCAGTTTTAATAAATTCGTCTAGTTTATAGTTTGAATTGGTAATATTGATACATAATAAATTAAACAATTCTACAAATTGTTTAGCCAAAGATGTTTCTTTAATTTCGATTTTATTGATAGCTAGAAATTTCTTAATAATTTCTTTTCTTACAATAGATTTTACTTTCAACCATAAAATCCCAGTTTTATCTTGACTAAACTCTTCTAATTTCTGACTTTGAAAGAGTTTATTCCAATATTCAAAATTTTTCATCTACCAACTGATTTTTTGAATTGAATGATACAAAATATTTCTTTTTAGGGCTACATACAAATAAAATTTCTTGACTACCTGCTACACTACCTTTTCCACCTCTACCATTTTGATATGTTTTTGTTTCAATTTTTACATTTCTGTATTTTGAAATTAAATTTTCAAATTCTTTAATTCCAGGAAAACTTCTGTTATTGTAACTAATAAGCCAATTAGGGATATTTTCAGATAATTCAAACATTTTTTCAAAATTAGAAATGACATCTTTTTTTTTGTCAAAACCACTAAATCTTTGTGGTTCATATCTTTTAATGCCATTAATAAATTCTTTCTCTTTCCAATATTCTGTGTAAGTTTCTAATAAGTGATAAAAACCTTGATAATCAGCATGGCTATCACAATAAGGGGGGTCAAAATATGCTAGATCAATGTTTTCGATGCTAGGTAATAATTCTAAAATATTGAGATTATAGCTTTTATTGTCTTGATTATTATCAAAAATAGAGTTGTTGTATTTTGGTACAAGTTCCTCGAAAATTTCTTTAATTGGTCTTACTAAACTTCTATTTCGTTTAATCCTTTCAGGGTCGTTTGCATAAACCAAAGCTTGTGTATGTCCAAAGTGTCCCATAGTTATTTTCCTTGTTATACTGCGATTAATTATTGCAAATGCAAGGGATTGTTTCAATTTGTTGGTTAGTAAAGAAATATTTGCTCTAAAATTATCTAAAAATTGAGCTTCTTCTTTTTCAAAAAAAACTTGTGTAAAAACATTTTCTATTAAATTAAAATTATTTTTGTTTTTTGATGGTTGGAACAGAATTCTTACATCTTCTTTTTCTAATTTTATAGTATTATTTTCAATTAAAGCTTTTCCAATTTGGTTATTAAAATTTAAAAAGTCGTTTGAAATAACTTTAAAACCTGACTGTTTAAATAAATATGCAACAGATTGAGAACCCGAAAATGCGTCTATAGCAGTTTTTGTTCCTTTTGGAACAAATTGATTAATCCAGGGCAAAAGTGTATATTTTGCACCTAAATATTGTGGTTCTGGAAATTGGTAATCAAAATACTTGTATTCATTAAAAAGCATATTTCAGAATATTTTTTAAAATTGAAATGATATATTTTTGAATATAAATTAGTTTATATCTATTTAAAGAGTAATTTTTTATAATTATTCCTAATTTTCAAATCACTGAAAAAGGCAATTTGAAGGCATCTATACCTTGTAATATTTGTTGATTTTCGTAATATACTTTTTCTAAAAATAAACCAGATGGGGGAGCAGTATACTTGGCTACTGGAAAATTAGAATTTTCAAATATATCATCTATTTCATCTAATTTAATGTTTTCTCTACCAATTTCTACTAAAATACCAGTAAGCCTACGTACCATTTTCCACAAAAAATGAGAACCTACAATATGAATTATTATAGTATCTCCATAAGTATGAATATCAATAAAATGCAAATCTACCATCGTTGATTTCTCCTCTTTAATATCATCTGTAAAATTTTCGTAATCTTTGAACCCAGACATCAAGTGGGTTGCTTTTTTCATTTTTTCTATATTTAGATCATCTTTTATCCACCATACAAATTGTTTTCCAAGAGATGTTTTTCTTGTCGAAATCAAATATATATAACTACGAGCAGTAGCATCGTGCCTAGCATGAAATTTTGGAGTAGAGGGTTCTATGGCAAGTATAGTAATATCTTGTGGTAAATTATCATTCAATTTTATCAACATTTGATGCAAACTAAGTTTGGTAACTATCTCTAAATGAGCTACTTGCTCTATGGCATGCACACCTGCATCTGTGCGACCAGAGCCATAAAATTCAAATTGTGTAGTTTCAAAAACTCGTTCTATGGCTTTGAAAAATTCGCCTTGTACTGTACGCACATTTTTCTGGATTTGCCACCCTTGGTAGCGTGTTCCTTCAAATTCTATATATAGTTTAAATCTAGCCATGTTTTTGATAGTAATCTTTAATTTTATTACTTTAAAAATTGTTTTTTTCTAAAAATGCTATTAGTTTTTTTGTTGCAATAGCTCTGTGGCTAATTATATTTTTTTCAGTTTGCATCATTTCTCCAAAAGTAACATTATACCCATTGGGCACAAATATTGGATCGTAGCCAAAACCCTGATTACCAATAGGTTTATCAATAATTTTTCCATAAACTAAACCCTCAAATGCACACACACAATTAGAAGAGTAATAAGTGATTACAGTTTTAAAATTTGCACTTTTATTAGAAAAAGGTTTTAAATTTTCTAAAACTAAAGCAATATTTTTATCATTGTCTCTACTGCCAGCATAATGTGCCGAATCAACTCCTGGGAGACCTAGCAAAGCATCAATTTCTAGTCCAGAGTCGTCTGCAAAACAGGCTACTTTGTAATTGTCAAATACATATTTTGCTTTTTGAAGCGAATTTTCTTCTATTGTACTTCCAGTTTCTGGCAATTCGTCTACGCAACCAATATCTTGAAGGCTTACTATCTCAAATTTATTTTGCAAAAGTGATTTTACTTCAGCAATTTTTCCTTTATTATTTGTTGCAAAACATATTTTATTCATATTTGTAAATATAAAACTATTATTTGGTTGAAAAAAAAAATAACTTTATTTGATTGGGTTTCTCAAAAATATATACTCAATATAAGAGATACCCAAACAATGGCTCTCAAAGGAACATTTAGAGTCTCAAGAGCCAAAATACTGGTTTTGATTGTCATTTTTTTTGTTTTAATTTCTATATGCAATTATTTTATTTTTAATTTTATTACAGGTTACTCTTCGCACACTTCAAAAGCAGAAAAAGAGTTTAAAGTCTCTTTGCTTATGCTTACTTACAAAGTTGATTCTTTAGAAACTGAAATTGCCAAAAAAGATACTTTCATTCAAAATTTTAAAAATATCCTAAAAAATAAATAAATCATTTTATTAAAGTTAGTTTTGAAATTGTATTCCATTTTTTTATTCTAACTTTGCTTTAAAATTGAGCTAATCATTTTTTTTTACAATAACACAAAATTTAATTTTGTACTATTTAGATAATTATTACTTTATTTGTTTTTAATTTTAATAATTTGGGACTTAAATATAATATTTTTTTTATTTTAAATCTTACTATTTTTTCGGTCTTTGGTTGTGATGTGTGTAATGTATTTGAATATGCTAATCGTCAAAATGCCCATTATGTAGGTGTTTTTTACAGAAATAGAATGTTTAATGGTTTCTCTTCTTTGGCTCACAATCATACCTATCAACCTATACCAAACTACAACCCAGGAGCTAGATTAGCACATGAGCCAGAGTCTAATGCTACAACAACTTTTGCCCAAACTAAGTATGATTTTGAGTTTTATCAGACTGTAGAAATTCGAGCAAATTATGCTTTGTCTTCAAAAATAAATATTCAAGCCATTCTTCCTTATAATTGGTCGAGTGTATATTATAGTCAAGTAACTGAGTTTTTGGGTGCTACCAAGCCAATAGTAAGAAAAGACACAACTTATGGTACAAGTGGAGTAGGGGATGTAGTGCTTATGGCTGATTATATAATTGCTAAAGAAACTGGATTTTGGAAACATCTCATCAAACCTGGTATTGGTTTGAAAATGCCCACTGGTTCTATTTCAAAAACTTACAATACTGGCAAAACATTAGCTTCTGATTTGCAGCCAGGCACTGGTAGTTTAGATCTACTTTTTAGGGCTAACTATCTGGTTACCAATGATGTATGGGGATTTGATTTATTTACAAATTACAGAATATGTACTACAAATGCTTTGGGATATTCATTTGGAAATCGATTTAATATTACTGCTCTAGCCTATTATACTTTTAAAATTAAAAAAGCAAAAATATTACCCAAAGTTGGGATTTATACTGAATATGCCCAAAATGATAAAGTAAGAAATATAAAATTAATAAACACAGGTGGATACACTTACTTTTCGCATTTTGGTATAGATTTTATGCTAGGCAATGTAGTATTTCAAGTAACATTTCAAAAACCTTATTTTGAATATTTGTATGGAGACATTCCAGGCAACGCAGGCCGTTTGTCTTTAGGTTTGATTTATTCTTTTGAATAAATTTTTTTTAAGCAATAGTCTGTTTTTGTTTCAAAAGTTTAATTTCAGCCTCATATTTTAATCTTTCATCCAAAATTAATTGTTCGAGATCAGCAGATTTTCTGGCCATTTCTTCTTGTGTAGCCATCAGTTCTTCCATATTCTGACGCATCTCTTCTTCTTGGGCGCTTAATTGCTCTCCTTTATTTTGAGATTCAGAAAGTAATAATTTAGTTTTTTCATTAATAAAAATTGTTGATAATGTTCCACCAAGATTTTCAGCAAATTTTTCTATAAATGCCACTTCATGTTCTTTATATGGATAAAAAGTGGCCAGTTCTAATACACCAACTATTTCTAAATTATGCTTGATAGGAACCAATAATATACATTTGGGCGGAGCATCTCCAAGACCAGATTTAATACTGATATAGTCATTTGGAACATCTGTAATATAGATTTTATCTTTATCAAAATAACATTGCCCTACCAATCCTTCTTGTATTTCTATTCTGTTGTTGGTATATTTTTTTCTATCAAAAGCATAACAAGAGGTTTGATCAAAGAATTTTTCTGAACCATTTTCTTTTAATAAATATATAGTTCCTTGATTTGAGTTTGTGTATTTTACCAATTTTAATAAAACTAAATCACAAATTTCTATTGTATTAATATACGTTTTTTGGAAAATTTCAGCAAACATTGCGTTTCCTACAGCAGACCAATTTCTTTGTAATTCACCTTCTTTTACAGCTTTCAAATTGTCTCTCATTGTGATTAATGATTCGCCAAGTTGGTCAAATTCACCCATTTTTTTGAATTCATTATCAAAATTTCCACTACCTATTTGATTGGCAAAAATTGATGTATTATTGATTCCTTCAATGTAGCTTGATAGAGCCTGAGTCATTTCTCCAATCTCATCTTTTGTGATTTTGAGTTCAAGACCTTGAATTTTTCCTACTGATAAATTTAGTATTATTGTTTTAAAATCTTTAAGCTTTGTTCTTATATCGTTTCCAATATAATATGCAAAAATTATACCAAAAACTATTACAAGAATGCTTGAAACTACAATAGTTAAAATAAAATTTTGTTCTGATTGTTTTATTTCATTTTCAGAAATGGATTTTAGTGTTTCAAAATCAGCATATATTACATCAATATTTTTTTCAATTTCAATAAAATTTACTTTTATATTATTTTCTAATATATCTTCTGAAGTAAATTTTTTTGATGGATCTTGATAATCGTCAAAATTGTATAAAAGTCTTGTGATTTCTTTCAAACTAGCTATATTATTATTTATCAAATTTAAAGTTGATAAAAATAATTTTTTATTGTCATCTGATTTCCATTTTTGAGATAATTCAAGTAGTTTTTTTCTGTTTTCTGGCAAATCTACATTCACAATCATGTTGAAATCTACTTTTTCGGCATCATATAATGGAGATTTTACCCATTTTTGGATCAAAACAAGACTTCTTATTTCTAAAATTTTCATTTTACTTAATCCAGTCATTGTAGGATCAATGATATTTGAAAATTCACTAATTTTTTTTCGATTTGTGTTAATGATAGTGGCAGAAACTATCAAATTGATAATAAAGGCAAATATCAAAAGTCCATATCCAAGATATATTTTACCAACGATAGTTTGTGTAATTTTTTTTATTTTTTTTATCATAAGTAAAATAATTATTTGGTACTTAATGCTAAAAGTTCTGTCGAAACTTTCAATCCCACTTCTTCTATTTTTTGTTTATTGATTTGAAATTTGGTTTTAAAATCATCGTCTTCGTCTATCAACATGCTGATAGAGGCCCCTTTTTTTGTTAATCCATCTTTTTCGGTTATTAATAAAGTAGGCGAGTTTGAAAGTGCATCAGTGCATTTTTTTATCAAATTGGCTTCTTTATTTGATAAAATTACCACATGAAATTCTTTTATTTTGTCTAATTGCGAATCGTTGAGTTGCGAAATAACTAATTTTTTGCCATTTATATTCTTTGTAGATGATAATTTTGATAATTCTCCAAATACTTCAGAACTGCCAACTACTGCAATTTTATACTCTGATGCTGATTGATTTGGCCATTGTACATATTTTATAAAATTAATGACATACAATGACATCATTTTTTTGTCTAATTGTTGTGCAAAAACTTGGTTTTGAGTTGCTATAACAAACATTATAATAGCAATAAAAGATAGTTTAAATTTCATTTTTTAGCTATTTTTTGATAAATTATAAGTTAATTTGATAATAAATTCTCGTGATAATGCTGGCATAGGAGCAATAAAGTTTTGAGATGTTTGTAAGAATTGAAATTTTTTATTAAATATATCGTAACATCCAAATCCTATTTGAAGACCTTTGGTATTGAAAGCATCGTTGAAATTGACAAATACATTAGCCAAAAATGTAGGTTCAAATCTTGAAATTAAAAATCCTTTGTCATCAAATTGTGTGGCTGCATATCTATTGCTCCACATACTTGCACTGGGTGCTATTGATATTTTTTGAGTTATGTTATAGGCAGCATTTAGGTTAAATTTATGTTGGGCAATTCCTAAATTTATATTTGAAACTTCTAAATTATATCCCCTTATGTTGTAATCATCTATCTGTGGCATTCCTTGATCGGTGTAAAAAGAGTAATTTATATTGAAATAGCCCCAAGCATCTTTTACCTTAAATTCTGTTTCAAACCCTCTTGAGCCAAGTTTTTTGTTACCATTTTTGTCGCCATTTTTATAACTTTCTACATCTGTTTCGCTTACGTTATACAAAATTGGATTTTGGGTGGTAATATCAAATAAGTTAAGGGTAAAATAACTATTTCTAGTAATGGGAACTCCTATTTCAAATTCAAAAATATCTGATGTTTCAGGTACCATTATTGGTTTTCCTTTGTTGTCGAATGTTTCAGTAAGTGCAATGTTGAAAATTGTAGGTGCTCTAAAAGATCTGTTATACATACATTTGAGATTTACTTTGCCTATCCTACTTACCAATGCAAATCTTGGGCTGATGGCTATTTGCGAAAAAGAGGTATTTTTATCTAATCTAAACCCTAATGTAGGAGTAATAAATTTGTTTTTGTACAAAAATTGTGTAAATGCTGATAAATTGGTAAAACTGGCTTTATTTGAGTTGAGCGATGCAAATTGGTATGAATAATTAATGGCATTATCAATAAATATTTCGCCACCTGCTATGATATTCATTTTTTTTGTGGGATCGTAAGAAACTATCATATTGGCTCTATATCTTTGAACTGGAACTTCAAAAGCTGTATTTTCCTCGGATGCTTCACTGCTCTCGAGATGGTAAGTTTTTTGGTTTTTAAAATTTAGTCTTGTCGTAATATTTAGTTTGTCTGAAAAAGTATGGATATATTTTAATTCAGTAAGTAAATTGCTATATAAACTAGGGTAAGATTTTGTAAAAACATTGCCATATCCCATCTGTGTTCTAGTAGACATATTATCGTATACAAATCGTGCTGAAAGTCCTTTGTATCCGCAAGAAAAATTAAGATATGTAGGGTTTAATTGACTATTATTTTGATTTAACCTAACAGTATTTCCATTCATATCTGTATAATTTTGGTCACTTCTATGGCCAGTACCTGCCATAGCACCAAAGCTGTAATGGAATGATTTTATTTTTTCGCCAGCAAGCACAGAGGCATTTAATCTACCAAGAGCATTGGCAGTATGACCCATTTGAAATTGCGTTTGAAATCCTTGCACATCTTCGCCTGTTTTAGTAATAATATTGATTACTGCATATTCTGAAAATCCACCATAAATTGCTGAACCTGAACCTCTAATAATTTCAATTTTTTTGATATGCGATAATGGAAAGTTGGTAGCATAGTTTACTGAACCATACAAGGTTTCGTTTATCTCTTGGCCATCGATCAAAAATAAATGTTTGCCCTCTTGTGCCCAATTACCACGAACACTAAGCCCCACAACGCCCTGAATATCAGCATTAAAGTCAAGTCCTGGTATTTGCCTAAGTAAGTCAATCATATCTCTTGCCCCAGATTTTACAATCTCTTCTTCAGTAATTACTGTTACAATACTTGGGGTTTTGCGGTAAGAAAGTGTTTTTTTTGAAGCCACATTTACATCTTGATTGATGTCTCTTTCCATTTTACTAAACTGGGCAGTAGATTTTTGCTCCACTAATTGTTTTAGGTCTGTGGTGTCGTTTGTAATGGTTGAATCTAGCTTGATTTGAGCATCAGTAATCACACAAATGAATAGTAAAATTAAAGTTTCTAATATTTTTATTCTTAAAAATTTAATCATTCTGTTGTTTTTTAAGTGGTATGCAAATATATCATATTTAATTATTTATATATTACTTATTTAAAATTTATTAATGAATTTAATTTACAAAATAATAAGTTTTTATAAATATATAATCCAAATAAAATAAACAATGATAGAACTTAAAACACTTTTAAATTATTTATATAAAATTCAACAAATTTTTAGTATCAATTATTTTTATTGAATATAGATTGCTCAAAGTTTAAAATTCTTACAAAGATTTGTTTTGATTGAATAATAATTGTATTTTTGTACTATCAAACATGGTTTAAATTGAAAATTTTACATTTTTTCTTATTTTTAAATATTTATTTGACTATTTTTTGTTTTGGCCAAGCCAAACAAAGTAAATATGCAGACGAAGGTTTTGATGGTGGCTTAGTTTACAATAGTACTCCAGCATTTCCTATGCCTATGACTCAAAAACCAGTCTATATGACATTGTTAAAATATAGCACCAAAGATGTATATGCTGGCAATTTATGTGTGTTGGAGCAGACCAGAAATATGGGCTTTGAATATTTGGTAATGTGCAATCCTAAAGTTTCGTTTGGCGATAAGATAAAAACTTTTTTTTACAATTTTGGCACAAATATTACACTAACTACACGCAATGGTTTTGGTTGGAAAAAAAGATTGAAAACCAAAGTAGACGAGTGTAGAAAAAACTCTGGCGATTATGTTTGGTAAAATATCATACATAATGGCTTGTAAAGTGGTTTTCTAAGGTCTTGAAATTGACTGGTTTATGCCAAAAAGCATTTACCATTTTATAGTTAAGTGCCCTCTCTATATCTTTGGGATTGATAGACGATGACAAGATATAAACTGGAATTTTTATGTCATTTTGCTTCATTTTATCCAAAATTTGCCATCCATCCAAAGAAGGCATATTAATATCCAATAGCAAAAAATCTATATTTTCACGGTTTTGAAGTATAAATTCAAAACCATTGATTGGACATTCGTAAGTGATACATTTTATGTCAGAACTATATTTTTGCATGGTAGATTTGCTTACAAAATTGCTGACATAGTCATCGTCTATGACCAAAACATTGAGTTTGTTTTTAAATGTTACATTCATACTAAATCGGATTTTGTTCTTAATATTGCAACATAAAAAATAATAATATTTAATTCAAATTTTTTTAATATTTTTTTAATTGTTACTAAAAAATTAACAATTTAATAACACATTATTAAAAATCAATAGCATTGCAGCGTGCCTCTGCCTGGCCCTGTACTATATAATGAAATGTGTAAGTACTGTCAGAAACACCTATCATTGAATGAAGTGTACAATTTTTAACTTTTCCATTGAGTAAGATATTTTTATGTATTTGATTATTATTTAACGATTGAGCTATACTTTTTTGTAGCATTTCGAGATGTTCTTTTACTGAAACTTTCAAAAAAGGCGACATACTTTTCAATATTTTACCTTTTCCAAGCCAAGCTGCTGCTTTGTGTAATTTATTTTTGGTTTCGACACTAAAATTAGGGTTTTTTAATACTATCTCTTCTGTATCTTTATCAAAAAATGGAGTACCAAATATGGTCATATTGCCTTCATAATCACCCTTTACAGCGATATTTATGGCTATTTTTTGTTTCAAATTCTTAAATTCAATAGTTGATATTTTGATTTTTTTACCTTCTGCTATCACAAATTCTTGATTCATTAGCTGTTTTTGTGCAAATTTGGTCATTAGTATATGTTTTATATCTGCATCAACCATTAAATCAAAGTAAGGATCAGTTGATTTTTTTTCTATATTTTGGTTTGATAAGTTTATAATTTCTTCAGAAACAATAACATTATTTATAATAGGTTTTGATTTTAAAAATAGTAATATTTGTAAACTTCCTTGAGCATTTTTAATTTCTGATGTATGCAAACTATCAGGTTTTAGATGTAGCCAAAGTGGGGTTTGACTATCAATGGAAATGGGCTGTTGTATTTGTTTCCAAAATTCTAAAATACTTGGTTTTACATCAACTTTAGCATTCAAAAAACTCGAAATCAAGTTTGTAATTTTGTCTTTTTGAGCATTCAAAACTTGGTCGGCCATGCCTGATACATCCATTGAAAAAAAACCAGCCTGCACACTTGGTTTTTCTATCCACTCGTGGCTCAGCCATTGAACTTCAAAAGTTAAATTCCAATCTTTAGTCATTTTTGGGATAAAAAGTAGGGTTGGTTTTAGGTCTGCACTCAACGGAAAAGTGCCTCCAAAGCCACCAATATCAACTTTTGTTTTAGCGTCTATATGCACTGGCATAGCAAGTTTAAATCCAATGTCAGAACTTAAAATCACTGGTTTTGATAGTTTTTTTATGGTATAAGTGTAATTGTCATCCTCCAAAATAGAATCTTTGTAGAGTATGGTAGGCAAATAAGTGTCTATTTTTTTTTCTAACAAAGCATTAGAAATTTTTAAAGGTAGAATTATTGTTGATAATTGAGGTGTATAAGTAATATTTTGAGCATCTGAATAAGAAATTTTTGTTTTTTTTGAGCAATTTAATAACAAAAATACGCTTGATACACAAATAGTAAAGTAATAAAAAATTAATTTTTTATTCATTGTGCTAATTATCTTGATTTAATGATAAATGTAATAGTGCCTGTAGATGTAGATGGTGGTATTTTGCCATCTGTTTTTGAGAAAGTCAATTTCTCTACTTCTTGTTTATATAATTTTTCTACTGATGGGCTTACTGTTTTTTGCAGCGTTTTGATAGAAACTATTTCTCCTTGTTCGTCTATGGTGATTTGAAAAACTAATTTTCCGTTTTCGTCTTCGTTGTCATCGTTTACTTTGGGCATTTTTTCCCATTTCCAACCAGCCAAATCTAATGCAGCTCCTCCTTTTCCACCTTGTCCATCGCCACCTTCGCCTGGGTTGCCATACAAGGCTTTGGCGTTGATGTCGCCATTTGGATTTCCTTGATCTCCTATGGCTCCATTTTTGTCGCCATTATTGTTTCCACCCTCTGTGGCTGTTCCATTAGTTTTTTGATTAGCAATATTGGTATTATTTTTTGGTTTTTCGTTAGGTTGTGTTGTGGATATATTTTTTTTTATTTCTACATCTTTAGTAATATTATCGTTATTTACTATTTCTTTGTTTTCAACATTCGTTTCTGTTTTCAATTCAGATTCCTCAATGCCTGTTACCAAATTTTCTTTTGCATTTGGGTCTTGTGGGGTGGTTTCAGGGGTAGTTTGCTCTGTATTTTCTGATTCTGAGGGTTTCAATTCTTCCGTATTAGGATTATCAGAAACAGGGTTTATGGTTTGCACTTCGCCAGTGCCAGCATCTACGTAACCTAAATTCAATACCACACCTTGTCCAGCACCAAATGGGGGATTGGGTGTATCTAGTACAAATAAAAACAAAAACAAAAAAAACAATAAGTGGACTAGAATAGTAATAATCCATGCTTTTGTTTTGTGTTGGGTTGCTATGTTCATATTATTTTGGGGCTTGGGTGGCTAGTATCATTTTTATTTTATGTTTGCTACCAAGGGCAAGTAAATCTACCAAATTTTGTACTTGTACTGATTTATCTACTTTCAATACAAAAGTTACATCAGCATTTGAAGCCACTATATTTTTGAGTTTGGGTTCTAATTGGTTAAAATTGAGGGCTGTTTTGTCTTGGTTGATATAGTAATCTAAATCTTTGGAAACTGTAATGCTAAACTGTTGTTTTGATACAGTTTGTCCAGCTTTGGCTTGTGGCAAAAGTAATTTTATCACATTTGGATTGGCTAGGGTAGAAGCTATTAAAAAAAACAGCATCAAAAAAAACATGATGTCGCTCAAGGCAGATGTTTCTACGTGTACTTGTAGCTTTTTTCGATTTCTAAAATTCATCTGGTATCTTTGTTTTTAAATTATTCAAATTTGCAATTATTTTTTTGAAAATTATTAACAAAACATATATTTTTTGATTAAAGTATTTTTTTAGAATTTTTGTTGCTCAAAAAACGTAATAATTTCTGATTTATTGTATCTTTTATCATTAATAGAAATTTTTAAAAAAAATATTTCAATGTTACCTTATTTTTAATCTAAAAGTAAGTTTTATAAATAATGAAACTACACTTTTGTATAACATTTTTTTATGGTTGGATTAGGCATGACTGGAGAAATTCTTATTGTTTTAGAATTAAACTTAAAATTAAAATCCATCAAAGATTCAATTTTTAAACCTTTATCTCTTTTATTATTTTCAATTTGTGAAACAAAATATAACTTAATTTCAGTGTAATCTCGGTCTAACAAATCTTTAAACTTGACTTTAATAAAATCATTTAGCGTTGTATTAAATTTGTTTTTCAAATTGTCAAATGTAAAACTTCCAGCACTTTTAATATTTTTTAATTCAACCAAAGTCAAACCATAACCTATTTTTTCACATTCTCTGATTATTAAGCAATCGATAGATGGGGGTCTGTTAGCGATTTTAAGGTCATTATAAAATTTATCTACTTTTAAAATTACATAAGATTTAGTCTCTATATTTTCATCTAAGGTTACACATATATTATTCTCACAACAAGTTGGTTCAACATGTTTTGATAATTGAGTATGTTTTTTTATTTTTTCAATCAACATTTTTTTCTAAATAGTTTATACGTTCTTCATATAATTTTTGAGATACAGCTTGAAAATTATCATCATTCACTCCATCGTCTGTTATTATCATTTCTGGATTAGCTATTGTTCCATTTTCTAGTTTTATAAGATGATAAACTTCAACTTTTTCAGGGTTGATTTCTTTTGTAATTAACAAATTATTAAGTTGATTAAACATATAATTGCTATGTGAAGTAATAAATATTTTAATATTGAGTGCTGATAATTGAGCAAATATTTTAATAAGTATTACTTGTATTTCTGGGTGTAAATGTGCCTCTGGTTCTTCAATAAAAAGTATATCAAATTTTAGGTGGTTTGATTTAGTATTATTCTCTACTTTACTTTCAAAATTTATAAAATCTCTAGTTTTAGAAGTACTATACTTATGATTTAAAATATGTTTGAAATATAAAACAAGTGGAGATAGTTCTGAAACCATAGAAGAAGCCTCTGATAAATTTAATTCTAAATCAATTCCATTTGGGTTAAATACAATTCTTTTTGATTTTTCATTGTATGAAACTCTACCTTTTAAAATGGTGTTTTCAAGTTGTTTTACAATTTCATTATATTGATTGTTCAAATTTTTATTGTTCAAAGTTGATAAATCAATAAAATAATCAGCAACAGGCTCTGATAGAGAAGGCAAATCTATCGTTTTGTTTTGTAAGAAAAATCTATTTTGCGAAAGCTCAGCTAGAATAGGTGCATAAGAATTCATAGCAGTGTAAAGCCCAGAGCGACTAGCAGGCAAAAAATAGATGTCTTGAATATCGTAAAAAATACTTGTTAATATCGAATCAGACGCTGTAACAGCTGTAATGATAAATTTATTGGTTATGTTTTTTAAATTTTCACTTGATAACAATTCATTATCAATAAGTAAGTCAATTTGATCAGTATTATTTTTTGAAATTTTAAGTTCTATTTTTTTATAAAAAGGTATGTACTTTAGATCTAATTTATTGTCTTCATTACAAAATATATGTAAAGTTTCATTTTCAAGTACATGACATACAATTTCAAAGTTTTTATTAGAATGTCTATTCTTAAGATTATCGATGGAGATAAAAGTATTTTTTAATGAATTTTCTATCCCTTGTAGTAAAACCTCTTTTAAATGAATGGTTACTATTTTTAAAAATAATTCAGTAGTTGCAATATCGTTTTCAGTTAAAAAATCATTTACATTAAAATTTTTGAATTGTAAATATGGTTCTTTGTCAAGGTTTATTGCGTTTGAATTTACGTTGTAAATTGTATTTTCTTTTACATTTTTTAACAAACAATAGATACAATAAGTAGCATAAGATTTACCAATGGCATTATGTCCATAGATCAAATGCAAATCTTTTTCTAAATCAAAAACTAAATAATCGATAGGACCAAAATTTTTAATTTCAATTTTCATTTTGTTTTATTTTTGTACAAAGGGTCAAAGATAATTATTTTATGTTTATCAATACTTTTTTAAAACCTTAACTCTGCACTACTTGGTTAAAGTTCTAAAAAAAATAAAGTACAGTATAATCTCAATTATCAAACTCTAACCTAAATTTATCATAGCATTGTAAAATTTCGTAGGTCAAATCATAGTCGTTTCCATTAAAAATTGTCTTGTCTGACGGCTTACAAAAATTCATAAATTGAGTAAGTTCGTTGCCTTTGAGTCCAGTAAGATTTTTGACCAATGCTTTGTTATATTTCATTTCAATTTTTTGCTGATATATATTTTTAGCTTCTAAAATTGCTATTTTTTCATATTGTTTTATACGTCTGTTCATACTCCAATCGCCAATGGGAATACCTACAATAGGCACAATCAAAGGAATATTTGAAGTATTTTGATTACGATTTTGCTGAAAATTTTCGCCTACTCCAAGCCTTATATTTCCCATATCTATGGTAATATTATCAGTTCTTTGCATGGTTTGAAGTGGTTGTGATTTTTGGCGTATTCTATAATTGGCAATATCAATGGTAGGCAATTGGTATGTTTTTTGTGTCATTACAAATTTGAAAATTTGCTTACTTATAACATTGGTATCTTCTATAATTATAGCCAAAGTATGATGACTAATGTGTGATATTTCAATAGTATCACCTATTTTTACTCTCATTTTAAAATTACCAATGCTATTGGATAATGTGCCTAAAAGTCTATTTTTATTAAAAATAACTGCTCCATAAACAATATTAGACGAGTCATTTGAATATAATTTGCCCTTAAAATCTACCCAAGTTGAGGCTTCTAAAAATGAATGTATTAAAATAAATAAAAAAAATAGTTTTTTTGCCTTCAATCTTACTATTGATTATGTTATTAAACGAATACAATATTAAATAAGTTTATCAACTTTTTATATAGTTTTACATTTTATTTTATAACGAAACTTAGTAAATTTTAGTCTTAATTTTTTATAAAAGCAAACAAATAAGGTTTTTAAATGTTGAATTGTGGGTATTTTTTTTAATATTTACTTATTTCAAAAAGAAAATTAAATGATTTATGACTTTTAAAGAGTTGCAAAATAGAGTAAGTAATGGCGAAAATTTGTTTACAGAATTTAAACATAAAATTAATTTTCCAGAAAAAATTGCTGCCGAAATAGTGGCTTTTGCAAACACCAAAGGTGGCTTACTTTTGATTGGTGTAGACGACAATAAAGTAATATCAGGAATTAAAAATATTGAAGAGGAAATTTATGAATTAGATAAATTATTACTTAAATTAATAAAAAATTCGATTGACTATTCCAAAGAAATAATACCTATATCTGATAAAAAATCTGTGCTTGCTGTTCGTATCAAAGAATCTGTGGTTAAGCCCAACAGTGTTGTGTCTTTGACTGGACAAAAAACTGAAATTGTATATGTACGATCGGCCGATAGAAGTGTGCAGGCCAGTAATTTAGTAATTAAAATAATGCAGTTGCAGTCTCAAAATACTCAAGTAAGACTAAAGTTTGGAGACATAGAAAAAAATATCATGCAAATAGTTGAAAATCAGGGTTTTACTACCATTAAATCAATCATTAATTTAAGTCATATTTCTGAAAAAACAGCTCAAGAATCGTGTATAAATTTGGTACTTTCAGGTATTTTGAAAATAGTGCCTGAAGAAGGAAAAGAAGATAAGTTTATAGTTGTAGAGCAGTAAAATTTGTCGCTCTTACTGCTCTACTATTTGATTTTAAAACATATAACTATTAGAACTAATCAATTTTTGAGCTATCAATCGTCTGGTGTTCTTGGTATTGATTGGTAAGTATTTTGCAAATCTTTTTAAGCCAACATGAAGCATTTTTTGCTCATCGCCATCGGTCATCGCATTGATTGCATTTTTGGCAGCTATGGTCATTTTATCTACAGTATCAAAAATCAAAGTTTGAGTCATGGCCATTTGAGCCTCTGTGGCATCTTTTCCTTTGATGTCAGTAAGTTTTTCGGTTCTTAGCAAAGTAGATTCTGCTACATAAGTATCAATAATCATGTCTGCAATATTCATCAAAATCTCTTGTTCTTGTGCCAGTTTTTCGCCAAATTTTTGTGCAGCAAAGCCTGCTACCATGAGAGCTATTTTTTTGAAATTTTTTACAGCTTTATACTCTTCGCTAAATAAAGTAGGTTCGCTATCATCCATTTCGGGTATGGCCATCAATTCTTTTTGAACTGCCATGGCCGGGCCAAGTAAATCAATTTTGCCTTTCATGGCTCGTTTTATCAACATATCCACAATGAGCATACGATTGATTTCATTTGTACCTTCAAATATCCTATTAATTCGAGAATCTCTATAAGCTCTGTCCATGGGATAATCGGCCGAAAATCCATATCCACCCAATATTTGTACTCCTTCATCGGCCACATAGTCTAACATTTCGGAGCCTGAAACTTTTAGTATGGCACATTCTACGGCAAACTCTTCGGCTGCTCCTAATACTGATTCGTTGTAAGATTTTCCTTTTTCTAACAGTAATAATTCAGAATTGTGTATGTCGTGCCCAGCTCGATACATGGCTGATTCTATGGCAAAAATACGAATGGCTTGTTCGGCCAATTTGTATTGAATGGCCCCAAAATTTGAAATAGGCACTTTGAATTGTATGCGTTCGTTGGCATATTTTACAGCTTGATTGGCCACTCGTTTTGCGGCTCCAAGAGCAGCAGCTCCCAGTTTGATACGCCCAATATTTAAAATATTGAAAGCTATCAAATGTCCTTTGCCAATATCGCCAAGTACATTTTCGGCTGGTATTTTGCAATCTTGGAAAAATACCTGTCTGGTAGAAGAGCCTTTGATACCCATTTTGTGTTCTTCGTTGCCTAAGGTAAGTCCTGGAGTGCCTTTTTCTACAATAAATCCAGTAAACCCGCCTTTTCCATCTACAAAGGCCTCGCCTTGAGCTTGAGCAAAAACTATAAATAAATCGGCAAATCCTGCATTGGTAATCCACATTTTTTGTCCATTTAATGTATAATTCTTACCATCTGCACTCAATACAGCTTTGGTTTTGGCAGCAAGTGCATCTGACCCAGAACCTGGCTCTGTCAGGCAATAAGAGGCTTTCATTTCGCCACTTCCTAATTTGGGTAAATATTTTTGTTTTTGGGCATCTGTGCCAAAGTACAAAATAGGAAGCGTTCCAATACCTGTGTGGGCCGAAAGGGCAACAGCAAACGAGTGTGCACCTCCAATTTCTTCTGTTACTTTGAGTGTTGTATTAAAATCTTTGCCAAATCCTCCATATTGCTCAGGTAAAGAAACCGACAAAAGTCCTAGTTCGCCAGCTTTTTCGAGCAAATGTGGCATTAATCCTACTTCTAAACTATCGATTCTATCCAAATGTGGGATTACTTCTTTTTCTACAAAATCTTTGGCCATGTCGGCAATCATGGCTTGCTCTTCATTGAAATCTTCTGGAATAAAAATATCGTTACTTTCGATTTGTTTAGTAATAAATTGACCTCCTCTAATGTTTGTTTTTGTTGTCGTTTCCATGTTATTTGGTATTTGTTTTTAGTTACGAACCAAATTATATTAAGTTTATATATTTTTAAAAATTGTTTCTATTGCTATAATCTGACTTGTTTTTTGTATTATGACAACAAATGAAATTATTGTGAGAAACTAAGAATAGGGGAGTTGTTTTATATAAACTAAGAAAATCTTTTTTTTGCTTTTAAAATATTTTAGGTAATAATGCTTGAATTATTTTTTTAATTAGTTTTAAAGTATATACTTGCATAATGGATTCGAGTAAAACGCTAGATTATCTAAAAGAAGAAATCAAAACTAAGCTAGAGTTTTTAAAAATTGATGTATTCTTTTTGTTTTCTTTAGCAGCAGGATGTATAAGTATGGTTTTTTTGGATACTTTAAATGAAAATATATTAAAACAAATAGTAGTCTATTTTGGAACTTTTGTTTCGCTAAGTTGTTTGTTGTATAAGATAGTTTTGATTAAAAATATAAGAGAGCATTTGGACGAAATAAAAAAATTGCAATATGATTCAGATAATAATAATTAGTATTTTTGGGGTTTCTTTTTTAGTAATGATGGGTTTTTGGATGTATTATACAGAATCTCGTACTGCTAAAGTATAGTAATTTTTTTGAGATTTTTTTTAGAATATTTTTTTTGTTCTATTATCATTGTACCTTCTGTGGTATGATATTTTTCGGTTTGATACCATTTAGCATTTTCATCTTGGGCAATAATTCCAAACTCTTCTAATGTGTTCACGGCCAAACATGTGGCATCTAAAAAATTATCTACATTATCTTGCCAATCTCTTAAAATTACATCTTTTTCATTATCCAAAAAAAAAATATATTTATGCCATTCAGTATGAACATCTTTATTTTTAATGTATACTTCTACCCAGGCTTCTATTTTGCCTTTTTTTATTAAAACTGCATCTTTTTGGTATCTAATTGCTTTCATTGGTTTTACATTTGTTTTATCATTTCCTCTATAAATGCGATTTCTTGGTCGGTTAGTTCGTATTTTTTATATAGTTGTTTATCTATTTCAGAGATTGATTTTGACCAATCTATGTCTGATTCAGACGTAAAATTTTGAAGTGGAACAAATTTATAAACTTTATTTGAGGCCGATTGAGTAATTTTTATTGCAGACACTAAAATACGCAAAAATTTAGTTTTAATGTATTTAATGAAATTTTTAGCTTCATTTTCAGTTTCAAAAGCAGAATATAAATATGATTGCGAACAAACTGAATTTTTTGGGGCATATTCTGGATAACCTAAAACTTTAGAATCAATTCCTGAACCACCAGAACCAGTTAAAAAAACTTTGTGTTTGTCTACGTCTTCTTTATTTTTTACAATATCAGAAATTTTAACATACTCTATTTTACGCTTACCATTTTCAATATGATATAACAATGTATTGTGTTCTTCATTACTAAAAGAATATACATCAAAAGGTGTTTTTTTACTTTCTTTTGGATTTGAAGGAATTTTAAAGGGGGTATCAGAAGAAACAATTAAATCAACTGTTTTGTATTTTTTTGAAATTCTGTTTTTTTCTAGTTTTTCAATAATAACTGATAATTTAGGATCTCTTACTAGAATTTCAAATGTATTTAAATTTATTTGACTTTCACTTATTTTGCCATTACTATTATAAATATAATTACACAATCCATCGTAACTTTTATTAATCATTAAAATACAAGTACCACCTTTTAAATCTATTCCTGTAAACAAATCATTGCTATCACTATAAACCTCTAATCTTTGTATTTTTATATTATTTAACATTTTATTTCTAAAATCACTAAGTAAATTTTCTCTACCAGATGTAAACCATCTTGAGGGCATAATTAATGAATTTATTTGAGATAAATTATTTGCAATTTCGCTAAATATTTGAAAAATTGGTGCATCATTATTTCCACCTGAACCTCCCTTCAACTGATAAGGTGGATTTCCCACAATCACATCAAATTTAAGTTTCTTACCGTTTATCTTCATAGTATCTTTTTCTACATAATCATTTTCTTTGATTAAATCGTAGGATGTGTAATGTTCTTCAATAAGTTCCATATCTAATTCTAATAATTTGTACACTTTTCGGGTAAATTCGTAAGCTATTTTTGAGGTGGGTATAGAGTAAAATTTGTTGGCTATACTTTTGCCATATTTTTTGTACACGGCATACACAAATTCGCCTTGTTTGGAGGCTATATCCAATATTTTTGTGTTTTTGGTGATGGCATTGGCTGGCAAACTGTCTATGATTTTGTCGGCTACGGTATCTGGGGTTACAATTTCGGATTCTGAAAGTCGAGTAAATTTTTTCATGGCTCTACTTGCTCTTTCTATGGGTGCCAGACTGGTATCGTTTGCCAAAGAATTTATATTTTGAATTTTGTATTCTAATTTACTCAATATATAATACTGTAAATTACTTCGTAATAATTTCAGAATTTCGATGTTGAGATCTAGGTTGGCCGCAATTCTTTTGCTTTCCTTGTCTTTTTCTATCAAATCAATAATTTCTTGCAGAGATATTATTTTGGCTTGGGTACAAAAAGCAAAAAACAATATTCTGGAATAATAACTGGCAAATTTTTTCCTCAGGCTAGCTTCGTTAGTATCATTTTCTTCTGTTTTTTGTGTTTCAATGGTAGGCTTAGTGTCTCCACCAGGTTTATCTGTTTCTGGGGGTACTGGTGGAAAATTTATTTCATCTCCATCACCTGGCTTTTGGTGTGGTTTTATTTTAAGCCCATCGTTTGAGCCAATTTCGTTTTGCCTTTCGATTTCTTGGCGTATAGCGTCAATGTTTAAAAGCGAAAAGTCTAAAGGGATTTGTTTGGCCTCGTCTAAAACACTTCTGTTGCTAGAATATTCTCTTACAGCATTTAAAATATCGGTAGGGTTTACCTGAACCAATTTGTCTTTATTGATATGAATAATTGGCGATACTTCTAATTCCCGATTTAATCGTTCTATCAATTTCAAATTGCCATCTTTTTCTGTATTTGCGTTATAAATCTGGGCTTTTTCCTCTTGCATGACAAACATTCTGTTGGGGTTGAAGTCTACCAACAAAGTTTGTGGTTTCATATTAAATTTAACAACATCACCGTTTGGCTCTGTCAAAACTTTGATATATTGGTTTTGTAGCCGAAATATGGCTTGGTCGTATTCTTGTGGCGAGGCTGTGTCTTTTAGGTACAGCATGGTGTCCCATTCTGGCACTGTGCTGCCTGTAAGCATTCTATTTACGGTAAGGGTAATTGTTTTTATGTTTTCGCTTTCACACTTTTTGATTTTGGCTTGTATTGCTTGTGTATCTTTTAGGCTTTTGTCGAGTTCTACACCAGATATATTGATGATTTGGTACTGGCTGAGGTGTTTAAAACTGTTGTTTTGGATTAAATCCTGCATAGCATCACAAGAAGCCCTAAAAGGCAACACACATACGATGTGCCTGCACATTTTGCCTTCTTTTATTTTATCATAATCCAAAAAACTAAGTATATTGGCATCTGTGGCTGTGCCATCTATTACTTTTAAAAGATCTAGTATTTCTTGTGGGTGAACAAATTTTTTATGCAGATTTTTAGCTTTATCTATGCTGATGGATTGGGGTTTCAAAAGCTCTGAAAAAGCATAAGTGATGCCTTGTTTTTTGAGTTCCTCCATTTTTTTTTGTGAAGATTCGTTGGGGTTAAACGCAAACCTTATCATTTGAGGAAATCCATAATAGGGATTGTCCCATTCTTTGATGTGATCTTTGTTTAGATTATCAAGATCCCATTTTTTTTGGTCTTCAGCAATGTTGGTAAATTGATAAAAGGCAATGATATCATCGTTGGTAAATTCACTATTCATCAAAATACGGTATGGCGTACCCGAGAGATGGATGCGAATTTTGGCTTTGAGTTCTTTACTAATTTCTTTGAAATCATCAATAGAAATATCGTTTAATTTTAATTCGTTTATAAGGTCTTTGGCTTTTATTTTATTTTCATTCAACACTTTGCCATACTCTGAGGCTCTAGCTCCAAAATGGGTTTCATCGATGAGCAATAGGTCAATTTTATTTTCAAATATTTCTTTATGTTTAGATTTTATAGTATCGCCTTGCAAATCTTGTAGGGTAAGAAATATAACTATTTTTTCATTTGCTTTTTGTTTTTCAATGATGATAGCATTGTTTGAAAGCAGGCTTGAGCTATCCAAAAAACAAAAACCCTCAAATTTTTGGTGGCTTTCTACCGTTTTTTTCCATTCTTCTTTTACATCAGCTTTGGCCGAAACTACCAAAACCAACTGAGCGTTCATTTCTACGGCACAGCACATAGATGTAAACGATTTGCCAAAACGCATCACTGCATACATCAACAAATTTGTGCGACCCTGGTGGATGGCTTTTCTAAAATTATCTACCGTTTGTTGCTGATTTGGGCGTAGAGGGTAGTTTTCGGTACGTGTATACGTATGGGTAAGAGGGATTGGGCTTTCGTCAAAACGATAATACTGGTATTTGGTATCGTTGTTTTGGTGTGCTTTTAAGATGTCTTCTATGGCAGCTTTTAGGTCATTTTCGGTTGCATTTTCAAAAAATTCGTTAGAATAATAGGGTATATTTTTTAATGCGTTTGGCTTTAATCTACTTCTTTTTAAATCATTTTCTAAAAAAAAGTGAACAGCAAAATCTCTAAAAAAAGTTTCATTATCTACTTTTGCTATGTTTTCAAATTTTTTTTCAAGGTTAGGGAAATATTTACGCCATTCGTTTAATCTCGTTTCGATAGGTCTGTAGGTATCGCCAACTTTTAGGTAATTGGGAATTGTTTGGGTAGAAAAAGCATAAATTTGAGGTTCAACTCTACCAACGATTAAATTATTGAGAATATTTACATTTATATATCTTGAATCAGTCATGGTTTATTTTTCTAAAAGAGATATAAATTTAACTGGTTTTTGTACACTCCAATCCATGATATGGCAATAGATGCCACTATGTTTTTTTATATTGTTTTGAAAACAGCCTTCGCAAAAAGTAGAAACAGTTTTTATTTCTCCAAACAAATTTTCTTGAACTTTGGTAGTGCCAGTACAACTATTGGGTATTGTGCCTTTGAGGCCATCCATTTGCCAGATATTCCAAGAAATAATTTCTGCTATTGTTTGGATATTTTCTAAAGTAGGTTCTGTGCCAAACTTGAGGCTATAATTTTCAATAAATGTAATCAGTAGAGCCTCACGAGCCAAAAGTAAACTATCGCCTTGCCACTCAAAACCATAAATGTTTTTATAGGCAATTTCAGTAGCATTTAACCAATGATTTAATGTGTTTACATTTTCATTTATTACCCTTAATTTTCGATCCAAAAGACCAATTCTATCTTCTATTTTAATACTTTTGCCAGTGGTGGTATCGTATCGGCTCACAATATATGGTGCTTCGCCACAGGTTATTTCTAGGCGAGTATCCAGCACATATTCTTGCCACGTTTTGCCTTCTGGGAAAGTAATTTTTTCTCGGTTTGTTTCCCAAGATTTTGTTTTTTGGTTGATGACGATTTCTGTATTAAAAACACCCACTTTGCCAAACCAAGCATTGTCTATCAAATTATTCATATTATTGCAAATCCAAGAAGGCGTAAAAACTTCAGCCATCTCTTTGGAGCGAGCTTGTTGCAAAACTTTGTCTTTATGAACCCTGGGCATAATCACATTTCCTTTTTCGCCAGTAATGGCCTCTCTCACAATTTCGGCATTGTAAGTGTATAATTGGCCTAGATGTTTATAGTTTTCTGTGGCCCAAAAAATATTTTTTTTTGTAGTTTGGTCTTTTAAAAGAATATCAAGAATAGTAGGATATTTCTCTATCAATTCGTTTTCTAATATGTCGATTACTACTTGCACTTGTGTATGAATGGTATTGGTTTATTTATTTTATAAATGTAATAAGTTTTATCTTTTTATACGAGAATATTTCAGTTGATTTTGATTTTATCCCTTTCAACTTTAGAAATGTTGAGTTGCGAATTTAGCTTATATTTTATAATTTCTTATTTTGAATTTCAAAATTGTATTTTTGTGTTTTGTTTAATCCTTATAATTATTTAAAATTTGTTGGAGAGAAGCTAAAACTAACTCAAGGATAGTTATTTGTGATTTACTAAAAAATGTCAATGTATTATTTTTCTTGGTCTTAAAATATTTATAAGTGTCTTTATTTATTGATATTGAAAGAATATAGCATTTATATATTATATTTAAAAATAAAGTAAAATTACTTTTATTTATTTTTAATTAAATAAAATTGCTAATCACAACTTAGTTTACAATTTTTGCATTGGTTAAATTTTTATTTTATAATTAATTTTAATGAAACTGTTTATAAACAACAAAAGAGTAAAATTTTTGCATGAATCCAAATCTTTGAATAATAGTAATTATTCTAATTTTATAAACATAAAAGAAAATGTGGGTAGAGAGCCATTGATGGGCAAAGTTTTGGTGTATAAGTCTGATAATGAATCGATTAAGTCTTTTTTAAAATTATTGGAAACCCCTATTTTTTCAAACGTACATACCATTCATTTTTTGGTAGAAGATGTTAGCAAAATAGTAAAATGTATCAAAAAAGAATATAAAATAATAAAAGCAGCTGGAGGTGTTGTTGTCAAAAACAATCAAATATTGATGATTTATAGATTAGGAAACTGGGATTTGCCAAAAGGAAAGCTCGAAAATGAAGAAAACGAAGATTTTGCTGCTCTTAGAGAGGTTTATGAAGAGTGTGGTATTGTGGCTCTAATCCAAACTAAATTATGCACCACATGGCACACTTACACTGATAAAGACAAAAAAATATTAAAAAAAACAACTTGGTATATCATGCAAAATTACGATGATACTCAAATGAAACCTCAAACTGAAGAAGGAATAGAAAAAATTGAATGGACTGATGTAGCAGACATTGATTCTAAACTCAAAAATAGCTACCTTTCACTAAAATATGTACTGAAAAAATACAAAAAAACGATTTAATTTATATATGTTAAACTTTATTACTTGGGATGTAAACCCAGAAATAGTAAGATTGGGTACTTTTGCTATACGTTGGTATGGGGTGCTTTTTGCAGCTGGTTTTTTGATTGGCCAACAATTGATAGAATATTTTTTTAAACTTGAAAATAGAGATAAAAAAGATTTAGACAATTTATTACTATACATGGTTTTTTCTACCATTATTGGGGCTAGGCTTGGTCATTGTTTTTTTTATGAACCAGAATATTACTTGGCCAACCCTTTATCTATTTTCAAAGTTTGGGAAGGTGGCTTGGCAAGTCATGGAGCCACTGCTGGTATTTTGATAGGTATTTATATATTTTCGAGGCGTTATCAAGGCTATACTTGGCTATATTTATTGGATAGACTTGTGATTGTGATTGCTCTTGGGGGTTGTTTTATAAGACTTGGCAATTTAATGAACTCTGAAATTGTGGGCAAACCTACTGCTGCTCCTTGGGGATTTATTTTTAGTAAAAATAGCAATAGCATTACTGGTTTTGCCGAAGATTTTGCTAGGCATCCATCGCAGTTGTATGAATCTATTTTTTGCTTCTTTTTATTTTTATTATTACTTTTCTTGTATCTCAAAATGAAAGAAGCTACGCCTTATGGTCGAATTTTTGGGTTGTTTGTAGTCTTATTATTTACCCAACGTATTTTAAATGAATTTACCAAAGAAAATCAAGTTGATTTTGAAAATGCTCTACCCCTAAATATGGGTCAGTTGTTGAGTATACCTATGGTAATATTTGGAATTTTTGTGCTTTACAAAAGTTTTACCAAAAAGCCTTTGCAGATATAAATATGCCATTTTTTAAACATTTTTTGTATTAATTTGTTATACAACCTATGATAAATGAAGAAAACGAGCAGGCCATAGGGCAATTATATACTGGTATTATTGATCCCAAAAAAACGGTCGAAAATCCTGGCCTTATTGCATTTGCTCATACTGTGGGTGGTGCTATTATAAGACCAGAAGACGCAGGTAAAATCAAAAGTAAGTCTCTTACATCTATGCGCCAGCAAACAGATATGCAGATGGGACAACTCTACAAACAAATGCAACTTATTGCTGAGCAAGCCAACCATATCAAAAAAAGAGTTGAAATTTCTGAAAGAATCTATCAAACTGAAATGAAATTTGAGCCACTTATCAGTCATAGTTATTTTTTATACGAACGAGAAGATGGTACAGACTTTATGTCTATGATTGCACCCAACGAGTGGGGGAGAAGTAAGAAATTTGCAAGGTGTATATCCAAAGTTACACTACTTGCTGACCACACTTGGGAGGTGTCTGATGTAGATTTGCAGTAAAATTAGGATTTCTTTTTGTCCATTACAGCCACTGTCAGGCGACTTACACACACAAGTTCGTTTTGTTCGTTTTTAATTTTAATTTCCCAAACGTGTGTTCTTTTTCCGATATGCAGTGCTTGAGCTTTGCCATATACATAACCTGAAGTAGCACTTTTGAGATGGTTTGCGTTTACTTCTATGCCCACAGCATATTGTTTTTCTCTATTTACACACAGATTGGAGGCCAAGCTACCCAAAGATTCGGCCAATACTACTGAGGCTCCACCATGCAAAAGTCCCAAAGGTTGCTTTGTGCGTTCATCAACAGGCATTTTTCCACATAAATAATCAGCACCTATTTCAGTATATTCTATACCCAAATGTTTAGTAATATTAATGTGAAATTGGGTATTAAGTGTATCTAAACTTATATTTTGATCAAGCATAAAAAATTACTTAGCACTTGTAAAAAAATAAAATAAGGCCACAAATAACATAGCAATAGCAAGTCCTATGTAAATAAATATTTTGTTTTTAACAAAAAATGAAATATCACCTTTTTTCTTAGCTATAATTTCATTGATGTTTTTTAATAAATTCTGAAAAGCATTGTGTTCTTTGTTTAGATAAGCATAAACACCAGAGTTTAGGTATTGAATACAAACCGAAATATCAGACTGCCCAGAGAGTACTATAATCTCTGCTTGTTTAGATTTATCTTTAATTTTAGTAATATATTTTAGAGATTGCTCATCTTCTAAGATGTGATCCAAAATAATAATATCGAAAGATTCGCTAGAATCTAGTTTTTCAATCAAGGACTTACATGTAGGAACACAGACGATATCAAAGTTTTCTAAATTGTTTTTGAGATACTCTGTAAGAGCAATTTCATCCACTTTATTGTCTTCTGCTAACAGAATTTTAAGCATCTTTATTTAAAATTACAATCTTAAATCTAACTATTTTTACAAATATATCATAACTAAACTAATATAGTAAAGTAAAGTTGATTTTTTTTTATTGAAATGCTATTTTTTTATTTTTTGATAAAATAAGGAGTAATAAATTGCATTAATTTTCTTATAGGTTTCATCCAAAAAGTAAAAAAATAGGGCTGTATATTGTTTTCTATCCAAGCATTTTTGTCTTCATGATTGGCTTTTATTCTATTTAATAGAGTAACATTGCTTTTGCCGCCAATTTGCATTTTTACGGTTACTTTTGGCAGATATATTACTTTGCATTTTTGAATATAAAGGTACCTAAGCATTAGTTCGTAATCAGCTGCAATTTTAAATTTTGTGTTGTATAGTTGGTGGTCGAGGTAATATTTTTTAGTACAATAAAAAGTAGGGTGTGGGGGCATCCAACCAAATTGAAATTTTGTGGCAGAAAAAGAGCCAGAAATCCAGTGTCTATAAATTTTCTCGCCATTTACATATTGCAAATCTGCATATAGTGCCTCAGGGTTGTGTAATTCAAACATTTGATGAATATCATATAAAGCATCTTTGTAAGCAAAAACATCGTCAGCATGCAACAAACCTATAATTTGGCCATTGGCATTTCTTATTCCTTTGTTGATGGCATCATAAATGCCAGCATCTGGTTCTGATATTACTTTTGCAATTTTATTAGCATATTTTGAGATTATTTGTAAGGTATTGTCTGTAGATTTACCATCAACTATGATATATTCAATATCTGAAAATGTTTGGCTCAAAACCGAACAAATGGTGCGTTCTATGGTTTTTTCACTATTAAAACATACAGTTATTAAACTTATTTTCATATATTAATCATAATTTAAAAAAAAATATTTTAAAATAATATTACAAATAAAAGTAATATTATTCAATTACATCAATTATTTTAAATTCAGTTCTTCGATTTACTTGATGCTCTTCTTCTGTTTGAGCATCTTTTATTCTATGTTTAGTTTCGCCATATCCTACTGGTTTTATACGTTTGGCTTCTACGCCATTTTTTACAATGTATTCTACGGCAGATTTTGCTCTGTTTTGAGATAATTTTAGGTTATAGGCATCGTTTCCTCGAGCGTCTGTATGTGAGCCAAGTTCTACCACTACACCTTTGTTTTTGGTCATAAAATCTATCAATAATTGCAAATCAGGCTCTGCATCATGTCTTATATCTGCCTTGTTGTAGTCATAATAAATATGTTCTAACACAATTTCTTGGCCAATTTGAATTTTTTGTAAATTGATTTTAGTTTCATAAAATCTGTTGATTAAGGCAGGCGAAACTGAATCTTTTTTGTAAGAATAATTTAAAGTTTTAAATGTAGCTGTATTAGAAAAGTAACCTTGTTTTTCGGCCATTAAATTATATTCTTTTAGTGAGTCAATAGGAATAGTAATTTTGCCATCCAATCCAACAAAATCTTTGAAATATACTTTTGCAGAATCAATTTTTGCTGTTACAAATGCACTATCTAGGGTTTTAGCTATGGTGTCGGTAGAGGATTTTTGGGTTATTTGTACAACTAAGTAATCCTTTATCACTTTCACAACTGGTTTTGGGGGTGGTATTTCGTAAACAAATGAATATATGTCATCATCGCCTTTGCCGCCTGCTCTATTTGAGGCAAAATAACCTGAGTTTTTGTCCTTATAAGCTATTCCAAAATCGTCTGAAGGGCCATTGATATTCATTCCAAGATTTATAATATTGGTTTCTTTGGTTACAGTATCTTTGAAAAGTGCAAAAATATCAAGCCCACCCAAGCCTGGATGTCCATCAGAGGCGAAAAAAAATCGTCCATCATTACGTTGGTATGGAAACATTTCGTTGCCAGGTGTATTGATTTCTTTGCCCATATTTTTGGGTTTATCCCAAGTGCCAAGACTGTCTGACCATACAGATTTGTATAAATCCACGCCACCATATCCCCCTTTTCGGTTAGATGCAAAGTACAAAATTTTGCCATCTGGCGATAGGGCAGGACTAGTTTCCCAATATCTACTATCCGAAATCGTAGATATAACTTTGGGTTGTTGCCATTCGCCATCTCTGAGGTCTGTGGAGTATAATTCGGTTTCTACGCCAGATTTTCTTTTTCCATCGTTGCTTCTTACAAAAATAATACTGCTGCCATCTGGCAAAATAGCTGGGCAGGCTTCGTGGGTTCTATTTTGGTTGATTTTTTCTCCAAAATCTTTTTTTACGCCTGATTCTTCGGTTATGCCATCAAACTTAAATTGATAAATATCTGTAAAACCAGACCCAATAGCTGTATATTCAAATTGATTGTTGGATGCAGTGTAGATTAAATCACCCTCTTTGGATACCTGTGGGGCATATTCTGGGCCATCAGTATTTATATCGTTTCCCATATTTTTTACTTTGTAGTACACATCTTTTTGCATCAACACATATATAGTATCCAAAAATTGAGATTCTTTTTTGGCCATCTCTACTAAAGAAGTGTTTGCTCCATTTTTTGCATAGCTTTCAAAAAAGTTTTTAGAATTGATATAATCACCATTAGCTTTGAGGCATTTAGCAAGATTAAATGTAAGTTTATCTTCTTTGCTACCAGCATTGAGTGCATTAGAGTAATATTTTGCAGCTTCAATATTACGATTGGTTAGTCTAAAATTTTCAGCAATCAAGTAATTTAGTTTTGATTTGGTACCGCCTTTTTCTAGAGATAATTTAAAATATTCAGTAGAGGCATTGTACTCGCCTTGTTGTAGTTTAGCAAGTCCTTTTTTATAGGCTTTATTAGCTGCATTACCACATTGTAGAAACTGTAAAACACAAAAATACAAAACAATTTTAATACCAATATTTATACTTTTTTTCATTTTTATGTAAGATTTTTAATTATTAAATTAAAACATTTTAATATTAATTTTGACTAGAATGATAATATAAAACACTAGCATTTGAGTCTCTTAATGTTTTGGAAACAGCTTTTTTAATATCATCTACTGTTACTTGATTGATTAATTTCGACTCCTTATTTACAATACTTGCATCGCCCATGTTGGCGGCAAATGCTACATTCATACATCTGTTTAATAGTTCAGTTTCTGCCATTTCAAGATATGTTTCTGCTTGGTTTTTTACTTTAGCTAATTCGTTTTCGATGTTATCTAAAGTAATATTGTACACTTCTTCATCAATAGCTTTTTCGGCTTTTTCAAAAGAAACATCTTTATTTAATTTTCCTTCAATCATAAAAATACCCTCGTCTATTGATCCCAAACAGTAAGCACTGATAGCACTGAATAATTTTTTTTCTCTTACTAATTTTTGATACAATCTTGACGACTGCCCTCTTCCCAAAATATCGCTCAATAAATCATGTGCATAAAAGTCAGTATCTAATCGCTTTCCCATCAAATATGCTTTATAAATGGCATTTGAGGGTACATTTGAAGTTACATTAAGCGTTTTTTTCTTATTTAAAGATATTTCTTTAGGTAAATTTCTGGTAATTTTTTCGCCTTTTTTTATATCACCAAACCATTTAAGGGCTAGTTTTTTTATTTGTTCTAATTTTACATTTCCACCTACTACCAAAATGGCATTGGTGGGGTTGTAAAATTTTTGAAAAAAAGATTTCACATCGTCCATTGTTGCGTTTTCGATATGAGAAATATCTTTTCCAATTGTAGCCCATTGGTAGGGGTGGGTTTCGTAAACTAGAGGTCGAATTTTGAGCCAAACATCGCCATAAGGTTGATTTAGGTATCTTTGTTTGAACTCTTCAATAACGACTTTTCTTTGAACTTCAAGTACTTTTGGGTCGAATGATAGTGATTTCATTCGATCGCTTTCGAGCCAAAAAGCGGTTTCTATATTGGCTGCTGGTAGTGTTATATAATAATTTGTAACATCAGGCGAAGTAAAAGCATTGTTTTCGCCACCTACTTTTTGCAAAGGAGTGTCAAATGTAGCTATATTTTGTGAGCCACCAAACATCAAATGCTCAAAAAGATGAGCAAATCCAGTTTTGTGAATTTCCTCGTCCCTAGAACCTACATTGTAAATAATATTTACAACTGCCATTGGGTTAGAGGTGTCTTCGTGTACAAAAACTTGTAACCCATTATCTAATTCAAAATTACTATATGCTATCATTGCTCCAAATATAGAAATTAGAATTTAATAATCAAAAAATAGGTTTAGAGGAAGTTAAATTTTAGTTATTTTTTTTAGAAAATAGCAATTATAATTCAATGTCGTTTACTTAAGAATCTGATTATCTTTCTCCTTTGGAGAAAGACAAAGATAGAGGCATTAAAAAACGCTTAAGTAAACGACATTGAATTATAATTCCATATCCTTTACAAAAGTATTTTTTATTAGCTTTCATCGTTAATTACATAAAAATATATTTCTATTAGAATTATTATTACTAAAAATCTGTTTATTTAAGTAATAATAACTCTATTTATTTTAATATTTACAACTATTTGGATAGTTTTTTTAGTAATATATAGCCAATAATACCTGATAAAGTAGAAGCTAAAAGTATCGCAATTTTTGCAGTTTCGATATGATTAAGATTAGTAAAAGCAAGTCCAGTAACAAACATAGACATAGTAAAACCAATACCTGCTAACCAAGCCATGCCATAAATTTGTTTCCAAGTAATACCATCTGGGATTTGTGCAATTTTTAATTTTACAGCAATAAAAGATGTTAGTAATATTCCTGTTGATTTTCCAATCATTAAACCAAACATAATACCCAAGGCCACAGGCGATGCCAAACTATCAAAAGCTGATGTATTGATTAGTATACCTGCATTGGCAAATGCAAAAAGTGGCATAATAAAATAGTTGGTAATAGGGTGCAAAAATATTAAAACATTGTGAAGTGGTGCCTCCATTTTATGGCTTTCATCTTGTATTTTTTCTATAATTTCGGCTCTTACGAGCTTATCTGTGGTGTTTTTGTCTAAAAGTGTCAAAATATAGCTTTGTAAAATTTCGGTTTGTTTTTTGTATATTTCGCCATAATTTGAAAAACTAAATGGAACTGCAATAGCATAAATTACCCCAGATATGGTAGGATGAATACCTGCCATATAAAAAAAGTACCACAATAAAATGCCTAGAAAACTGTACAAATATAAATTTTTTGCACCCATTTTGTTCATACCTAACAAAATAGCTACAATAATAAAACCTGAAAATAGAAATTGCCAATCCAAATTTGAGGAGTAAAAAAATGCAATTACCACAATTGCACCTAAATCATCAGCAATGGCAAGTGCAGCCAAAAATATTTTTAAACTAAATGGTGCTTTTTTGCCCAAAAGCGAAAAAACTGTGAGGGAAAAAGCTATATCAGTAGCAGTAGGTATGCCCCAACCAGAACTTGTAGATTGACCAAAATTAAAAAATAAATAGATAAGGGCAGGAAACATCATGCCACCTAAAGCTGCCAAAACAGGTAAAATAGCTTTTTCTTTGCTACTTAAAGCCCCTTCTATGATTTCTCTTTTGATTTCGCCCCCAACTACTATAAAAAATAATGTCATCAAAACATCATTTATAAGTGTATGAAAATCAATTGAAAAACCTCTATTCCCCAAACTAAAACCAATTTTGGTATGCCAAAAATGAAAATATGATTCTCCTAATGGACTATTTGCAATTATTAAAGCCAAAATGGTTACTAATATCAATATTAGCCCTCCAAGTTCTATGTCTTTGAAATATTGTTGTATTGGCAATACAATGGAGTTTTTAACTTTATTGATTTTTCTTTTGTTTTGGATATGTTTGATTTCCATATTTTTGAAAATAATAGCAAATGTAGCTTTTTAATGATTAGATTTGTATTAAAATTAGATTTCTTTAAACTTTGATACTTTCATTTTGTTTTGAGTTTTTAAATATATGAAACTAAATATAATTTTAATCATTTTTGTATTTTTATTTTTTTCTTGTGAGAAAACGCAAGTAAAAAAAGAAGAAATACCTGCTCCCGAGGATTATGTTTTGGTTGTGCCAAGCTATTTTCCAAAAATCATTATTCCTGATGATAACAAACCTACCAAAGCAGGAGTAGCTTTGGGTAGGCATTTGTTTTATGATAAAAAACTATCAAAAGACAATACTATATCTTGTGGTTCTTGCCATTTACAACAATTTGCATTTACAGATGGGCTTGCCAAAAGTGTGGGTGTGGGTGGAAAAATTGGTAAAAGAAACGCTATGTCATTGGCAAATTTAGCTTTTTTGCCCAAAAATTTCTTTTGGGATGGCAGATCTATCTCGCTAGAACACCAAGCCATTTTCCCTATTTTAGATTCCCTAGAAATGAATAATACAATGGATGATGTACTATTTAAACTTAAAAATGATAATAATTATCGTACTTTGTTTACCAATGCTTTTGGTAATACAGACATTACAAATGCTCGAATTTTGAATGCCATAGCGCAATTTGAACGAACTTTAATCTCATCTAATTCTAAATATGATAAATTTTTGCGTGGAGAATATACCATGACTGCTGAAGAGAAATTAGGTTTAGATTTGTTTTATATACACCCTGATGGCAACGAAATCCCTGCTCTTAGGGGAGCAAATTGTGGCGATTGCCACGCTGGAACGCTACAAACTGACTTTAACTTACGTAATAATGGCTTGGATTTGAATCAAAATATTAAGGATGCTGGTTTACAAAAAGTTACAGGTTTGGCCTCTGATAAAGGTAAGTTTAGAGTAGTATCTTTGCGAAATATTGAACTTACAGCACCTTACATGCACGATGGTAGATTTAAAACCCTAGAAGAAGTATTAGAACATTACAACGAACATGTGCTTTTTGGGTCATCATCCAATACAGATGTGTTGATGTTGGCTTCTAATTCGCCTGGTAGCTTACCGCAAAATCTAAATCTATCGCCAAAAGAAGTAAAAGCAGTAATAGCATTTCTTAAAACACTAACAGATACAGAATTTGTAACAAATCCTAGTTTTAAGTCGCCTTTTTGAGGTGTAATAATATTGTAACAAATTTAAAATATTTTTAACTTATTATTACTTTTTATATAATATTTAAGTCAAAATGAACCTTTGAGATGTTAAATGTAAAAATTACTTTTGTTTGATTTTAAAGTCATTTGGGATTTTGATTAATTTAATGCCACAATATGAAAATTAATTGTTATTCCAAGTCTTTAAACGCTTTTCCATTTCAGTAACTAATTCAAAATTGTTTTGATACATGGTGTTTGTATGAATTAACTTTTTCAGTTTATCAGAAGCTTTAACTGGGTCTATTAATTTCGCCTCAATTAATTTATCAAATATCCAAAGCATACCATGATATTCGATTGATTTTTTCTTAGCACAATTTCTAACTGCTTTATCACTACTCAATACCATTGCTTTAATTTTTTCAGCTAAATGCAGAACGGTTTTATCGTTATCGGATAATGATTTTGGATAATTGAAGTTAAACAATGTTAGTCTATCCTCTTCCGTTAAAATGTGAGTTGCAAATTTGCCAATGCTCTGATAAGCTTTTAATAATTCTCTTTGGTGTGCATCCAGCTCATTAAACACATCTAAGGAAGAGTGTATTTCGATTTCTAATGAAAAGAATTGTGAGGTTAATTCTAACTCATAAATATCAATAAAAATACAAGCATCTGTAACCGCTAATTTCATTCAACCACCATTATTTGTTTTCTAAATTCAAGTAATGATTGATTATTTAAAACGGCTGCTTTATTGATAGAAACTAATTCTTCGGCTAAAGCACGAAATAATAATTGATTGAAACGATTAGATGATTCAGAACCTATGTATTGCACAGGCTCATTAACTTTCCATTGATTATGTCCCATGATGTACATAAATTGGCGTAAATACGATTCAGTAACAATTCCTAAATCTTTGGCTCTGTACATAATTGCTTGAATAGAAATACCATACTGTTTTTTGATTTCGCCTAGCTCTTGTATGTATAGTTTATTTCTTTTTCCACCTAATTCTTTTTTTGCAGCAGCCTCTGGAAACAACATTGAAGCTGCAAACTGATGGCAGTATTTTTCTTTAGTATTGTCTTGTAACCCTTCTAAATTCATTAAGGTGTGCCCAAGCTCGTGAAACAAAGTAAAACGTAAACGGTCATCTGATTTTAAATTACTTCTATTGAGTACAATTACTGGAATAGTACCATTTACCCAAGTTTGCATACCATCAAAGCTATTATTTGATTCAATAGTAATTACTTTGATATGATTGTCTTCCAGTAATTCTATACCATTGCTGATGGGATCACTTCCTAATTCCCATTTTTCTCTAACTTTTAAAGCAGCTTTCTCAACATCTTGAAATGAATTGATAGTAGCCCAACCCTTTAATGGATTTTCAAAATTGGTTGGAATGCCTATGATTTCTTCAAGTTCAATGTAACGAGAAAGAATGTCTTTGCTTTTTTCAATTATCTTTTGCTGTTCTTTTACTGGCAGCTTTTTTAATTTACGAAATTCTAATTCTCCAAATTCAATTTTGGTATCACGGGTAAAGTAATCTGCTTTTACATTCAATGCTTCGCACAAAAAACAAAGCATTTCACTATCTGGAATTAATTCACCTTTTTCGAATTTATGCAAAGATTGGCGAGTTACTTTTTTGTTGATTCTATCTTCTAAATCTTGAAGTGAAAGGCCATTCAACATACGGGCTGACTTTAACCTTTCTGCGAATAATTGTTTCATAATATTTTTTTTATTAGTGATAATATCATGCCACAAAGGTACAATTATTAAGTTACAAATTTTATATTTTATGACATTTTTTAACCTTGTTTTGTTAATTTCCTTTTTTGGCAGATTTATTTATGCCATAAAAACAGTAGTTTGACAAAAAGGCATAAATTTATATGATTTACATAATTAAGTTACAGCTTGCAATTATGGTATATCATTTGTAACTTAATATATAAAAAAAAGTAAAATGAGATACGAAAATGAAAAACTAAATCAAATTTATGCCAAAACCGATGGTTATTGTCATATCTGCCACAAAAAGTTGGCATTAAGTAACTACGGAGTTAATGGAGCTAAAGGTTCTTGGCATGTAGAACATAGCAAACCAAAGGCCAAAGGTGGAACTGACCACATGAATAATTTATATGCAGCATGTATAAGTTGTAATATTGAAAAAGGAACTAGTCATACTAAAACTGCAAGAGCCAAAAATGGAAATACTAGAGCTCCATACAGTAAAGAAAAAAAGCAAAAAATTAAAACAAATAATACCGTTGGTGGAGCTACAATAGGCAGTGGAATTGGATGGGCAATTGGTGGGCCAGTTGGAGGATTAGTTGGCGGTTTAATAGGTGGAGCAATCGGAAGTAGTAATTCACCTAAAAAATAAAACTAAAGGAATCAATGTCGTTTACTTAAGCGTTTTTTAATGCCTCTATCTTTGTCTTTCTCCAAAGGAGAAAGATAATCAGATTCTTAAGTAAACGACATTGCTAAAGGAATGACTAATTGTAGTTTGACTATAAAAACAAAAGTGAGCCTACCTAGCTCACTATATTGTTGAAATCAACTTTCTGCAAAATAATTTTGAAGATTGCTTTTTCGAATCGAGACCGCAAAAGTAAAAAAGGATTTGATAAAAACAAATTCTTATCAATTTTCAAAACTTCTTTTCAGAGCTTTTAACTCATCTTGTAAACAATAAAAAAGGTAAATCAATATTTACAGGATAAATTTATCCATGTGCAAAATAATGCTTGGCAAAAACTGCCAAGTTGTAACTGTATGTAGAAAATCTACATCAGTAGTAAATAAATTTAAAAAGTTAAAGGAATGAATATAAAGTTACAAGAAATAATAGATAATGGTAAACATAGCGATGAACGAATTGTGTTAAAAGCTGTGACTAATGTGAATTTGGCAAACTATATGCTACTAGATGCAACATATTTACCCGATGGTAAATTATCCAACAAAGCTAGACATGTACATTGGTTCAAATCCAAAATAGTTAATGCTAACGATACAATTGTTTTATATACAAAAAAAGGGCAACCATCAGAACAAAAGAATGCGAATGGAACTACTTCACATTTTTTACATTGGGGACTCGATAGCAGTGTATGGAACAATACTGGTGATAGAGCCACATTAATCGAAATAAAAGAAACAGAAAGTTTAACCATTTAAAAAAGAAGAATTATGCATTTTGACGGAGCATTAATAAAAGAGCAAGGCGTAAGTTTTGCGATTGTGGTTGTAAAACCTAGTACTTTATATAATAGTACAGTAAGAGAAGAAGCACGAGAAGGATTTACTAGTTATTTTCCAGGTGTTCCAATTATTTTAATGGCACAAAATAGTCGTGGGATACCCACCTATCATGGAAGAAATGATATTGTAAAATTTCTTGCTAATATTAATCCAAGAAGAATACCATTTAAAAGATATTCTGCTAATTAATATTTAACTCATTAGATTCAACAGCCAGCCTTAATTTAGGGTTGGCTGTTTTTTTATACACGCTTATCTTTACTTTCCTTATCAAACGCCACCAAATTAAACATTTCCCTCAGTCTGCTGCGGACACGGTTGCCTTAAATGGTTTCTAGTTCTGAGGCGGATAGGTTAGTGGTAAAGTGGGTAAATGTTATTTCTGAAAATTTTTTAAAAATTCTATGCTATTTAAAAGTAAGTTTTTGTCTATAGTGTTTACTTCTTTGCCTTGTCCCATTTTTTCTAATAAAGTAATGGTTAGTTTACCTCCAAGATGTTCTCTAAACTCTTCTAAACCATTGATAATGATATAGTTATTATCTGCATCTTTTTGTAATAGTTCAAGTGTATAAATATTGAAACCAACTTTCATAATGGTATCCAAAATATCACATATATCATTTTTTGTGATATAATTGTTCAAGTAAGAATAGGTACTATCGAGAGCAATACCAATAGCTACAGCTTCGCCATGTTTTAACTTAAAATTTGAAATGTATTCTAATTTATGGGCTGCCCAATGTCCAAAATCTAGTGGCCTGGCAGATCCTTGTTCAAAGGCATCGCCACTGGCAATATGTTTCAAATGCAAATCAGCACATCTTATAATCAAAGATTTCATCGAAATCATGTCTCTAAAAAATAGCAATTTGGTATTTTTTTGAATCCAATAAAAAAAACCTAAATCTTTGATTAAAGCTACTTTTATGGCTTCGGCAATGCCACAACGCCAATCTCTATCGTTTAATGATTTAAGAAAATTAAAATCATTTATTACTGCAAATGGTGGGGCAAATGTGCCAGTAAAATTTTTTTTTCCGTAAGTATTTACGCTATTTTTTACACCTATTGCAGCATCGTTTTGAGCCAAAGTAGTGGTAGGAATCCTTATTAGTCTAATGCCTCTGTGGGCTATAGCAGCCGCAAAACCAACCACATCAATCACACTACCGCCACCCATTACACAAATATAGGAATGTCTATCTATGGCACAAGTGTGTACTTTGTCAAGTATTAAATTTACAATATTGGAATCATTTTTGGCAGCTTCGCCACCTTCAATTTCAATAAAATGATCAATAATTTTAATTTCAGGTAAGTGATAATTAAAATATTCTTTTATTTGATTGGTAATATTTTTATTTTTTGAATAAAAATTGGTATCTACTACAAACAGTATTTTAGTATTAAAATCGTACTTATTTTCAAAGCATTTTTTTAAAACATCGTTTTTTAAATGAAATATACCTTCTGAAAAATAGACAGGATAAGAATAATTAACTTGAAAAGACTGTTGAATTAGGTGCATTAAATACTTTTATTTTTTAGAATAAGTAATAAATGTATGTTTAAATTTATTTTTATCGTCCACTATACCTTCTTCTCTTTCAATGATATTCCAATCTATTGGATGTATTAAAGGAAAAAATGTATCAGCTTTAAATTGATGTTTTATTATGGTAACATATATTTTATCAAATTGGTTGAAAAATTGTTGATAAATTTGGCCGCCTCCAATCACAAAAACCTCTGCTTCGTTGCTTTTTTTTGCTATTTCTATAGCTTTATTCCAATCATTTACTACTATAATCCCTTCGTGTTGCCAAGATTTGTTATTTGTAATTACGATATTATTTCGGTTAGGAAGTGGTTTTCCTATAGATTCAAAAGTTTTTCTACCCATGATGATGGTGTGCGAAGTAGTAAGACTTTTAAATCTTTTTAGATCATTTGGCAAGTGCCATAATAGTTTATTTTCAGCACCAATGGCATTGTTTTCATCAAAGGCTACTATTGCTGATATGATCACTTATGATAAATTTAGAAGTTATAAAATCTAGTTTTTTTTACTTATTTGATCTCTTATTTTGGCAGCCAACTCGTAGTCTTCTCTTGCTAGGGCTTCAGTTAGTTGTTTTTTTAATTGCTCTATACTATCATCTTTTGGGTCATCGCTGATAGTAGGAGCGAGTGAGGGCTTTTGTGATTTTTGCTTTACTTTTTTTACCTCGTCTGGGTAATCGCTCAAAACGATACCAGCTTCTGACAAAATAGCTTCTGTGGTATATATATCAGCATCAAATCTAAGCCCAATAGCAATAGCATCTGATGGACGAGCGTCTATTTCTTTGGTTTGAACACCATTGCTACAAACTATTTTGGCAAAAAATACGCCTTCTTCAAAATTAGAAATAAGGATATATTCAATTTGAAAATCAAAAGAAGTAGCAAAGTTTTTGAATAAATCATGGGTCATGGGTCTATTTGGAACTATTTTTTCTATTTGAATGGCAATAGCCTGTGCTTCAAACATACCAATCACGATAGGTAGTCTTCTATTTCCTTTTTGCTCGCCAAGTATCAGAGCATACGAGCCACTTTGTGTTTGGCTCGAAGATAAACCCAGTATTTCTAGCTTAATGTTATCCACGAATTTGTGTTATAAATTCAATAATTTTATTTAATAACAAAATTAAGAATATATTGCTAAATATTATTAAAAAATAAAAATAAAAAAAGGGGCATTGCCCCTTCAAAATTGACTAACAACGATTAGGAATTATTTTGTATCAGCATTCTTTTTTTCTTGAACTTCAGTTCTGATAGTTTGAGCCAAAATTTTAAGATCTTGCATTCCTTTACGAACACGTGTACCAGCTGCTTGATTGTCTTTGTCGTAGAATTTTTCAAAATCTCCTTCTAAGTCCATTATCATTTTTTTAATCTCTTCAAATCTTTTCATTTGATTATTGTTTAGGGGTTATTGTTAAGAATTAAGTTACTAAAGTAAGTATTTTATTGAACTATCAAAAAAAAAAGATTTTTTTTTGTAATATTTTCAATTTTAAGCAATTACGGGAGCCGAATCTAATGAATAAGCACCTTCTTTTAATTTGACAGAAACTTTTTTGAATATGTCAATCGTGAATTTTACATCGTCCAAAGTATGAACAGCAGTAGGTATGATACGAAGCATGATAATATCTTTTGGCACTACAGGATAAATAACCATAGAGCAAAATAAACCAAAATTTTCTCTTAAATCTTTTACCAAATGTCCTGCTTGAATGGCTGTGCCTCTCAAAACAACAGGAGTAACTGGAGATTCAGATTTGCCAATATTGAAGCCTTCGGCTTTGAGTCCTTCTTGCAATGCTTTCACTACTTTCCATAGATTATCTCTAAGTTCTGGTTTGCTTTTGAGTAATTCTAATCTTTTTTGAGCTCCAATAACCAATGGCATAGGCAATGATTTGGCAAAAATTTGAGAACGCATATTGTATTTTAAGAAATTGACAATATTTTTGGGTCCTGCCACAAATGCACCAATACTGGCCATAGATTTGGCAAAAGTTGAAAAATATAAGTCTATTTCATTTTGCACACCTTGAGCTTCGCCAGCACCAGCACCAGTTTTGCCCATAGTGCCAAACCCGTGAGCATCGTCTACCAATAATTTGAAATCATATTTTTTCTTCAAAGCTACAATTCCTTTAAGATCGCCCATATCGCCAGCCATTCCAAAAACTCCTTCAGTGATTAATAAAATACCTCCACCAGTTTCACCTACGAGTTTTGTAGCTCTTTGTAGTTGTTTTTCGCAATTTTCAATATCATTGTGTGGAAAAACAAATCTTTTTCCTACAAACATTCTTAATCCATCCAAAATACAAGCATGGCACTCTGAGTCATAAACCACTACATCTTGTCTACGAAGCAACGAATCTATGACAGACATAATTCCTTGATAGCCAAAATTGAGCAAATAACTTGCTTCTTTGCCCACAAACGAGGCTAAATCACGCTCTAGTTTTTCGTGTTCGTTGGTATTGCCAGACATCATTCTAGCTCCCATAGGGTAGGCTAGACCATATTGTAGAGCAGCATCTGCATCTGCTTTTCTTACTTCAGGGTGGTTGGCCAGTCCCAAATAGTTATTCAAACTCCAATTCAACATTTCTTTGCCTTTGAATTTCATTCTAGGGCCAATTTCACCTTCCAATTTTGGAAACATAAAATAACCTTCAGAATATTCATAATGCTTGCCCAGTGGGCCCATGTCAGATAATATGCGTTCAAATAAATCCACTATTTTTTTATTTAAAATTCTATAATTAACGCAAATTTAATACTAGATGTAGAAATTGCAAATTTTTATTATAAACAACGTCATATTTTTTTACTTCTTTAATTATGTTTGCTAATAAATTTATTTGAAAGAAGTAATTTTATTTATTTATTTTAACATTACATACATATATTATAGATAAATCACAACTTTAAAATTTATTTCTTAAAACCTAAGTTACATTGTATTAATCCAATTTATCATTTCAAATGTTTGAAAAAAAGGCAAACAAAAGTTATACACCAAAAGCTGCATTTCCTAAAGCCATGCGTTTTTGTGCCTATCAAGAGCGTTCTTACAGGCAAGTTAGAGAAAAATTATACGAATGGGGGTTGTGTAGCGATGATGTAGAAAATATGCTCACAAGGCTTGCAAACGATAACTTTTTGAACGAAGAACGATTTGCAAAAGCATTTGTATCAGGCAAATTTAGACAAAACAAATGGGGAAGAAATAAAATTAAACAAGGCCTTAAACAAGAGGATATTTCGGCTTTTTGTACTAAAAAAGGACTAGCAGAGATTGATGCTGACGAGTATGACGCTTTGTTACAAAAATTGGTTGAACAAAAATGGACAAGTTGTTTGGATAAAAATATTTTTTCAAAAAAACAAAAAGTATATAATTATATGATTTCTAAAGGTTTTGAGGGTGATCTAGTTTTAGATTTGCTCCAAACTTATATTAAATAATCAACGTATTTTAGTTTTAAATTTATGTATTATTACTTATTTTTTTTACTGCCATAAATTCTAAGTTTCTAATCTATTTCATTTGAAATAAAATGGTACATTTGCAATTATTTGAAACACTAAAGGAAGTTACTTTAGCATTATTGATTAAATATATAAGTTTTGTCGAATCCAAATTTTATTGATTACGTAAAGATTTTTTGCCGTTCTGGGAGTGGTGGTGCAGGAGCAGTTCATTTTATAAGAGAAAAGTTCAAAGAAAAAGGTGGACCAGATGGTGGTAATGGCGGGCGTGGTGGACATATTATTTTAAAAGGTACTACCCAAGTATGGACACTTTTGCATTTAAAATATCGAAAACATATTCACGCAAAAGATGGCCAAGGTGGCAAAGGCGATTTGATGAGTGGCAAAGATTCTGAGGATATTATTTTGGAGGTTCCTTTGGGTACAGTTGCCCGAGATGCCGAAACAATGGACATTCTTTTTGAAATAAACCACGATGGACAAGAGGTAATTTTGATGAAAGGTGGCAAAGGTGGGTTTGGAAACGACTATTTTAAAACCCCAACCAACCAAACGCCACGCTATGCACAGCCAGGTATACCTTGCCAAGAAGGTTGGATTATTTTAGAACTCAAACTATTGGCAGATGTTGGGCTTGTGGGGTTTCCTAATGCTGGCAAATCTACACTTTTATCAGTAGTATCTGCTGCCAAACCCGAAATTGCAGATTATCCTTTCACGACTTTGGTTCCCAATTTAGGCGTTGTCAATTACAGGTCTAATCGCTCGTTTGTAATGGCCGATATTCCAGGAATAATCGAGGGTGCGGCCGATGGCAAAGGACTTGGCGTTCGTTTTTTGAGGCATATTGAGCGAAATTCTATTCTTTTGTTTATGATTTCGGCTGATAGCAACGATATTGTAAAAGAATACAAGATTTTGGAAAAAGAATTAAAAAAATACAACCCAGAATTAGTAAAGAAAAAAAGAATTTTGGCTATTTCTAAATCTGATATGTTGGACGAGGAGCTGATGTTGGAAATCAAAAAAACACTTCCCAAAAAAGTGCCTCATATTTTTATTTCCTCGGTTGCCAATTATAATATTGATGGACTTAAAGACTTGATTTGGAAGGCTTTAGAGTAATTTTGTTTTAAATTTTACACCTAAATTTCTTTAGATATTCTTATCAGAAAAAGTATTATTTTCATATTTCTATTTAGTTATTTTCTTAATCACTTTGATTACTCCACGTCTGTTTTGAGCCCTTCCTAGTGGATTATCGCTACCATTGGGCATAGAATTGGGAGCAATTGGTTGTGATTCTCCAAAACCTATGGCTAGAATATGAGATTGAGAAACACCCTTTTTTATCATATAAGATTTTATTTCATTGGCTCTCAGTTGTGATAACTTTTTGTTATAATCATCTTTTCCTATACTATCGCTGTGGGCTTCGATTTGAACATAACTTTCAGGATGTTTTTTAAGAATATTACTGATATACTCGAAATTATGATCTTGGGTTTTGATAAAATCTTTTTCATTGTAGCCAAAATTAAAATTATAGGTAAAATCAATAATATCTTTGTTATTGATTTTTTTTAATGAATCAATATCTATTTTGATAGTTTTTTTGTTTTTTGTAGTAATTTCAATTTCATTTTTGGGTGGAGTAAGCATTGCTATGGATGGTACAGTGGAGGGCTCTACAAGTAGGGGAGTTTCTGTAATAGTTTTGGGTATAAGAGTATCTTTTAGAGGTTTGGCTTTTTCTTTAAGATAAATAGTAATAATTTGTTGGTTTTCTTTTTTATTTTGAGTGAATAATATGTTTATTTTTTCTTTGTTATACACAAAATTTGTATCAATTTTTGATTTTAATTTAGTAGATATTAAAATTTTAAAAGTATCGTTTTTATAGACTATATCTGAATGATAGACTGTTTGTGGTTCTAATTTATAAAGAGGTTTCAAAGAATCATTAGAAGTGAAATAAGTAGGAATCTTTATTTTTTCATTTGTTTGAAAATTAATATTTATTGAATCATAAGGAATAAACATATTTAATTGATTGTATACAATAATTGCTAAATTATTACTTTTTCTGACATTTATAGAATAAATATCATCACAACAAGTTTCGGATGTAAGAGCAAATCCACCTGGGCGATTGGATACAAAAAAAGCATTTTGTGCGGTAGAATCTATTGAAAAATAGGTGTCATCGTAACTTGAATTATAAGAATTTCCCAAATTTAGAGTATTGCTCCATGATTTTATATTTCCTTCATTTTGATAAATATCATATCCACCCAAGCCATTGTTTTCATTAGAGCTAAAATATAAAATATTATTTGAATGATCATAAAATGGAGTTACCTCATCTGCTTGAGTATTGATTTTATTTCCTAAATTTTCAATCAATTTTACATTATTATTACTATCCAAAAGTGCATAGTAAATATCCATGCCTCCAAAACTTCCTTTTGGGTTGGAACTAAAATATAATACATCATACTTTTTTCCTTCCAATAATACCTTGCCACCAATGGCTGGTTGGGTACTTGTGTAAATAGAACTATTTAATTTTCCTTCTATTTTTTTTCCATTTTTAAATGTGTTGTTTTTAAAGTTGCTAACATAAATATTACAATTCATTTTAAATTTAGAATCATATTTGCATTTTGTGTAATAAAACTTGGTTTTATCTTGATTAAAAGTTCCATTTGCTATGTGATAGCCAGATGATTTTATACTGTTTATAGGTTTGGCATCTGCCCAAGTATCGTCTTCGTTTTTGGTAGATTGCATAAGTTTAATTTGATTAAAATGAGCTTCTCCAAAATTATAATTTAGAACAGTATCAGCTCTGAGGCTTGCAAATATGAGGGTATTGCTATCTTTAAGGCAAGGAGATATATCAGAATATGCAGAATTTATTTCATTACCAAAATGCGAAATTATTACATCTTTGTTTGGTTTTGATTTTGATAAAAAAAGTGTTTTTTCAAAACATTTGGTTTGATATTCATAATTTTCGTTAAATTTGGTAAGAACATTTCCTTTTAGATTTGTGGCTTTTCGAGCATTTTTTGCAAAGGTTTCGTAAGCGTCCCAAGATTGTTGGTACCTTCCTAGATATTTTAAACAAATAGAATAGGGCAGCCAAGCATCTGATTTGCCCTCTTTATCAATCATTGATTCATAGATAGAAAGTGCCATTTTGTAATCTCTTACTTGCATATAGGTTTGAGCCAATAAATGAGTAAGTGCAGTGTTTTTGGGCTCTTCTTTGATAAGATCTTGTAGCATATTGATAGCTTCAAAATGGCTATTTTGAGCCAATAAAGTACGTACAATTTTTAGTCGATCTTTTTTTGACATAGATTTTAGAGGTCGTTCTTGAGAAAAAACGGCTACTGATATAAAAAAGCATACAATAAAACTATATTTTGACATATTTTTTAAAAATTCAGCATTGTATTGATAGTAAAATTGCACTTAAAATGTTATAAAATTCCACATGGAACACTTAGTTTGGCAGGTAAAATTCTTTTCAAAAAACCCTGATAAATAATTGAAAATTCTATAGAGCCAAGATTCGATTTCTTAATATTTTGTGCATTTACAAGACTTTTAGGGCCTATAATGTTATAATCATAGCTAATTCCAACATACACATTTCCATATTGCATGGCCACAGTGGGTATGATAGATTCATTTAATCTATGAAAAATACCAAAAAATAGAATAGGATTTTTTGGATTTAAAATATGGTAACCTATCAAACTCCCAAATACTACATCTATCGTTTTGGCTTGGTTCATATACAAAAAATGGGGCTTTAAACTTAATTTTTGGTTGAGTTGAATGATTGCTGAGGAATTGAAAATAAATCTTGGTGGCAATTTTGATGTAATATTACTTATTGATTCTTTGTTTGGTATCATATTTAAAACTCCAAATCCAGATTCTAAGGTCGTTTTTTGATTAATTTTAAATTGATATCCAACACCTATATTTACATTTAGATTGTTGATATAGGGTTGATTTGTATTTTCTCCATTGGATAGATTGGTATTTAAAGCGTAGTTTTCTATTTGATTTGAAAAGTACAAACCATTGGTGTTGAGCGATTTTCTAGTATATCCTGTTTGCAATCCTACCGAAATTCTATGCCTTAGAAATTCATCTATATAAGTATGGTAAGCAGCCGAAATGGTCAGGTGTGTATTGTTGTAAATGTGTCCGTTTTCTGAATTACGACCTACTTGGTCAGAACTAGCAGTTATGCCAAACCCAATTAAATTATATTTTTTTTGACCAGTTTTAAAGTTGATTTCTGCATTGATTGCACTTGTTATATAAGGTGTGTTTAACTCAAGCCATTGTCTGCGATGAATACCCGAAAATCTATAATCAGCATTACATTTGGCTGTATAGGCTGGGTTTAATGTGTTTGGCAACACATAAAATTGAGAAAAATGCAAGTCTTGTGCCAATAACATTAAAAAGGGTATTTGTAAAAAAAAAGTAATTAGTAATTTTTTATTCATTATCTTATTAATGTTAAATTTCCTTGTTTACTTATTTTATTACTATACACATCTTCTAATTCATACATATATTGATAAACGCCTACTGGTTGGTCGATGCCTTTAAATTTACCATCCCAACCTTGATTGAGGTCTGTGGTATCAAATACAAGTTCTCCCCATCGATTAAAGATTTGTAATTTTATCAGTTTTTTTATGCCTTTATGAATAATTAAGGCTTCGTTGTTGATGTTATCTCCATTGGGGCTGAAAGCTGTGGGGAAAATGTGTTTGGGCTTAAGCTCTATAACTTTTGAAAAAATTTGGCTACAATTAAAATTATTTGTTACTTTTAGTTGTACTGTATAATCATCAATTTTTGAGTATATGTAATTAGAGTTTCTTACATTTGAGGTATCTCCATTTCCTAATTCCCAGTGATTTTTAATGATATTAGCCTCTGAGTTTTGGCTTATACTTTTATTTATAAAAATTACGTTTTTATCACTGATTGTATAATCAAAATCAGCCAATGGGCCAGGGTTTATGGTTAATACTTTTGTGGCTATATTTTTACAATCCAAATTATCAGTTACAATTAGTTTTACTATAACTTCTTTAGAAGTATTGGGTAAAAATTTTAGAGTATTTTGTTTGTTGTACAAAGTGTCATTATTTACAATCCATATATTTTTTGAAGTGTTAATAACCTGATTTTCAGTAGCATTTTGAGATATATTTTCAAATAATGTTTCTTGATTTTCGCACAAGGGTTGATATTTAAAATCAGCTTTTGGATTAGGCAACACATCTATAGTTTTGACGGTAGAATCTTTGCAACCATAAAAAACGCCATCTGTATTAGATGTTTTTACAATCACTTTGACAGTGTAATTACCCATTTTTTGGTATGTTTTCTTAAAAAATGGGTCTGAATTTTTTGAGCCAAATTTGCCATCGTTTGGTGTAAATGTGCTATCTCCCCACACAAACAAAAGGCTGTCTTGGGTTTCGTAACTATCTTGGGGTGTAAAATCAAATAATATTTCTTGTTTGGCACAACTAATGCTTTTAGAAAAATCAGGTTTAGATATTTTTTTTATTGTTCTTTTAAGGGTTGTATCTATTTTGCAAACATGCAAAGCATTATCATCTTCAGCTTTTATATTTATTTCAAAAGGTTCGTGTTTATTGAATTTCAAAGTAAAATCTTTGGTACTGAAACTTTTGGGGAGGATGCTTGGGATATTTTGGTCGTATAAACTTGAGATACTTTTGAGGTTGTAATTCCAATTAATTATATTAAATTGACTCTGAATGATTATTCCTGTAAAAGTAGTAATTTCGTTATTGAAACATAAATTGCTAATCTTTAAATCGACTTTCATTGGTGGATATAATGTGTAGTTTGAGGTGTATTTTTTTTGACAAGTTTTGTTATAATATACCGTTTGGGTAATTAATTTATTGGCTTGGTAGGGGAGTTTTGGAACAAAATAGCCATTAGAACGACTAAAACTAAATCTGGGTTTACGTTGATTGGCAGGATTGCCTATTAATAATGAATCAGTTGAAGTAGTACCAATAATATAGTCAAAAGGATTGTCAAAACCCAAATCCCAACCAAATTTTGAAATTGTTTTTCCAGTAACACCTGTTACACTGATAGGCTCTGCATGACAAAATAAGTTATCAGAAAGGCTTAAATTTCCTTTGGGCAAATGTGTAACCACTGATTGATAACTGGTGTCTATACAATTTTTAGAATCTCTACTTATAAGCCTCACTACCCAAACACTATCTTTAGGAAAAACATGAGATGGATTTTGGATAGTTGATGTCAGGGGCGAGCCTGTTTGAAAATTCCAATTCCATTCTATAATATTCCATTCACTGATTCTTTCATTTTGCATACTTATATTAGCATTATTTTCGCAATAAGATTCAGGGTTGAAATTAAACTTGAAAGGACTTTTTACATAAATTAATTTCAAATCTGTACAACCAGCTTGGTTTTTAGCTGTTAAGGAATATACACCTGTTGAATTAACCACATAAGGTGGTTCTGTGGCTTTAATTTTATAATCTTTCTGCCATTCATAAGTCCAGGGTTTGTATTTATCAATCATATCTATGGCTGTGATAGTTTTTGGGACACAATCAAAGGTGTAATCTGGTTCCAAAATTTTAATTTCAGGTTTTGAATATAGCTTAAAAGTATCAGTTAAAAAAACAGAGCAAGTATTATAAAAAACATGGGCTGTAATAGTATAATTACCCTCAAATGGGTACTTAAAGCTAAATCTATAAGTATCTAAATTTGGATATGGATTTTTTCCATTACGCAAATCTTGCAGATTTGGAATAATTGTAACTACTTGAAAGCCCATAAAATTGAGAATTAATTTACGAATTGTATCACAATCAGATTTTCGTTTTCTTACTTTTAATATCTCCCAATCTTTTGAACCTACACACCTATCTTTGCCTCTTGATAAAAAAATATTTGGGGGCAGGCAAACTTTTACTTTTTGAGATGTTTCTGTGATACAATTTTTATTATCTTTAATTTTTAATTTGACTAAGTAAATACCTGTATCAGCATACAGATGGGAAGGATTTTTGAGGGTAGATTTTTGTCCATCACCAAAGTCCCAATCCCAACTTACTAGGGTGTTTGTTCCTATTGGTTTTGAAATATCTTCAAATTGAACTGCACTGCCAAGACAAGCACCATTTGTCTTAAATTCGCCTAGAATCCCACCTTTGATTGTAAAATTTTGTACTTTTTTACACCCATTTGCATCGTTTACGGTTAGTTTATAACTACCTATTCCAGTGGATATAAGAGGTGTAGACTGGCCAGTACTCCATACATAAGTGTATGCTGGCGAACCCCCATTGGCTCGCAAAGAACCAATGGTAACTTGGGTATCACATTTTATGGTATTGTTAAATGTTACTGAATCAAAGTCGAGTTTTGGTTTTACATTGATGATATATTCGTAAGTTCTATTGCCTGTATAAGGGCAAGCAGAATCAGAAATAGAAATTAAAAATGAATTTTTACCCAATCTATTTTGAGAAGGCAACCAACAAGTATAAATTTCTTTCTTTTTTTTATCACCATTGATAGGTTTTATTACTTCTAGCTGGCCTGGCAGTTTTTTTATAAAATTGACATATACTTCAGAATCAGCTAAATCTATTTCTTTGGTTTCGATAGTAAAACAATGTTCGTCTTTGGTAATACAAACATCAGAAACAAAATTATTAGTAAGATTAAACCCAGAAAGTGAGGGCTGATTATTGGCACATCCTTCAACATTTACTTGAATATCTCTCATGGTTGATGCCACCAAGTTGCCAGATTTGTATTCATCTACTTTTACTACAATAACAGATTTTTGGCCTTCTATGCTTGGTTTTACAGTAATTTCTCCTACTTTGTTGATAGTAATTGGGATAGAAGAATTTAAAGGATTGCTGCCACTCAAACCAGCATTGTAAGTTATACTTGATAAAGAATTTTGCTTGCCATTGATAAGTGAGTATACCAAACTATCTCCATCTGCATCAGTGGCTTTGAAGTTTAATTTGTTTTCAATAGAGTTACAAACAATTACATTAGGATCTGTGGCAAATTTTGCGGAATTATTTTTACTATTTAGGTTGTTGAGTGTTGTCTCTACATACAAACATACGCCTGTATTGATTTGTGCTATCGTATTTATGGTAGAATTTCGATTACATTCTATCCAATTAAATTTCCAGTCACTACACAAAGTAGCATCATTAAAAGTGCCTTTATAAATAAGTTTTTTTATACCAAAACTGCTTCCACCATTGCATTGTGATAAAAATGATTTACAGTTTGTTTTAATAATAGATTCGCTTTCTTTTACTACTACAAATTGTCCTTCACGATTACAACTTTGTGATGTATAAAATATAGAATATTGATTTAGAAATTGCACTGGCGAACCACAATTACTATAAGCAATGAGTGTAAAATCATATTTTCCAGTTGTTGTGTTGTAGGTGTAGTTTAGTTCTGCACCTGAAACTCTAAAAGCATAAGTTTTAAAACTAACACAAATTAGGATTAAAAAAAAGATTACTAAAGATAGTGTATTTTTGGTTGTCATTAAAAAAAATGAATGAAATATATTTTTACAATAATAATCATATAAAGTTAACTTAAAAATATATTTTAAAATTTAGTAATAATAATATATTAATAAATTTTTCAAAAAAATGAAATATTAAAACAGCTTATTTTCAGTGAAAAAAGATAATTTTTAAAATTTGAAAATAAGCTGTAAATTGAATTAAATGTGGTAAAGTAAGTTTATACTTTTTCTCCTAGCTCTTCTTTGATAAAATCGTATCCTTTTATTTCCAATTCTTTGGCTAGTTCTTTGGTACCTGATTTAACGATTTTTCCTTTGTATAGCACATGCACAAAATCAGGAACTATATAATCCAATAAGCGTTGGTAGTGAGTTACAACCAAAATACCATTTTCTGGAGAACGTAATTTATTTACGCCATTTGCAACTATTCTGAGGGCATCAATGTCTAACCCAGAATCTGTTTCATCCAAAATAGCCAGTTTGGGTTCAAGCATTGCCATTTGAAAAATCTCGTTTCGTTTTTTTTCGCCACCCGAAAAACCCTCGTTGAGTGAGCGGCTCAATAAACTTTGATCTATATTTACATAAGCCATTTTCTCTTTCATCATTTTAAGAAAAGCTACTGCATCTAGTGGGTCTAATCCTTTATATTTTCTTACTTCATTGACTGCAGTTTTCATAAAATTAGTAGTGCTAACCCCAGGAATTTCTATTGGATATTGAAAAGCCAAAAATACACCTTCTCTAGCACGATTTTCGGGCGATAGTTCAAGCAAATCTTTTCCCATAAATGTTACAGAACCACCAGTAACTTCATAGTCATCTCTGCCAGCCAAAACAGATGCCAAAGTACTTTTGCCAGCTCCATTTGGCCCCATGATAGCATGTACTTCGCCTGGTTTTACTACTAAATTTAAACCTTTTAATATTTCCTTTTCGCCAATTTTGGCTTGTAAATTATTGATTTTAAGCATTTTATTTTATTGTGTATAACTCTTTAATGTTTTTTAAACTCCAGTTCATCTGTTCATAATACGTTGGTAATAAACTAAATAGAGATTTTGCCAAACTTTCTACATAAGTATGTACAGAAACATTTCTTTTTTTAAGAATATCATCCCAAATTAACTCATTTTTTATCAAACCTGTTTTAAAAGATATTTTAAAAACTTCTTTTGGTGTTAATATATCTAATGAATTTTGATCTTTAATGATAATTTTTAATACTTTCCAAGATAGTTCAAAGCAATATTCGAACCTCTGAATAGCACCATCTCTCTCTAATTCATTGATTGATTCTGTTTCAATAGCATTTTTTAAAGTAATTAAAGCTTTTTCCCATTCTAAAACTTTATTTTCTATATATTCAAAATCCATCTTTCAAAATTTCTATATTTTTTAGTGCTACTTTTTTAAATTTATCATCAACTGTCTGAAAATCAATAACATCAAAAGAATATAATGTAGGCAAGTCATCTAAATTATTCCATAATCTTGATATAATACTATCATTTATTGGCACACCTGCATCTATTCCAATATCAATGTCGCTGTTACTCAAAATATCTCGATTGGCTTGCGAACCAAATATAAATAACTTATAATTTTGATTCAAAAGCAACTTTTCAGTTTCTTCTTTTATCCAAGTATAAATTTGTGTTTTTCGCTCTTTTGTCATTATTACTCAAAATTACTTAGTTTTGGGGTTGGAAGTTGCTTAAATTGTACTCCTGTGGCCACACCACCTTTTCGGTCTTGTTTTGTATATAGTTCTTGTGCTGTTTCTTGGCTTACGATTTGAAGTTCAGAGTAGGAAGTTTTACTTGTAATCATCGGAAAACCAGCCACTCTTGCTGTACTGGAGCAGGAAACACAAGTTTTTGAATTTGGTAATATTTCTAATCTTTTGGCAGGAATTTCTGCATCACAAACCACACATTTCATTGTCTTATACAAAATAGAATGAAAAACACACTTTTATTAAGGTATTTTGAACATATTTTATTGGTGCAAATTTATCAATTAATCTTTTAAATTGTATTTTTAATTTTTAAATTTTAAGGTTGTTGTTTTTTTTGAAAAATTTATATAAAAATACAAAAAATAGTTTTTCAAAATTTAAAAAATAAAAATTATAGAATATATCTATTAATCTTACTTTAGTCAAATACAGATTTTAGGTCAATGACAAATCCTTTGATGGTTTCAGTCGAAAGTATATCATAGAAAATACCAAGCAAAATAAACTCACCATTTTGTAAATAATATTGTTCTATACATTTTTTAGTGGGGTCTACTATCCAATATTCGAGTATACCATGGGCAGCATAGTCTACAAATTTTATTCCCCTGTCTCGTTTTTTGGTAGATTCTGACAGTATTTCTACAACTAAATCTGGGGCAGGAAACAGCAACTGATCATCGTGGAAATCTTTGGATTTTTCTTTAGAAAAAAATACTATATCAGGCTCATAATCGTTTCTGGTAAAATTTAGCATTACTTTTTCTACGCCAACCAATCCCAAATCATTAGAATCTACATATTGAAATAGCTTTGAAGATAATTTTATCGATACAACCCAGTGTTTTTTCATTACAGGAGAGTGCATGATAATTTCTCCATTGATAAATTCGGCTTTTATATTTTCATGTATTAAATCATAAAACTCCTGACGCTTCATTTTTTCGGCTTGCAAGTCTTTTTGAACTCTTGCAATGATTAAAGCTACATTTGGCTCTGATTTAAGTTTTCGGACAAGTGTTTCTGTATTTGTCATTAGTGATTAGCTTTATTGATTATATTATTTTAAAAGAACAATTAATCTTACTTTAGTCAAATACAGATTTTAGATCAATGACAAAACCTTTGATGGTTTCAGTCGAAAGTATATCATAGAAAATACCAAGCAAAATAAACTCACCATTTTGCAAATAATATTGTTCTATACATTTTTTAGTAGGGTCTACTATCCAATATTCGAGTACACCATGGGCAGCATAGTCTACAAATTTTATTCCTCTGTCTCGTTTTTTGGTAGATTCTGACAGTATTTCTACAACTAAATTTGGGGCAGGAAACAGCAACTGATCATCGTGGAAATCTTTGGATTTTTCTTTAGAAAAAAATACTATATCAGGCTCATAATCGTTTCTGGTAAAATTTAGCATTACTTTTTCTACGCCAACCTCACCTAATTGATTTTGGTAAACATAATTTGACATCGCTCTGGATAAGTTCATCGATGTTTTCCAGTGCTTACGCATAGTAGGAGAGTGCATGATAATTTCTCCATTGATAAATTCGGCTTTTATATTTTCATGTATTAAATCATAAAACTCTTGACGCTTCATTTTTTCGGCTTGCAAGTCTTTTTGAACTCTTGCAATGATTAAAGCTACATTTGGCTCTGATTTAAGTTTTCGGACAAGTGTTTCTGTATTTGTCATTTTTCAAACACTTTACTATTTTTATTAACAAATATATTTAATAATAATTAAATATTAAAACCTTTTTTAATAAAAGTAAGAAGTTGTAATAAACTGAAACCTAGTTTTTTAGATAATAAATTTTTACTGGCCCTATTAAACCTGATGGCAATAAACTATAATCAGCATTGGGCAGTTTCTCTAAAGGATATAACCAACCATTGGGTAGTTTAGTAATATTTGTGTTAGTTATTCTTTTTTCTTTTGGTAATTTGCTATCTCCAATTAGCCTGTGTGGCCAACGGTTTGCAACTTCTATTTTTATGTCATTTAATCCATTTTTTAAACTATTTTTGGTATCAATCACAAATGGTGATTTCCAATAAGTACCCAAATTTATACCATTAATAGTGATAGAAGCTATTATAGCTACATTTCCTAAATCTAAGAAAATATTTTTATTTTTAATTTCTTTATTTTGAGGTATTAGATATTGGGTACTATACATGACAATACCTGAAAAAAACTTGATGCCATCAACACTAGAAAGTGATAAATTTTCTAATTTTGTGTAATCAGCCGTCAAAGGTGCACCTAAATTGGGTGGAAAGTTTAGTTTCCATGTCGATTTTATTGTATCAGAAAACATTACTTTTTGCGATGGATTTTGAATAATATTTGGCAAGGTTTCTTTTTGATCTGTGAAAACAACAAAAACTGATCCATTGGGTTCGAGGTCTACATCTAAAGTGATAGAATTTGTATTTACTTTAAAATCAACAACTGATTTTTCGCCAGTCATAGGATTCCAAAGTTGAGGAATCTTGTTTGTAATTCTATAAGTAGTTGTAATTTTTTGGCTTTTATTTTTTGTATTGCACACAAAATAAATATCTTCATTTTCGGTTTTTCTATGTATAAAATCTACAGAGCTTAATCTATTTTGATTTCCAGTATCAAAATCTTTAATAATATTCAACGATTGTAACACTGATTTAATATCTTTACCATAAATAACTTTACCTTTTCCATACTTATTTTCTGTAATATTAATACCATCAATGTTTGCCCAAATTTTATTGGATATTTCTAAAACTTTGGCATCATTCATTTTATAATTTTTAAATCCAGTAGATTTTGTTGGTTTTTTTCCAATTACAATGGCTCCATCTAAAATCAAATTTTCTATTTTTTTTAATACCTCTACATTCATTTCATCTACATTTGGTAAAACCAAAACTTGGTATTCTTGTCCATGAGGAAGTTTAAGTTTTCCATCTTTTACAGTAAGTTTGTTTAAGATTACATCAGAATTTGTAACATCAAAATCATAGCCATAACCCAAAGAAGGATCTGTGGCTTTGTTTGGTACAAAATTAGGGGCTTCATCACCATAATAATACAATACATCGCCCACAAAATTTCCTTTTTGAAGCATTATACTACATCTTGCTAGATAATCCATAAACGATTTAGCCATTGGCCACCAGGGTTGATTGACACTTACTTGAGTTCCAAATCCATAGATGTAGCCTGGTTTTCCTGCCGATTTTGGTACATGAGGAAAGGTATGAAAAACAATTCTATTGAGCCCCTCGCAAAATGCTTTATCAGCCGTTGGTTTCAATTCGTCTAAACTTTCTTGCCATAACCAAGCACTTGTAAATGCTTCGGCATCAACTATTTTTTGATTATAAATATGCGAAGCACTAGATACACCTTTGATTACTTGCAAAATATCTCTTACTGAATCTTGGCTGGGATCATCTTTTGAATTGTGCCAAAATTCACCTCTAGGGTGAGTAAGAACTCCTGATGATTTTAATGATTCAAAGGGACAATTATGTAGGGGTTTTCCTGGACCAGCGGCTTCGGCTACATATCCAATATCATATTTTTGGCATACTTCTTTGGCTTTTTTGTAATGGCTTTTTATAATTAAATCTGATAATAATTGTCGATAATCATACAAAAAACGCTGAGAAGCCTCTTTATCTATCACTACAAAACCTTTTAAAACGGGTAAAAAAGGTTTCATAGAATAACCAAATTGTTTTTCAAATTCCTCAAGCATCAAAGGGGTCCATAATTCGCCTATTACCTCATAACTGTCTGAATATAAGTATTTAAAAGATTTATTTTTAAAACTTCCAAGTTTTGATAATAATTTATCTATAAAATATTGTATATGAATCTCGGTGGCTTTAGGATTAAAATGGTCTATCATAGGTCCTTTAGAGTTTGGGGTGTGTGCAAACATAGGCTGGCCAGTATTTGCACAAACCAATCTTTCTATTTTCCATTTTCCTTTAGGTGCTTTCCAGTTTAGATTTCCATCTTTATCCATAAAAGCCGTTAAATCAATTACTTTTGATATGTCTTTGATAGTAGAATCGCTTTGGAGTGGATAAGCAATAATGGCTATATCTTTGTAAAATTTAGGAAATCCCTTTGCATCTGTTTCAATAATAGGGCTGTAAAAATCATCGTCTATTTTTTTGGGTGTTTCTGGAAATGGAAGCTTTATTTTTTTTGAACTATTGCCATCAACTATAATTTCGGTTCTGTACAATCCCATTGTTGCATTTTCGGGCTTTGTCCAAGCACCCCCTGCATTCCAACCACTAGAAACAATCAAACCAATTTCTAAATCTAATTTTGTGGCTTCATTGATAGCATGTGCTATGGCTTCTGTATAGGCATCGTTCATAAAAGCATTACCTTTTGGAACTACATTTTCTTCGTCTTGTACATGATGAACATCCCAAATATCAAACCCACCCATGCCTTTTTCTTTGGCTTCTTTAAGTTCGTAAGAAATGCTTTCTTTATCAAAATTGCCATCAACCCAAGCCCATAAAGCTCTTGGTTTGGCAGTCAAGGGTGGATTTTTAAATTCCTCGTAAAGATTTTGTGCAAAAATGGTAGCTGTATAACTAATAGAAATTGCGATGAATATAAATTTTGATTTGTGCATGAAAATTTTTAATAAAGTATCTGAAATAAAAATAATTTAAGTTTTATTTATTCAAAATGAAATAAACTTACTTATAAACTATTTTTTCTCAAAATTGATTTAAAATAAAGTTAATATTTGGTAAACATAATTAAAAAAAATTAAAAAAATAAAATAATTCAAACCCTTTCCAATTTCAAAGGATAAGTTTTATCTGAAGCCCATTGGGGAATGTATAAGTTTTTGTCTTTGTCCACACATACATCATGTGGATGAGCAAATATGCTATTCGTTTGAACTTGAGGGGCTAATATTGTTTTGTCTTCGTCATAATAATCTGGGCCTGTGCCTCCAGGTGAAGAAATTAATTTGTTTTCTTTATCTAAAATTACTACAAACCCTGAGCGAGATTTCCAAGGCATTTTGCTTACCAAAACAGCTGAATATAAATTATCTCCATCTATCACTGGTCTGCTCAAATAAGCACCTGGAATATGAACTGTTTTTAGATATTTGCCATCAAGTGTAAACCATTTGAATGAGTTGGTATGCCTAGAACAAACAACGAGCATTGGATTTCCTGCCACACGCGTATCTAAAGCTATGCCATGTGCATTTTTGAACTGGTCGGGTTCGCTACCATAGCCTCCCCAAATGTTTTTTAAATTGCCTTTGCTATCATACTGTGTGATGTAATCTTTTCCATAACCATCTGCAATATAAATGTCTCCATTGGGAGCTACCGCTATTTCTGAAGGTTTCCAGTTTTTTTCGGTATTATATTTATTGGTTTCTTTGGGATAATTGATGGTCATTAAAACTTTGCCATCCAATGTAGTTTTACACACTTTATTGATTTCAATATCAGAAATAAACAAAAATTGTTCTGAACCTTCAGTAACCAATGTCAATCCATGAGCTCCAGGAAAATTAAGCGTCCAAGTTTTGATAATCTTACCAGAACGGTCAAAAATAATGATATTGTTTTTAACTTCATTGGTAAGTAAAATGAGTCTTCCTTTGGCATCTTGCACCATCTCATGGCAATCGTTTACAGGCACTTTATTATCAAATCCCCAATCTTTTATGATTTTATATTTGTAATCGCCATGTCCCACAATATCGTTTTGAAGGTTTGCAGCCGTTGAAAAATTAAAGTTTATCGTTTGCAAAACTGCACTTGCCGCTAATGCTTTTTTAGTAAATAGTCGTCTGTCCATAATGTGTTTGGGTGTTCAAGTGTTTAAGTGTTAAAGTGTTTGGGTGTTAAAGTGTTAATGTGTTAAAGTGTTAAAGTGTTAATGTGTTAAAGTGTTAATGTGTTATTGTTTTATATTTTTTAAGTGTTTGGTTGTTGATGTGGGGGAGTAGAAAGTACAAATGCTTAATTTCTTACTGCTTTTCAATAGAAATCCAAAACTTCAATGTAGCATTAAACCCGCTTTTTTGCAAAACGCCAATGTTGAACTGAAACCCTATTTTGTAAACAATCAGCCATTTTTTTTACAATATTTGCCATTCATTTAAAAACAAATATATCATTAATATTCAAAAAATACAATGTAGTTAAAATTACTTTCAACTAACATTAGGAAAAAGAAAAAGCCTTAATTTAACTAATATAGCATAAACAAATAAACACATTTACACATGAACACTTTAACACATGAACACTTTAACACATGAACACTTTAACACATGAACACTTTAACACATGAACACTTTAACACATGAACACTTTAACACATGAACACTTTAACACATGAACACTTTAACACATGAACACATAAACACATCAGGGAATTCTAATTTAAAAAGTTTGTTAAATTACAAATAATTAGTATATTTACAACAGGATTACAATCCGAAAAAAAATGGATACTTTTTCGGATAAAAATCAAAAAATAGCATTATTTCTAGAA
>JAAFIH010000020.1 GCA_013297755.1 Cytophagales bacterium
TTATTGTGGCAATAGTATAGGTTTAGTAAAAGTTATTGTAATTTAAAAAAAAGGACTTTCTTTGTTTATTAAATCGTTGCAAACGATTGTCTCAACCGCCCCCGTTGCAAACGAGGGCGATTGGGTAAACGATTGTCTCAACCGCCCCCGTTGCAAACGAGGGCGATTGGGAAGTAAGCAGAATTGAACAATTAATTAAGGAAAAAAATAAAGATATTAAAATAGTACCCAAAAAAATTACAATTGATGAAAGCAATGAACAAGAAAATTAAATTATTAATTACATTTTACATAGCAAGTACATGTTTATTATTGGCACAAGAAAATGGATTAATAAAGTACGTTAAACGAATTGAAAATGTTCAAACAATCAATATACCGTTTCTAATTCCTGAAATTAATATGTTAAAAATTTCAGATACTTTATTTTTTAAAAAATATGAAAAAAGCTTAAAAATTAGTCATAAAAGTTTAAAAAATAATAACTTGGAATTTGTTTTTAATTTTGAAATGATTTTAATCCACAAAAGTTTTGACACAGTTTTATCTTCAAAAAATAAAATTTGGAATAAAAATATTTTTAAAAAGTTAAAAAGATTAACCCCATTACCCACAGATACACTTTTTTCGATTAATAAAATTAAGCCATTCTTAAATTATCAAACTGATGAAACAAATGTAGAAGACCTGCTTTTGTTTTCAATTTTCATGTTTCAACCTGAAAAAAGTTTAGAAGTATTAGAAAAAAATGAAATAGGTAGTAAGAAAATAAAAAACTGGGAAGAGTCTTTTTATCCTTTTTCATCTTGTGATTACGTTAATAGAATTGAAATTCTATCAAGAATGAAAGTTTATTTGAAAAAATTTAGTAATACAAAAAGTGTTAGACTCAAAAAAATCATTATTGGTATTAGTAACCAAAAAATTGATTGTTAGCTTCTGCTGATTTTTGAACCTTAATAGATCTCGTTTGTAACCAAATGCTGTCCAGCTCCTCGACTTTTAATTACGCTGTTGGGCACACACATTTAACCAATGATAAACGTTTTTCAAAAGATTATAACAAAGCATTGATGTATAGAGCTGAAATGCTCAAAAATGTATTGAAAGGGTGTAAGAGTAAGAAATCACAAAAAGAAATTTTAATTCACTATTAACGAAGAGGTAGAAATGATTACAGAACTTGGGGTACTTATACCATTGTAGGTACAGATTTTACTGGATATATACTTGAAAGAGAAAAAGGTGACAATTCTGCTGCTTTGCAAGATAAAAAAGACATCCAGCAGGAACTTTCAATATTGGATATTCCGAAAACTCTGGAGGTAGCGCAAAATTTAATAACGTTACTTTATATATAGTTGACCATCCTGCTTATAAATTACATGGGGGAAATAGAGCTGATGATTCAGATGGTTGTCTTTTAATTCAAGAATATTCCTCTCAAAACGATAAGTATCCACAATGTTATAATTACGCTGATGGGTATACACATTTAACTAAGACTCAAAAAGATTATTTTAAAAATACAACACCCAAACCACCAAGGCCAAAAAGAAATCCAAGAACTGCAACATCCAATCAATATTATGACCATGATGCACCAGAAAATCCTGCAAAAAAATTAAGAGAAAAAGTAAAAGAAATGGAAGAAGAAATTAAAGAGAAAACAAAAGTAAATACCGTTATAATAAAAATTAATATAGATGAAACAGTTGAAAAAATTGATTAAGTCCTGCCTTGTCACAACAGGTCTAGCATTGACTATGGTTAGTAGTTTATTTGCTCAAAGCAAAGACCCTTTGAATCAAAATATTCAAAATAAATTGAAAACACAATTTATTAGAGGCACTATGATCGAAGTACCCTATTATGTGCCAATGGCACATGAATTGATAGAAGTTTGTAAAGATACTATATGTTTCAAGCAATTTTCAAAGCAAATACAAAGATATTATTATCCTTTATTATCAAAATCAGTCTTAAGTATTGTAGATAAATCTAATTTATTGGCATTGAATATGATCTACATAACTGTGAATAATTCTAAACAAGTTTCCCCGGCAAAGAATAATCTGCTCAAGATTTTAGCTCCTTTCAAAAAGGTTGATTTTGCTATAGATCAAAACTTATTTAAAAAAATGCTCGACACCAGTAATCCTTTATATAATCAAGAGATGGATAATTCCGTTTACGATGCTGTAGAAATGAATTTGTTTTTTGTTAGTATGAATTTGTTTAAATCGCTTTACAAGGAAAGAAGCATACCCATTTATGGATATTTTCCAAGCGGCATTTTAGCAGATGATGAGGAAGATGTTAATTTTAGGACTAAATTTAAAGAGGCTATCTTAAACAAGATGATCGAAAGCAAAGATTCAGAGTTTGAACCAAGCATTAAATATCTAAAACAAATGAAATTGGAAGTGAGAACTGATTAAGCCCAATATGAGTAGAACAATAAAAGTAGCTAATAAAAAAACAAACCCCAATCGCCCTCGTTTGCAACGGGGGCGGTTGAGACAATCGTTTGTAACGATTATAATAAACAAAAAAAAGTCCTTATATTTGCAGCATGGCAGGCGATAAGTATAGGATTGGTGATCAAAATGGTGTTTATTATACAACATCTACAATCAAAGAAATAATCACAAAATCGCTTAACTATTGTATAGAAAACAAAGGATTAGAAATATATGCTTGGGTATTGATGCCCAATCACTTGCATTTGGTTTGTAGAGCAAAAGAAGGCTTTCAATTATCTGAAATATTACGAGATTTCAAAAAATTTACGTCCAAACAAATTGTAGAAGAAATAAAAACAAGTAACGAAAGCCGAGCAGAATGGCTGCTGGATAAATTTGCTTATGAAGCGAAAAAGACAGGCAGGGCAGAAAATTATAAAGTTTGGCAAGATGCCAATCATGCTATTGAAATTGGTGGTTTTATAAATATAGAAGAAAAAATAAACTACATACACCAAAATCCAGTAAAAGCTGGTTAGGTGTATCAAGCAGAAGATTATGTGTATAGCAGTGCTGTTGATTATTGTGGCAATAGTATAGGTTTAGTAAAAGTTATTGTAATTTTAAAAAAGGACTTACTTTGTTTATTAAATCGTTGCAAACGATTGTCTCAACCGCCCCCGTTGCAAACGAGGGCGATTGGGGTGAGTCAAGAAGCCAAAATCATTGATTCCATTTTGATAAAAACTATCTTTTGCACTGTGTTCGCAGGTTTGTATACAAAGTGCCTTTGCTTTTTTTGTCAGCCCAAATATGCTTATAAATCCGCTCGTATGACACACATTCTATGCCTTCTTTTTTTGCAAATCCTGCTATTTGTTCTGGGCTATATTTAAGCGATAGCTTTTCTGAAATAAAGGATTTTACTTCTGGTGTTAATTTAGTTTTTTTTGGTTTTGTTACTAACCTTTCCTTGTATTTCTTTTGTGCAAGCTCGTGTTTATATGCACCATTTCGCAAATCGCAGTTGCGTTTTAGTTCTCTACAAACGACAGATTTGTGTTTGCCAATCGCTGCTGCAATAGCAGTTTGAGAATGTTTTTCTTTGTACATTACACTTATTGTGTATCTTTGTTTTTCGGTTATATGACTCATGTTTGACAACTTTGGACGGACGCCAACAAAGATAATATATCCATTCGGTAGAAGGGGAATTTATTCCCTTTCTCTGAAAAAATATGTTATTTATATTAGAATCCTAAAGTTGCATTTGTTATTTGAATCCAAGAAATTTTAGATGAATAGATTTAAATATACAGAATTATTTTTTTTGTTGTCAATCCATTTAGTTTATTCTCAACCAAATATTTCAAAAATTGATTGCATTCAAGGGATATGGCAGAATATCCCTGGAAATATTAATTATCAAAACGAGATTAGATTAATAATAAATAAGGGTAAAAAACAACTATTCATTTATTATGATAAAGAAAAAGTAAAATCTACATTTTGTGTTTACGAACATCAAATAGGATTTACCAATTCCTTACCTAGCTCTAATGAAATATTAAGAAAAGATATAATCGATAATGGAAAATATTTTTTAACTATAGATAACATTCAACAAAAAGAAAAATATGTTTCAGATGAATTCTCAATAGAGCCTAACTTTGGTTGTGATAATGAAATGTATTACTATTCAAACTCAGGTTCTGGAAGTCCATTTGACCACTATAAATTGAATAAATTGCCAGATATAGCTTTGGACTTGTTAATTAGTAAATACAAAAATAAATTTGATTATTATGTAAATGGATACACAAAACAAACACATATTAAAATATCTTCTCCCAAATCTTTTTTCCACTCAACTGCTTCAGATTCTACAAAACGCAAATCCTATCTTATCAAAGGTGACAAAGCTACACTTTTAGAAGAAAAAGGAGATTGGTATTATGTAGAATACAAAGGCACAAAAACCATTAAAGGCTGGATAAAAAAAGCTGATGTGGAGATTTTGAAGTAATTGTTAAAAAAACCATTTTCTAATTTAATCTATATTTTAACTGATAGCCGTCCATGAAATGAAAAAAATCATTGCTTGGGCTGATGGTATACTTTCTCGAAAACATACTCAAGTTAGAGCCATTATGATTTATATTGAGCCTCAATTCGCAGTTTCCTTTATTGGCCATGATGGCTTTTTCGAGTTCGTCTATCAGGTCTTTACTTATTTTGCTTGATGCTATTTCGAGGGTAATTCTTTTTGATCTTTTGTTGCGTATCTCTTGTAATAATTCGGCCGAATATGGTTTTAGTTCATATTTATCTATCACATTCCATTTGGCCTGTACTTTGCATCTCAAGTATAGGTATTGGCCTGGCACCATCATATAGCCAAGTTTCATGTAGTCTTCTTTGAAAAGAAAAAATTCTTGCGACCCAGTGTAGTCTTCAATTTTATAAATACCAAAGTTTTGTCCATTTTTATTTGTTCTTATTTGTGCTGAGGTTATTACTCCTGCTACAGATATTTCTTTGTCTTTGTATATATCTATGTTTTCGAGTGTGGCCGATACAAAGTTGTCAAATTCTACCTTAAACTCGTCTAAGGGATGACCAGAGATATAAAATCCTACCACTTCTTTCTCTAAACGCAGTTTTTCTATCTGCCCCCACGGTTCGCATACGGGCATACGGGGATTTGATATGGCCACAGAATTGCCCATATTACCAAAAAGGGAGTTTGTATTTGAGTTTTTTAGTTCTTGTACTTGCCCAGCATGGCGTATTATTTTCTCTATAAAAGTAGTTTCTTCGCCAGGTTCTTTGTAGAAAAACATACCTCTGTGTACGTTTGCAAAACAATCAAAGGCACCAGCCTGAGCAAACGATTCAAATGTTTTTTTGTTTACAGTTCGTAAGTTTACCCTTTCTGAGAACTCAAAAATATCTTTAAAAGTACCTTTTTGGCGTTCTTCTATGATAGCATCTATGGCGGCTGCACCAGTGCCTTTTATGGCTCCTAAGCCAAATAATATTTCGCCTTTGTTGTTTACTCCAAATTCTGATATAGATTCGTTTACATTGGGGCCTTGTACTTTTAGGCCCATGCGTTTGCACTCTTCCATAAAAAAAGTAACTTTATCTATGTTATCTTTTTCGTTGGTTAAGTTGGCAGCCATGTATTCGGCTGGGTAGTGGGTTTTGAGCCAAGCCGTCTGAAAAGCCACAAAAGCGTAGCAAGTAGAGTGCGATTTGTTAAACGCATACTGAGCAAAAGCCTCCCAGTCGGTCCATACTTTTTCTAATTTTTCTTTGTTGTGGCCTTTGGCGGTGGCTCCATCCATAAATTTGGCTTTCATTTTGTCGAGTACATCTTTTTGTTTTTTACCCATGGCTTTGCGTAGCACATCGGCTTCGCCTTTGGTAAAACCAGCCAAAGATTGCGACAAAAGCATTACTTGCTCTTGGTAGACCGTGATTCCGTAAGTTTCTTCCAAAAACTCTTTCATGTCGTCTACATCGTAAACCACGGCTTCTTTGCCATGTTTTCGATTGATATAATTAGGAATATAAGCAATAGGGCCAGGTCTGTAGAGGGCATTCATGGCAATGATGTCTTCAAACTTATCGGGTTTGAGCTCTTTCATATATTTTTGCATACCAGGGCTTTCAAACTGAAAAATACCATTGGTTTCGCCCCTCTGAAAAGTCTCAAAGGTGGCTTTATCAGTCAAATCTACATCGTCTATGACAATTTCTATGCCATGATTTTGTTTGATGAGCAATAGCGTATTTTTGATGATAGTGAGGGTTTTGAGCCCCAAAAAGTCCATTTTTATTACACCAGCGTCTTCTATAATAGCACCCTCGTATTGCGTAAGCAAAAAATTAGAATCCTTGGCTGTAGCCATTGGCATCAATTCAGTAAGGTCAGATGGAGCAATGATAAGCCCAGCAGCATGCACACCAGTACTACGAACGGAGCCTTCAAGCACTTCGGCATCTTTCAAAATCTTACCTTTGATAGAATCAGAATCATAGATGTCTCGCAGTTGTTTTACTCTCTCCAATTCATCAGCGTCTAGCCCTTCTTTGTCGGCAAGGGCACTATATTTTTTATCTAATTTGGATTTAATTTCTTTTTTATCGGCCTCTGATAGGTCTTTGCCATTGGTTTGTTTTTCAAATTGATCTTTCTTTTTTTTATCGGCATCTTGTGTTGTAAGTGGGGCATGAAAAATACGACCAAGCGAGATACCAGCCTTTTCGGGCACTAATTTGGCCAAAAAATTGGCTTCTTCTAAGGGCAAATCCATAACCCTAGACACATCTTTTATGCTCGATTTGGCAGCCATAGAGCCATAAGTTACGATTTGAGCCACTTGTGTTTTGCCATATTTATCTACCACATAGTCGATAACTTTTTGGCGACCGGCATCATCAAAATCGGTATCTATATCGGGCATAGACTTACGGTCGGGGTTGAGAAATCGCTCAAAAAGTAAGTTGTATTTGATAGGGTCTATGTTGGTAATACCAATGCAATAAGCCACCACTGAGCCAGCTGCCGAGCCACGCCCAGGGCCTATGAATACACCCATATTGCGTCCCTCACGAATAAAATCGGCCACAATCAAAAAATAACCTGCAAAGCCCATCGTTTTTATCGTAAAAAGCTCAAAATCAATACGTTCTTGGGCTTCAGGGCTGATGTCTATGTATCGTTTTTTGGCACCTTCGTAAGTAATATGTTTGAGATATTCCCACTGATTGAGCACATCTGGCACCAGCTCTGAATCTTTGTGAAATTCTGACGATGTATGTGTTTTAAATTTATCAGGTATAGGGAAGTTGGGTAATAATATATCAGTTTTTAATTTTAATAATTCTACTTTATCGGCCACCAAATTAGTGTTGTCTATGGCTTCGGGCAAGTCGTGGAAAGTTTCTGCCATCTCTTCGGTAGTTTTAAAATAAAACTCATCGTTGGAGAAAGCAAACCTTCGTTTGCCTGTTTGGTTGGCTTCATCGTCTTCGCTGGTGTCTTTGCTTGAGGGGTCGCTCATTTTAGAACCAGTATTGATGGCCAATAAAATTTCGTGAGGGGCAGCATTTTCTCTCTCTAAATAGTGGCTGTCGTTGCTAGCTATGATAGGCACATTGTATTTGCGAGCAAATTTTATAAGTACCTCATTCACAATATCTTGGTCGGGTATGCCGTGGCGTTGTAGTTCTACAAAATAATCATCGCCAAACAAATCGAGCCACCATTTAAACTCAATTTCGGCTTCGGCCTCGCCTTTTTTGAGGATCATTTTGGGTACCATAGCACCAATACAGCACGTGGTGGCAATCAACCCAGTGTGATATTTTTGTATCAATTCTTTATCTATGCGTGGAAACGTGCCATATTTGCCCTCTATCCAACCTAGAGAACATAGTTTTGATAAATTTTTGTAGCCTTCTTTGTTCTTTGCAAGTAATAATTGGTGGTATCTTATGTCTTTATCGGTTTTAGAAAATGATTTTTTGTGCCTGTCAGCTACTACATAAAACTCGCAGCCCACAATAGGTTTAATACCATTTTTGGTGGCTTCGTTTACAAACTGAAACGCTCCAAACATATTGCCATGGTCTGTAATAGCCACAGCTTTCATGCCGTCAGATGAGGCTTTTTTCATCATTTCGCCAATATCTGTGGCACCATCAAGTAGCGAAAATTTGGTATGGCAATGTAAGTGGTTGAAAATCATAAGGTTTTAGTTTTATGTTTTTCAAATTAAAACAATATTTTTTTAAAGTTTTCAAAAAGTTATGAACGAAAAAAGAGTTTTTAATTTTAATTATTAATTCGTATAAAAGCACGTTTTAATGTGCCATTTTTTTCGATAGAAATAGTTTTTAATTTTAAACCTAATGCTCTTTTATCATAAAATATTTTTGAATGAATTTTTTTTATATGACCTAAAAAAACACCTGACAGAGTGTATAAATCTACTTGATATTTATCAAATTCAGAAGGACTTTTTTTCCAAACAATTTCATCTCCAATTTTTAGTGAATCTGTAGGCACATTAGAGTAAGTCAAGCCTGCTATATCAGATACAAATTGCAAATCTTTCGTAACCTTAAAGTCTGCTAAAAATTCAAAATTATCTGTTGGTACTAATCCTTGTGTGTGAGCTAATAAATATAAAGTATCGTCTTTGTACTTCTCATCAATGTTCCAAAATTCTAAAAATGATTTGTAGTCAGTTCTTTCAGACCTAAATAATCTTTGTTTGAAAATCTCAAGAACATTTTCATTATATTTTTTTTTAGAATTTGGAAATTCTGTATAGCATTGAAATCCATCTTCTTTTGCACTTTGTATTTTATTTTCTGGCAAGTATTGAAAAGAAACACCGTTTGTAGCGTTATTTTTGATAACACCAACCAAGTGCCTAGAAGAGCCAGGCCCTTTTCTCCAACTCAAATATATGTTTCCAAATTTATTCATTACATTAAAGTAGACAATTTTTCGATACTCAAAGTTAATAATTTTATTATGATTTCTTTTCTTTCTTTAGGTATAAGCCAATTTTTAAACTTATTTGGAACTTGTTGATCTATTTCAGTAATAATTATTTCTAATTCTTTAAAATTAAATTTATCAGTTACAATTTTAATGAATGTTTTAAAAGAGTCATCCATAGAAATTATTTTTTCAATTAATTCAAAATGATTCAATTTTTCTCTATTCCAATGTGCCTCAGCTAATCCTTTTGTGATGTAATATAGCTAATTTTGGTTGATTTTCTAAATAACTTATTAAAGTAGAATCTGATAATTCTCTACCAAGAGAACATCCACTATCATAAATAGGAGAAAATTTAATTTTTCTATTCAATTTAAAGTTCTCATCAAAGTTTTCGTTAGATTTTATATTAGATGATTGCAAAGGATTAACCAAATTAACAAGCCAAGTGTACATTAATTTTTTTATTTTGTTCTAAGTTTTCAATGTTAAAATTTTCAATTAACGATGGTGTGTTTTTAGCAATAAAACCCCAGTTCTCTTGGTGGCGGTCGCTATTTCCAATGATGGCATCAAAAATTATCATTTCTATAAGTTTTGAATAGGATATTTCTAAAAGATTAAACTTCTTTAAAGTGGCTTCAATTAACTGATAAGTATATTTATCTTTTGGTTTTTCATTTTCTATGATAAAAGTATTGTCAAAAGATTTAAGGTATTTGCCGCCCTCTATTAACTCTTCATCTTCATTTATCATAGACTGAGAAAGACAGCCAATTTTATCATTAAACACTGCAATTTGATATTCAAGTACATCAAAACCTAGCATTTTGCCTAAGAAAGAAGCAATTACCTCAGAATAAAATTCATATTTATAGAATTTACCTTTTTCATTATTGTAAGATTCTTTAAAAAAGTATAATACTCCTTCATTGTTTAGTAATAGTTTTTTGTTTCTTGTTCCACCAGAGTTTAGATGCCTAAGTTCTTGCCAATCAGACGCATCTATTACCTCATTATCCATGTTATTTATGTCAAATAGTTATAGTATGGTTGAAAATCATAAGGCTTTAGTTTTATGTTTTTCAAATTAAAACAATATTTTTTAAAGTTTTCAAAAAGTTATGAACGTATAAAAAATGATTGGTTAGAGCAGAACTTTAAAAATTATGTCAAAAAATAATTTATTTTTTTGTACTAAAACAAGATGTTGTATAATTATATAATGTAAATTTTTATTTTCTTATTATTTTTCTCCTTTTTCTAATACCCAAAAAATGCAATTTTGTTTGTCGAATTAAAGTTAATTTTTGTCGAATAATTAATGTAGATTTTATCAACATCTTTAATTTTTTTTATATTTGTGCCATAAAGTTGTTTTACTTGATGATTATTTAATATCCTTTCAAAAAATGTAAGTATATAAATAGTGCAAATTCAATAAATTTAAAAAAATAAAAACAATTTTGTTAAAAATTTGTATTGATATAAAAAAATGGATTTTAAATGTTTTTTAACACATTGTTAAAGAATTTTTAAATGCTAAACTCTGATAAACTAATTATTACCAACATGAAATATTTTACTCCTATCCTATCAAAAAATCTCTATTTTGTATCTTTTATTTTAATTTGTTTTTTTTCAAAAGCTCAAAATTGTAATAAGGTTTACACAATAAACAATCAAAATCCAACCCTACTGTCAGTTGTCAATGATTTAACAGGAGCAACTACTGCTGTTACAACACTTGGCACCAATGCAAGAGCTTTAGCAATCAACCCCTTGAGTGGTGTTATTTTTTTTTCGAGCGAAACAGCACCTTACAATCTTGGTACTTATAACCCTCTTACAAGCATTGTTTCGACTATAGGTGCTAGTGGTACATCTACTTTTTTTGATAAACTAACATTTTCGGCCAATGGTACTTTATATGGATTTTTGAACAATAGCAACATTTTATATACTATCAATATTACCACAGGGGCTGCTACCAATATAGCTACTTTTCCTGGTATTATTAATTCTGCATTGGATGGCGATATTGTTTTTGCTCAAGACCAAAACGATGTCATGTTTGGGGTTTTTAGGGGAATTACTCCTACACAAAGCCGTCTATATTCTATAACTGTTACAGGCACTCCTCAAGCGACTTTGCTAGGAAATGTTGCAGGAGATGTTAGAAGTCTTGGGTTTTCAGGTATTGGAAATTTAATAGGATTCAATGCCCAACCTACTACAAATCAAATGGTGTATTTAAACCAAAACAATGGTGGTACTATAAGTTTGTATGCTATTTATAACACCCCTTCCATTGTAGATATAGCAACTTCTCCCATAGTATTCAACCCTAATGCAGTGCAATTAACAAGTAATTTTGCTTCTTGCAATACTTCAAACACTGGAAATAGCGATGCCCTAGTAAGAATAGCTGGTACAAACCCAAGCGATAGATATGATATCGTAACTGGTAGTTCTTACACAGGATCTGCCACATATAGCTCTGCCACAGCACTGCCAACAAATAGAATTTTATTATCAAATTTGCCTAATGCAAATGCAACTTACACTGTAAGATTGTTCAGCAATAGTGGTTGTGTGGTAGATAAAACTACTTCTATTGTAGCTCAAAGTTGTGTTAATAATTGCGGTAGCCCAGGCAAAGATGGACCAGCACCAAGTACAGCTCAGAGTGTAACTGGCTATAATTCAACTAGTTTGATTGTAACTGGCTCTCAAGCTACTATTACTGGATTAGGAGTACCCCCTTTGGCTGTAGGCGATAAGTTATTATTTATTCAGATGCAAGGTGCAGATATTGTAACCACAAATGGGGTCAATTATGGCACTCCCTCAAATATTACAGCTGGCAACTATGAATTTGCTATCGTAACTTCTGTGAGTGGGACTGGTCCATTCTCTATTGGTTTTAAAAATCCTTTACAAAACACTTATGTAAATTCAAATAATACAGGCATCAATTCGCAGGGTAATAAAAGATTTCAAATTATTCGTGTTCCACAATATTCTTCTATGACATTGCCTGTAGGGGGGTTGAATGTACCCCTTTGGAACGGAACTACTGGTGGGGTTTTGGTATTAGAAGTACAAGGAAATATAGACTTTAATGGACAATCCATCAATGGAAGAGGGGCTGGTTTTAGAGGTGGTGGAGGTAGAGCACTTGGTGGTAATGCTGGGTTTTCTAATACTGATTATGTAACACCAGCCACTGCTACTCTCAATGGTACCAAAGGCGAGGGCATTGCTGGCACACCACGTTATTTGAACGGCCCATCAGGCTTAATTGATACTGGAATAGAAGGTTATCCTGGAGGTAGTTATGCCCGTGGATTTGCTGCCAATGCTGGTGGTGGTGGTACAGATGGAGATGTAAATGGAAATTCCGAAAACTCTGGTGGGGGTGGTGGTGCCAACGCTGGTGCTGGTGGCCTTGGTGGTTGGGGCTGGGATGGCAGTGCAAATTTTGAACAATCTGGTGGGTTAGGTGGATTTGCTTTTGCATCCTCATCAACCAAAATTGTCATGGGTGGAGGCGGTGGTGCTGGCTCAACTAATAATTCAACTGGTATTTACAAAGGGTTTGGTGGTGGTTTTGCTTCTTCAGGTTTTTCGGGTGGTGGTATAGTTATCATTACAGCTGGTAGTGTATCAAATGTTGGTACAATTGATGTATCTGGGGCTAGTTGGGAAACAACTTCTATTGGAGGAGATGTTTTAGTTAACAACGATGCCGCTGGTGGTGGTGGTGCAGGGGGTAGTGTGGTGCTTAATGTAGCTGCAGTTCAAGGACTTACAAATATAACTGTAAAAGCAGATGGTGGTAGAGGAGCCTCTTTATCAGCAACAATTCACGGCCCTGGTGGTGGTGGTGGAGGTGGTGCTGTGTTTGCCAATGGCACATTAAATTCAGCTTCTTCGTCAAAAAAAGGTATCAATGGACAAGCAATACCAACAGGTAATTTTGGATCATCGTCAGCCACACCTGGTGTGTCGCCAGCGGATGGGGGCACTGTGGTAGGGGCAAATTTTGGCTCAGGATTTACTTGTTTTCCACCTGTACTCAACACTGATAATGTTTCTGTTATTGTTTTAAATAGTACAACAGGCAATATTTTTTCTAATGACATCAATCCCTACACTGGCGATTTGACTGGTTTAACTTTTACTGGCATTACACCTTTTACCTCTGGTATAGGTTCATTTGTTATCAATACATTAACAGGAGTTTATAGCTTTGTAGGAAACAATTTTCCTTCCCTTGGCCAAGGTATGGCTACCACTACCTCCATTATATATAGTATGTGCAATATCAATGGATGTACCACAGCACAAGTAGCTTTTTCGGTTGTGGGTGTTAATGATGCTCCATTTTTATCTGCAACTCCTATCAGTATATCTGGTTTTGCAGGAGCCGTTCGTACGGGTAGTATCACTGGCTTTGGAGATATAGACAATACTTTAGCGCAACTAACCATCAGTGGTTTATCACCTTTAAGTACAGGTCCTAATGGAACTATCAATACTATTACAGGTGGTAGAGTTACCATAAGTGGTAGTGGATTGGTTACGTTTCAAAGTTCTGTGCCAGGTATTTATACTTTAAATTACCAAATTTGCGACCCTACAGTAACTTGCACCAGTGCTATATTGACATTAAGTATCAATGGAGCTGTGCCAGTTCCTGCCAACGATAATTTTACTACAAATGAAAATACAAGCATAGTAGGAAATTTACTGACCAATGATTTTAACCCTAATACAAATCAAAGTATTACTGGCTTGACATTTAATATTGTGCCAACACTTTTAGGAGCTAATATTGGCACATTAAGTGTCAATGGTTCTGGTGGGTTTACCTTTGTGCCTTCTGTTGAGCTTGCCCAAGGAGTTACCACTATTACAAATTATGTTTATCAATTATGTAATAATACAGGATGTGCAACTGCTCAAGTTGTATTTTCGGTTACAGGTGTAAACGACCCACCAGTGGCATCAACCGTGGGTATCAATGCTACAATTTTCAATTCAATTACAGGAGTTGCGAACCTAATAAGTTCTCTTACTGGTAGCGATATTGATGGTACTGTTACAGGATTTGTTATAAATTATCCATCATCTTTGGTTGGTGCTGGGGTTTTTGTAGTCAATGGAGTTACAATATCTACCAATACTACTATTGCAGGAGCTGGCCCATTGTCGGTTACTTTTGATCCAGTACGAACATTTACAGGCTTAGCCCAATTTAATTTTAATGTAAGAGATAATAATTCGGCACTTGGCATTTCCTCAGCTTTATACAGTGTATCAGTAATAGGCTCAAATCAAGCCCCTTTAGCAATTTTAAATACCACCACAACTAGCGAAGACATACCAGTGTCTGGTATCTTAGCAGGATTTAGTGATCCAGATGGCGATGCTGTGAGTGTTACAACATTTAGTGGAGCTGTTACAGGTGGAACCATTGTGATAAATGCCAATGGAAGCTATACATTTACACCTACTTTAAATTACAATGGAGTAACTACTGTCAATTATAATGTGTGTGATAATTATGTGCCAAGTTTGTGTACTTCAAATAATTTAGTTATTACAGTTACAAGCGTTAACGATGCTCCATTTGTTTCAAATACACCATTAACTATTGCAGGATTAGCTGGAAGCATAAGTACAAGAACTATTACAGGTTTTGGAGATGTAGATAATCCATTAAATCAATTAACTGTAAGTGGATTAAACCCAGTAAGTGTAGGAATAAATGGAACTATCAATACTATTACAGGTGGTACTGCAACCATTAGTGGCAGTGGCTTAGTTACGTTTCAAAGTTCTGTGCCAGGGATTTATACATTAAATTACCAAATTTGCGACCCTACTGTAACTTGCACCAGTGCTATATTGACAATAAGTGTATCAGGCACACCTCCTGTTGCCATATCAAATACAACCACAACAAGCGAGGGAGTTGCAGTTTCTGGAAATGTAATGAATAACGACCAAAACCCAAATACAGGAAACAGTACAACTGGTTTAACTGTAACTGGATTTTCTCAAATAGGTACTCCATTAGGCAACTTATCAGCTACAACTTCTGGTGGGGATTTTACATTTACTCCAAATGTAGAATTAGCACAAGGTGTAACTACAACCACTTCATTTAATTATTCTGTATGTAATGTTTCTGGTTGTTCAACCGCAACATTAGCCATAACGATAACAGGCGTAAACGATGCCCCAGTGGGTACAGATGTGAGTACAAGTACAAGCTCAAACACAAGTATTTCAGGTACAGTACCATTTACAGATGCAGATCCAAATAGCATAGTAACAATAACGAGCCAAAACATAACCAACCCAACAGGCACATTTACGGTAAGTACAACAGGAGGATATAGTTTTGTACCTAATGGCACATTTACAGGTATCGTTAGTTTTACAGTCAATGGATGCGATTTGTTTACTTGCACGAGTGCGATAGTTACGATAACAGTAACTACCAATACATTATTACCAATAGCAAGATTAGACCAAAACAATGTATTAGAATCAGGCACAACTACTGGTAATATTCTTACAAATGATACCAATCCAATTACAGGGAATAACACACAATTAACGATTACAGGCATAACAGTACAAAGTCCATTGGGAAATGTAATTATTACAAATTCCTTGACAGGTGCCTACACCTTTGTACCCAACCCAAGCGTAGAACTAGCCCAAGGGCAAACGAACACAATTAACGATTACAGGCATAACAGTACAAAGTCCATTGGGAAATGTAATTATTACAAATTCCTTGACAGGTGCCTACACCTTTGTACCCAACCCAAGCGTAGAACTAGCCCAAGGGCAAACGACTACTACCAGTGCCATTTACAATGTATGTAACATCAATGGTTGCAGCACAGCCCAAATAGCGATAACGATTACAGGCGTAAACGATGCCCCAGTGGGTACAGATGTAAGTATAAGTACCAGTTCAAATACCTCAATCAGTGGCACAGTACCATTTACAGATGCAGATCCAAATAGCATAGTTACAGTAACGAGCCAAAACATAACCAACCCAACAGGCACATTTACAGTAAGTACAACAGGAGGATATAGTTTTGTACCTAATGGCACATTTACAGGAATCGTTAGTTTTACAGTCAATGGATGCGATTTGTTTACTTGCACGAGTGCGATTGTTACGATAACAGTAACTACCAATACATTATTACCTTTAGCAAGATTAGACCAAAACAATGTATTAGAATCAGGCACAACGACTGGTAATATTTTGACAAATGATACCAATCCAATAACAGGGAATAACACACAATTAACGATTACAGGCATAACAGTACAAAGTCCACTGGGAAATGTAATTATTACAAATTCCTTGACAGGTGCCTACACCTTTGTACCCAACCCAAGCGTAGAATTAGCACAAGGACAAACGACTACTACCAGTGCCATTTACAATGTATGTAACATCAATGGTTGCAGCACAGCCCAAATAGCGATAACGATTACAGGCATAAACGATGCCCCAGTGGGTACAAATGTAAACACCAATACCAGTTCAAATACAAGTATTTCAGGTACAGTACCATTTACAGATGCAGATCCAAATAGCATAGTTACAATAACGAGCCAAAACATAACCAACCCAACAGGCACATTTACAGTAAGTACAACAGGAGGATATAGTTTTGTACCCAATGGCACATTTACAGGGATTACAAGTTTTACAGTCAATGGATGCGATTTGTTTACTTGCACGAGTGCGATAGTAACGATAACCGTTACCACCAACACATTATTACCTTTAGCAAGATTAGACCAAAACAATGTATTAGAATCAGGCACAACGACTGGCAATATTCTTACAAATGATACCAATCCTATAACAGGGAATAATACACAATTAACGATTACAGGCATAACAGTACAAAGTCCATTGGGAAATGTAATTATTACAAATTCCTTGACAGGTGCCTACACCTTTGTACCCAACCCAAGCGTAGAACTAGCCCAAGGGCAAACGACTACTACCAGTGCCATTTACAATGTATGTAACATCAATGGTTGCAGCACAGCCCAAATAGCGATAACGATTACAGGCGTAAACGATGCCCCAAATTTGCCAGCAACTACAATTATTGGCTTTGAGGACATCATTCATACAGGTACAATTCTAGGTATTTCTGATGCAGATGATGATTTGATAACCGTTACAGGGGTTTCTAGCTCACCAAATGGGACATTGTCAGTGTTGTCTAATGGCTCTTACACCTTTACTGGAATCCCTAATTTCAATGGTACAATTCCATTTACTATTACATTATGTGATCCTTATACATGTACTTCATCTATTGTAACAATCATTGTAAATCCAACCAATGATGCTCCTGTTGCCAAAAATATAATTATTATTGCCACAGAAGATGCACCTCCAGTAACAGGCACTATTTCTGGCACATCAATTTCAAACGCCTCAAACGATGTTTTTGATATTGACAATGCTACTTTAACTATCACTTCTATTAATGCTCAAGCAACTGGAAATGGTATAATCCAATTAAATGCTAATGGAACTTACAGTTTTACGGTTAATTCTGGTTTAACTTTACCTTTAGGACAAATTCTAACAGAAACTATACCTTATTCAGTTTGTGATTTGAATACCTGCACAAGTGCTAACTTATTGATAACCATCGTTGGGATTAATAATGCTCCTGTGGCACTCAACAAAACTGCATCTACTGACCCAGGCGTTTTGGTTACCATTCAAGGAATTGCTACAGACTCCGACAACGATATTCTTACGTATAGTATTGTCAATGTGATTGTCAATAGCAGTGTATCAGGCACTCCAATAGCAACAATAAATAGCACAACTGGCGTTGTTAGTTATACACCAAGTACAGATTTGAGTATTCATACAGACATAGTTATATACAGAGCCTGCGACCCAAGTGGAGCTTGCAGCACTGCTCAAATGGCGATTTTTGTGCCAGCAAGTCCATTTCCACCAGTGTCTATTGGTTCAAAATCAACAATAAATGAAGATTCGCCCACAGGAGCTGTTGTTAATCTAAACAATTTAGTAAGCGATCCAAATGGAGATGCTGTAACTATTACTGGTTTTGCCCCAATTTCTAATACACAAGGTACAGTTTCGTTGATCAATGGTGTACTTACTTTTGTGCCAGCACTAAACTTTAATGGAATTGTCGAAATAACATTTACAGGATGCGAAGTCATTAATCCTACCATAAGTTGCACAAGTAATGTAGTTACGATTACCGTAAATGCCATCAACGATGCACCAGTATTAACCAATAAAACCAACGTAGGCAACGAAGATAGCACCATCTCTGGTAGTGTTCTCAATGTATTGAATGATGTTGATCCAGATGGCACTACATTGTCTGTCAATACAAATCCTGTATCTGGCCCAACCAATGGAACAATCACTTTGAATACAGATGGTACATACTTATATATACCTAATCCTAATTTTAATGGCATAGATGTAGTTACAGTGCAAATGTGTGATAATGGCACTCCATTGCCTCCATTATGCTCAAATTTAACTTTAACCATTACAGTAAATGGTGTAAATGATGCTCCAATAGCTCCATTGGTAACCATAGTTGGCAACGAAGATATGTTCGTTAATTACACAATTATTGGTATATCAGACCCAGATAATGGAGATGTTTTAACTGTATCTACCATAAATGGAGCAAATACAGCTAAAGGGGGCACTATCACAATAACCTCCAATGGCTTAGTTTCTTATATTCCAGCTACAGATTTTACAGGTACAGATACCTATACGTACGAAGTTTGTGATAATGGCACTCCAAAATTATGTACTCAAAATACCATCACATTTATAATTGCACCAGTAAATGATGCCCCAATAGCTTTGGATGATATTTATTCATTTAACCCAAATCAAACGGTGAGTGGCATTATATCAATGAAAATTAATGATACAGATCCAGATGGCAATACATTAACTTATTCTGTTTTGACAATCACAAGCACTGATATTGCCAATGTTGGTCTTATTACCTCATTTTACACAATAGGTATGCTTGATTATTTTACTGGTCTAAGTGCCACTCCACGCACAGATACAATAAAATATCAAGTTTGCGATAATGGTGTGCCAAGCAAATGTGATTCTGCTAGAGTCATTATAAAAATACCTGCAACAGCTTTATCTCCTATTGTAATCAACGAAAATGTAAAAACACCTGAAGATGTAGCCCTAAATATTACCATAACTGGCAACGATTATGACCCTAATGGCGATGCCATAACGCACACTATTGCTACCTTGCCCACACATGGTACAATTACATTTAATAGCACTACTGGCGTAGCCTTGTATACCCCAAATGCTGATTATTTTGGCACAGACAGTTTCACTTATTTAGTATGCGACCCCACCAGTTCTTGCACAAGTGGTATCGTAAATATTACCATTACAGCCGTAAACGATGCACCAGTGGCTCTTAATAGTACAGTAAATACTAATTTTAACACTGTATTAAATGGAACTATATCTGGAATTTCTGATAAGGATAATACACCTAATCAACTTTCGGTAACTACTTTTGCAGGCACTATTCCTGGTGGCTCAATTACCATTAATAGAGATGGAACATATACTTTTGTGCCAAATACTACCTTTGTAGGCACTACAAGCTACACATACCAAGTGTGCGACCCAACCATCACTTGTACCAGTGGTGTGCTTTCTATCATAGTTGCTAGTACTTCATCTCCTATTGTTATAAACGATGAGAATATAACAAACGAAAACACAAGCATTTCTGGCAATGTACTGGCCAATGATATCAACCCACTTACAGGTAATAACACTGATTTATATGTATTTAGAATTACTTCTCCTATCAACAATGTAGGTACATTAATAGTAAATTCTTTAACAGGAGCCTACGTTTTTGTGCCAAACATAGAACTTGAGCAAGGTGTAACAACCATAACTACTTATAAATATTCGGCATGTAGAGATAATGATTGCAATTCTGCTATATTAACCATTACAATCAATGGCGTAAACGATACACCAGTAGCACCAGTCATTTCTTTAAATATTCCACCTAATACCAGTACCTCTGGCACAGCCACATTCACTGACCCTGATGGAATTGTAACTGTTACAAGTCAAAATGTAACTAATCCAAATGGTACATTTACCGTAAATTCGTTGGGTGGCTACACATTTATACCCAATCCAACCTTTACAGGAATTGTTATTTATACCATTGTAGGTTGCGATATGTTTGTGTGTACCAATGCCACAATTACAATTCATGTATTGAGTAGTACTTCTCCAATTTTATTGGCCGATGCCAACACAACTGATGAAAACACAAGTATTTCAGGCAATATATTGAGCAATGATACTAATCCATTGACAGGCAATAGCAATGGATTAACAATCACTGGTATTATAAATATGGGCAATAATTTAGGCTCTCTCAATATAAATAGCATTTCTGGAGCTTATACTTTTGTGCCAAATGTAGAACTGCCACAAGGTATTACTACAATTACATCATATATATATACAGCTTGCAACACAACCAATTGCAGTACTGCACAAATAGCTATTACTATCAATGGCGTAAACGATGCACCAGTAGCTCCACAGATTGTGGTAAACATTCCTAGAAATACAAGTACCTCAGGCACAGCCACATTCACTGACCCTGACGGAATTGTAACTGTTACAAGTCAAAATGTAACTAATCCAAATGGTACATTTACCGTAAATTCGTTGGGTGGCTACACATTTATACCCAACCCAACCTTTACAGGAATTGTTACTTATACCATTGTAGGTTGTGATATGCTCGTATGTACAAATGCAGTTATTACAATTAATGTTACAAACTCGAGTGTAGTGGCCAACGATGATTTGCTACTAACAGATGAAAACACTGCCATAAATGGCAATATTCTCGACAATGACTTTAACCCAGAAACCAATAGCAGTACTGCATTGACTATCTCTGGATTGACTGAACCTAACAATACTATGGGATTGCTCACTATAAATAGCTTGACAGGTGCTTTTACATTTGTGCCAAATATAGAACTGCCACAAGGTGTAGTTACAATCACTACATATAAATACACAGCTTGCAATAGTACCAGTTGTGGAATTGCTCAAATCAATATCACTATTGTAGGAACAAACGATGCACCACAAACAACAGTAACTGGAGGTATAAATACTCAAAATCTTACAGGTACATTGCCAGGATTTATCGTTAAAGATGCAGATGGAGACGTACTTACAATAACAGCAGTATCATTAGTGCCAAATGTTGGAAATCTTACTATAAATGAACGTGGGGCTTATACCTTTGTGCCAGACCCACAATCTACTTATGTTGGTACAGTGCAGTATGCCATTACAATATGTGACCCATACACTTGCACTAGCACAATAATTGTAGTAACAATACCACCAAAAGCCACCGAAACACCACAAGGCTATGAAGTACCTAATGGATTTTCGCCCAATGGAGATGGTATAAACGATGAATTTGTAATTTCTAAACCAATAGATAGCCCAAATGTAAACTTAAAAGTATTTAATCGTTGGGGCAATTTTGTATACGAAAACGAAAACTACGACAACACTTGGGATGGTTCGTCCAACAAAGGTATAGTGATAGGAAATGGGGGCATTGGCTTGCCAGATGGCACATACTACATCATAGTTGATTACAAAAATGACACACCCAAAACAATAAAATATATAACCATAAGTAGGTAAAATAAACAATTAGTAAGAACACGCCAAGAGACGTGTTCTTACTAATTATTTACCTCTTGGCGTGTTCTCAAATCTACTAACCTTTTTGGCGTATTTTCATATTTATCCCACTTTTGGGGCTATCTTTTCAATGCGTGAGCAAAGGCTTCAATACTATCAAAAAAACCTCTACGCAATACTTTTAGGTCTATTATTGGTGTATTATTAGGCATTTTTATATTCTATATAAGTTTGATATCTACAGTGCCTTCTGTCTTGGGTTGTGATTATACAAACAAGACACCCAACGGAATTTCATTGGTAACTACACTCAAATAATGTTCGTTTTTTTGGGCACCATTGGAGGTAAGTAAAGTAATAAATATATTTTTTTTTATTTTTGTCTTTTCTTTAAAAATAGCTATTTTTTGTTTTAGCTGCGTGGCATAATCGCTTGTGCATTCAAACAAACCATCATAAAATTTTAATTCCAAAATATTTAAGCAATTATCGCTACGATCTACAATAAAATCAATTTGAGTGCCTTTTTCTTGCTCGTTTCCTTTCCAAAACCAAGAATATTCGTTAGAGATGATGCCTTGAATACCTAGTGCTTTTTTGATTTGATATATGTGCTTAAAACACAGGTTCTCAAAACTAAACCCAGACCAAATCTTATAGGTTTGCGTGTTTGTGATTTGCATCCAGCTGCTATTCGTTTTATTGTTGGCAATAAATTTTAAGTAAAATATCGAATACTCGTCTACTAGCCTATACAGCACATCTTCTTTGTTTTTGTCAATGGGATAGATTATTTTTATAAATCCACAGGCAGTAAGTTCTTGCAACAGTTTACTAAATCCACCTCCTGTTAGTAGTTTAGTTTCTTTTAATAATTGATTTCTTGTAAGTCCTTTATTTTTGGTTGCTAGTGCTTTGATAATTTTGACGTGCAAATCACTATTTTTAAACAATGAAGCATATAAATTTGAAAATTCATTTTTGAGTAAAGCTTGTTTTTCAAAAAATAAATTATCCAATATTTGAGCCACACTTTGTCCTGGTTTTATGTCTTTCAGATAAAAAGGTACTCCACCAACTGCCATATATAAATTTGAAATATCTTTTTCAGTTAGTTTTACATGCAATAACTTTAAATATTCTTTAGTTTCGTGTAGCGTAAAGGGCATAAGTTGAATGTGGCTTGTAACTCTATTGTGCAATCCACCTCTATTGTTGATTACTTTGTCGATAATCCAAGATGCTGCCGAGCCACAAATAACCAAAACAATATCATCACGTTTTGAGCAATATTGGTTCCAAAAATTATCTAAAGCCGCCAAAAATCCAGATTTAGGTGTTTCAAACCAAGCAATCTCATCTAAAAAGATTACTTTTTTTTGTTTGCTTTTCATTTTATCAATAGTTGTTTTTAGCAATCGAAATGCCTGAAGCCATGTTTGCGGAAGTGGTGGTTTTTCTTCTTTGTAATTAAAAGTTTCGGTTATTGTCATCCAAAAATTTTCGAGTTGTTGGCTCATTTCTTTTTCGTGCAAACCACTACACTCAAAAGCTATAAAATCTTTGAAAACTTGCCTTATCAAATAGGTTTTGCCAATGCGCCTGCGTCCATATACGGCCAAAAACTCTGCATTTTTATTATCAATAAGGTTTTGCATCATTCTGATTTCGTACTCCCTACCAGCAACTTTCATGTTTTTCTATCAATTTATTATTCGCCAAATATAGCATAAAATCATATAACTTGGCGAATTATAATTTTATTATTCGCCAAATATACCATAAAATCATATAACTTGGCGAATTATATTTTATATAAAGTATTGATTATCAGGCATTTATATAAATTTATATTGCCTATATTTCAATATTTTTATAAAAATATTATGTATTTCTATAATTGATATTTAATTTTATTATTCGCCAAATAAGCCACAAAATCATACAACTTGGCGAATTATAATTTATTTAATATGCTGATTATCAGTCATTTATACAAATTAATATCTTCTAAATTTTATTGTATTTTATCCTTATTTATTTCAATAATTGCTATTTAATACTATTATTCGCCAAATAAGCCACAAAATCATATAACTTGGCGAATTATAATTTATTTAATATACTGATTATCAGGCATTTATATAAATTAATATCCGCTATATTAAAATACATTTTATAGAAATATTATGTATTTCAATAATTGCTATTTAATACTATTATTCGCCAAATATAGCATAAAATCATATAACTTGGCGAACTATAATTTATTTAACATACTGATTATCAGGTGTTTATATAAATTAATGTCTTCTAAACTTTATTGTATTTTATCCTTATTTATTTCAATAATTGCTATTTAATACTATTATTCGCCAAATAAGCCACAAAATCATATAACTTGGCGAATTATAATTTATTTAGTATGCTGATTATCAGGTAGTTAGTATTTTTAAGTATTATAAATTATATATATATTATATAATAGTTACTTCAATTTTGGCAAATTGACTGTAAATATTGTTCCTTTTTGCAGAAATGTAATTACATCTATCCTGCCTTTGTGTATGGTAATTATTTTTTCGACCAGAGATAGCCCAATCCCATAACCGCTAGGCATTTGTCTATTTGATATACTCCTATAAAATGGCTCAAAAATATGAGGCAAATCTTCTTCTTTGATGCCTACACCATTGTCGATAAAAACAATTTTGACGTATTTTTCATATACAACCATCAATACTTCTGATGTATTGTTTGACGAAAATTTGCAGGCGTTTTCCATCAGATTTACAAACGAGGTCTTGAGCAAACTTTCGTTTCCTAAAAGCACCAAAGACTCTTCTTCTTCGGGGAAATTTTCAAAAGATAGCTTTACTTTATATTTTGAGTTTTTATGTTCTACCTCGTCTTTTGATTGCCATAAAACCTCGTCAATACGAATAGGATTGGGCTGTAGTTTTGTGCCTAGTGCTGTAATGCGAGCCAGTTCTAGCAATCCGTTTGTCATTTTTGTAAGGCGGCTTACATCATCAAAAACATCATGCAATACAGCTTGATACTCTTCAACGCTTCGTGTTTGCATCAAAGTTACTTCAATATTTCCTCTGATAGATGTTAGGGGTGTTCGCAACTCGTGTGATGCGTTTGATACAAAGTTTTTTTGCATGGCAAAGGCTTCTTCTAGGCGCTCGAGCATTTTGTTAAATGTGGCAGATAATTGTGCTATCTCATCGTTGCCTGTACCCGCCTGTACCCGCATATTTAGGTTTGATATATTAATGGTATCTACTTGTTTTACAACCATTTTGATAGGCTCAAGAGCCTTGGTAGAAAAGTAATATCCTGCAAAAAATATAATTAAAATTGAAAGTAAACAGCCAACAGAAATGATTAATTGTAGCTTATTGAGTTTTTCGAGGCCATATTTATCAATGGCAGAAATAAATACGTAATAAATTTTGGCGTTGGCCACCAAGTTTAGTCCAATGATTTCTCGGTTTTTATCTTTGGTTTCTACTTTTTTATTTAATACAACATCATTGATCAAAACTGTATCAATAACCATTTTATTGCTAACGGTTGTATAAATTTCGGTTTTATTTGAATCTAAAATAACTATTTCCTCGTCAAAAAGTGTTTGAAGGTCGTATTTATCAATGATTTGAAGAATTTTGGAGTCTATTTCGTTGTGTTGAAAAAGCAATTCCACTGTTTTGTGTGCTTTTTTATCTAGTCTTTCATAAAAATCGTTTTCACGATACAGTGAATAAAAATAATAGATAGAAACCGAAAATGCTACCAAAATCAAGGCAACGATGGAGCAAAAAAGTACTGTTAATTTAGTACGAATATTCATTTAATCTTTCATTACATAACCCATGCCAACGACTGTATTTATAAGTTTTTTGTCAAAATCTTTGTCTACTTTTTTACGCAAAAAATTTACATACACATCCACTACATTGGTGCCTGTATCAAAATTTATGTCCCAAACTTTTTCTGAAATATCCATACGAGAAACCACTTTCCCTTTGTTTCTTATAAAATATTCTAGCAAAGCAAACTCTTTGGCAGTCAAATCTATTCTTTTTCCTGCTCTGATAGCAATTTTTTCGTCCATATTTAGTTCTAGGTCAGCAATCTTGAGCAAATTTGTTACCATATTTGAATGGCTATTTCGATTATGAAGTGCTTTTACACGTGCCAAAAGTTCTCTAAACTCAAAAGGTTTTACGAGATAATCATCAGTCCCATTTTCAAATCCTTTCAGTTTATCATCAGTTGTACCAAAAGCTGTGAGCATCAAAATGGGTGTTTTTATTTTTTGCTCTCTTACGGTTTTGCTAACATCAAAGCCATTCATTTCGGGCAAATTTATATCTAGAATTATTATATCATACCTATTGTTTATGGCCAAATCTTTGCCTGATTTTCCATCAAAGGCACATTCTACATCAAAAAGCTGCTCCTCAAGTCCTTTTTTAATAAAGGATGATACATTAGGCTCGTCTTCTATCAATAATATTTTCATAGTGTGATTTTGTTATTTTTTGTCAAAAGTAGAAATTTGAAAATCAGAAAAGAGTGTCAAGCTGTAATTTTAAGCAAATTTTAATATTGAAATGAGCATTAAAATTTAAAATAATTCAAAAAGTAACGCCATATTAAAATTTATTCCATTTTTTTAATCTTAAAATTAAAACAAGATTAAAGTTTAATCTTACTGATTAATCTTAATTCTAATTTAATTTGGCACGCATTTTTTTTTCTCTTGTTTGCATCAAAATAATTTTAAAGGTCAGAATTATTTTTGATTCTAAAACTAAATCCTTAAAAATAGCATGAAAACATATAAATTTTTATTGTGTATTTTACCTTTTTTGATTTTCACAAATTGTACTAAAAAGAAAGAAAAAGAAAAGGAAGATGTGTATGAAGTAACAAGCCCATTGAGAAAAGACACTTCTACCACACGCGAATATGTGTGTCAAATCAAAGCCATTCAGCATATAGAACTAAGAGCCTTAGATAGGGGATATTTGCAACATGTATATGTAGACGAGGGCAAGTTTGTGAAAAAAGGAACATTGATGTTTCAGATTTTACCCATAAAATACCAAGCAGAACTAGAAAAAGCCAAAGCTGAAGCCAATTATGCCCAAATAGAATATCAAAATTCAAAATTATTGGCTGATAGCAATGTGATTTCTCCCAATCAATTGGCATTGGTAAGGGCAAAATACGAAAAAGCAAAAGCTGAACTTCGTTTGGCAGAAGTCTATATGAGTTTTACACGAATTACTGCTCCATTTGATGGATTGATAGACCGTTTTCAAGTGCGACTAGGTAGTTTGCTTGACGATGGAGATTTGCTAACTACCCTTTCTGATATCAGCGAATTGTGGGTGTATTTTAATGTACCAGAAGCCGAATATTTAGATTATAAACAAGGCGAAAAAGATAATAGCAGAAGAAAAGTAAAACTCAAAATGGCAAACCATCAAATGTATGACTACGATGGTGTTATCAAAACTATTGAAGCTGATTTTAATAATATGACAGGAAACATTGCTTTTAGAGCCACCTTTCCTAATCCTGATGCGTTGCTTAGACATGGCGAAACAGGCAATGTAATTGTAACAGTTCCACTTAAAAAAGCGATTTTAATACCCCAAAAGGCTACTTTTGAAGTATTAGACCAAAAATTTGTATTTGTTGTTGGTAAAGATGACAAACTCGAAGCCAGAAGAATTACTGTTTCTGGCGAAATGCCTGACATATATATAGTAGCCAATGGCATTAACGAAAACGATAAAGTATTATTGGAGGGTTTAAGAAAAGTAAAAGAAGGAGACAAAATCAAATATGATTTCAAAGACCCAAAAACGGTGATGTCTAAATTGAAATTACACGCAGAATAATAGCCCCCTAACCCCCGAAGGGGGAAAGTGCAACTGCATAGCAATTTCAATAAGATAAAAAAATAAAAATGTAAATTAGAAATTAACCATTAAACCAAAAGTCCTTCAAAAGTCCCCTTCGGGGATTTAGGGGCAAAAAACATGTTCCAAAGATTTATACAACGACCAGCATTAGCCATAGTTATTTCGCTTGTCATCGTTTTTGTGGGAATATTGGCTATAACTTCGCTTCCAAAGTCGCAGTTTCCTTCTATTGCTCCACCCATGGTAATTGTGAGACTTTCGTACCCAGGAGCAAGTGGAAAAGTATTGGTAAACTCTTCTTTGATTGCTTTAGAACAAGCTATCAATGGTGTGCAAGGCATGAAATACATGTTTTCAACTGCTGCAAGTTCTGGAGATGCCAATATCCAAATTATTTTTAACTTAGGCACAGATCCCAATCAAGCATTGGTAAATGTAACCAACAGAGTACTTTCAGTCAAAAGTATGCTGCCAGAACAAGTGCAGTTGGCTGGAATTGTGGTGCAGCCCATTCAACCCAGTATGTTGATGTATATTAATTTATACAGCAAAGACACCACAAATGCAGATATGAAGTTCATTTTCAATTATGCATTTATAAAAATGCTACCTGAAATTCAGCGAATCAATGGTGTGGCTTTGGCACAAATTATTGGTAGCAGACAATATGCCATGCGTGTGTGGCTCAATCCTGATAGAATGCGAGCTTATAACATCAATGCTGATGAAGTAACCAAAGCACTTTTTGAACAAAGTATAATTGCTACTCCTGGCAGATTGGGAAGAGCAGATAGCAAACGCTCAGAATCTATCGAATATGTAATGACCTATACAGATAGATATAGCACCCCAGAGCAATATAAAGAGGTGATTATCAGAGCAAATTCAAAAGGCGAAGCCATCAGATTGAAAGATGTTGCAGATGTAGAATTAGGAAGTACTAGCTATGATATTTATTCTAAAAAAGATGAATATCCTTCAGCTGCAATTATGCTCAATCAAACCTATGGAAGCAATGCTACAGAAGTAATTGAAAATGTAAAAGTTAAGCTAGAAGAATTGAAAAAAGATTTTCCAGCTGGTATGGAATATGATATTGATTATGATGTTTCAACTTTTCTGGATGCTTCTATCGAAGAAGTGGTGCATACATTGAGAGATGCTTTTATATTGGTTGCCTTGGTTGTTTTTATTTTCTTAGGCGATTGGCGTTCTACCTTGATTCCTATTATTGCAGTTCCAGTTTCTTTGATTGGGGCTTTTGCAGTGATGCAAATGTTTGGGCTTACCATCAATTTAATTACCCTTTTTGCCTTGGTATTGGCCATTGGAATTGTGGTAGATGATGCCATTGTGGTTGTGGAGGCTGTCCATGCCAAGCTGGAAGAAAACCATCATATTTCAGTATATGATGCTGTAAAAAAAGTTTTGCGAGAGATAAGTGGAGCCATCATTGCCATTACCTTATTAATGACTTCTGTGTTTATTCCTGTGGCGTTTATGTCAGGACCAGTAGGAATATTTTATCGCCAGTTTTCTATCACCATGGCTTCTTCTATTGTAATTTCAGGAATTGTAGCACTTACTTTAACTCCCGTTTTGTGTGCCATGATTTTGAAACGCATTCATGGACAGCCACGCAGAAGAACTTGGGTTAATAGTTTCATTTCAAAATTTAACATCTTTTTTGAAAATCTTACTGGTGGATATATAAAAATTCTTAGACTAATTGTAAACCGAAAAGTAGTTACTTGGGGAGTTTTGGGAATATTCTGTTTGGGAATATTTGGTGTTAACTTAAATCTACCAGCTGGATTTGTACCAAGCGAAGATCAGGGTATGATTTATGCTATTTTACAAACCCCAGCGGGTTCTACCCTTGAACGAACTTTTGACATAAGTTGCCAATTACAAAATGTTGCCAAAAAAGTTGATGGTGTAAAATCAGTTTCTGCTTTGGCAGGTTATGAAGTTTTAACACAAGGAAGAGGCTCAAACTCAGGCACTTTGCTCATAAACCTTAAACCATGGAATGAACGCCACCACACAGCAGCTGAAATTATTTTGGAATTAGAAGAAAAAGTAAAAGACATTCCAGGTGCAAAAATAGAGTTTTTCGACCCACCAGCAGTACCTGGCTATGGGGCAGCAGGTGGAATTACCTTACAACTTTTGGACAAAAACACAGACATAGATTATGTGCGTTTAGGAAAAATAACTGACGATTTCATGAATGAACTTGAAAAAAGAAAAGAACTTTCAGCTTTGTTTACCTTTTATAGAACTGATTACCCTCAATATGAACTAGAAATAGACAACAATATTGCCATGCAAAAAGGAGTTTCTATTAGCAAAGCAATGGATAACCTTAGTATTTTGATAGGAAGTTCGTTTGATCAAGGTTTTATAAAATTTGGACGATTTTTCTGGGTTTTTGTGCAAGCCGAACCAGCATTTAGAAAACAGCCTTCTGATATTTTAGATTTGCTTTATGTAAAAAACGATGAAGGAGAAATGGTGCCTTATTCTGCTTTTTTGAAAATGAAAAAAGTGCAAGATATCTATGAAATCAATCGTTTTAATATGTACACCACTGCCTCGATAAGATGCTCTCCAGCAACAGGTTATAGCAGTGGCGAAGCCATAAAAGCCATTCAAGAAGTAGCTGCTCAAACCTTGCCAAAAGGATATGACATCGATTGGGCTGCATTGACAAAAGATGAGGTAATTCGTGCTAGTGGCAATGAAACTATTGTAATATTTATTATTGTATTAATATTTGTGTATTTAGTCTTAGCTGCTCAGTATGAGAGTTTTATATTGCCTTTTGCCGTAATTTTATCTTTGCCAGCTGGTATTTTTGGTGCATTTTTCTTTGTGCAAATCATGGGATTGGCAAATGATATTTATGCCCAAGTGGCTTTAGTCATGTTGGTGGGTTTATTAGGCAAAAATGCAGTGTTGATTGTAGAGTTTGCTATACAAAAAAATCTTGAAGGTATGTCAGTGTTAGATGCAGCTATAGAAGGAGCAAAAGCCCGTTTTAGACCCATTTTAATGACTTCTTTTGCTTTCATGGCTGGGTTAATTCCGTTGGTTTTAGCACATGGACCAGGAGCCATAGCCAACAAAACTATTGGCGGATGTGCCCTTGGTGGTATGCTTTTTGGAACTGTTTTTGGTATTGTTATCATTCCAGGTCTTTATTATGTATTTGGAAAAATGAATGAAGGTAGAAAATTGATTAAAAAAGAAGATATGACACCATTTACAGAAGCAGAGAAACATTAATTATGCCACGAATTCACGAATATATACTAGATATTATTTGTTTTTATTCGTGCATTCGTGGCAAATAAAAAATATTCATGAGTATTTTGCTCATAACCCTTGAATATCAACATTTAACATAAGCTCCCTTCGGGGGTTGGGGGCTTTATAAAAACATGAAAAACATATATCAAATCATCTTAATTACTTGTTTTTTTGCCATGCTTTCAAGTTGCATCCCAAGCATTACTAGCAAAAAAGTAAATAAAAATGTGCCCAGTTCTTATGGCATAAATTCTGATTCATCCAATGCTGCAAAGTTGAGCTGGAAAAAATTTTTCACAGACTCAGCTTTAGTGAAATTGATTGATACTGCATTGGCTAATAACCAACGATTTAATATGATTTTGCAAGATATAATCATTGCAAATAATCAAATAAAAGCTAGAAAAGGGGCTTATTTGCCTTTTGTGAGGCTATTTGGTGGAGGTGGAATTGATAAATCAGGGAGATATACTTCAATGGGTGCTTTAGAAAACAATTTGCAAATTACTCCTGGAAATCCCAAACCTGAAGTTATGCCCAATATATTTTTAGGTGCAAATGTGGCTTGGCAAGTCGATGTTTGGAAACAATTGAGAAATGCCAAAAAATCTGCACTTTACAACTATTTTGCCAGTGTAGAAGGCAAAAATTTTGCAGCTACCATTTTAGTTTCTGAAGTTGCCCAAAGTTATTATGAATTGATTGCATTAGATAATCAATTAGAAATATTAAAAGCCAATATCGAAATTCAAAAAAATGCACTTGAAATTATTATTTTACAGAAAAAAGCAGGAACTGTAACCGAATTGGCTGTGTTGCGATTTGAGGCAGAAGTGGCTAAAAACAATAGCCGACAATATTATGTGCAACAAAAAATCATTGAAACTGAAAATAAACTTAATTTTTTGTTGGGCAGATTTCCTAAAAAAATTGACCGAAAATCGGCTGAATTTCTTGATTTAACACCTTCGATAGTTGCTAATGGAATTCCATCACAACTTTTGGAAAACAGACCAGATATAAAAGCAGCTGAAAATCTGATGTCGGCTGCAAATGTAGATGTAAAAGTGGCAAAAGCTAATTTTTATCCTTTAGTAAATATTACTGGAAATATAGGTTATGAGGCTTTTAGTCCACGTTATTTTTTAAGTACGCCTCAGTCTATTTTGGCAAATATGGCTGGAGGCTTAGTTGCACCTTTAATCAACAGAAATGCCATAAAAGCGGATTATAATGCTGCAAATGCTCGCCAAATTCAGGCTGTATATAATTATGAGCGAACAGTAATTAATGCCTATACAGAAGTGGTTAATAATCAATCAAATATTGATAATTTATTGAAAAGTTATGATTTTAAAGCCAAGCAAGTAAAAGCACTTACACGCTCGATTGATATTTCTATTTCTTTATTCAAATCTGCGTTGGCAGACTATGTAGAAATTCTCTTTACCCAACGCGATGCCTTAGAATCGAAAATGGAATTGGTAGAAACCAAAAAACAACAAATGAATGCTGTGGTAAAAATGTATCAAGTGTTGGGTGGTGGGGTGAAATAGTTGAAATATTATCAAATTTTAGATATTTTATGAGAAAAAAGAACAAGTTCAGAATAAAAATATTTTCGTAAAAGAAAAAGTATTTGAAATAGCTTTTTTACATTTTTTTATATATATTTGAATATTAAATTGAAATTATGAATACACTTGTAGTTCAACCTCAAACCAAAGCACAGGAGGATGTCTTAATGGCTTTAGCTGCGTCTTGGCAAATAAAATGTGGATTTTTGGATGTTAAAATGCTAGAAGATAAAAAAATTGCTGATTATTTTTTAAACAGAAAAGACAGGGAAGTGATGACAGAATCTGAAGCTGAAATATTTTTACAAAAGATTGGTTAATGGTATTGAAATTTGAGAAAGGCTTTACCAATCAAGCCCTTAAATTGCCAGAAAGTACTCAAGTAAAACTCAAAGAGCTTATTGAGAATATTAAAACCAGTACTACAATGGATACATTTAATGTTAGAAGTATCTTAGGTTTTCCATATCTTTTTACCATAGAAATAGATAACTATTTTGTTGGTTATCAAGTTATTAATGGCGAGATTGTATTTATTGGCGTAGTTTTAAAAGACCAAATCTTGACTATATTTTTTTAATTTCCTCTTTTAATATTCTAAAGTTGAAATTCTCATGCCTTAGAATCGAAAATGGAATTAGTAGAAACCAAAAAACAACAAATGAATGCTGTTGTTAAAATGTATCAAGTGTTGGGTGGTGGGGTGAGATAATTTGATGGACATTTCTAAAAAAACTTTTATCCTTAGAAAGCGTCTATCATTTTTTCTTAAAACAAGTTCCGTTGTGTTAATAACTTGTGGATAATAAAGCACAAATTCGCTTTCTTAATGTAGGCTGCGATGAATTATAAGTTTGAACTTCCGTCTGGTTCTAGAAAACCAATCATAAAAGTAATAGGTGTTGGTGGTGGTGGCAGCAATGCCGTAAACTACATGTACCAACAAGGTATACAAGATGTAGAATTTATAGTTTGCAATACAGACGTGCAAGCCTTGAAAACAAGCCCCATCGAGCATAAATTGCAAATAGGCACATTGCTTACTGTAGGCTTAGGTGCAGGTACAAATCCAGAAATGGGTAAGCAATCGGCCATGGAAGACAAAGAACGCATCAGGGAATCGCTCCAAGAAACCAAAATGTTGTTTATCACTGCTGGTATGGGTGGTGGCACTGGCACTGGGGCAGCACCAGTGATTGCTAAAATTGCCAAAGAAATGGATATACTTACTGTTGGTATCGTAACTATGCCTTTCACATTTGAAGGACGCAAAAAAGTAAGTTTAGCCGAAGAAGGTATAGCAGAGTTAAAACAATATTGCGATACAGTTATTGTCATATTAAATGATAAAATCAGAGAAATATATGGCAATTTAAATCTAAGTGAAGCATTCTCTAAAGCAGATGATATATTGACTGTGGCTGCCAAATCTATCGCAGAAATTATTACTAAGCCAGGCTTTATAAATATTGATTTTCAGGATGTAAATATGGTAATGAATGGAGCTGGTTCGGCCGTAATGGGTTCGTCTATGTTTGCAGGTGCCAACAAAGCCATAAAAGCAGCAGAAGCCGCTCTGCACTCTCCTTTGCTCAATAATACATCAATAACAGGTGCCAAGAAAATACTTGTGTCTATAACTGCAACTGCTCAAGGATTGAGCCTAGACGATTATGGTATCATCAATGATTATTTACAAGATGCTGCTGGTTATGAGGCCCTACTGAAATGTGGCGTTTCTATAGACGACTCACTGGGAGATAATATAAGAGTTACTGTCATAGCAACAGGATTTGATTCTATAAAAGCTATTGGCGATAAAGTATCAGAAAAAACTGTAATAGATTTGGATTCGAGCAAAACAATGCCTGCATCAAAACCTACAATTCTAAACATACCCACCGCCAATCAAGAACCTATTTTTGTTCCCCAAAATGGAATTATTGATGTAAACGAGAGAAATAGAATAGAAATTGATGTACGCTCTCGACAAAATAATACACAAAATTCGCCCTTGTTTTCGCAAGAACACGAAAAAGCTATTGTTACTGATTATCAAAAAATAGACGAAGACAAAAAGAAAAAACAGCAAGAATTACAAGAAATACGAATTACAAAACTATCAGAAACAAGCGTGTTTAGCAATATGACACCCGAAGAGTATCGCGATAGATTAGAAATACCAGCATACATTCGTAACAAACAAAAATTGTACGAACAACCACACTCGTCAGAAAGGATTGTATCTAAATTTAGTCTCAACGAAGATGGCGATGTGTTAGGAAATAACAAATTTTTGCACGACAACGTAGATTAAATTTCAATTTTAGATTAAAAACAGCCATTCTTCGATTTCTTACCTTTTAGATTAAATGTAATTGCCTTTAAAACAGTTTTGCATCGTTATCTTGTCTGTTGCAATACAAGTTCAAGGATAATAGAATTTTGTATCCCTACACAAGTAATATGTAGATTTTAACTTCTAAAGAATACTTTTTTTGATTTTTTTTCAAAATATAAAAGCCTAGAAAGTGGTTTTCTTTATTCTACCACCAAAATCTTATTTTAGTAACGTTTCTAAATAAAAAAATCAATCTTTGATTATATAAAACATTTTAAATATACAATCTATTTCGTATTATTAAGAAATTATAGTTTCAATATTGTGGATAATTAATATAATTTCTTTAATTTTGTAGTCAAATAAATCTTAATTCAATTATTTACATTAATTTTATTTTAATACCATGCTCAAATACAAAGCTGACGTCAAATCTATTCTTTATCTTATTATAATTTCTGCCATGTTTGCTTGGCAGTGGAATTATGGCTTCAATGTGTGGCTGTACATTGTATATTTACATTTTGCGGTAGCCATTTCGGTTATTACCCACAACCACAACCACCTCAATATGTGGGAAAACAAAACATTGAATGTACTTACTGATTGGTGGCTTACGGTGTTTTATGGTATTCCAATTTTTTGTTGGATACCCACCCACAACCGCAATCACCACAGATACAACAACAAACCAGGCGACCACACTGCTGTGTATCGCAATTCAGAAGAAAATCATTTATTCACACTTGTAAGCTACCCTAGCAAAAGCAGTGTGTACCAAATCAAAGAAGGCATCATGCCTTTTATGAGAAAATTGAAACAAGATGACACCAAAACATTTTGGGAATACATTACCCAAATAGTAGTTTTGGTTTCTTGGATTGCCTTTTGGTTGATTATTGATTGGAAAAAAGCCCTACTATTTGTCATCATCCCTCAGCAAGTATCAGGCTATATGGTAATGATATTTAATTATGTGCAACACATCCATGCCGATGAGGAATCAAAATGGAATCATTCACGAAATTTTATGGGTGTAAATTTCTTTTTGTTTAACAATGGATACCATACAGTACACCACGAAAAAGCAAACCTACACTGGAGCGAAACCCCAAAAATGCACGAAGAAATCAAACACTTGATCGATCCTAAATTGATAGAAAAAAGTTTTTATGGCTACATTTTTAGGGTTTATGTTTTGGGATTGATATTTCCAAAATTAAAAACACATAATATGCGATTGGAAAGAATTTCAGTTACAGGCAAATAAAATTATTTGTTTAAATATACTCAAAGCATCTGATTTATACGATTTACCACAAACAAATCATATAAATTAGATGCTTTTTTGTTTTATTTATTACAAAATAAAGCCAATTTGTAGGAAAATAGAATAGAATGTGTATTTTCGCATTTCTTTTTTATTTTCTAAAAAACATTAAAATATAAATTCTATGTCAAAATACAAAGCTGGTGTCCTTTATGGAGACGAACTAGAAGCACTTTATAACGATGCAAAAAACAATAATTTTGCAATGCCTGCAGTAAATGTCATAGGCACAGAGTCTATCAATGCAGTATTGGAAACTGCTGCAAAAGTAAATTCGCCAGTAATCATACAATTTTCTAATGGCGGAGCCCAATTTTATGCTGGCAAAGGCATGAAAAACGACCAACTACAAGCCAATATAGTAGGAGCAATCTCTGGAGCAAAACATATACACGAAGTAGCAAAATATTATGGTGTGCCTGTAATACTACATACTGATCATGCCTCCAAAAAATGGCTTCCTTGGATAGATGCCCTTATCAAAGCTGGCGAAGACCACAAAAAATCGCATGGACAACCTCTTTTTAGCTCCCACATGTTGGATTTGAGCGAAGAACCCCTACACGAAAATATAGAAATCTCTACTGAATATTTTAAAAAAATGAACCCTCTTGGTATGGCCATAGAAATAGAACTTGGCGTAACAGGTGGCGAAGAAGATGGCGTAGACAATAGCGATGTAGACAACGAAAAACTATACACGCAGCCCGACCACGTCTGGCAAATGTATAAAAGTCTATCTACGATAGGCAAAAGATTTTCGACTGCTGCTGCCTTTGGCAACGTGCATGGCGTTTACAAATCTGGTAATGTAGAATTGACACCAATAATATTAAAAAACTCGCAAGAATACGTAAAAAAACAACTTGGCTCAGCTTCTGATAAACCACTCTACTTTGTGTTTCATGGTGGCTCAGGCTCCGAAAAAGCCAAAATTGAAGAATCGCTTGGCTATGGTGTTATAAAAATGAATATAGATACAGATATGCAATGGGCCACTTGGGAAGGTGTTTTGAAATATTATAACAGCAAAAAAGATTACTTGCAAGGCCAATTGGGCAACCCAGAAGGACCAGATTCGCCAAACAAAAAATATTACGACCCACGTGTGTGGCTCCGAAAAGGACAAGAAAACTTTGTGCTTCGCCTCGAAGAAGCCTTCAAAGATTTGAATTGTATCAATAAAAATGCTTAATTAATGTATCAAAAAAGCCCTTAAAAAAATCAATTTTTAGGGGCTTTTTTTTGTAATTAAAAATTTGTATTCTTACCTTTCTTTATTTATTTATTTTTTAAATTCAAACTTGCTTTTTTTCTTATTTTTTGTATATTTACCGCTCAATATTGCTTTAATAATATGGCAAAATCTCTAAACAAAAATTTACATAAAGCCAAAGCTGGTAAAAACGATGAGTTTTATACCCAATTGCCTGATATTGAAAAAGAAATGAGGCACTACAAAGACCATTTTAAAGGTAAAGTGGTGCTTTGTAATTGCGATGACCCACGTGTAAGCAATTTTTTTAACTATTTTGCTTATAATTTTGAATTTCTGGGGTTAAAAAAATTGATAGCTAATTGCTACAAAAGCCAAAATATGGACTTATTTAGCAAAAATGATTCAGAAATTGCGATTTATTTAGAATACAATGGAGATAAAAACGGAAATAAAGTGCCAGATGTAGAAGAAATTGGCATCAAATATTTTAAAGGTGATGGCGATTTTAGAAACAAGGAATGTATAGAATTGCTTAAAGAAGCAGATATTGTAGTTACAAATCCCCCTTTTTCGCTTTTTAGAGAATACGTGACTCAATTAGTAGAATACGATAAAAAATTTATAATCGTAGGGCATCAAAACGCTATTACTTATAAAGAGATTTTTAAATTAATAAAAGATAACAAAATCTGGCTTGGTTATGGATTTAATGGAGGTGCAGCCCATTTTATTAACAAACATTATACTGATTATGCCACAGCGAGTAATCATAAAGATGGCATGATTAGAGTTTCTGGAGTGGTTTGGTTTACAAACTTAGATATTCTGAAACGAAACGATGATTTATACCTATGTGAAACCTACAAAGACCACGAAAAAAAATACCCCAAATATGATAATTATGATGCTATAAATGTAGATAAAACCAAAGATATTCCTTGTGATTATTCAGGAACTATGGGTGTGCCTATTACTTTTTTGGATAAATATAATCCTGAACAATTTGAGATTTTGGGGATGTCAGCATCTGCTGGTTATGATAAAGATGTTGTTGGTATTTCATTTTTGGGAGAAAAAGATGCTAGACCTTTGATTAAAGGAGAAAATACGTATGCAAGAGTTTTCATTAAAAACAAAAAAATATAAGAATGGACATAGTTCTGAAAGAAATTACGATAAGAGAAGTTACAAATGGATATAAAAACAGTGATGAAGAGGGTGTTGTTGGCTATGGAGGTAAACTAAACATTCGTCCAAAATATCAGCGTGAGTATGTATATGACAATGCACAACGAAATTCAGTAATTGAAACTGTAAAAAAGAATTTTCCGCTCAATGTAATGTATTGGGTAAAAAGTGGAGAGGATAGTTATGATGTTTTGGATTTAATTAATCCAAAATCAAAATATACAGATGTGCAATATGAAGTGTTGGATGGACAGCAACGCACCATCAGCATTTGTGAATATGTGGCAGGTACTTTTTCGTTGAATAATATGTACTTTCATAATCTTACAGATGTAGAGCAGAATCAAATTTTGGATTATAAACTGATGGTTTATTTTTGTGAAGGTGATAATAAAGAAAAGCTCGATTGGTTCAAAACCATTAATATTGCAGGAGCAAAACTTACCAACCAAGAGCTAAGAAATGCCATATACACAGGCACCTGGCTAACAGATGCCAAAAAATATTTTAGCAAAACAGGTTGCCCAGCTTATCAAAAAGCTAAAGATTACATGAATGGTTACCCTAACAGGCAAGAATACTTAGAAACAGTTATAGACTGGATTTCTAAAGGCAATATTGAAGAGTATATGGCTAAAAACCAACATGAGCCAAATGCGAGTGAGTTGTGGTTATATTTTAATAATGTAATCACTTGGGTAAAAGTACTATTTACCAACTATCGCAAAGAAATGAAAGGTGTGGATTTTGGCACACTTTACAATAGTTATAAAGATGCAAAATTTGATGCAAAAACACTAGAAAAAGAAATTTCTACATTGATGCAAGACGAAGATGTAACCAAAAAATCGGGCATTTATGAATATGTAATCACTAGAAACGAGAAATATTTAAGTATCAGAGCCTTTACTGACAAACAAAAAAGGGAGGCTTTTGAACGTCAAGCTGGTGTTTGTGTAAAATGCAATGTTACTTTCGAACTCAGCGAAATGGAAGCCGACCACATCAAACCTTGGCACCAAGGCGGCAAAACAACTACCGAAAATTGCCAAATGCTTTGCAAACATGATAATAGAATAAAGTCTAGTAAATAATATTATTCATCAATAACAGACTATTCCCCTCAACCTTTTTTTGAAAATAAAATGTATTTTGCATAATTTTTATTATTTTCGTGCCGTTATTGCAATAGAAATATCTTTTTTTTAGACAATATTACCAAAAAATGCTTTCATACAAAAAAATTAATAACATAGCTGGATGGGCAGTATTTGCCATTTCTACCATAGTTTATGCACTCACTGCCGAATCTACGGCTAGTTTTTGGGATTGTGGCGAGTTTATAGCTTGTGCATACAAACTACAAGTACCACATCCACCTGGAGCACCTTTGTTTTTGCTGATAGGTCGTATGTTTTCGTTTCTGGCCCTAGGCGATGTTACTCAGGTAGCCTATTGGATCAATATGTCTTCGGTTTTGGCAAGTTCGTTTAGTATTTTATTCCTGTTTTGGTCTATCACATTGTTGGCTCGAAAATTGGTTTTGAGCAGCCGAGACGATATTCCTACCCTAAGCCAAACCATCGCCATTATTGGTTCTGGGCTTGTGGGCTCGTTGGTTTATACATTTTCAGATACTTTTTGGTTTTCGGCTGTCGAAGCCGAGGTATATGCTATGTCGAGTTTTTTTACTGCTTTTGTGTTTTGGGCCATGCTCAAGTGGGAAGTGGTGGCCGATGAACCCACAGCCGATCGTTGGTTGTTGCTTATTTGCTATATGGTGGGTTTGTCTATTGGGGTGCATTTGCTAAACTTAGTTACAATTCCTGCCTTAGGCTTTTTGTATTATTTTCGTAGATACAAAACCAGTTTCAAGGGTGCCATGATTGCATTTTTGATTTCTATGGCCATTATTGCTCTTATTCAAGTTGGAGTTATTCTTGGGTTGCCAACCATGGCTGGCAAGTTTGAAATCTTTTTTGTAAATAGTCTTGGTCTGCCTTTTGGCTCTGGAGCTTTTGTTTGCATACTATTAGTGGTAGGTAGTGTCGTTTATGGCATTATTTATTCTATTAAAAATAATAAAATATTACTAAATACTAGCCTCTTGGGTTTAGCTTTTGTACTTATAGGGTATATGTGCTATACTGTAATATTGATACGTTCCAATTTTAATACACCCATTGATGAGAATAATCCAGAGGATGTAATGAGCTTTGTGTCTTATCTCAAGCGTGAGCAATATGGCGATCGTCCATTATTATATGGCCCTAGCTACACTGCCGAGTTGGTAGACCAAGAGCGTGGAGCTCCATTGTATAGGAAAGGAGAAAAAAAATATGAGATTTATGATTACAAAATAATCAATAAATTTGATCCACGCCACGAAATTCTTTTTCCTCGATTGCATAGCAAGCAAGGTGGCCATGCAGAGGAGTATGCCCGTTGGACAGGTTCGCCTGCTGGCAAAAAACCAACCATGAGCGACAACATCAAGTTCTTTTTCAATTATCAAATTGGCCACATGTATTATCGATATTTTATGTGGAATTTTGCTGGCCGCTCAGGCGATATTCAAGATGCCGATTACCTAAGACCCTGGGAGGGCAAAGAAGGTTTGCCTGCTTCCATTGCCAATAGCAAAGCCCGAAACAATTATTTTTTCATCCCATTGTTGCTTGGTTTATTGGGGTTTGTGTTTCAGTTTACTAGAAACCGTAAAGATTTTATTGTACTAGGTTGGTTGTTTTTGCTCACAGGCATAGCCCTAGTAGTGTACCTTAATCCACCACCAACAGAGCCACGTGAGCGTGATTATATCTATGTAGGTTCGTTTTATGTATTTGCCATTTGGATAGGATTGGGCGTATTGGCCATAATAGATTATATTTCTGCTTTTGTCAAAAATGAAAAATTAAGACCTATCTTGGCCACAAGTTTGGGTTTAGTAGCACCAGTAATTATGTGTGCCCAAGGATGGGACGACCACGACCGCTCAGATAGATATCACTCTATCGATTCTGCAAAAAATTTACTAAACTCTTGTGATAAAAATGCCATTGTTTTTACTGGTGGCGACAACGATACATTTCCACTTTGGTATGTGCAAGAGGTAGAGGGCTTTCGTACAGATGTGCGTGTATGCAACTTGAGCTTACTCAACACTGATTGGTATATCAATCAGATGAAAATGAGAGCTTACGAATCGCAACCACTACCTATTTCGATGGAATTTAAAGACTTTATTCAAGGCAAAAACGATTATATCCCTTATTATGAAAACAAAGCAGGTGCTGGTGGTATTTCGGTGCCTATCTATATCAAAATGCTCAAAGAGCAAAACGATGCCATTATGGTGCAGTCGTCTAGTGGCGATGGTATAGCAACACTACCATCAGAGATTTTGGCCTTGCCTGTAGATAGTGCCAAAGTAAGTAAAATGGATTTTGTACCCAAAAATAGAGCCAAAGATGTGCCCTCACAAATTGTATGGCGCTATGGCAAACAAGCCATAGACAAAGCCACTATGATAATGTTGGATTTGATATCTACCAACAACTGGGAACGTCCCATTTACTTTTCGTCTACATTATCAACCTCAAACTACATTGGGCTTAAAGAATATATGCAAATGGAAGGTTTGGCTTATAGATTGATGCCCTATCGCACACCTGGAGCCACCCAAGGTGTAGTAAATACAGATGTGATGTATAAAAGAATGACCAAAGACATGTATTTTAGGGGCTTGGCAGACGATAAATTTTATGACGAAAATTATAGACGCTTTCCTTATAATGCTCGTATGTCGTTTTACAGGCTAGCAGCCCAATTATATGATGAAGGAATGCAAGAAAAAGACTCTATCACTATACCAAGCGAAGGAAGCCCAAAAATAGACAAAATAGCTAGAGCCAAAGAAGTAATAAATTATTGCTTAACGGTGATACCCGATCGCACCATACCTTACGATGTTACCAGTCCTCAATTTGTGGCAGTATTGATAAAATGTGGCGACAAACCAAAAGCCATGGAAATAGTCAATATCATGTCGAAAAGAGCAGACGAGGAACTCAATTATTATGTTTCCAACAACATAAATAATGAAATGGAGGTTCAATCAAATCTATATATTCTCAATCAATTGGCTACCATCCTAAAAAATGAAGGTATGGAAGAGGAAGGTAAGAAAATAGAAAAAATATTTGACAAATATATTGGTTCTGAAGAACAATAAATAGGCCTCAAGACAAGAAAACCTCAATCTAATGGTTTCAAACGAGAGCGATTGTGCGATTGGATTGGATTGTACAGAAAGTAAGGACAGGGCATGCCCTGTCCTTACGCTAATCCTGCCCTGTCCTTACACTGTCCCTGTAAAAGATTTATTATTGGCGAAGCTACTTTTGTTTTTTTTTGCCCTTTTTTTTGTTTTTTTATTTTCGTGTGAAACACGAAAAGTGGTTGGTTTTGATAAAAATATAATGACTTTTTTTGTTTTATAGCAAATCTCAGATTTGCATACACCATGACGAAGTCTTGAGACTTCGCCAAACTTTAGCTTTTACAGACTACTATGAACGGGGATTTGCCACATCATGTGTAGGATGTTCGGCATAGTCTCTAGACTATGTCGAAGCGAACGCAAATCTCTGATTTGCGTATAAATTAATTCCAATTTTAAAAATATGGACTTTTTTGTTTCTATAGCAAATCAGAGATTTGCATACACCTTGACGAAGTCTGGAGACTTCGCCAAACTTTTAGCATTTTTTTATTCTTCGCCTAGCTGGGAACACTACACTATTTCAAATCCTTGTATTTTTTCCAAAATTGTTTATAATCTTCGAATTTTAAAGAAGGATAATCTAAATTGTATTTTCTTACTTTAACATATTTGTCTGGTAGTTCAATCCAATTAGGTTTTGCAGTTTTGTAAAAAATCATATAATCAAATATGTTTTGCCAACTCAAATTAGTACTATATGTTCCCTCAGAGCGATAATCATATGGATCCATATTGAATTTTACATTTTTATCTAAAATTTTATTAAAGTTTAAATATTGGATACTGTCCTTGTTTAAAGACAAACTATTTTCTATAAAATCTACTGGTTTTTCATAAAGTTTGTTCGTGTCTTTAATTAGCTCAAAATAATCAAAAATAAAATTAGTACTTATAGTAGTCATACTTGCACCATTTCCTAAGTCAGTACTTCCCTCAACTTTACTGTTTTTTTTAGGCACAAATGCAGAATATCTTGAAAAATCCCCTAAGATTCCTCCATTTGAAAAACTACCCACTGCTCCATATTTGCTCCCATATTTCTTTTTTAACATAGTTCCTATATCAACTACAGACAATTTCATGTTTTTATAGAATAAATCTGATTTCATTGCATGCAAATTAGAAGTAATGAGAATAAATTTCTTGTTTCTAAATATGCTATCCTTTAAAAAAACTACATTTCTAAACATTTGATTCAGCCTATGTTTATCGTTATTTCCAAATACAGATAAAAAAGTTGAATCCTTTGAATCTTCATATTTATAAAATCGTTTGTAACTAACATAATTTTCAAATGTTTTTAAAAAAATTTTTTGATTAATTATTAATTTTTCAAAACTAGATTTCAAAACTTTAGCGAAATTATTGGTAATTAATGTAGTTTCATTGCTATCCAAATCAGCAATATCTTTAAGCCTAACTAATCTTTTACACTCTTGTATTCTTTTTTTATCTTCTAAACCTAGATTCAATTCATAAAGTGATTCTAGATTTTTATATGTGATGAATGAATTTTCTTTATCATAAATGTTATAATCTGCTAAATCGAAGCCTACAAAAGTTTTCATTGGGTTTTTGAGTAAATATTCAATTAATTCAAATTCATAAACATTGAAAAAATTTTTATGAAGTGTTTTTGTGTAAAACTTAATTACTCCATTAACAGAAGTATCTTTTTCTATATTTAAAGGTTCGAATAAACCTGCACCTTCATACAAAACAACTTCATACCCATATTTTTCGCAAAGTTGTATTATCAATTCATTTCTATGTTGAAGATGATTGCCAAATGTGTGATTGCTTTCAGCTATAGCTAGTATTTCATATTTGGATATTTCTTTTAAAAAAACATCTTTTGTTATTGCGGTACTATTGATATCAAGTTGAGCAATTACAGTGTATATTGGGAGTAAAAATATGACACAAATTATCTTTTTACTTAAAAAAGCCGCCATTCATAATAGTATCTATAGTTTTAGGAGAAACGAATTTCCATCCATCTGATGTATTCACATAATTCATTTTGAATTCTTTACCATTAATTTCAACAACTTTTTCAATAATATCAATCACGAAATTTTGCATGTAATCTGCATTTAGAATCATTAAAAGCCCATTATTATTTTCTAAAGTTTCATAAACTCTCTTGTTTGATTTCCTTGAATCTGGGTAAGCACTGTGTGAGTTTTCACTATCTTCCTCTATACCAAAGATATAAGAATTTAAAGCGTCATCTTCTGAAATGTAACTCGGTCTTGTAATATTGTTTTTCTTACTATCTAAACTATTCCTTGTTATCATCTGAGGATATCGACTAATAGCTGCTTTTGCAAGATATCTCCCTCCTGCAACAACTCCATCGCCAATATGTTCAACAAGTTTTGCTAAACGCTCCAAAGGTATAGTAATAGATTTCCTAGTAGATGATTTTGTTGTTTTCGTAACATCCCTAGAAGGTACTTTATCATGTTTCAAAGCAGTTTTATCACTTGGGCAAGTATTCCCCTGAGTTTTTTTACCTTTTTTTCCTCCTTTTCCAAACAAACCTAATTCATCTGTAAAATATATAGGGTTGTCGTTATTGGTTACATATGGACTTTGCCAAGGAAAAGAAATTGGGTCTACATTCCATCTTATTCCCGTTCTACTATCATATTCCCAAAAAGGAGCAGTATAATGCCCTTGAGCAATTTCGTCTACCTTTTCTTGGGTGTTGTACCCATATCTATAACTCCCACTCGTAAAACTTCTGCTTGGTATAGGTGCACCAAAGGCATAATAGTCGTTGGCGTTTTGGAGGTTGGCTGTGTAGTAGTCGGCTTTGCCATCAGAGTTGGTGTCTATTGGTTTTTTGTGGGCTGCCACTACTGCCATTACATTGCCTAGGTGGTTGGTTAGTTCGTAGCTTTTGTGGGCTGGTTTTTGGCTGTAGTCTATGGTGGTTTGTGTGCCTGTGGGTATGTTTAGCTGGTGGCTTAGTGTGCCTAGGCGGCTGCTGCCATAGAGGGTGTATTCTACGGTGGGCTTTATATTAGTGTTGGCTTCTCGGTGGTAAACGGCCATTACGTTGCCTGAGGCATCGCGGCTGTAGTAGTCGCAGGTGGGTTTGGTTGCATTTTTTGCGTATCCGCATTTGGATATGCGGTTGCCCATGGGGTCGTAGTTAAATTCTATTTTTGCTGGGTTGTGGTTAGAGGCAAAGTTTATGCTTTCTATTTTTCCGCTTAGGTTCCAGCTTATGCTGTTTATGCCTTCAGAAATGTCGCCAATGAGGTTTCCTATGCGGTCGTAGGTATATACATCGGCATCTAATTTTTGAGTTAATCTAAGTACATCTGATTGTTTATTGGGTGCTACATTGGCTATGGTTACTTTTCGTAGTTTGTTGTTGGTAAGGTTGTCGGTGGCAGTGTTTTTTTTGGGGATAGCATCTAGTGCCAAAAAAAATCTTTGGGCATAGCAAAAGAGCGTTTTTGGGTTTCTAAAAATAAACAAGTAGTTTTCAAATATCCTCATTTATATAAAATGATTATGTAGCCAACTGCTATATAATTTCAAATGTATCATTTTTTCTGAACATTACCTAACAAGTTAATAATTTTGTGAGAGTTTCAAAAAATATTGACCTCAAACTCTATTTTTATGCCAAAGGTGAGGTATACTGATGCTTGAATTTCTAAAGCTAAATCTACTATTGCCTGACCAGTAGCTTGTCCATAATTTACTATGACTAAGGCTTGGTCTTTGTGTGCACCAACATTGTTTTTAATTAAACCTTTCCAGCCACATTGTTCTATAAGCCACCCTGCAGCAAGTTTTATATGTTGGTTGGGTAGAAGGTAGTGAGGCATTTTGGGGTATTTCTTTTCGAGAGATTCAAAAAAACTTACTTCTATTTCTGGGTTTTTAAAAAAAGAGCCACAGTTGCCAAGTACTTTTGGGTCAGGCAATTTGCTTTTTCTTATAGCTATTACAGCATCGCTTACAGCCTTTACGCTTAGTTCTTTGTGGTTTGAGGCAGCCAGTTGGTCTTTGATGGCACCATAAGAAACATTGAAGACAGGTTTAAGCCACAATCTAAAAGTAACAGAAACGATGATAAATTTATTTTTTTGGCTATTTTTGAATATACTCTCTCTATATCCAAATTGACATTGATTGGTATCAAAATTGAAAATCTTACCAGAACAGATTTCGAGGGCTTCTAAAGACTCAAAAACATCAACCAATTCTACGCCATAAGCACCTATATTTTGCATGGGTGCAGCCCCAACAGTGCCTGGTATAAGCGATAAATTCTCGACTCCACCCCAGCCATTTTCTATACAAAATAGCACAAAATTGTGCCAATACATGCCACTACCTGCTTTTATTATTACATTTTCTTTGGTTTTGTTTATGATTTCTATTCCTTGAATAGCGTTTTTTACAACCAAACCCTCAATTTTTTTACTCACAAAAACTATGTTGCTACCACCCCCTATGACTAATTTAAAATGATTTTTAAATACATCAGATTGTACCAACAATACCATGTCCTCAGAAGTAAAAATTTCGATAAAAATTTGGGCTTCTACATCAAGTCCAAAGGTATTGTATGATTTTAAATTTACATTATATTGAAAATGCAGCATATTTTTTGATTTTATGCAAAAGTAATTTAAAAAATAATAAAAATGGCTTTTTTGATAGATTAAAGCAATTTTACTGGGTTATCAAATATTGTTTTTAAAGTATAAAATCGATATTTGTTTAAAAAAATATCAATATTTTCGTTTAAAATTCAACAAAATGGTACATCAAAAGTATATTTTAAAACAATTTGATGCACTTAATGTTAGAACAATATTATCAACAATACCACCTCCTTAAAGTAAGACTATTTATGAGCAGTTATAGTATCAAAGACTTAGAAATTCTTACTGGCGTCAAAGCTCATACGCTTCGTATATGGGAACAAAGATATAATCTGATAGCCCCACAACGAACGGATACCAATATCAGGCAATATACAAGCGATGACTTAAAATTGCTATTAAATGTATCGTTACTCAACGATAATGGATTCAAAATCTCAAAAATAGCTTCTTTGCCTAGCGATATTATCAAGCAAGAAGTTTTAAATATAAGCGAAAAAAATACTGCTTTTGATAATCAAATACAGCTTCTTACACTATCTATGATAGATGTAGACGAAGCCAGATTTGATCAAATAATGCAAAGAAATATTACAAAGTTGGGCCTCGAAAAAACAATGATACATATTGTTTTCCCTTTTTTTGTTAAAATTGGGGTCATGTGGCAAACGGATACCATCAGTGCATCTCAAGAGCATTTTATTACCAATTTGCTCAAACAAAAAATATTTGTTGCCATAGATTCTCAAAACGATATTCCTTTAGCCAATGCATCTAAGTTTTTGTTGTTTTTGGCCGATGGCGAATTACACGAGTTAAGTTTGCTTTTTACAAATTACATCATTAAATCTAGGCTTCACAAAACGATTTATTTGGGTCAGTCGTTGCCTCTAGAAGACTTAAATGTGATTTATAAAAAACAAAAACCACAATTTATAGTAACTGTACTTACTGTTACACCCAAAGAATGTAGTGTGCAAGAGTATGTACTTATGTTGGGTAGCAAATTTCCCGAAAGCACCATTTTGATTTCTGGGTCGCAAGTCGTAGGACAGGATTTAAAAATAACTTCTAACACCATCATTTTAAACAAAATCGATGATTTGATAGATTTATTAGAAGAGCTTTAGTTGCTTTTCTATCTCAAAAATACCCTTTAAAGCACTAATTTTGCTCATTTATATCTGATGTAAAACTAGTTTGATTGCTACAAAGTATTTTCAAGTAGCAGTGTATAGCTTACTAAATTATCGCTTTTTATACATTTGAAATCTCCAAAATTTGGCTTTCTTTTAAAATTAGTTTTGAAAACTAAATCAATATAACATTGTGTTTTAATAAATTATTGCCAAATTCATTCATAAGCAATGTCCAGGGCAAACGCATTTAAAAATATTTTAATTTATAATAATAGAATATTACTTTAAAAATATTATCTCAAGAAATATTAGTATCAAAAGCCCCTCCCTTTTGGATTCTGTGGCATCGTAACAGAAATTGGGTTGGGGTGGGGCTTAAAAAAAGAGTTTTAATTTTAAAATAATCTTAAATGCGTTTGCCCTGAGCAATGTCGTTTACTTATATCAAACCAAAAAATTAAGATTACATTCCTATAATTTTTCTCCCAATAGCATTAAAAAGGTAAATTTTATTTTGAATTTGTAAAATTCTTTAAAATACTATATTGTTAAAAATTCAAGCATTATTTTTATACTTTTAATATAGAATTGCATGAGTACAAATTATTACCTATAAAATTCATAAAACATTGATAATCAGCAGTTGGTGGCGTTTAAGGGAAGCCTACTTTAAAATATTAATTTTGAAATAACTTTTTTGTATAAAATTAGGGTCATTAAAATGTTGAATCAATTATTTTGTAGATTTACTTATTGTTCAACAACAATAGTACTGTTTTTTCGTAATTGTTACAATAATTTCAAATGACCTATTTAGCAAAAATCATTTATATTTTTTTTACATTCTTGTTTTCATATAACTCCATATATGCTCAAAACTATGTATATTCAACCACAAATTCGATTAATGTAAGTATAGCTGGCGTGGGCTTGGCCAACCCTTTTACAGGTGGAATAAACAATGCTCAGGCATATAAACTAGAACTTGATGGACAGTCTGGCGAAGATTTAATATTATTTGATAAATATACCAATAGAGTTTTTACTTATATTTTTAATGGAAATGAGTATATTTATTCTCCAAAATTTGAATATTTATTACCCACAGTTACTAATTGGCTCACCATTATAGATTACAATGGCGATGGCAAAAAAGATATTTTTACAAGTGCAGGCGATGAAAGCTTTGTAAGTTTTGTCAAAGTGTATAAAAATATTTCTACTACAAATAGCATTACAGGATTTGAAAAAGTAACATCCAAACTAGAAGCTACTACTCGAATTGGCAGTACAGAAATATATGTATCAAATTCTGAAATACCAGCTGTTTTAGATCTCGACAACGACACAGACATAGATATAGTGGTTTATGATGCCAGTGGTGGTGCCAGCTCGCTTAGTTTTTATCGAAACAGAAGCATAGAAGATGGTACAGTACTAGGACTTAATTTTGAAAAATATACTTCATGTTGGGGTAAATTTTCTATTGGTTCTAATTGTAATAATCTTACTACTACCATTACTAATTGCAAAGGTTTCTCTGGCACTACAGATGCCTTACGAATGATGCACAATGGCTCTTCTGTTGCTATCGTAGACCTCAATGGTGATGGTATAAAAGATGTGCTTTTGGGTGATACTAGCTGCCCATACTTGTATTTAATTACCAATAGTGGCACAAACTTAGATGCCATTTCAGATGCCACAGAAACAAATTATCCACCATCAAACCCAGTAACTGTAACCTCACAACCTATGGTTTCGATGGTTGATCTAGACAACGACAACAAGGTAGATATGATTGTAAGTGGTGTTTCGGCTCCATTTGAAACCAATTTTGCCAATAAAACATCTACATTACAATATTTTAGAAACATAAGCAATACGACCATTCCTGCATTTGGGGCTGGCACTACAGATTTTTTTGCCAACAACTCAAGCATAGATTTTGGGTTTGATTCTTACCCAGATTTTTTCGATATGGATGCCGATGGCGATATGGATATAATGGTGGGTTACAGAGAAACCAATGCCAGCAGCAATGCTGTTGGCCTTAAACTGTTTGAAAACATAGGCAATGCCACTGTACCTGCTTTCAATCTCATAGATACCGATTATTTAGGCTTGTCTACTTTGCTTGGCTTAACCATGATTAAGCCACGTTTTGCTGATATAAACAACGATGGAGCCATAGATTTGTACTTTTTGTGCCGAGAAACAAGCAATGCCTACAATATACGATATGTTCTCAATAGTGCCTCTGCATCTCAACCTGTACTTTTTGTGCCAAGAGATGTTGTAAGGCTCAATACTACTACCATATCATTTGGCGAAAACTCAAATATTTTTTTGTATGATTTAAACGATGATAACTTACTCGACTTGCTAGTTTGCAAAAGCGATCAAGGGGTACTCAATTATTACCATAACAGTGGCACTACTTCAATTCCAAAATTTGAGCGTGCCAACAACACCTTAGGAAACATGATTTATGACCAAAATAGATTTGGCAATATTATTACTATTGGCAAACTGACATCCAATAGTGCCACCACATCGCTCCTTTGGGTTGATAATAGAGGCAAAATATTTATATATCCCAATTTTATGAACGAAAAAACAAATTTTATTACCATAGATAGCATATCTATTGCAGAACAAATTGGTAAAAAGCATCTTGGCGCCAACACAGTACCTACCCTAGCCGACCTCAATGCAGATGGCAAAACTGATATATTGCTGGGTGGTCGTGGGGGTGGTTTACGTATTTTTATGAATAATTATTCTAAACCTACCTCTACTATTCCTTCGCCTATTATTATACCAGAGCCCACTGTTACTTCAAATATTGTGGGTACAAACAACAAAAATCAGATACAAATCTATCCCAATCCTACCCAAGGTGCTATTTATTGGAATAATTATGAAGAGGATTTTAATCAAATAGAAATTATGGATATGCAAGGAGTTTGGAAAGAAAAATCGGTTTTATTGCCAGAACACAACCACTCTTATTATACACAAAATCTGACGAATGGTATATATATCATCAAACTATCAACACCAAAATCTACCTATTATACAAAAGTTCATTTTATCAAAAAATAAGAAAAAAGCCAATTAATATATGATTTAGACCCTAAATTATAAGTAAAAACAAATTTTTATTTGCTTTTATTATATCTATTCATTTATAATTATACATATTATGTTTTTGTTAATATGGCTTAAATATAAAAATAATTAATTAAATTTGCACAAAAATACATTATTATACAATACTAAAAATAAAAAATATTACTTCATTTAAAATATGCCAATTTCAATCCATAAAAATATATTACAAAATCAATATCAATCTACAGAGCTAGAGTGGCTCGAGACCAATGGCTTGGGCGGTTGGGCTATGGGCACGCTATCTGGTGTGCATACACGTAGGTACCATGGCTTGTTGTGTGCCTCTATGAAACCCCCAGTAGAGCGTTTTTTGCTTCTAAATAAATTGGCAGAAACTATTTGCAACAAAGATGGCAATTTTGAGCTTGATGCCAACAATTTTAATGGCGTAATAACCCCACAAGGGTTTTTGTATCTCGAGGGCTTCGAGCAAGATTTATACCCTGTTTTTACATATAAAATTGGCGAAACTGTCCTAAAAAAATCAATTTTGATGGTGTATGGCGAAAATACAACCATAGTGAGATACGAAGTGCTAGAGGCTGCCCACGATTTTGTGCTTAAACTAAAACCCTTTATTGCTTTCAAAGATTATCATTGGCATAGCAAATGCAACGACAATATCAGTTGGGGTTATAATTTTGTAGAAAATACCCTCAAATTGAAGCCATATAGCAATATGACTGATTTATACATAACTGTACCACAATCTGAATTTCATTATTCGCCAGATTGGTATTATAATTTTTTGTATAAAATAGAACACGAACGTGGCCAAGATTTTATGGAAGACTTGTTTATATATGGCGAGTTTACTACAAAAATGAAAAAAGGCCAAACGCTAGATATACTTATCTCGACAGAGCCAACAGCAGGGCGAGATGCCAAAAAACTATTTGAGGCTCAAGTAAAACGTAAAAAAGAATTGTTGAAGCCCTTTGCCAAGGCCGATTTGTTTGGCAAAAGTTTGGCTTTGGCTGCCGATTCTTTTATTGTACAAAGGGAAGGAAATCTCAAAACTATCATTGCAGGTTACCCATGGTTTGCCGATTGGGGGCGTGATACCATGATTTCTTTGCCTGGCCTGTGCCTCACCACAAAACGATTTGACGATGCCAAAAAAATATTGCAGGCTTTTGCCCATGTTGTCAATCAGGGAATGATACCAAATAGGTTTCCTGATGTTGGCGAAATGCCCGAATACAACACTGTAGATGCTACTTTATGGTATTTTCATGCCATTAGCGAATACCTGAAAGCCAGTAAAGATACTACTTTTGTGTTTCAAAATTTGTATCCAGTTTTGTCCGAAATTATAGAATGGCACATCAAAGGCACCAGATATGGCATAAAAGTAGAAAAAGATGGATTGCTTTCGGCTGGTGAACCAGGCACCCAACTCACTTGGATGGATGCCAAAGTTGGAGACTGGGTGGTAACCCCACGCCAAGGCAAGGCTGTAGAGATAAACGCCCTTTGGTACAATGCCTTGTGTGTAATGCAAGATTTGGCACATCAACAAAACCTCGACAAAGAGGCTGATAAGTATCAAAAAATGGCTCTAACCACCAAAAAATCGTTTTTAGCTCAGTTTACTAACGAGCGTGGCACTTTATATGATGTAGTAGAAGGCACAAGCAAAGATTCCTCTATACGTCCAAATATGGCTTTTGCAGTAAGTTTACCATATTCTATGCTCGAAAAAGCACAAGCCACCAAAGTACTTCAAGAAATAGAACTGCACTTGCTAACCCCTCGTGGGCTCAGAAGCATATCGCCACAAGACAGCCAATATATACCTTACTATCAAGGGGCACAACTACAACGTGATGGCAGCTACCATCAAGGCACTGTGTGGTCGTGGCCAGTGGGTGCATATTTAGAAGGATTGCTCAATATAGAAGGCAAAAAAGCATTTCCAAAAGTAATAGAAATATTACATTCGTTTGAAACCCACCTTACAGAGGCAGGCATAGGCACTGTTTCAGAAATATTTGATGGCAATGCCCCACATCTGGCCAAAGGCTGTATGGCCCAAGCCTGGGGAGTAGCAGAGTGGCTTAGAATTTGGCAAAAAGTGAATGGATAATATCTTATAAAACTTAGAATTATCTTTTGTTTGTTTTCTAAAAGTTTAAACTCTAATATATAATATTTCTTTATACAAACTATCTTTTTGTAATAAAGATAAATAAGCATACAAGACAATGTAGGGACAAGGCAAGCCCTGTCCCTACATTTTCCCTTCAAAAGATTAATTGGCTGTGCTAACAATTACAATTGCTTTACTGTTCATCTGTATCAGAGTATTTTTTCTATAAGCTCTCAGATTGTTCAATAATTTTTTTACTCACATCAATAGCTGTTTTTTTATCATTATAAAAACAGTGTTTCTGCTTTTCATAGATATTCATTTCAATATTAAATTTTCTAAACCATTCTTCAGATGGCTTATATTTGTCATTTTCTCCATAAAATAAATTTATAGAACACTTTGGTTTTTTTTCTTCAAATCTCAATCTTGTGGCAGATATTGCAGATAAATGTCCAACTTTGAGACCATCAACTGTCGCTTTCCAAGCTATAAGGCCACCAATACTAAAACCAAGTAAATCAATTTTTCCTTTTTCTTTGTCAAGCAAAGCCTTTACAGCTCTTTCTATTCCACCATTAATAAATTGAAAGTGAATTTTTTCTTCTGATAAATCATACAAATCAATTTCTGCCAGCTCGCAACAATCATAAAAACAAATGTCAAAATGCTTCTTTAAAATTTTTTCATATTCAACAAACCAATTTGATTTGCCTTTACCCCACAAGTCTGATAGTACAATAAGTCTTTTCATTACAAATTTTTAAACTGATTTTTAGGTATCGAATATACCAACTTTATTTATTGAAATCTAGCTTTCTACAATAATACTGCATTGTAATATTATTTATGTATAGTTGTAATATCAAAATAATTTTGTATAAAATTACGAATACTTGAAATTAAAACCCAAAAATTTTATTTATTTTTTAAAACATAATTGTATTTTTAAGTATATATTTTTATTTTTATCAAAAATATTTAAAAGTGTGTTTAAAAACATACTACATTTTCAAAAAAATATACATGTCAAGCAGTATCAATAAAAATTCTTTTAATAGCACTTGTTCGTATTGTGGCGTTGGATGTGGCATTGTAGTAACAAAAGAAAACAATGGTAAAATAAAAGTAGAAGGCGATAAAGACCATCCTGTAAACAAAGGTATGCTTTGTTCTAAAGGCATGAATCTACACTATACTGTAATGGACAAATCTGATAGGATTTTTTACCCAGAAATGCGATGGGGACGCAATCAGCCACGCCAAAGAGTATCCTGGGACCAAGCCTTGGATAGAACTGCTGCCACTTTTAAAACTTTCATTGATAAATATGGTCCCGATTCTGTAGGTTTTTATGTATCTGGCCAGTGCCTTACAGAAGAGTACTATGTGATAAATAAATTAATCAAAGGTTTTATTGGATCAAACAACATAGACACAAACTCAAGATTGTGCATGAGTTCGGCTGTGGTGGGCTACAAACTCAGCTTGGGCGAAGATGCAGTGCCTGTATGCTACGAAGATATAGAAATTGCTGATACATTTTTTGTAACAGGGGCCAATCCAGCTTGGTGTCATCCCATACTATGGCGTAGAGTAGAAGCCCATAAAGCTGCCAACCCAGATGTAAAAATAATTGTAGTAGACCCACGCAAAACCCAAACGGCTGCCATTGCTGATTTGCATTTACAAATTCATCCTGGCACAGATGTTACTTTGTATCACGCCATTGGGCGATTGTTGATAGAAAAAGAGGCCATAGATGTCGATTTTATCACCAATTATGCCGATGGATTTGAAAAATACAAAGATTTGGTTTTTCAGAAAACATTGAAAGAATCTGCCACCATTTGTGGCGTTAGGGCTGAAGACATACGTTGGGCTGCCGAATACATCAGTCGTGCCAAAGGATTTATGACACTATGGACGATGGGTCTCAACCAATCTGTGATTGGAGTAAATAAAAATTTGGCCTTAATAAACTTAAACTTAATCACAGGCCATATAGGCAAACCAGGTTCTGGCCCATTTTCGCTTACTGGTCAGCCCAATGCCATGGGTGGGCGTGAGGTTGGTGGCTTGGCCAACTTGCTACCCAACCATAGAGACTTGCTCAAAGCCGAACATAGAGAAGAGGTAGAAAAATTTTGGGGCAGCCCTGTAAAAATAGCCTCAAAACCTGGCCTGACGGCTACCGAAATGTTTGAAGCCTTGGCGGATGGTCGAATGAAAGCCATTTGGATAGTATGCACCAATCCACTTGTAAGTTTGCCTGATGTACGAACCGTAGAAAAAGCATTAGAAAAAGCCAAATTTGTGGTTGTCCAAGATGCTTCTTGGCTCTCGGATACCACCAAATATGCCGATGTAATATTGCCAGCGGCTTCTTGGACCGAAAAAGAAGGCACCATGACAAACTCAGAGCGTAGAATTACTTACTTAAATAAAATTGTGGAGGCTCCTGGCGAAGCCCTGCCAGACACAGATATTATATTGAAATTTGCTCAAAAAATGGGCTTTGGCAATGCATTTAATTATAAAAATTGCGAAGAGGTATATACCGAACACACAGCACTATCGGCTGGTACAAATACTGATATTTCTGGTTTGTCTTATCAAATTTTAAAAGACAAAACAAGCGTACAATGGCCTTACCCCAAGGGAGAAAAAAAAGATGGGCTTCAAAGATTATTTACAGATAATATATTTTACACTCCTAACAAAAGAGCCCAAATACATGCAGTGCCAGACGAAAATTTATCAGAATCACTTTCCGATGATTTTCCATTAGTTCTTACTACTGGTCGTATCAGAGATCAGTGGCATACCATGACCAAAACGGGCAAAGTAAATAAACTAAAACAACACATAGATGTACCCTACTTAGAAATACATCCCTCTGATGCCGAAAAAAGAGGTATTCTGGATGGTTCGATAGTGATTATCAATAATATTCGTGGCGATGTGCGAGCCAAAGCTAAAGTAACGACTGATATAAAAAAAGGTGTTGTGTTTTTGCCCATGCACTGGGGCAAAACACTAAATAATGATTTTGGAAGAGCCAATAATCTTACCAATAACCTAGTTGATGCTCGCTCCAAAGAGCCTGATTTCAAATATTGTGCTGTTCAGGTAAAATTGTTTACAAAACCAAAACAAAAAATTATCATCATAGGTGCTGGAGCCGCCTGTTTTGGTTTTTGCAAATCGTACAGAGAACTCAACAAAGAAGACGAAATACATATTTTTAGCAAAGAATTGTGGCCTTTTTATAATAGAGTAATGTTGCCAGATTACATCTCTGGTCATCAGGTATGGGAGCAGTTGGTAAAACTCAAAGATGACGAAATACCAGACTGGAATCTGCACGTACATAGAGAAACATTGGTAACAAATATTGATAAAATCAATAAAACTATTACCGATGACAAAGGCGTAATTCATACTTACGATATTTTATTTTTGGGCATGGGTAGTAGAGCATTTATGCCAAAAGACGTGCCTATTGGCAAAATGGCAGGTATTTTTAATATGCGAAGCCGTGTAGATGCCGATATGTTACTGCCTTATTGTAAGCCCAACGCTCATATATTGATTGTAGGTGGCGGACTATTAGGATTAGAATTGGCTGCATCACTCACAGCCATGAAAGTAAAAATAACAGTTGTCAATCGTACAGACAGGCTCATGGAACGCCAACTTGATACACTCGGTAGCCAACTGTTGCTAGAAGAATACCTTGAGCGAGATATTCAATTTTATTTCAACGATGAGGTACAATCTTTTTTTGGAAACGAGCATATACAAGCCATAACATTGAAATCTGGCAAAAAAATAGATTGCGATGCAGCAGTGTTTGCTATTGGTACTACGCCAAATGTAGAGCTGGCTCGAGCTTCGGGTATAGAAGTAAAACGTGGTGTGGTGGTCAATGAATATATGCAAACCTCAGACCCAAGCATATTTGCAGCAGGCGAAATAGCCGAATTTAAAGGCATGATGTGGGGCATAACAGCCGCAGCCGAGCAGCAAGCCGATGTTATAGCCAAATATTTGTCAGGTGATTGGAGTGCTATTTACAAGGGTTCTACTTTTATGAACATCCTCAAGATGGAAGGTTTACAACTCTGCTCCATTGGTTTTCCGGAGGCTCCGCCCGATGACCCAAGCTACGAAGAGGTGTTTTTTATCGATAAATCGAAGAGATATTATAAAAAATGTGTTATCCATAATGACAAATTGATTGGTGCTATTTTGATTGGCGACAAATCAGAATTTATTGAGTTTAAAGACTTGATTAGTAATAAAATAGAGCTTTCGGATAAGCGATTAGAATTATTAAGATCAAATAAAAAAGCAGAACCTGTCATTGGTAAACTTATTTGCTCGTGCAACAACGTAGGGGAGGGCAACTTATTGGCCAAAATAAAAGCTGGTTGCAAAGATTTGACCACACTTTGCCAACAATCAGGTGCTGGGATGGGCTGCGGTAGCTGCCGCCCCGAAGTAAAAGGTATTTTGGAACGAGAATCGAAACCTGAAAAAGTAGCAAAATTGGAATTGGTGTAGACACTTCTTAGAAATATTTTGTAGTTTTTTTATTTTTGTTTTTGTTGGCTTTCAAAGATAAGTTTTTTAAGTCTAATCTATTCAAAATGTAAGGGGCTTTACGAATTTTGTTTAATCAAATAAAATACTATTTTTCTTGAAAATTGATTGTTTATCGAATTTTAGCAAAAGAAATCCTCTAATAGCACCACTTTATCTATTGTACTATAATAAAAATCGTTTTTCTTGATAGGTAAATTACATACTAGGGTTGTAAATATATTCTTTTTTGTACCAGTGAATTGTTTGAGCAATTCCTTTCTTTTGTTGAGAACAGCCGAATATGGTTTGGTTATTTCAAAAGGTTCAGTGTAGTATTTACACTCACATATATTTATAGTGTTGTCGGCTCTATCTAGTAGAATATCTATTTGTATGCCCTCGTTGGTATTGTCGGCTATTTTATAAAAACTAGATACCTCAGTATATACATTTGCTATGCCCAAGGCTCTTTTTATTTGTGTCAAATGTCGCATACAGAGAGCCTCAAAGGCATATCCTAGCCAAATTTTGTAAGATTGTGTTTTGGCTATTTCTTGCCAAACACCTGCACCTGCTTTTTTGTGTGAGGCTATAAAGCGATGATAAAATACCGAAAATTCATCAATCAATCTGTATATTGTACCTTGTTTTATTTTGCCAAAAGGTTGCTGAACTGTTACAAAACCAGATAATACCAAATCCTCCATAGCTCGAGTAAAAGGGCCGCCCATAGCCACTTTAGATTTTTGGCTCAGTTCGGCTCTGGTCAAACCAGATCTTGATTTGGCCAATACCCCCACAATGGCTTCGTGGTTGGCTGATTGGTCAAACAATGCCTTATATAGTTGGTTGTATTCGGTTTTCAGAAATCCACCTTCGGCAAAGCAGAGCCTGTCTATGGCTTCTGTCGCTGATTCACCTTTACGAATCAATTCTAAATAATAGGGGATACCTCCCAGGGCCATGTATAATTGTGCGACATCAGAGTCGGCCAATTTTATTTTATTACTTAATAAGAAATCTTTAGTTTCGGCTAGTGTAAATGGGGGTAGCTGTATATGATGTGTGATTCGATTGTGGAAACCGCCTGTATCATTAACTATTTTTTTGTTAATCCAAGAAGTTGCCGATCCGCATATAGCTAATATAAAATGTTTTTCTTTGGATAAATAATCGTTCCATAGATGAGCAAGTAATTGAATAAAACCTGAGCGAGGGGTTGCTATCCATGGTAATTCATCTATAAAAATAACTTGTTTTTTATTTTTAGGTAAGCTATCCAAATATTTCTTGAATAGGATAAACACTTGTTGCCAGTTTTTAGGCATAGTTACTATGGGTATGTTGCTATATTCGGCCATTTTTTGTACAAAGTTTGCAATCTGTGCACTTTGGCTTGCATCTTGTATACCTGTAACCCTAAAGCATCTATTATTTTGATATACCTGATCTATCAAATAGGTTTTGCCTACTCGCCTCCGACCTGTTACTGCCACGAAATAAGACTTTTTCAAGGCCAGAAGTTCGGTCATTGCTTCTATTTGTTGTTTACGGCCTACCATATTTTTTTGCTCTATATTGCAAATATAATAGAAAAGTACAGATATAAAATATTCAACTTGTATTTTTCTATATTATTTTTGATAGAAAAGTACAGATATAAAATATTCAACTTGTATTTTTCTATACTTTTTTTGATAGAAAAGTACAGATATAAAATATTCAACTTGTATTTTTCTATACTTTTTTTGATAGAAAAGTACAGATATAAAATATTCAACTTGTATTTTTCTATACTTTTTTTGACAGAAAAGTACAGATATAAAATTACGATGATGCAACCTTATATTATATTATAGTTTTGAAAATTTAAAACATCAGAAATAGTCAAAAATAAACTATTATAAAGATTCCTTGATTTTTTGTTACTTTAAACGCCATTTATATAATTTTATTTAAAAATTATTTTTCATTATTAATTTTGTTTTTTGATTAAAATTGGAAATAAAATGACCACCAAAAAAATTCACTATTTATCAGGCATGGCTATTACTACGTTTATAGCATTGCATTTATTCAATCATGTATATAGCATTTTTGGGAAAGAATGGCATATAGAAATGATGACTACATTGCGATTGGTATATCGAAATGTTTTTATTGAAACTATTTTGCTTGTGGCCGTTTGTGTTCAAATATTTTCGGGAATAAAACTTTTTAGAGCCCATCTTAAAACATCGTTTTCGTTTTTTGAACGATTACATATCTGGTCTGGCTTATATTTGGCTGTTTTTCTGATTATTCATGTAAGTGCTGTCTTCACTGGAAGACTGGTGCTGAAGTTAGACACCAATTTTTATTTTGGCGTAGCAGGGCTCAATTCTTTTCCACATCTTCTGTTTTTTGCACCTTACTATGGGCTAGCTCTTGTTTCATTTTTTGGGCATATTGCAGCCATACATGATAAAAAATCGAAAATTATTTTTTTTGGTCTTACCCCTTTTCTACAATCTTGGATAATACTAATGGCAGGAGTTATATTTACTATACTTGTTTTTTATGGTCTTACTGATCATTTCAGAGGTGTAAAAATCCCAAAAGAATATCAAGTTTTGGTGGGCAAATGATTGTTTGATTATTATATTTATCCTCGAAATTTGGAAATATAAATCAATGTCGTTTATCTAAGCATTTTTTATTGCCTTTATCTTAGTCTTTCTCCAAAGGAGAAAGATAATCTGATTCTTAAGTAAACGACATTGAAATACAAATTTTGTTTTTCGAGGATAGTTTCTTGTAAAGACAATCATTTATAAAATCAATTTTGATTTTAAATCTTCTGCTTTTTTTCTTCCACCCATATAATTTGGGTCTAGCATTATGGCTTTTTCTAAAAAGTCGAGGGTTTGTTTTCTATGTTTTTTGCTTTGATGCTGATTGGCCCAAGCATAAAAAACAAAACTCATAATCTTGTTATTGGCATATTCACTATTTTTGTGTTGCTTATCTATGATGGCTTGCATATCTAGTTTGGCAAATTTTGTTTTAGAAAACATAAACCAAGGTAGATTTTCGGCCACACTTCCTCTAAAAAATTGAGGTAGGTAAGAAAATGCTGCATAATCTTTAACTGCATTTTTGAACAAGAAAAAAGATTGAGAAAGTAGTTTCAAACTTCTAGTTTCTGCACTCACCAAAGCCAATGCAGATGCTTTGTAAGAGGATACAAATGGCATCAATTCGGCACAAGTGTTGTTATTGGTCGATAATTTATTCAATACATCATAGCTTTTTTGGGCAAAGCCTTTGTAACTTGTTTTCGACAAAAACGTAAGATTCAAGGCTATTTCATGATATATAATTCCCAGTCGAACTGTATTTATTTCATTTGAATTTGCTTTATATTCAGACTCAGTTTGATTTAGTTTTGATTTTAGGAGGCTGGTATCTATCAATTCCATTACATCGTCTAATTGCTGTTCAAATTTTTTTAATTTTAGCATATCCAAATTTTGTGCAGATCCTACTATACTTATTCCAAGTGCAAAAGCTGTTATCATTATTTTTTTCATTATTTTATTTGTTTAAATTAATGATACAAAACTAAGCTATGCAACTGCCCTACAACGATGACTTATGTTAAGATTTTGACTTTTTAAAAATTCTATTTTGGATTCTACTCAAACTTTCGGGGCTTATGCCCAAAAAATTGGCAATATATTTTTGGGGTACACGCTGAAAAATATTGGACTGGCTAAAGATAAGTTTTTGAAAACGCTCCTCAGGTTTTTGTGAAGACAAAGATATAGCAATTTCTGTGGCTCTTTGTGCAACTTTTTCGGCCATTAGTCGACCAAAAGTTTCAAATTTTGGGTTTGATTTGTACAACTTTGCAAGGTTTTGTTTTTCTATATAATAAATAGTAGTGTTTTCCATTGCTTGCAGATTCATAATGCAAGGTGTACCATTTGTAAAACTTTGAAAATCTGTAACCCACGCATTTTCAAAAGAAATATCGCAGGTTTTTTCGTTGCCATCTTTTATATGAAAATGCCTAATTGTACCCTGATGTATAAATGCAATAAAAGGGCATATCTCGCCATTTTCGAGTAAAAACTCTTTTTTCTTAAAAGATTTTTCGACAAAAAAAGTATCTATTAAATCTAACTCAGAAGCTAAAAATGGCACAACAGAAAGACAATATTTTTTTAATGATTCCAATATTGTTAATTTAGAATTGAAAATTAGTGTATTTAATTAATTTTAATCATTTAATTTAAAATATAATTTAAAAAACAAGTTTTATTTTTTTAAAATTAACTTTCTAAAATAAACTCATCAATGATGCTCGACAATACTCTGCTGGCACTATATCAAGTTTCTAATCAAATTCACCCACTAAGCCAAACAGAATGGGTGGATTTTGAAAACATTTGGAAGCCCTATACTGCACCTAGAAAACAAATGATTACCACCAGTGGCAGTACCGAAAAATATCTATATTTTATACTAGAGGGTGTGCAAAGGGTGTTTTATTTAGATGACAAAAACAGGGAGGCTACGCTAGTATTTACCTACAATCCATCGTTTGGGGGTGTTTTAGATTCTTTTTTATTGCAACAGTCCTCAAAATATTATTATGAATCTCTCACGCCCTCTAAGTTTGTGAGAGCTTCTTTTATGGATATAAACCATTTGATGCAAAAACATCAAGCCATAGAATCATTGATAAGAAAAGGTGTTTCGCTGGCCAATGCTGGTATTTTGGAGCGTCTAGTAGAATTGCAGTGTTTCTCGGCCGAAGATCGTTTTAAAAACCTACTAAAGCGAAGCCCTCATATTTTGCAACTTGTACCACACAAATATTTAGCAAATTACTTGGGTATTGATGCAACCAATTTTAGTAAATTTATGAATAAAATAAAAATCTAAAAATGTTGGTATTTGCCAAGTTTTGGTTCTTTTTTTTGGTCGAGTTTTGTATCACATAAAACAATCAAAAAAATGAAAAATTATCCTATTTTAAAATTTGCAAACTATACATTTATTGGTTTTTGTACTTTGAGTTTGCTATATGTCAGTGTCTTAGCTTTTATAAATCCTCAACTAGTTATGGATTTGGTGGCCGTTGAACTCAAAAACACAGATGCTTATAGCTCTATTCGTGGCATATATGGTGGCGTTGGATTGGCTGTTGTGATTATGCTGGTTTATTTTATGTTTAAAAATCAACCATTAGGTTTAGTATTTTTGGGTTTGATTTGGAGTTTATATGCCATTTCTAGGTTGATTACAATCTTTGTTGAAGGCACTTTGGGCAATTTTGGGTCTCAATGGTTGGTTACAGAATCAACTTTGGCCATTTTATCATTGATATTATTATACTTAAACAAAAAATTCAAGAATGCTTAAATCAGAACTATTGGCGATACTTCAGGCTCAAGTTGAACATCATATAGGTATTGCAAAGACCCAATTTAGGCATTTATCAGAGGCTGATTTATTCAAAAAATCGACTCCTGAGGGGTGGAATGTAGCTCAGTGTTTGGAACATCTTAATAGTTACTCCAATTTTTATTTTCCAATTATCAAGCAAAAATTAATCTCAATTTCTGATACCAACCAAGCATATTCAAATGGATGGTTGGGAGCATATTTTATTAAATCAATGCAAAAAAATGTGGAGCATAAAAAATATAAAGCCTTAAAAAAACATTTACCAAAACCTCAAACCAACGCTATTTCTACGATTCAAACATTTATTCAAACACAAGAAGAGTTTTTATTATTATTAAAAAAATCTCAAAAATGTGATTTAAACCAAAGAATTGCTACCTCTATATCGAGTATGATTACTTTAAAACTTGGCGATATATTGCAGTTTTTGGTGGCTCACAACGAGCGACATCTACAACAAGCCAGGAGGTGTTTATCTTAATACTTTTTATGCAAATCGATTTAAACCCATTCAAACGCCTTTTAAATAATTTTTTTTAATTAGCAACTGTGATTTTTATACCTTTGTTGTATGAAAAAAATATTCTCTTACGAAAATTTCTGGACTAGAAATCTATTGGTATTTTCATTTTTTTATGTAATAATTTTGGTGCAAGAATACGCTGGTCGAAATGATCGAAGTATTGAGCATTTTAGTACAATAGAATTATTTTTTTTATTTTTCCCTTTGTATGGAATGATTCTTTTTCATAATTTAGTTATTGTCAAAAATCTACTATTCAAAAAAAAGTATAGCATTTACTTATTTGCATCCATTGCTTTTTTGTTTGCTCTAGCAGTATATTTTTATTTTTATAGCTGTACTTTAAACGATCACACAAGTTTTTTAAATGATTTAAGTGTTGCTTTTTTTGCCATTCTCATTGGTGCTACACCCTTTTTTATTCATACTTGGATTGTAGATAATACAATTAAAACCAAAAAGCAACTTATCACTAGAGAAGCTGAATTGAATTTTCTCAAAAACCAAATAAGCCCTCACTTTTTATTCAATGCCCTCAATAATTTGTATGGCACATCGTTGGCTGCACCAGAAATAATTTCTGAAAAAATATTAGAGCTTTCTGAATTGCTACGCTATCAAATAGAGTCTACCAAGATTGATACAATAGCTATCAAAAACGAAATTGAGTTTATTGATAATTATTTAAAATATATTCAGTTTAAATCAAATAATCTTACTACAAGCCACAGTATAGAAGGCGAAGCATTAAATATAGAAATGCCACCACTTTTGGTATTGCCATTAATCGAAAATGCAGTAAAGTACTCTTCTGAAACTGAAAATCCAACTATTGATATTAAGTGGCTTTTGATGGATTCTTACATTAAATTTGAAATTAAAAATTCGTATTTGGCATACAAATCAAAAATAATGGGTACCAAAACGGGTCTTGATAATCTTAGGAAAAGACTTGAAATCTTATCAATCAAATATGCTTTGTATACACAATCTACAAATCAAAACACATATCACATCGTTTTAGAAATATGGAAATAAAATATCATTGTTTAATTGTGGATGATGAACCACCAGCACATTCAGTAATAAAATCGCATATCAGTCGTACAGATAACCTAGCATGTATTACAAGTGTTTTTAATGGTAAAGAAGCCATAGATGAACTCAATCAACACCAATACGATATTGTTTTTTTGGATATAGATATGCCTTTGTTTAGTGGTATTGAGGTGTTACAATCTGTAGCCATACGTCCAGCTGTAATTATGACTACAGCCTACAATCATTTTGCTTTTGATGCCTATCAATTGGATGCTGTTGATTATTTGCTCAAACCCATTTCATATCCACGTTTTGTTAAAGCTATCGAAAAAGCTAAGGCTTTTTTGGAATTAAAAGTTAAAAATAAGCCTTTACCCAAATCTATATTTTTCAAAGTTGATGGGTATCAGCAAGAGTTCGACTTTGATGCAATATCTTATTTTCAAAGCATAGGAAACTATATTAAAATACATTTTGTAAAACCAAAGAAAACGGTTTTAGTATATGATTCTCTCAAAAATTTAGTTGAGAATCTGCCAACAGAGAAATTTATTCAAATTCATAAATCGTTTATTGTTAATATTGGCGTTGTCAAACACATAGAAAAAGAACATATAGAGCTACAAAACTCCGAAAAATTGCCAGTAGGCAGAAAATTTAAGCTAATTGTAGATAAATCAATCACTAATCATTTATAAATATTTTTTTAGAAGTTAATTATTTTTCCAGAATATGGACTTTTGTTTTCTGATTGTATAGTATAATATATAATTGAAGATTCAGAATAAAATTCTATCATTTGTTGTGGTGCTATTGTTTGCTTTGAAATTTCATTTCCTAACAGCCCATAACAAGAAAATGAAGCTGCATAATCAGTAAGATTAGTACACTTTATCCAATTATTATTAGAGTTTATGGCTAAAGTTGGATAATTTTTTTTGTCAAATATGATGTTGGATGTCAGTTTAAAAGAAGATTTTGGGTCAAAAAAATCCATGACTATCATGGTTGTAAAATCAAAAACTGTACCTGAAATATGCGATGTGTACTGACCTTTGGACACGCCCACACCCATAAATCCTTCTTTGCCTGTAATGCCATAATTATCTATAAAATTTTTATATAAATTGGCCCTGCGATGCCCCCAGCCGCTATTAGCATCATCATAATTCCAATTATATACTGCAGCAGGTATGGCAAACCATGCATACTTATTGCTTTGCATAAAAACGGCTATATTTTCTGCATAATTACAGTTGTCGGAGTTGAGGGTGTACCCTGGCACACTTTCGAGCCTTTCCCAAGGGGTTTTCTGATCTTTTTCATGGCCAAAGCTATCACTTTGTAATAAAAAATCTGAGTAATATTGCGATACTTTTGAAACTGGAGCATACAGCAATTCCATTTCTTTTAAACCTCTATCTTTGCGTTCTTGATTAATCAAATAAAATAGTTGTTCTTGATCTGTCATAGCATCCCAACTAGATTGAGATGGCATAGTTATTGCAGGTACATTTACAAAACCAATGACTGTTTTGAGTTGTATATTTTCGTTGGCTCGTGCATTATCAAACATGTTTTTTATACTTGTAACAGAAGGTGTGCTGCCCCAGTCTGTATAATTGATGTCAGATTTTAAATCTAAGTAATAATTTTGAGCAATAGTTTTAAAACTAAAAATTGCTAGAACTAAAGTAAAACAATATTTCATATACTCTTTATGATTCATTTATTGATGGTAAAACTATTGAATTTTTTGTAACAACATAAAATAAAGTAATATTTTAATGCAAATAAATCTTTTATTTCTGTTGTATTGATCAGCCAAACAATTCAATTCTCTTGAAATAATATAGTTTAGGATAATTTATTATCTGATGTTACGCAGAAAATTTTTAAATTCATTGTCAGTTCTATTATTTCAAGCATTTATAGGTTACTAACAATATTAAAATTTTGATAAAATTATAGTTTTGCGTAACATCAGTTATTATATTGAAATAAATTTTTAAAGTGCATGAATGTTGTGGTTGGGGAAAAATTACATTTTTACCCAAACATTTTTGCTACTCGATTCTACTACTTTTTCTACAAAAAGCATACCTCTTACACCTTCTTGGATTTGTGGAAAATCGAAAGTTTCGTAATCATGTTTTAAGCCTTTTTCGTGATTTCTTACTGCCATTGCAAAGTTTTTGTAAATATTAGCAAAGGCTTCTAAATAGCCCTCTGGATGCCCAGCTGGCACACGTGTATTGGCGGGTGCTGCCATAGAACTTAGTCCAGGGCCACCTGTACGTAGGGTTTCGTTTGGCCTATTTAAGTGCATGATTACCAACGAATTATTATCTTTTTGTTGCCACATCAACCCCCCTTTTTCGCCATATATTCTTATGTTTACATTATTTTCTTCGCCAGCACTGATTTGGCTTGCATGCAATATTCCTTTTGCTCCATTATTGAATCTGATGAGTACATTGCCATCGTCATCCAAGAGTCTGCCTTCTACAAAAGTAGACAAATCTGCACACAATTCTGTGATGTGTAAGCCAGTAACATATTCGGCCAAATTTTCGGCATGTGTGCCAATATCGCCCATGCAACACGATATACCAGCACGTGTAGGGTCTGTGCGCCAGTCTGCTTGTTTTTGACCACTAGTTTCTAGGTTTGTCGAAAGCCAACCTTGTGGATACTCTACAATTACTTTTCTTATTTTGCCAAATTTGCCCGATTTTATCAAATATTTGGCCTCTTTGATCATAGGATAGCCTGTATAGGTGTGTGTAAGGGCAAAAATTAATCCAGTTTGTTTTACAATTTTTTCGAGTTCTAGGGCTTCTGTGAGATTAAAAGTTACTGGTTTGTCGCAGATCACATGAAAACCATTTTCAAGAGCCAGTTTGGCTGGTGCATAGTGCAAATGATTAGGAGTAACTATAGAAACTACTTGCATACGCTCGTTTAAAGGTAGTTTTTTTTCTCCCTCTATCATGGCTTCATAAGATTTGTAGGCTCTACTAGGGTCTAAAAATAGGGTTTCGGCAGTTTTTTGTGTTTTTTCAAAATTACTACTAAAAGCACCACAAACTAGCTCAATCTGTCCATCTATATTTGCTGCCATGCGATGCACTGCTCCTATAAAAGCATCGGCACCGCCACCTACCATGCCCATTCTTATTTTATCTGCCATAGATTATTTTTTTTGTAAAAATATTTAAAATTATTGCTTTTAGTATATTTAATATGACTTTTTTTATACTTATTGCAAAAAAATTAAAAATATTTAGAAAAAATGAATAAAAATAAACTTTTTCTGGCAAGTTGTATGGCCTTGATTACTACAGCTATGGCCTTTGGTCTTCGTGCAGGTATGCTCAACCAATGGGGTACAGAGTTTGGGCTTTCGGGCGAGGAGCTAGGTTGGATTGGTGGTACTGCTTTTTGGGGTTTTACTTTGGCTATGGTTTTTGGTGGCCCACTTTGCGATATTTTAGGAATGAAAAAAATACTATTTATAGCTTTTTTTGGACATATTTTGGGTACAATTCTTACTATTTTTTCGGGTGGGTTCTGGTCTTTTTTTATATCTACTTTGTGTATAGGTATTGGCAATGGCATGGTAGAAGCTGCCTGCAATCCATTGGTGGCTACTATTTATAAAGACGAAAAGACAAAAATGCTTAATCGTTTTCATGTATGGTTTCCTGGTGGTATAGTGATTGGTGGTTTGGTAGGATATGCCATGACTGGCCTTGGGTTTTCGTGGCAACTACAAGTAGCTACTATGCTGATTCCTGCTTGTGTGTATGGATTTTTGATTGCAAAAGAAAATTTTCCTACCACAGAGCGGGTTGCTTCTGGGGTTAGTACAGGCGATATGTTCAAGGCTTGTTTGTCGCCACTTTTTTTTACTATGGCATTGCTCATGATGATCACTGCGAGTACCGAACTTGGTACTAATCAGCTGATAGACAGTTTATTAAAAGATACTGGAGTTTCACCAATTTTGATACTTGTGTACGTAAGTGGTCTTATGATGGTGGGTAGAACTTATGCTGGCAATATAGTGCATACGCTATCTCCAGCTGGTATGTTGTTGTTTTCGGCAGTGTTTTCTACTTTGGGTTTAGTATTACTTAGCTATGCCAGTGGCACTACTTTTACGTTTTTTGCGGCCACAGTTTTTGGTATTGGTATATGTTTTTTTTGGCCAACGATGATAAGTTTTGTGGCCGAATATTTGCCTAGTACAGGTGCCTTGGGTTTGTCGTTGATGGGTGGTGCAGGTATGCTGTCTGTGTCTTTGGTATTGCCTATACTTGGCAAATTGCTCGACAATCAATCAGGAGCTCAAACATTGAGAGGCTTTGCCCTTTTGCCCTCATTTTTGATTGTAGCTTTTGCGATTTTATATTTTTATTCTAAAAAAATGTTGTCTAAAAATTATTAATAAATTAAACACAATATTATTACTCTTTTAGTAATCTAAAACTTAGTCTATGCCAAGGAGTAACGCCATGCTTTTTTATGGCTTTTCGGTGAGCAATAGTAGGGTATCCAACATTAGTTTGCCAACCATATTCAGGGTATTGTAAGGCAAGTTCACTCATCAAGTCATCACGAAAACACTTGGCAAGTACAGAAGCAGCTGCAATAGAAAAAAACTTAGCATCGCCTTTTATGATACACTGGTGAGGCACAAAGGGATAGTTTGCAAATCTATTGCCATCAATCAAAAGCAATTCTGGTACCATTGTTAGCTGTGCTATGGCAATGTGCATGGCCTTGAAACTGGCTTGTAGAATATTAATTTTATCAATTTCTTGATGAGATACTTGGCCGATAGCATAGCTTATGGCATTGTTTTGAATATCTAGTTTTATTACTTCTCTATCTTTTAGTGAGAGCAATTTGCTATCAGTAAGTTTTGGATGAAAATAATCTTTTGGTAAAATAACAGCAGCCGCCACTACTGGCCCTGCCAAGCAACCACGACCTACTTCGTCTACCCCCGCCTCTATGGATGTTTTTGTAAATGAAGATAATAACATTTTTAACAATAACCCATCATTTTGTAAGTAATAAAACCAATAATTTCGTGCAATAAATTTTCGAGCATTTGTATAGATTCTGTCTTGGGAGCTATATAAAAATCAAAATCACGATAGGCTGGGTCGTACATTTGATCAATAGAAAATGGAGCTACATCTAATTTTTGTTTTTTAAATATAGCCATGCTTCTAGGCATGTGTAGCGAGCTTGTAATCAACAAACATTTTTTGTCAATCCATTGGCTGTCTGCCAAGATTTGTTTTGTGAATAAAGCATTTTCGTAAGTATTTCTTGATTTTTGCTCAAAAATCATATCTAGCTCTGGTATACCTATTTGTAAAAAATATTTTTTTACCATCATTGCCTCAGGGGTTTTAGTGCCTGCAAGATTACCAGAACCGCCCGAAAATAGAATTTTTTTTATTTTTCCTAGCTTATAAAGCTGTATGGCTTGCACAATTCTGTCGCCAGATGGCCCCAAAAACAATCGATTGGTGTCTGATTCTACTAAGCGTGAGGCTCCACCCAACACAATTCCTAAGTCATAATTATTGATTTTTGAAATGGGCACCAATGGTGTTTCGTAATAAGAAATTAATTTACTTATAATATATCCATTGCTTACCAAAAAAAATAAGATTAATGTAAAAAATGCAACAACTTTTTTTCTTTTTGCATTTTTGATAGTCAATGTTAGTATCAATAATATAAAAATCCAAGTAGTTGGATAAAGTAATAAACGTAATATTTTTGAAAGAATAAAAAACATACTATTGGATTATATTACGTAAATATACATTTAAAATAAACTCATTTGAGCAGCTTCTGCTTTGGTTTTTTGTTTTGTTTTTGGGTCTACTTTAGTTACTACTTTTTTAGCTTTTGTTTTCTTAAAAGAACTTGGATTTTGTACATATAAGTAATATTGATACCCAAGTTTAGTAGGGTTAGTAAATATTTTGGCTAGATTATTTGTAATAATATCTATAAATATAACAAAAGTAGTTTTGCTTTTTTCTACTTTAGTATCTATAAAGCCTTTTTGTTTTAAATCTTGAACTGCACTCGTCAGGCGATTTCGTTTGATACCTGTTTCTAGTTCAATTCTGTTTAATATGACAATATCTAAATTATTTCTTTGGTAATAGTGTAGTAAATATTCTAGTACAATGACTTCTTCTAGGGATATATATTTAAAATCATATTTAGCTAATCGACTGATATTGAGGCAGTTATTTCTTGGCATTTTACATTTGTTTACACAAAAGTAACGTACCTAATGTATAAGATATGAAACATTTATGCACATACTTATCCACAATGCTAAAGTTAATTTTTTTTTTAGTTTTCGCCAAATGATATTTCATCTGGCAGTTCGTTTACGTCATTGGATTGGTAAGGAAAATGTTTTTTTAGTTGTAAACCAGCGGCAATAATACCCTCACAAAGACCATCGGCAAATTTGTTTTCTTTAAATTTTGCGATAGCGTTGTTTTTTATATCATCCCAAAAATTGGAATCAACAGCATGATTGATGCCTGCATCGCCAAGAATGGCAAATTTTTTGTCATTTACAGCTAAATAAAACAATACCCCATTTCGGAGTTGGGTTTTGTGCATTTTTAATTTTGCAAACACTTCTACTGCCCTATCCAAAACATTTGTGGCTTTGCAGTGGCTTTCTAAATGCACTCTAACTTCGCCAGAAGTAGCTAGCTCGGCCTCTTGTATGGCTTTTACGATATTTTCTTGCTCCTCTGATGTAAAAAAAGTTTTTATCATAACATATAAATTTTCCTCTACAAAGTTAGTTTAAGTTATCAAAAAAACTATTATTAGTTAAAAATTTTTGGGTAATTTAGTTTAATATATTAGTAATAATTGGTTGTGATTGGTATGGAAATTTGATTTTTAAAAAATCGGTTTATGAAGTTTTATCTCGTAAGATTTTAATAGTTTTCTTAGAATTAACTATCTGATATGAAAGTAGAAGTTGGTGTAAAATAAATTTAACATTTTAGGTTTAAGGGTATTTTTCTTGATAAAATTTAAGTTAACTTAACCCAACTTGTATCAAATTTTTCATAAAGCCTTGATAATCAGTTGATTATGTTGGTAAAATTTGTTATTGGGGTAACACAAACTTTTTGAGTTAAGAGGTATTATTACCCACATCAAACAAATTCTTCCATTTTCTTATCAAACATTTTAACACGACTAGCAATAATCCCTCTAAAATGCTAATATTTAGTAATATATTGTATTTTTTTACTTTTAATAAAAATGCTTTCACATTTTACATAAGTATATTCTTTTACCTTTTTGGCTTTTATCAATTTTATATAGTAATATTTTGCAAAGATAAAAAATGACAATCTAACATCCAAATGCTATGGGGGAACACAAATGAGTTTCAAATATATTCAAAAAATATAACTAATTGATAATCAGGTACTTACAAATTATTGGTATCGAAAATAAATGAAAAATACACTAAAATAGATGAAAAAACTAAAAAATTAGGTCAGAATTTAGGGTTTTTGGGTAGGGTAAATACAAGTTGGGTTAAAGCTAATAAAAATTAATTTTATATAACTAATGCATATATCTATAAAGTTCTTTACTTTTTTTGCGAAAATTGAGCAAAAAACCAGTCTGAATAGTAGTAAAAGTAGCCTTTCCAATTTGAGGTGGACTTTCTCCTTTATCATTATTTCTACTTGTGGCAGCTATGCTTGGGAGCATACTGGTTTCTTGAATCATATTGACATATATTTTTATTTTGGGACTCAAGTCATACTGAGCTCCAATAGTTATATAAGGATTGAAAAGCAAAAATGTACCTAACCCATCTGCTGTAAGTCCGCCATTTTGTCCTAAGTCCACATTCCCCCCTAAACCAGCAGGTGGTGTACCGCCAGAAGGAGGAACTCCACCACTAAGAAAACTGCTGGCATCAAATTTTATTTTCCGTTCAATTTCGCTATATATAGAAATTAAAATACCCATATTCAACCCTGCTCCAAACCAACCTTGTGTGCGAGGACCAAGTTTTATCAATCGTTTTCCTTCTAGGTACAAGGCAGCATAAATATTGCCTTTAATTGTAAAGTTGATGGCAATAGAATCGTCTGTTGTTTCTCCAGAAAGTATTTTGGATTGTAATTGGTTTTGTACTTCTTCTTGAATAGCACCTTGGCTGGGTAAGTTGATGGATGTGTTTATGCCAATTCCCCAAAGCATTTTATTTCTACGGGTATAGTTAAAAGCTAATCCATAGCTATAAATCATGGGAGATAAGTAGGAAGAAGAGCCTTCTTTACTTGTGAAGTTGAATTTTTGGAATAAACCAAACCATATATGTGGTACTTTTTTGAATTTAGCTTCTAAGGCTTCGTCTCTATGGTTTCTTTCGATATTGGCAATATTTATTTCCCAAGTGTAATGCTTTTTAAATTCACTATTTAACTCTGATATGCGAAAAGTTTCCCATTCTATGATTTCTACATTTTTAAATTTTTGCGATGTTAATTCTGTTTTTATCCATGCTTTACGAGCAAAAATCATTTTACCCTTAGACTGGAATTGAGAAAACAAACTTTCATTACCAACAACTACTAAATAAATATGGTGTAGGTCAAACCAGTTCCTATACTTATTGAGTATTTGGTTCACTGTATCTTGTACTCTTGTACTGTCATAATACTTAGCATTAAAAATTAAAAAATTATAACTTTTTATTGAAGTTTCTGATTTGATTTTTTCTACATAGCTCTGCATCAATTCACTATCAACAATAGAAATCCAATATGGAGCATCAGGTTGGGGTGCACGAATAGAAACTACATCTTGTGCATTTGATTTAATAGTTAAAAAAAGCAGAAGAAATAGTAGAGATACAATACTAAAGATATGAACAAAAACCCCAATCCCAAACCTCCGCTCAGTCTGGCTCAAAACTTTCGTTTTGCCGTCCAAGGGAGAAAAGGCTTGGGAGTCTGAAATTTTACAATTAATTTCTTTTTGTTTATTTTGTTTCATTATTATGGAAAAACAATCTCTTTAGTACTTATGCTTTGGGCTGAAAAATAACCAAAAGCACCTCCAGAAATATTTGATGTAGGATTGGCAGGTGTTCCAGCCTGATTTGGACCATCTGCAAGTTGAGAAAGTTCAAACAAATACTGAAATACACCATTGTCTATATTTGAAAGCGATACACGAACTGAGTCACCTAATTTATACTCTATGTCTTGGCTAAAAAATGCGCTAGAAATTTTAATCCCATTAGCTAGTCTATCGTTGAAAACAGTAGCTAAATCCTCAAGTTTGCCATTGATATATAAATCTACCTTGTAATTGTTTCCTTTAATTGCAGGTTCGTTGAAATTATAATGGACTACTTTTTTGCTTCCAATTCCAAAAGATGGTTTTTTGATACTTAGGCTATCTAAAACTACTAATGTAGGCATGGTAGATGATGCTGTAAAAGTTTTGTCTCCAATTTTTATGTTTAGTTGATAAGTTCGTCCAGGAATTCCTAGAATACTACTTGTTACATATTGTCCTGCACTTTTCTCCATTAGGGTCTCATTCTGACCTGCATTGTCGGATATGGTAACAATAGCCCCACTTATTTTGGGATAATTGTTGGTTTCTGAGAAATTTACAGATTGCTTGATGGTAACCGAAAAGGATTTGGCTTCGTTGGTGATGATTCCCTCTATCACATATTTGGGATTGGTAGAATTCAAATCTACATCTATCACTTTTGTACAAGAATATAGTAGATGAGCTAAAATGGCAAGGGCTATGAATTTGATGAACGTCTTCATTTTGTATATCGATTATGATTGATTAAGAATTAAAATTTAAAGTTCCAGCTTACAGAAGGAATAATACCGAATAGCGTAGTTTGAACAGCTTCTGTACGAGTAGCATCACCTTCTTTGTCTCTGAAAGAAATGCTATATGCATTCCATCTATTAGTAGCATTGTATATGGAAAAAGAAAGACTACTTTCTCTTTTTTCGGTTTTCTTTATCATGTATGTAGCCCCAAGATCTAGCCTAAAGAAGTGTGGCATTCTATATCCATTTCTTTCTGTATAATAATAAGTAGTTTTTCCATCTATTTCGTATTTTCCACTTGGGAATGTAATGGCATTGCCAGTATAATAAGTAGCTGTAGCAGACACCGACCATTTTTTGCTCAATTCGTACATACCTACCAATGATATTTCATGGGTTCTATCTTGCTTTGCTACATACCATTTGTTGTCGTTGATGCCATCTACTTGGCGTTCTGTTCTAGAGAGGGTGTAACTTGCCCATCCTGTAAAACGACCTGTTTTTTTTCTAAGATAAAATTCCAAACCATAAGCTCTTCCTACACCTGCAAGTATGTCGCCTTCTATCAATTCGTTTCCTCTTGTTTCTGCACCATTTCTATAGTCTATTTGGTTTTGCATGGCTTTGTAATATCCTTCTACAGAAAACTCATACTTGTCTTCTTTGAAATTTTTGTACCAACCCACTGATACTTGATCTGAAATACCAGGTTTGATGTTTTGGCTGCTCAATACCCAAATATCTGTAGGATTTGCACCTGTAGTGTTTGAGAGCAAATGCATATATTGTGCATTTCGTGTGTAAGAGCCTTTGAAAGAAGAACTTTCATTAATTTTATAAGTAGCCGAAAGTCTAGGTTCTGGATTGATGTAATTTTTTTGGCTCGTTTGGGTAGTATCTATTACATCTCCATTGGCATCAAAAGTATAGAAGTTTTTGCCTCCCATCTGCGAAAATGAAGATAGTCGTAAGCCATATTCTAAAGTAAATCTTGAGCCAAATTTTTGTTCGTTAGAAAAATAAAAGGCATTTTCTAAACCATATCTATTCGTCAAACTTGGGGTATTGATGGCTGCCGAACTCCCAGAGGTTATTTTTCCAGGTATCATGGTGTGGTACACTGAGTTGAGCCCAAATTTTAATGTGTTATTTGTATTGAGATAATATTGAAAATCTTGTTTGAGATTGAAATCTAAAATATCTGAATCAATTTTAGTTTCTGATGTTCCACTACCTACTTTTATTTGATAATTATAATTGGATACAATCAACGATGTATTGGAAAATAATTTATCACTAAATATATGATTCCAACGCAATGTACCTGTATAATTTCCCCAACCTATACCAAAACTACTAAAGCCTAGTTTGTCTCTTCCAAAATATCCAGACAAGAACAATCTGTCGTTTTTCCCCAAACGATAATTTGCTTTTAAGTTCATGTCATAAAAATAGAGTTGTGTATTTTTTAAATCTTCGTTAGAAGATAGCTTTAGAAACAAATCTGCGTAGGTTCTTCTACCAGTGATGATGAAAGAGCCTTTGTCTTTTACGATAGGTCCTTCTATTGCTATTCTTGAAGAAATAAGCCCAATACCACCTGATACACTATATCTTTGGTTGTTTCCTTCTTTCATTCTCATGTCAAGTACAGATGATAATCTTCCACCATATTGAGCACCAGCAGTACCTTTGTATATATTGACATCTTTGATAGCATCAGAATTGAACACAGAAAAGAACCCCAACAAATGCGAAGGGTTGTACACCACAGCCTCATCCAAAAGAATCATGTTTTGATCCACACCTCCTCCACGTACAAAAAAACCTGCTTGACCTTCGCCTGCAGATTTTATTCCTGGCGTTAGTTGTATGGTTTTTAATACATCTCGCTCACCAAATAAAACTGGAATTTTCTCTATAGATTTCATGTCTATTTTTGTTACGCCCATCTGATTTTGAGTTACATTTTCGTTTTCTTTTTTTGATGTAACCACTACTTCATCTACAAGTTGAGATTTTTCTTTGAGCTTAAAATCTATCTTGGTGCTTTTGTTTAAATCAATTTCTTGGTTGATATTTTCATAACCTAAATATTGAATGGTAATGGTGTATTTCCCTTGTGGAAGGCTAATAGAAAAATAGCCATATTCGTTGGTAGCCACAGCCACATTGGGAAGTTCTTTGATGGCGACTAACACACCTATCATGTCTTCTCCATTTTTGGCATCTTTGATAGACCCACTAATGGTAAATTTTTGTTGTTGCCCCATAACACTTCCAGACAGGAATAATGAAATAAAAAGTATAGAAAATATAGTCCTCATGCTTTGTTTTTTAATTTAATAAATCAAAAATGATGTATAACTATTTAATTAAAAATTTTATGAGAAGAAGGAACAGATTTGTGCGATGAATGGGGGCAATAGAGGCAAGGTGGTGAGAAGAGAGATGGCTAGACATTCCAAGTTTTTGAAAACTTGGAATGTCTGGCAAATTTGAAGTAGAGAAATACCACTTTAAAAAAAATGAAAACATGATAATTTAAACATCAAGAATTAAAATTAGTTTTGCTTTATGGATTTTCAAATAATTGTACTTTAGTAATAAGAATTGCATTTTTATAATTGCTCAATCGTTTAAAATTAGTATAGGCTGACTATTTTGCAATTCAACGATATTTGATTTTTATCTTTTAAATATCAAGAAAAAAATCAGGGAATTCTAATTTAAACTCCCAAAATCAACTCTCTATAACTATCTAATAATGAGGCAGTTTGTCTTTTTAAGGGCTTGGATTTATTTTTAGTTTTTTCGGCATCTAACATACTAAGTGCCATTT
>JAAFIH010000021.1 GCA_013297755.1 Cytophagales bacterium
AAATGGACTAAATCATTTTGCCTTTAAAGCTCAGCTTTATACTAAAGCAATGGCTTTAGCTATTAATGAACTTAGAAATAATAAATTGGGAATCCAACTCAAATTTGATTTTGCGTAACATGAGTTAATAAAAAAAAATACATAGTTTATATACAAATACAGTTGAAATGATAAAAAACTTTGAAGTATGTGGTTAGTAAATAAAAAAATAGAGATGATAAATTGGATAAAACTCTACTTTCAGGGTAAAGGCATTTAAAATATTTTATTATATAATAATAAAATATTACTTTAAAAATAATATTTTAAGAAATATTTTTATCAAAAGCTCCTCCCTATGGATTTTGTGGCTTGGTAACAGAAATTGGTTTGGGTTGGGCTTAAAAAAACAGGTTTATACTAAAAAAAATCTTAAATGTGTTTGCCATGCTCTGCTTTAAACAGAAATATTTTTAAAAAACGATTCATTTTTCAAAATAAAGTCTATATATAAAAATTCTCAAAACTTAAAATTATAGATTTATAATCCAAAATTCTATATAAAATTTATCTTTGTTGCAAAATGTATTTTTGCAGCCATGGCTCTATTTGATATACAACTAAAAACCAATCCTACGATTTTTTCACGCAAAAAAATTGCAGCTGCAGCTCAGGTTTTTAGGATTGATGCCATTGCTGGAATAGCCGAAAAAAAACAAAAACTGACTGGTTGGATTAATGGTATAAAAGATGGCTCTATTACTTCTCAAAAAGAAGAGGCCTTATGCCATGATTTTTTGAATCTATTTTTTGGCGAACTGCTCGACTATGATTATCAACAAGGCGAAGAACAGACCAACCTCGAAAAACAACTCAAAAACCAAACTGATGGCAAAAAAGCTGATGGGGCTTTGGGCTATTTTAATGCCAAAACTGGAGAAAAATTGGTAAGAGTTGTGATAGAAATAAAAGATGGACAAACGGATCTCGACAAGCCACAAAATCGCAAAAACGACCATCGCACACCTGTACAACAAGCCTTTGACTATGCCAGCGATGCTGGTGGCACTTGCCATTGGGTAATAGTGAGCAATTTTATAGAAATACGTCTCTACAATTATAGGGATAGAGGAAAATATGAACTTTTTTATATCACAGAATTTTTAGAAAACGAGCTTGAGCTAAAGCGATTTTATTATTTACTCTACAAAACCCAGTTGATAAGCAAATTTGACAAATCAACCATTGACAGAAAATATGACGAACGACTAGCAGAACAGCTCAACATAACATCAAAATTTTATCAACAATACAAACAGCTTAGAATTGATATTTTAGATAATTTTAGACTTTTAAACCCTGATAAAAATCCACTTTGGTTGCTCGAAAAAACACAAAAGCTATTAGATAGAATTGTATTTTTGTGTTTTTGTGAAGATACAATTCCTGAATTAATACCAGGAGACACCATAAAAAAAATGATTGATATTTGGAGAAACAACACACTACAAGACCATAAATTCTTACTCTGGAATCTATGTATTGGTTTGTTTCATGCGATGGATAAAGGCAATAAAAAAGCCGACATTCAACCTTTTAATGGTGGTTTATTTGCAGAAGACCAAGAACTTGATGCTCTAAAAATAGATAGTTTTATACTCATAAAAGCGTTAGAGCTTAGCAAATGGGATTTTGAAAGTGAACTTAATGTAAATATTCTAGGTCATATTTTTGAACAATCAATTTCTGATTTAGAAGATTTGCAAGCCCAATTATCTAATTCGATTACTATAAAAGATGGTGTCAGAAAAAAAGATGGTGTTTTTTATACTCCCGAATATATTACTAAATACATGGTTGAAGAGGCCATTGGTACTTGGCTAGAGCAACGCAAAATAGAGCTCAATTTTGCAGATTTAAAAGAACTAAAACATGAAGATTATGCAGAATTAGCAAATGCCAAAAATGCAAATGCCAAAAAAAAGAAAGAAATAGATGATAAATTTAGGGCTCACCGAGATTTTTGGTTGGCTTACAAATCAAAATTAGACAACATTACAGTTTTGGATCCAGCTTGTGGTTCTGGTGCGTTTCTAAATCAATCATTTGATTATTTATTTGCAGAACAAAAAATTGTAGCCAAAGAAATAGAACGATTATTTCCTGCAATAAAAACAGATTGGTGGGAAGTGCAACGACAAATTCTGATGAATAATTTGTATGGTGTAGATCTTAATTTTGAATCAGTAGAAATTACTAAATTATCGCTTTGGATAAAAACGGCCAATAAAACCAAACCTTTGAGTTTTATTGATAATACTATAAAATGTGGAAACTCACTTATTGATGATCCAGAAATTGCTGGCAAAAAAGCCTTTGATTGGCACAAAGAATTTCCTCATATATTTGAAAAAGGGGGGTTTGATGTAGTGATTGGAAATCCACCGTATGGCTCAAATCTACTTGAAAATCAAAAAAAATATTTACATACATGGGATTCTTTAACACCAGATTATGAAATTTTCTACTACTTTATTACAAAAGGATTGGAAATTTTAAATCATAAAGGAATAGAAACTTTCATTTTTCCAAATACGTTTTTGGCTAGACAATTTGGAAGAAAATTTAGAGAAAATTTAATAAATAAACATCAAATATTACTCTTAACAGATCTATCACAAGACGAAACTTTTGAAGAAGCAAGTGTACGAACTTGTGTAGTAAGTATAGGAAAAAATTATATTGATAATCGTACAAAGTTTTCTATATATCAAAAAAAAGAAGCAAAAATTAATAATGACAAATATTTAACTTCTGTATATTTACAGGAGAATATTACAAATTGGCTTACGCTATTTTCTACTTCCGAAACTATAAATTCATTAATTAAAAAAATAAAAAATAATACTATTCCACTAGGGAATAATTTATGTGAAGTTTCTCAAGGATTAATTCCTTATGATAAATATCGTGGGCATGATGCAGAAACAATAAAAAACAGAATTTGGCATTCTAATTTTAAAAAAGATAAAACCTATAAAGAAGAATTAGCAGGAAGTGATATAAAAAAATACAATATCAATTGGAATGGAAAAAGTTATATAAGTTACGGAAAATGGCTAGCAGCCCCCAGAAATTCGATTTTTTTTACTAATCCTAGAGTTCTGGTGAGAGAAATCTGCGAAAAATCAATCATTGCTTCTTATACAGAAAAAGAATATTATAATACGCCATCTATCATTAATATAATTTCTAAGTCAGAGCTTGTTAGTTTAAAATATATTCTTGCGTTATTAAATTCTAAACTTTTTGGATGGTATCACTATAATACTTCTCCAAAAGCAAAAAAAGGGCTATTTCCCAAAATTATAGTAAACGATGTTAGAGGTCTTCCTATCAAATCTATTTCTTTGCCCGACCAACTCCCTTTTATTGAAAAAGCAGATAAAATGATTTTATTAAACGATCTTTTACAAAAAGAAAAAGATACTTTTTTGAAAATATTTTCATCAAGTTTTAAAGTCTCTAAAATAACATCTAAACTCGAAAATTGGTATGAAACCACTTTTTTGGAATTTCAAACAGAAATCAAAAAACAAAAAATAGACATTCCACTCAAAGAACGCATCCAATGGATTACTCTTTTTGAAGAATCTCAAGCCAAAATCAAAAATTTAGTACTTGAAATAGCTCAAATTGATACAGAAATCGAACATTTGGTTTACAAACTTTATGATTTGACTGAAGAGGAGATAAAGGTGGTAGAAAGTGTGTAATTAAAACTTAAATTAAACCTTCCAAAACATCTCTAATATTAACACGTTTTCCGTTTTTGTAAGGCACAATCCAAGCATCTTTTACGCCCATTTCTCTGAGGTATTTTTTGAAAGTTTCGGCCTCCCAGTAGTCATTAAAGTAACCAAGAGTATATTTTTTAACACCATCATCGTCTACATCGCCACTAAAATTTTTGTTATTTTCAAAATATTTTCTCAAATCTTTGTTTTTGAAAGCTCCAATTTGAACTTTAAAAATAACACCTTTGGTGAGTAATTCTTTTTTTTCGGGCGTTGTAGTAGTAGCATCTGTGGCGTTTCGCTCAGGTGCTGTGGCAGTATTTATACTACTTTTATAGTTTGAAAATTCTTCTTTAACTTTTTTAAGTTCTTCCGATTTTTGGGCAGATGATGTTTCAATCTCTGAAATGGCATTTTTTTTGGCTGCAATATCAGCTTTCAAACTTTCGTTTTCTTCCATAATTCTTTTCAATTCTAATGGATCGAGTTCTTTTTTCTTTTTTTCCCATATTTTTTTATCATCTTGGGCTAGCGTACATAAACAATGGAAAATTGTTAAACAAAATATTGATTTTAGAAATATATTTTTCATTTTTTGAGTTTTATAGTTAATTTAAAGTGCTTTAAATCAGATAAATATACTATTTTTTTTTACGAAATTACTAATTTTATGTTTAATTAAAAATATATTTTTAGAAACATAGCTAAAAAATTAATTTATAATAAAAATATAAAAAAAATTAATAGTTTTGAACCATGATTAAATGGCTTAGATATTTAGGCAAATATTTTATTTTTATATCATCTATGTTTGTCAAGCGTGAGCGATTTGGGGTTTATCCTAAATTGGTCATAGACGAATGTGTGATTATAGGACTCGATTCTATTGTGATAGTATCGATTGTTGCCACTTTTATAGGTGCAGTTTCGTCTATACAGACGGCTGCCAACTTAGTTAGCGATTTTATTCCTTTGTCGGTAGTTGGCACTGTAGTGCGTGATATGGAAATTTTGGAATTGGCTCCCACTATTACTTGTGTGGTATTGGCGGGCAAAGTAGGATCCAGCATAGCTGGCAATTTGGGTACCATGCGTATCACAGAGCAGATAGATGCACTCGAAGTAATGGGTATAAACTCGGCTTCGTATTTGGTTTTACCTAAAATAATTGCTGCACTTATTACTTTTCCACTGCTAATATCTATGGCTGGTTTTTTGGGTATTTGGGGTGGATATATGTCGGCAGTTCTTACTGATGCAGTGCCTGGAGAAGATTATGTATTAGGTATTCGTACTGGATTTCAGACATCAAACGTAACTTTGGCTTTGCTTAAATCTGTGGTGTTTTCTTTTCTAATATCATCTATTTCGGCTTTTCAGGGCTTTTTTACACGTGGTGGGGCTTTAGAAGTGGGCAAATCCAGTACCAATGCTGTTACCAATAGCTGTATTGCTACCCTAATTGCCGATTATCTATTGGCTCAATTATTTTTATCTTAAAATTGTTTTTTGTATTTTTTTAGGTTAACTATTTTTTATAAATTTCATTTTTCACTTATTGAAGCTTTTTTTTTCTTGTAATAAATTACTAATGGGAGTTTCTTAAACTCCTTTTTTATTTTCGAGTATATTACACTTTCTTACTTATAAGGATATGTAGAAATTTTAAAAAAAGTAAATCTTATATTGAACCTAAAAACAAATATTACAAGTTTATTTTAAACCCCTCTTTTAATTTCTCCCTAAGTGGTAGAAAAATTATAGGAATGTAATTTTAATTTTTCGGTTTGATATTATACAAACCTTGCCTCAATAATCCAAAAAACGAGAAAAACTTGAAAATGATTTTCTTTAGGGAAACCAGACAACTGGATAGTTTTGGATTTAAAAAAATATATCAAAAAAAATAAAAATAAACAAATAATAGTACATATTAATCTAACATTTTTACTATATCAGTTTTTGAAATTTATATATTTTTAAAAACAATTTTTAAGCCATTTACATAAAGAATGATAAAATAAAACAAATATTAATATCAAGATAGGATTATATTTAGCTTATTATTATGATTTTACAATAGAATACGATAAAGAATATATACATTTTTAAAGTTATTTTATCCATTTATTTATATATAACTACCTGATTATCAATGATTTATATTAAAAATAATCTTTTCTTTTTATCAAAATATTTTTTTTAGAAAAAAATATCAATTTGTTACTTTGAAATTTATAAAATAAATTTAATATTTGCAGTTAATAAATGTTTAAAAAATTCTAACAAATTACATACCCCATATTTATAAAAATTATAAACTTTAAACAATTTTAAAAATGAAAAAAAATATACAAAACGCAAAAAAAAATACTCTTAAATTTTGTTTTATTTTGGTATCTATACTATTCATAGGTCTGAATACTACATATTCTCAAAATATATGGAATGGACTAACCAATAGCAACTGGAATACAGCTTCAAACTGGTCTTTGGGGTCTGTGCCTGGTATAAATGAATTTGTTGAAATTCAAACTTCTACCACACCAGGCTTTTTTTTTCCAAGACTGACCAGCAATGTTACTATCACATCTTTGAGAATTTCTAATGCTCCAACTCCTTTTACAGAAAAAGATGTAATTTTAAATGTAAATGATTTTAAATTGACTATTGGTAGAGTTTTGTCTGCATCTGTAGCAACTGGTATATTTAAACTCGAAAATGTAGGTTCTGGTACAGGTCTAAATTTTGTATTATCCTGTTCTGGGGCATGTAATAATGGGCAGTTTTCAGTTCATGGTACAGTAGATGGAGTAACATTAAGTGATAAAATGTCATCTGATGTTAGCGTAGATTTTAATATTTACAACACTACTATCAGCCCATCTTTTAAATTAACTAAATTCACTAAAAACTTGACAATCTCAGGCATGGCATCAACTGATCCCTGCATTGTTTTTAAAGGTTTTAATTACGATGACACTGGTTATACTTTTGGCCCTCCTGGTGATTTTAATTACTGGAATTGGAATATTACAGGTGGCCTTTGTACCTTGAGTGGCCATTTGTTTTTAGTCAATAGAACAAATAAAGTTTTAAGGCTAGGATGGAGAGGTTTTAAAATCGGTGGAAATTTATATGTATCTAATACTGGTGGTGGTGTAATAAGAACTGCTGAGGTTACAAGGCAAACATTGATAAGTTTAGAAACTGGTACTGTGGCTTTAGTGCCTAGCGAAACACTACCCCAAAATGGGTTGATACAGTTGTTGAACATCAATCAAAAAGTGGCTAATTTTAATCTTGATTTGACTACTTGCCCTAGTGGGTGCAGTGTATCGCCCACTGGCAATGCTGGTCTAAGTATGTCAGCAAATACATTTGCTGGTACATTTTTTCTTAAAACACCTAGTCTAAATATGTTGCCATTACGAGATCCAGATGCTGATTATGTTTTTTCAAATACCCTAGATAATAATACTTTTTTAAATACATTTAGTCTGATCAAAACAGGAACTCAAAACGATGTTTTGGCAGGAGGAAATGTGTTTAAGGGTGCAGTTAATATTACCAATCTTGGTACAGGGAGCCTCAATTTTAGTACTCCAACATCACAATCTGTGGCATGTGGATTTGTGGGAATTTGTGGTTCATGTCAAAGTTCTGTTATTGGCGATTATACAGATTACGATGTATCTATGCCAGGAGATAATTTTCAGACCAACATTACTGTTGAGCATGGCTGTTCGGCAGGTCCAGTCAATTTAGTGTCTTCTTCTAATAGTTTTACAACCATTACTGGCGATTTGATGCTTAAACTAAGGCAAAATACAACTATCACTGGTGGTTTAAAATTTAAGGGAACAGGAGCTACACAAAATTTTGCAGTGAACGATGCTTGTAATACCAATCCTATTCTATCTGTTGGCACAGTTCAACCAGCCTTGCCCACTGGCAATCTGCGAATGGATTATACGTCTGGCTTGGCTAGTTTTCAAAAATTATTCATATTTGATAAAGCCACCATTTTTACTAGTGGAAAAATAGATGCCAACAATAACATTATTCAAATGAATGGACTAGGAACTGCTCACACAGGCACCAATAGTTCGTACATTATTGTAAATACCATTAGTGGAGTACGAAGAAACATACCTAATTCGGCCTCACCCATGACCTACCCAGTGGGTACAGCTAATGATTATTTACCTATAAATATTGAAAATGCTAGTACAAATAATGCACCTGTGTTGATACAATTACGATCTGGGGTTTTGAGAGATTATGCTAATTTTACCTCTTCGGGTACAAATGTGGGTTCTAAATTTATAAATTCAGTATGGTTTGCCAATAGTACAGTTGTAGGGCTAACAGCACAGTTGCAAGGTGGTTGGAGCAGCAATGCTACTTTGACAGGGTTTGCTCCAGGTACTTCAGCACGTATGGCACGAAACAATGGTACCGTTTGGGAATGTGTAGCCTCAAGTGGTGTAGCTAGTGGTGGCAATCCTGCTTTTGTTCCAAATTATTCTACCCAATCAAGTTCTGCTTTACCAGGTATTTACTCTGTGCTTTCAGATAGAGTACTAGCAGGTGTTGCCCAAACAATTTGTGGAGTTACAAATACAACAGCTATTATGGCAGCAACAGCCTTTACAAGTGGCACTTGGACAGTTCAAAGCCAACCCAGTGGTGCAGCTGCCGCATTTTCGAGTAACACTGCTATTAATGCAACCGTTTCTGGATTGACAGTGGATGGCAATTATACATTACGTTGGACTTCAACAGGCGATTGTGGCAATAATTCAGATTTTAGCGATGTAGTCATAACCAAAAGAGGATCTACCAATATTCCAAGAATTAGCTATGCTATAGCTCCATTTTGTAATGTTGGTACATCATCAGTAGCAACGATTACACCAAATTCGCTATCAGGAGGCACATTTTCGGCTGTTGGTGGATTGAGTATAAATGCCTCGACTGGCGTTATTAATTTAGGTTCTAGCCCTGCTACAAATCATATTGTAAACTACACTGTTTCTATTTTAGGTTGTGGTATGTCTAGCACTACTTTAGGAATTACTATTAATTCTGTGCCTGGGGTTACTTTATCGTATGCAGGATCACCTTATTGCAATAATGGATTGGCTACACCAACAACAAATACTGGTGGAGGATTTTTTAGTACTTCAGCTGGTGGTTTGAGTTTGAGTACTAATAATGGTACCATTGATTTAGCTTCTAGTTCTGCTGGTACTTATGTAGTAAAATACAATTTATCAGTTTTGGGGTGTGCTTTGAGTACTGTTTCTTCAACTATTACAGTAACAACACTGCCAAATACACCAATTTTAAACTATGGATCAAATGCTTTTTGTAGTAGCAATACCATTACTATAACATCTATTGTAAATACATTTGTTGGTGGTACATTTGCTAGCACAGCAGCTGGATTTTCATTTAATGGCTCAGGAACTATTACTATTCCTCAAAATACTGTTGCTGGATTATTTGTAATTAGATATGATATACCAGCTGGCGGTGGTTGTCCTTTGGTTTCAGGAAATACAATTATTACGTTGAGTGGCGTTCCAAAAGCACTTTCTATTAGTGGAGTTACAGGCACACAATGTTATAATAGTTCACATATTCTTACTGCAAATGGCACAGTTTCAGGTACATCCATTACTTGGAAAGAAAATGGAATAATCAGAGGTTCAAATGCAGCTACTCTAACTACAAGTAGTCTTACTTCAAACATCAATACTTATTTTGCTATTATCAACAATGGCGTTTGTGCGGCCGTTACAAGCTCAGGTTATACCATAAATGTGCATCCAAACCCTACAATAACAGGTTTTAATGTAAACAAAACATTTGCTTGCACCTCTCAAGATGTAACCTTAGGCAATACAGCAATTGTAGGAACATTGAGCTATGCAGTAAATACTGGAGCTGGATTTAATATATTTTCGGGAAATACTTACACTTTTAATAATACCATTCTTGGAAATGCTTTTAGCTTTGTTGGTTATGCCTTTGTTGGGGGTTGTCAAACGGTAACATCTCCTATATTGATTGTCAATTCTAGTACTTGTGGATTGACTGCAGATTTTACAACCAATCCTAATCCTGTATGTCTTACTTCTGGGGTTGTAACTATTACCAATACTTCTTTTTCTAATGGTGGAACAATTACAGGCTATTTATGGAATTTTGCTGGTGGTTCTGGTGGAAACATCAATACTGCTGGCCCACATGTAATTACTTTTACAGGTGCAGGAACAAAAAATATCACTTTATCTATTGTAGGTACTGGTGGTGTAACCAATACCACATCTCAAATTGTAGTAATAAATTCTTTGACAGGAAGCACCATTTCATATACTACTCCTTCTTGTAATATAGCTTCTTCTTTAAGCCCAAGTGTTTTTAATCCAGTATCAGGTGGTATATTTAGCACATCAGGTGTCAATTTGAGTTTGGATGTAAATACTGGTGTTGTAAATCCAGCAGTTAGTACCCAAGGCACTTATACCATACAATATAATTACACCATTCCAGGATGTGGGGCATTAAGCACAACTACAACTTTAAGAATTAATAGTGTGCCAGGCATAACATTTAATTATTCGGCTTCGCCATTTTGTAAAGATACTGGCGGCAATACATTAGCTCCAAATGCAACCATAGGTGGCGTTGGAGGTATTTTTTCTGGCCCTTCTGGATTGGTATTTGCAAACAATACTACTGGTTCTGTGAATTTAGCTGCTTCGAGTACAGGTACTTATAATGTAACTTATACCATTTCTATTCCTGGTTGTGGCAATGTAGCAAGTACAGTAGGTAGTGCTTTGACTATTAATTCTATTCCTGGAGTAAACATAATTTACCCAACACCTACTTGTAACACACAAAGTACAATGGTTGCTTCTACAGTTTTAAATACAGTTTCTGGTGGCACTTACTCATCTCAAAATGGATTATCGATTGCTAATAATGGTACAATAACCCCAACAACAAGCCTTCAAGGTAATTATCGTATATTGTACACTTACACTATAGCAGGATGTGGCCAACAAATATACACCACTGCTGGCATTGCGATAACTTCATTGCCATCAACACCTATTTTAGATTATGGTTCCAATGCTTTTTGTAGTAGTACCTCCCCTACTATTTCATCTATTCAAAATACATTTACAGGAGGCGATTTCAATACTACAGCTTTAGGATTTACAGTAAACAATTTTGGTACAATTACCATTCCAAGAAATACCCTAGCAGGCGTATTTGCTATAACTTATGATATTCCTGCTCAAAATGGATGCGCTGCAGTTACAGGAAGCACTACTATTACGTTGAGTGGCGTTCCAAAAGCACTTTCTATTAGTGGAGTTACAGGCACGCAATGTTTTAATAGTTCACATATTCTTACTGCAAATGGCACAGTTTCAGGTACATCCATTACTTGGAAAGAAAATGGAATAAATAGTGGAAATGCTGCCAGATACACCACAACTGGACTTAATACTGGTACAAATACATTTTATGCCATTATCAACAACAATGTATGTACGCCAGTAACAAGTACAGGTTTTGATATAGAAGTATATTTAAACCCAACTATTTCGGGTATTAGTTCCAACAAACCATTTGCTTGTCGTTCGCAAAGTATCTCTTTAACGGAAGATGCCAATCAACTGGGTACTTTATTATTTGCAGTAAATACAGGAGCTGGTTTTAGTATGTTATCTGGCAATACTTACGAATTTTTGAATACCATCGTAGGCAATGCTTTCAGCTTTGTAGGCTATTCGTTTGTGGCAGGTTGCCAAACCTTAACATCGCCAGTTATAATTGTAAATTCAAGTGTATGTGGTCTAACTGCAGATTTTGATAGAAATACAACCCAACAATGTTTAATAAATGCAACTGCCTCTGGGGTTACTTTTACAAACCGTTCTACTACTGCTGGTGGCACAATTACAGGTTATTATTGGGATTTTGGATCTGATGCAAACCCAGCCACAACTATCATTGGTATTAATTCAACTCCTTATAATATCAATGTAAAATATGCAAATTCTGGACTTAAAACAATTACTTTGACTGTCATAGGAACTGGTGGAGTTACAAATATAACCTCCAACGATGTATTGATAGACGCTGTAAGCCAAAAAGGATTGATTTCTACATCAATAGCACTTCCTATTTGCTATAATACTGCCAACGATTTGCAATTAAGCAATAGCCTTGGCGATATTCAATGGTATAACACCTTGATTGGTATCATGAATACTGAAACATCAACCTTGCTAGGAACGGGAGCTTTGCTAAATGATAATACCTATTATGCTACCCTCAAAAATGGCGTTTGTCCTATGGTAACTACTGATGGGTTTGCAGTAAATGTACGTACCCAAGCCACTGTAACAGGATACAATTTGCCAACAGAATTTCAATGTTTGGGTGCAGATGCCCCCATAACTGCTACAGGAATCAATGGCACAGTTACTGGATGGCAAACATCAGATAATAACATTAATTGGACAAACATAGCATTTTCTGGTTCAATACTTATGAATGTTCAAAATTTGGATGATAGTCAGTATTACAGAGCTATCGTAACAAATGGTGTTGGTTGTACACCAGTAGAGGTTACAAATACTGTATTAGTTACAGCTACTGGGTGCTCGGCCAATGTAAGTTTTACAGGGTTACCAACCAACACTTGCTCTGATTTTGCTGCCAATACAGGCTTTGTATTAGAAAACAAATCAACCTCTCAAGCTCCATTTTTGGGTTATGCTTGGAATTTTGGTGCAGGTGCAAGCCCTCAAACATTTGCAGGAATATCAAATATGCCAACAGTACGATACACAACATCTGGTATCAAAACTGTATTCTTGACTGTAACCATAGCTGGAGGCAAAGTATTTACCAATGCCTCTACTATGGTTGGGGCATCACTTTTGGTAGATCAAAAACCTACAGCCACATTTACATACCCTAATGGAAGTAATTATTGTCAAAATTTTGGCGTAGTATCTACTGCAACATTTGTAGCCACAGGCACAAGCACAACAGGTAACTTCTTTAGTAATAATAGTGGCATTTCTATCAACACCAAAGGCGAAATCAATACCAATGCTTCTACTGCCAATACTACTGGTACAATATTTTATGCCTTAGATGCTACTGCTGGCTGCCCACCAAGTACTAGCACAGGTGTTAGTTTTACTATAAGACAAAATCCTAGTACAACAACACCAGTTTATACCAAAGATGTATATTGTGCTTTAGGAAATACACAAGCCTCAAGTTCAGGAGCAGATGTAAATGTAGGATATTATAGTCTCAACGATGGTTCCGTAAGATTGGCGACTACTTCTGGTGGTAGTTTTAATATTGCAAATATTACTACATCCTTGAAACAATATCAAGTTACATATATCATAAAAGAAACTGCCACTTGTAAAGAAGAAACTTCTACACCCAAAACACTGACCATCAATGGAGAAAATTTAAGTCCATACATTATCAATTATATTTTAGGAAACGAGCAATGTGCAAGTAGCAATGTACCCACATCAGGTATTCCAACTGGAGCATTGCCTACGTCCTCTATTGGCAGATTTAGTTCTAACATTGCCAATGCAGTTGATATCAATACAGGCAATATCACGTATAGTGCATTTCCAGTAGGAACTACAAATCTTAATGTGCAGTATTCTTACACTTATCCAGGCGAAAATTGTGTGGCCATCAACAGTACTCCTTATGCAATAGCTATTACAAAATTGAGCAAACCACTGTCTGACATAGTACCACTAAGTTATAATACTGCCTCTACCCCCAAAGGATTGACGGGTAATTTATGTAATAATCCAAATACAATCATTGCAGTAAGTCCTAATTTTACCTATACTGGTGGGGTATTTACAATAACTGGTGGTGCCAATATCAATACTTTGACTGGCGAATTAAACTTATCAAATATGCTTGGAGAATATAGAATTACGCACACAATATCAGCCGCTGGCAAATGTGAAGCTCCACCTATGAGTGAAACAATAATTACTGTAACAACTGCAAATTTTGAAAACATTGTAGCCAATCAAGTTTTTGATAGAGCAATTTGTGCTTACTACAACGACAAAAATATAACCTCAGGTAATGTATTTTATCTTACAGGATATACAGAAGGTAGTGTAAATTGGCAGGTAACAACCCCCAAAGGTTTAATTACATATACTGAAAACGAGCCAATAGTAACTAAAAGAACTTTTGTGGAGGGTGGACAAATAACTATCAAAGCCACAGTATCAAACAAAGATTGTATCAGTGCCGAACGTACGCTCAATTTGAGAGTAGACGATGAACCCAAAGGTGGTAAAACGATACCAATGACACCCAGAGATACTTTGATGTGCTACAACACACTTTCTACTAATATTACTTTGGATGAATATAGAGGCGATGGTTTCAAGTGGGAATATATATATATTAAAGCAAACTTTACAGAAGATATAGCTGGAGTATCAGGCACATATACCTTTGAAAGCCAAGCTTTTATACAACCACCAGCCCAACCAGCACCCACAATTATTCACAACACTAGACCATTTGAGTTAGATGCCGATTTCCAAAGCACTTTATATTATAGAGCCAAAGTTACCAATGGCGAATGTATTAGAGACAAAAATTTGCAAGATGTGTTCTCTTCTTACTTAAAGTTGAGAAAATGCAAAAAATATCCTTTTATACCCAACGCCTTAGAACCTAATGGAGCTAATTCTAATAATACCATTTGGAATATTCAACAGCTGCGTTTGCCAGACGATGCCGAAATAAAAATCATGAACAGATATGGCGTAGAAGTAGTAAGATTAACAGGAAAAGACATACAAAACAAACCCTTTGATGGGGATGGTTTACCAGCAGGAACTTACTATTATTCTATCGACACCAAAGATGGCAAACCATTTGTAGGCGACCTTACCATAATGAGATAGCCATTATAATGGCATTTTTTCTTTGATTAAACAATGAAAAAATGCCATTATTTATAAAATGTAAAATTTTAAAATTAGTAAAATCATACATTGAAACCTAGACAGATTTCATATTGATTTTATTAAAAAATAAACACAAATTACAAAATCGAAAAAGAAAAACTTTTTATTATACATTTGAAAAAAAACAATTTTGAAATTAGATATTTTAGCCATAGCCGCACACCCAGACGATATAGAACTTGCATGTGCAGGCACCATCATGCATCACATAGCACTAGGTAAAAAATGCGGTATTTTAGATTTAACTTTAGGAGAAATGGGTACCAGAGGCACTCCCCAGTTACGAGAAATTGAATCAAAAAAAGCCAACGAAATACTCCATATTGACATAAGAGAAAATTGCAATATGGGGGATTGTACATTTGAAAACAATTTTGAAAATCAGTTAAAGATAATCAAAAAAATACGAAAATATAAACCTGAAATATTACTTATCAATGCTCCCGAGGACAGACATCCAGACCATGGTCGTGCATCAAAACTGACATCTGATGCCGCTTTTTATGCAGGTTTATTAAAAATAAAAACAACCTACAACAACATAGAACAAGCTCCTTGGCGGCCAAAACAAATTTTTAGTTATGTACAAGATACCCTCCTAAAAGTAGATTTTGTAGTTGATATAACCCCTCACTTTCAAAGAAAACTGGCCGCTATCAAAGCCTATCAAAGTCAATTTTATGACCCCAACAATACCAACGAACCAAGCACTTATATTGCCGATGAAAAATATTTTTCTTACTTAGAAGCCAGAGCCATAGAATTTGGACACAGCATTGGAGTAAAATATGGAGAAGGTTTTATCAAACACAAACAAATAAATGTTAAAAATATTTTTGATATTTGTTAAAAAATTTTTGCACTAAAAAATAATTATAAACACATGGTACTGAATACTTTAAGTCAAAATAATATTTTAATTTTACAAGTTATTGGCGATATAGATGCCAGTAATTGTTTGGTTTTGGATAGTGCCATAGCCAAAGCCATAGAACAAAAACAAACTTCGATCGTAATAGATTGTAATCAACTGCAATATATATCATCTGCTGGTCTGGGAGTGTTTGTGTCTTACCTTTCAGATTTTGAAAAACTAAATATTTATTTTGCATTGATGGGTGTAAACGATAATGTAAAAAACATATTAAATATTCTAGGTCTTGAGAAACTTGTCAAAATCATTGACCAATTACCCACCGTCTAAATGTAATTTTTTTGGGTACAATACATTATGTGCAAAAGAAAATTTGGCTCAAATAAGAGATTTTTTAAAATCAAATTTATCTATCAAACATGTAGAAGACCCCACTCAAAATCAAATAATACTGGCAGTAGATGAGATATGTTCTAATAGTATTATCCATGCAAACCAAGAAAATAACAATAAATGTATTGACATTTACCTAAAATACACAGAATCTCAAATCTTAATAGAAATTATAGATAAAGGTAGTTTTTTTGATTTTTCGACTTACCATGAACCCAATTTACAAACATTGATAGAACAAAAACAAAAAGGAAGTATGGGATTGATGCTAGTAAAAAAAATAATGGATACCATAGAATTTTCTAGAATAAATAATAAAAATATTTGTAGAATGATAAAAAAAATAAACTAATTTTTTTCTTTAATAAAACTAAAATTCAGAAATTTACTTTTTAATCATAACTTGCACTTAAATAGCAAAACAAGACTCCCGAATTTAAAAAATTAAAATGAAATCAGATATAGAATTAGCAGACGAATTAGCCCAATCTTACCAAAATTTATTATTAGAAATAAAAAAAGTAATTGTAGGACAAGATGAAATCGTAAAATTATTACTCACTGGTATATTTAGTAGAGGTCATTGTTTGCTTGTGGGTGTGCCAGGATTAGCAAAAACACTATTGATACAAACCATTTCCCAAACGATGGACTTAGATTTTAAACGTATCCAATTTACCCCAGATTTGATGCCATCTGATATTACAGGTGCCGAAACTTTAGATTCTAACCGTAATTTTAAGTTTGTAAAAGGACCCGTTTTTGCAAATATAGTTTTGGCCGATGAGATAAATAGGACACCACCCAAAACTCAAGCATCGCTACTCGAAGCCATGCAAGAACAATCAGTAACGGCAGCTGGTGTAAATTACAAAATAGAAAAACCATTTTTTGTACTTGCTACCCAAAACCCCATCGAACAAGAAGGCACATATCCCCTGCCAGAGGCTCAGTTGGATCGATTTATGTTTAATTTAAAACTTGACTACCCTACTTTTGAACAAGAAGTAGGTATCGTAAAAAATACTACAAACGAGAAAAAAATTACTCCAAATAAAATATTAAATGCTCAGCAAATCATTGATTTTCAAGATATTGTACGCAAAGCTCCAGTGGCTGACAATGTCATAGATTATGCCGTAAAATTAGTTCAAAAAACTAGGCCAAACACACAAAATGCTTCCAAACAGGCCAACGACTGGCTCGAGTGGGGAGCAGGCCCTAGAGCATCGCAGTTTTTGGTAATAGGAGCCAAATGTAATGCTTTGATACATGGAAAATACTCGCCAGATATAGAAGATGTCAAAACAGTGGCAGTGCCTGTATTGAGCCATAGGATAGTAAGAAATTTCAAAGCTGAAGCCGATAATATAACTGTCGAAAAAATAATCCAACAAATGCTTTAATCCATGTATGCCACAGAATTTAAGTCTATTATTTTGCAAGAAGCCAATGCTTTGATGCAAGCTAGTACTCAAATATTGGATAGCGAAATTCTTAAATCAATTCAATTATTGAATGATTGTAAAGGAAAAGTCATCGTTACAGGCGTAGGTAAATCAGGGATTATAGCCACCAAAATTGCAGCCACCCTAACCAGTACTGGCACAATGGCAGTCAGCCTTTCGGCCTCAGATGCCATGCACGGAGATTTAGGAATTGTCAATCAAAACGATGTGTTGATAGCTATCAGCAATAGTGGCGAAACTCAAGAAATACTGGCCATATTGCCACATTTAAAAATCAGAAAAATAAGTATAATAAGCATTGTAGGAAACACAAATTCAACACTGGCCTTAGCTAGCGATGCAGTATTAAACGCCAAAATAACTAAAGAAGCAGGTCATTTGCACCTAGCACCTACCACAAGTACAACTTTGGCACTTGCCATAGGTGATGCTCTGGCCATGTCGGTAATGAAATCAAAAAATATTACTGAAAATGACTTTGCAATAAACCATCCTGCAGGTCAACTGGGCAAAAGACTTGCCCTGAAATTATCTGATATAATGCACTCCAATATAGTAAGTTATTCAAAAGAAATTGAATGGAATAATATTCTTGTAAATATTACCAAAAGTAAATTAGGAGCAATTACAATTACAAACGAAAACAATGTACTTGAGGGCATAATTACAGATGGAGATATAAGAAGAACGATAGAAAAAACAGAAATATCAGCATTAAAAAGCCTAAAAGCACAAGATATAATGACTAAAAATCCTATTACTATATTAGATAGCAAACTGGCTTTCAATGCACTTCAATTAATGGAAAATGGTAACTCTCAAATATCAATCTTACCAGTAGTTGATACCAAAAATGAAATAAAAGGAATAGTAAGATTACATGATATAATAGGAAAAATTTAAAGAAGTATCAAAATATCTTTTTAATTAAAAAAAATCGCATATATATACATTATTGAATATTATTACTAAAATATAAAAATAAAAAACCAAGATTTAGTGTCGTATATTTTAAACATATTTTTTGCCTCTATCATAGTGTTTCTCCTTTGGAGAAAGATAATCTGATTCTTAGTTAAACGACATTTAATCAATATTTATAAATTTTTGTTAAATAAAATATTACTTTAGTTTAAAAAATTGTTAAATTTGCAAAAATACATTTATGTCTGAAATAAAAAACATTATTGAAGCTGCACTAAATAAAGTGCGTCCATATCTTGAAGCTGATGGCGGCAATGTAAAACTTTTGGATGTAAGCCCAGATTTGGATGTTACATTAGAGCTTGAGGGTGCTTGTGTGTCATGTCCTATGAGTACCATGACCATGAAAGCTGGCATTGAAGACACTATACGCAAAGCCGTTCCAAATGTGAGAAATATTACTGCTGTCAATCTTGTTGTTTAATTTTTTTTTAGTCATTGCAACACAATAATACACCATTAGAAGTGTTATTTGAAGATAATCATCTAATAATTGTAAATAAAAAATCGGGTACTTTGGTACAATCCGACCAAACTGGAGACACCCCTTTGGTAGATGAAGTCAAAGATTATTTAGCAAAAAAATACAACAAACCAGGTAATGTATTTTGTGGTGTCATTCATAGATTGGATAGGCCTGTAAGTGGTTTGGTTATTTTTGCTAAAACCTCAAAAGCACTTGTTCGTATGAACGAACTTTTCAAAGAACATACCCATATCGAAAAAAAATATCTAGCCATTGTGCTTCATAAACCCAAAAATGCTGAAGATACTCTTGTGCATTGGTTGGTAAAAAACACTCAAAAGTTATACGCTATGGTATATACCAAAGAAGTAAGAAATAGCCAAAGAGCAGAGCTTAGTTTTAAACATCTATCATCCATAGATAGAAATCATTTATTGGAAATAACGCTTAAAACGGGTCGTTTTCATCAAATAAGAGCCCAATTATCTAAAATTGGTAGTACTATTGTTGGTGATTTAAAATATGGAGCTCCTGTGCCTAATACTGATGCAAGTATATGTTTACACTCATATATGTGTACTTTTTTGCATCCAGTAAAAAACGAAAAAATGACTGTAATTGCACCTTTGCCTGTATCTAATGCATGGATTAATTTTAAAATGTAATTGATAAAAAATATGTTAAAAAAAGCGATGAATACAGCTGTGATTGTAGCAGCACTAGGATATTTTGTAGATGTATATGATTTGGTTTTGTTTTTGATTGTTGGCAAACAAAGTTTGGCAGATATTGGTATAGCGAGTATTGATATAGACGATAAATTTCAATTCTTACTAAGTATTCAAATGTATGGGATGCTTATTGGTGGAATATTTTGGGGAATTTTAGGAGACAAAAAAGGTCGTCTTTCGGTTCTTTTTGGCTCAATTATTACTTATTCTTTGGCAAATGTAGCCAATGGATTTGTTACTTCTATGGAAATGTATATTGTATTGAGGTTTATTGCAGGTTTTGGTTTAGCAGGCGAGTTAGGTGCTGGTATAACGCTAGTATCTGAAATTATGGATAAAGAATCGAGAGGCATTGGCACAATGATAGTAGCCGCCATAGGTGTAGTGGGAGCAGTTGTGGCTGGTTTTGTGGGGCAAATAGGTTGGCAAATTTCTTACTTTATTGGTGGTGGGCTTGGCCTTTCGTTGTTGTTGCTTAGGGTTGGAGTTTTTGAATCTGGGATGTTTGAAAAATCAAAAAAAGAAGTAGTAATGGGTAATTTTTTCCAATTATTTAAAAATAAAAAAACCACTATTAAGTATCTAAATTGTATTCTTATTGGTTTGCCAGTTTGGTTTATTATTGGAATTTTAGTAGGTTCTGCTCCCAAATTTGCATCACAACTAGGGATTGTAGGAGCAATAACCAATCCTATAAGTGTGGCTTTGTGCTATGCAGGCTTGGTCTTTGGGGATTTGGCCAGTGGCTTGTTGAGCCAAATACTTAGAAGTAGAAAAAAAATATTTTATTACTTTTATTCCTTGAGTTTAATTTTTATTTTTCTATATTTATCTGTTATTGGTGCATCAAGTACTTTGTTTTATTCGATTATATTTGGATTAGGATTTTCGGTTGGCTTTTGGGCCATATTTGTAACCATAGGTGCCGAGCAATTTGGCACAAATCTGCGAGCCACTACTACAACTACCATTCCAAATTTTGTGCGTGGATCGCTTGGGATGATAGTTATATTATGGCAATTTTGCACAAAATCATTGGATTTAGGGCTATTTTGGGGTACAGGTTTAGTGGCTTTGATTGTGTTTAGTATTTCATTTTTTGCTTTATCACAAATTGAAGAAACTTTTGGCAAAGATTTAGATTACTACGAATAATATCTATTCATTAAAAATCTTACTACAAAAAATATTACAATATCAATTTTGAGGAAAAAAAATATGCGAGCTTTATCAAAAAATACTTGCTGATAAAGCTCGCAATAAATTCTATTTTGCAATAAAATCAGGATAAGCCTCCATGCCATGTTCTACTGCATCAAGACCATAAATCTCTTCTTCTTGCGATACTCTTAAGCCAAATATCAGTTTGGTAATCAAGAAAATGATCATAGCACCTGCAAAAGCCGCAATTCCACAAGCTCCAATGCCAATAAGCTGCGACATTAGCTGACCTGAAGAGGCTTTTGAACCAAATAATCCTACAGCCATTGTACCCCAAATGCCACAAACAAGATGCACTGAAACGGCTCCTACTGGATCGTCAATTTTAATTTTATCAATAAATAATACACTTAATACTACTATAATTCCTGAAATTCCACCTATGATGACAGCATCTAAAACAGATGTTAAATCTGCACTTGCCGTAATCCCAACTAAACCTGCCAAAACACCATTTAAAACCATTGTTAAATCAAATTTTTTGCTCAATGTAAATATAGTAATAGCAGACAAAAACCCTCCTGCGGCCGCAGCCAAAGATGTAGTAACTAATACTCTCGATACAGCTCCTGGATTTGCAGACAATACTGATCCACCATTGAATCCAAACCACCCTAACCACAACAAGAAAACGCCAATAACTGCCGATGTCATGTTATGACCAAGAATGGGCGTAATTTTTTTGCCTTCATATTTTCCTAATCTAGGGCCAAGTAGCAAAATACCAGCCAATGCTCCCCATCCACCCACTGAATGAACTAAGGTAGAACCCGCAAAATCATAAAAACCTAATTTATCCAACCAACCTAGGCCCCATTTCCAACTTCCTATAATAGGATATATCAAGGCCACAAAAAAAATGGAGAAAAATAAAAAAGAAACTAATTTTACCCGCTCGGCTACTGCACCAGAAATAATTGTTGCACAAGTGGCAGCAAACATGGCCTGAAACAAAAAATCAGTCCAAAATGTATATCCTACATTGTAGGCAATGGTTTCGCCACCTTCGGGCATTGTAATACCCATACCTGCAAAGGCAAACAACCCAGATGCACCTTCTTCAAAGCCTGGATACATCAAACTAAACCCACACAATGCATAGGTAAGCAACCCAATCAAGGGAATTAGTGTATTTTTAAACAATATATTTATTGTATTTTTTGAACGTGTCAAACCAGACTCTAAGGTAGCAAATCCAAGGTGCATAATGAAAACTAAACCTGTAGCCACCATCATCCATAAATTATTGGTTGTGAATACAGAAGTAGCTATTTGAGATGCCAAATCAGCTTGACTTGCTAGCAATGATTTTTGCTGAACCATCAACGAATCAATCATAGATTGTTGAGATTCTATTAATGTTTGAACGCTTGTGGTTTTTACAGTTAAAGTATCCATATTTCAAAAGGTTAAAGGTTATTGATTATTGATTATTAATTATTAATTATTAATTATTAATTATTTGTAATAGGTAATGGGTTAGAGGTTAGAGTTTTTATTCGTTATGGGTTCTTGTTTCTTGTTTTTCAATGTTGATTTAGGATTAATAATTTAGGAAATTCTAATGACAGATTCAATATCAGAAACGTATATTTTGCCATCGCCAGCTTCGTTTGTTTTTGCTGATTTTTTTATACATTCAACCACACTTTCTACATCCACGGAGGGGATAATCAATTCTAACATTCTTTTAGGAATTAAAGTAGCAGAATCAGCCAAACTCACTCCTCTGTAAGAACCTTTTTGCTCATTTTGAAACGATACATTTTTGACTTCATAAAAATTAAAATATTCAACCCCAATTTGATGAAGGCTTTTTCGTATGTCTTCAAATTTTGATGTTCTAACCAATGCTTGTACTTTCTTGAATTCCATAAAATATAATTATTTAAAGATAAAATTAAACTAACAAAAGAATTTAGAAATATTAATATTCTAATATTGCATATATAATTTAAACTTACATATTTGAAACATCATTTACAATAAATATTCACTTTATTTTAAAAATATATTAAATATTTAACCACATTTTAAAAAAAATTCATATTTTTGATAAAATATGATTCAAAAACAAACCTAATACATATAATATGAGAAATATCAAACATCATGTAATAATTGTAACTGTCAATGATTTTAAGCTGGCAGAAAAAATAAAAAATGACATATCTATATTGTACAAAAAGAATATGGAAGTAAAAAATGCTCATGAATTGATTAGTCCAATTACACCAAGTTTAATCAATAATTTTTACAGCTTTTTCATAGCCCCTGATGGTAGCAAAGAAGGATACGACCTCTCTGAGGATGGAGATAATATTCGTGAAAAAATTGTAACTCATCTAAAGTCTTATAAAGGTGATGGATTTTCTGTACCTGTAAACTTTGTGGAGATATTTTATGGAGACGATAAACTAAAGCCAGAAATTCTCAATTATCTTTAAAAATGAAAATAAAAACTGCGTTTTTTAAAAATTTTAAAAAGGGTCTCTAGTAAAATCTTTTTTTATTTTAGTATTAATTCTTTTATTCAAAATATCAGAAAAGAGAATTAAAATAAGTTTTTTTAGAGATTCTTTTTTAAAAGGTAAATTATTACATTAAAAAATAAATTCCAAGATAATATGAATATTCTTACTAAGAATATTAGAGTAATTCTATGATTTAATTGTAGCAGATAGTTTAATTCAATGCTCAAATTTAATCAATAAAAATATGCTAATATTACTAAATCAATTTAGCATGTGTGCTTATCCAGCGAATAGGTAGTTCGCCTTTTGTGGCAGTTTCGTAATCAGAATAGCTACATGGCATAATAGATACACGCTGAAATTTATCTTTTCCTGTTGGATAGGGAACTTCCATCCACCACATTTCTGATATTTTGTGTTTATAAAAAGTGATTTTTGTAGGATTATTTTTCATCGTAACCGAAAATTTAATAAATCCATCTCCTCTAAAATTGGTATCTGATTTTCGATTATAAAAACCATCAAAAAAATACCAAATCATGGTGGCAATCAACCCTGCCGTTTGTCCTTTTACGTCTTCGTCTGGGTAGTATTCATAAATACCCAAAGACGACAATTTATTACTCATACCAGCATACCAAGTAAGCTGACAAGCCTCTTCGCCAGTCAGGCCAAATGGCGTTGCATTAGGGTTGCCTGGTGCATCGCTTATGCGAATGGCAGTAATATCTATCGTTAGCATGTCTGCTTGCCTAATAACAGGCTCCATCTCTTCTAAATTTTTGCGAACATGACCAATTCTATAATTTTCAAAATTTAATTTTTCTAACACTTCTACATTTTCGTAATCATTGGCAAACGATTGATAACCAATATTTGAAAAATTAAATAAATAGTTGGGTTCGTGCATCAATATTTGATGGGTATGATTTTTGTTATGTCCATGATGAGTACTAGATTCTAAATCCAAAATAGCATCTACATTGGCTACTGTAATCAATTTATCAAACTTTTCGTAAGCAAAAAACTGCCCCATATCTAAGTCGTGGGTTGTGCCAATAATGACAGGCACAATATTATATTCTAGCAAAATTTCGCATACTTCTTTCAATCTCAAGTAAGTATCTTCAATTTTAATTCCATTTCTTAGATTACCTAAATCTACGATATGAGTGCTTTTATTTCCTCTTTTTAGTTTATACAATTTCTTACGAATGGCATCGGCCCCACGATCAATCCCTGAGGTATAAATATTTCCTCTATCCTCTGTCAGTCCTATGAGAGCTATATCAGCACTTTTCCACTCTGGAAACTTATCTTTGTGTATTCTTAATTGGTTGAAAATTGTGTTAGGATCTGTTATCAAATCATATACTAACTCGTCTACTGAATCAAAGAATATTTTTAAATCCATTTTTTATTTTAAAAAATAAATAAAGCACAAAAAAATCTTACTTTATCCACAATATCACAATTTCAAATATTATGGAACTGGCTGGTAGCCACTGCCCCCCCAAGGATGACAACTACAAATACGCTTTAGGGCCAACTTGCCTCCTTTGATTACACCATGTTTTTCTATGGCTTCTATGGCATACACAGAGCAGGTAGGTGCATACCTACAAGCCATAGGCAAATAGGGCGAAATAGCATATTTATAAAATTTAAAAACTAAAATAAGTAATTTTTTCATATAAATAAATTTATTTCTCCATATTTTTTATTCTTTGCAATAAAGTAGGATGAGAATAATTTAAAAATACATACAATGGATGAGGCGTAAGATTACTTAAATTATTGGCTGATAATTTTTTTAATGCTGTTATTAAAGGCGTTGCCGAATAAGTATTTTTAGCAAAATTATCGGCTTGATATTCATTTTTTCTTGATAAAATAGACATAAAAATACCCAAAAATGTAGATATGGGACTAAACAACATTCCAAAAGCCATCAAATTGAGGTGCAAATAGCTTTTATCGGCCCCAAGGGCTTGCGACAAATTATCATTAAATGCAAAAAGTGAGAATATAAACAACATAATTCCCATTTGCACTACTGCAATTAACATAGATTGAATGATATGTTTGTGCTTATAATGGCCAACTTCGTGTGCCAAAACCGCCACCAGTTCTTCTTCTGTGTGGTCTTTAATTAAGGTATCATAGAGAACAACTTTCTTTTTGGCTCCCAATCCCGAAAAATAAGCATTGGCTTTGGCCGATCGTTTAGAGCCATCTACTACAAATAAATTATCCATCGAAAAATCAACTTTTTTGCAATAGGTAGTAATGGCGGTTTTGAGGCTTCCGTCTTCGAGTGGAGTAAGTTTATTAAATAATGGCACAATGAGAGAAGTGTAAAACATATTAATAAAAATAATAGTAACCGACAAAAAAGCCCATGCTGCCACCCAAAAACTTGTGCCAAGCCAACTAACCGTCAGTAGCAAAGCCGAAATAATAACACCACCAATAACTATGGCCAAACCATGTCCTTTGAGCTTATCGGCAACAAAAGTTTTGGCATCCATCTTGTTGAATCCATATTTTTCTTCAATCACAAAAACCGAATACCATTGAAATGGTAAAGTTATAATATCATTTACAAAATATAAAACTGCACAAAAAAGCAAAGCCAGTGCTATGGGGTGGGTAGTAAATTGTAATAAAAAAGAATTTAATGCACCAAAACCACCACTTACTAATAACACAATAGAAACTATAAAAGACAACGAACCTGTAATAAATCCAAATCGTGTTTGCTCTGATTGATAGGCCTGAGAAGTAGCATATTTTTCGGGTTCATAAATATCTTGTAATTGTGGAGGCAACTGCGTAGATTTATGTTTTAGGTTAATATATTCTACAACAGTGTCTACAATAAATTCTACAATTATAATAGTTAAAATAATGATTAATAGGGAGTTTGGCGTCATCTAGGAAATAAAATAAATAAATTTATGCGAATATGATAAAAAATTTGGAATATAAAACATTTTGTCTACTTTTGCACTCCATTAATTACAAAATGGCATGCCCAGATGGCGGAATCGGTAGACGCGCTAGTCTCAAACACTAGTAACTTCACTGTTGTGCCGGTTCGACCCCGGCTCTGGGTACTTTAAAAAGCGAAATAGTCATATTTCGCTTTTTTTATGTTCTGTTGATTTTTTTTTGTAAATAATTTCATTTTTTTGAGGAAAACCAATTTTCTATGTTTTAAAATATTTTATTAAGGCAAACGCAATATAAAACTTCTCAAAACCCATTTCTCTGCCCAATTTTACAAGCACACTGCCTAGCCTAAAACATCCATTTTGCCTATATTCACTGAACCCAAGAGAGAAAGAACTTTGTTATTTGGGATTTTTATGCAAATAGATTTGAACACAAGTAATATTTTTTTTAATACTGTTGCCCCACATATTTTATTACTTGTTTACAAAAAAATAAACAAAAAACCATATTATCAGCAGCATTGCAAATAATATGTTAATAAAGCCCATTTAATTATTATTAATTCAAAAAAATGGAATTTAAGTAATATTTCTTCTAAAAAAAAGTCCCAACACTTTGATTCTGCGGTATTGTAGCATAAATTGAATTAAGGGTGGGGATTTTATGATTGAAATAACTAAATGGTTTTTCTATCAAAATATTTCATCGAAAACTACAGCCTTTCTACAAGCACCACGTCATATACACGTTGTATATTGGCATAAATTCTATTAGACGACAATTCAGTATCTTCAAAAGAAATAGTGCAAATGGCATTAAACTCATCTATTTTGTCATAATGCAATTTATCTAAAATTAATCCTCTTTTTCTGAAATTCATTACTATTTTATCAATAGTTTCTGGCGAATGAGTACAAAAAATTTTCCAATTATTTTGTACCAACACTGGCAATTCTGTTGTATTCATGTAATAAATTTAATTTATATTTTTTTTGATGCAAACATTAACTCTTCTCTCTCTTCTCTTCTTGGATCAAAATCGTCTTCTGGGTAATAAATGGTGTCGCTCAAACTTGTGCCAGGAGCCACCATTGGCAACACGTTTTCGGATCTTAATACTTTGGCATGCAACAAAAAAGGGCCTTTATGGTTTTGAGCCATTGCTATTGCATTTTCAAAATCTTCGGCATTGTCTACCGAAATTGCTTTTACATAATTTGCTTCTGCAAGTTTTACAAAATCTGGGTTTAATAAATCAACACCAGAGTAATTTTTGGCATAAAATTGCTCTTGCCACTGACGCACCATACCTAGATAACAATTATCTAAAATCAAAATTTTAACATTGATACTATCTTGTACCAATGTAATCAATTCTTGTATATTCATTTGGAAACCGCCATCTCCAGTGATACACCAAACTTCATTTTTTGGCATAGCAATAGCTGCTCCCATCGCTGCCGGAAAACCAAAACCCATAGCTCCAAGACCTGCCGAGGTAAGAAAATTGTTAGGAGAAACTTGGGTCAGGTACTGCGAAGACCACATTTGATGCTGCCCAACATCTGTACTTATGATAGCATCTGCTGGTAAGTTTTGCCTTAAAATTGTCAAAGCATTAATCATATCAAACTTACTTTCATTCGATGGTTTGATAGGAAAGCGTCTTCTCATATTATCCAAATGGTTAATCCAATTTTCACGGTTTTCACGGTTGGATACCGACAAAGTAGAAGGAAAACTTTGATAAAATAATTTTAAATCAGAATGAATAAAAGCGTGGGTTGGCAAGTTTTTGGCGTACTCACTTTTGTCAATATCTACATGCACAATTTTGGCATTGGGTGCAAATTTGTCGAGCCTGAAAGTAATTCTATCATCAAATCGTATGCCTAGAGCGATTATCAAATCGGCTTCTTGCACAGCATCGTTGGCATATTTCATACCATGCATACCCAACCAAGAAAAATACAAAGGATTGGTATCTTCAAAAACACCAATACCTAATATTGTAGATACAGCAGGGATACGTTCTTGGGCTACAAAATCACGAATTTCTTGCCAAGAATTAGACAATAAATTGCCATGTCCTGCAATAATTAGTGGTTTTTTTGCATTAGAAATAAGTGAAATGGCTTTTTCAAATTCAAGAGCATTTACATTGCTAAGTCGCTCTATTACAGGTACTTTCACAAACTGTTCCCAACCCTCATCCAATTCTATTTCCATAGCTTGCACATCTCTTGGAATATCTACAAGCACAGGCCCAGGACGACCAGAAAGTGCAATTTTATAGGCTTCTGATAATATTTTTGGAGCATCTTTGATGTGTTTCATCAAAAATGCTTTTTTTGTAATAGGTATGCAAATACCCGACATATCTGTTTCTTGAAAAGCATCTGTACCAATCAAATGTGTCATTACTTGACCAGTGAGCGCTAAAAGCGGAATTGAATCAGCCCAAGCATCAGCAATACCAGTAACCAAATTGGTGGCTCCAGGACCAGAAGTAGCCAAGCACACCCCTATTCGGCCAGTTACACGTGCATATCCCTCGGCTGCGAAAGCGGCCGCTTGCTCGTGCCTTACCAATATATGTCGCATACTACTATGTGGTATCTCATCATAAATGGGCAAAATTGCCCCACCGGGATAAGCAAAAATATCCTTCACTTGTAGTAATTCTAGTAGCCTGATAATGTATCTAGAGCCTTTTAATTTTACCTTATTCATGGTAATTCTTTTAGTTTTCTAATTAAAAGTCCAAATTAATAATAATTTGTTAATATGCGAAAATAATTAAATTATTTTTTTCTAAAATATTCATACATAAAAAAAAATAAAAAAAAAGTTAGTAATAAAATAAAAAAATACTAAAAAGATTTATTTTGTAATTTGTAGAACTTGTGTATAATTTATTACTGATAAAAGTTTATAAAAATAATTAAAATAGTTTATTTGCGAATCATTAAAAACAGCACATATTTTGGAAAATAAAATCACTTGTCCATCCTGTGGACATTCTTTTGAAGCCGAGCAAGCCATTGAACAAAAAATTAAACAACAGTTTAATGAAAAATGGAAAATAGAAATGGCAAAACGAAAGCTAGAAAACGAAGCAGAAATTTCTAAAAATGCCAAAGAAAATGAAGCTAAAATGGCACTTTTGAGGTCAGAATATGAAAAAAAAATACTCGAAGAGCAAAAAAACTTAATTGAAGAAAGAAAAAAACTAGAAATTCAAACAAAAGAAAAACTGAAATTAGAATTCGAGCAAGAGCTAAAATCATCAAAAGAAGAAGTTGAGTTAAAATCAAAATTAATTACAGAACTTAAATCAAAAGAAATAGAGTTTGTAAAAAAAGAGCGTGCTTTTTTGGAATTAAAAGACCAGTTAGAATTAGATTTTCAAAAAAGAATTTTAGAAGAGCAAAAGCAGATTCAAGACATTGCAAGAAAAAAAGCTGAAGACGAAAACCAATTCAAATTATTAGAAAAAGACAAAAAACTAGAGCAACTCATAGAGCAAATCGAAATAATGAAGAAAAAAGCCGAACAAGGCTCTATGCAAATGCAAGGCGAAATACAAGAAATTGCTTTAGAAGAGTTACTTAAAATTACTTTTCCATTTGATGCTATCCAAGAAGTTGGTAAAGGAACTGTGGGAGCTGATACTATACAAACAGTAAGAAATTCGTCTGGCAATGTGTGTGGTACAATCATTTATGAATCTAAAAGAACCAAAAATTTTAGTAATGAATGGCTCGATAAATTAAAAAAAGATTTAAGAGCCCAAAAATCAGATATTGCCGTTATTGTAACTGAAACTATGCCCAAAGATATGGATAGATTTGGTCAGAAAGAGGGTATTTGGATATGTACTTTTGCCGATGTAAAGGGGGTAGCTACTGTATTGAGAGATAGTATTTTGAGAATAAACGAAGTAAGAGCTGCACAAGAAAACAAAGGTGATAAAATGCAGTTTTTATATGATTTTCTTACTAGCAACGAGTTTAAGCAGCATATAGAATCTATTGTAGAAGGTTTTACCTACATGAAAGATAGTTTGCTAAAAGAAAAAATAGCCATGAATAAAATTTGGAGCGAAAGAGAAAAACAAATAGATAAAGTAATGATTAACATGAGTGGTATGTATGGCTCTATCAAAGGCATAGCGGGCAATGCCATTTCTGATGTAAAAATGCTTGAATTGGGCGAGTAAATATAGTAATAAATTTAATTTTAAATGCAAATATCAAATCATCATTTAACTTATTGTACAAACATACACACTGGCGAATCTTGGAGTGATACTTTTGATGAAATAAAAAGTAATATTCCAGAAATAAAATCAAATGTTTGTCCCAATCAAAAAATGGGTATTGGTTTGAGACTTTCTAACAAGGCTGCTAGTGAACTAAATACTGATAAATTAAATAAATTTATTACCTGGTTGCAAGAAAACAATTTGTACGTCTTTACTGCAAATGCTTTTCCTTTTGGTTGTTTTCATCAATCAAAAGTAAAAGAAAATGTGCATACGCCCGACTGGACCACAAATGAAAGAGTAGCATACACCAAAAAAATGGCTATTATCCTAAGCCAATTACTTAATATTGGTAACGAACAAAGCATTTCTACCTCACCATTAAGTTATAAACATTGGCATAAAACCAGTGAAGAAACTGAAAATTTAAAAATAAAATCAGCAAAAAACTTACTTAAATTAGCATTTTTTTTGCATGAATTAGAACAAAAAACTGGGCGATATATTCATTTAGCTATCGAGCCAGAACCAGATGGAGTTATAGAAAATAATAAAGAATTTATTACTTTTTATATAAAATATTTATTACCATTAGCCAAAAAAAATCAGTTTATTGGCGAGTATGTTGTAAGAAGACACATAACCCTTTGTTATGATATTTGCCACTATGCAGTGATGTATGAAAATCACGAAAAATGTATAAAGGACCTTATTGAAAATAATATCAAAATTGGGAAAATTCAAATTAGTTCTGCTTTAAAAATAGATTTTATACATATACAAAAAAGTGAGATTAAAACCTCGCTATCAAAGTTTGTAGAATCTACTTATTTGCATCAAGTAGTGCAATTAAATATAGATAATACTTACACTCACTTTAAAGATTTGGATGTGGCACTTCAATTAAAAAATGAAGATTCAAAAGAATGGAGAGTACATTTTCATGTGCCTATTTTTGATGTAAGTTTTGAAGCCATATCATCAACCCAAAAAGATATTTTAGAGGTATTGGCATTGAATCAAAAACTTCGATTTTGTACCCATTTAGAAATCGAAACCTACACTTGGGATATATTGCCAGGAAGCCAAAAAAAACCATTAATCACGTCTATCATTCAAGAAATAGAATGGACAAAAAAAGTAATAATCCCTCTAAAAAATGATTAGAGGGATTAGATAAATTAATGCGACACTTTAGGTTCTAGAGATTTAGCAATATCGATCATGTCTTGCAATTGCGACTCGCTTGGTACACGTCCAGTAAGTTTTTTTTCAGCATTGATTTCATCCATTTTTACTTTCAAATTAGCGGCATTTCTATTTCTAAATTCTTTTACAGTGTCTACCCCAGCAGCTTCTAAAAGCTCGGCAAACTGCCCTGCTACACCTTTTATTCTAAATAAATCGGCATGATTGGCCCATTTTAGAATCAAAGCATCGCTTATTCCAGTGGCTTTGGCCACCTCTTCACGACCTTTTTTGGTAGCTGCTTTTTCTAGATAAGCCTCTACTGTGGACAAACCTTCATTTTTGAGTTTTTCTGCATAAGCTGGACCTATGCCCTCGATTTCACTAATTCCGTAAGCCATATTATTGATTATTTTTAAGTTGATAATATTTTTGCGAAATCTATTTACAATAATTAAAATGCACAAATAATTAGTCGAAAAAAAACAAACATTTAAAGGTATATATTTAAAACTAGTGTATAAATCAGTTCAATTAGTAAAAAAAATAGCTATATAGTAAAAAGAATAGTATGCAAATTACAATGTTATTGTATCATTTCAACTAAATCAAAAACCAGCATCTGTATCGTCTCTTAGCGATTCTATTATTTGTCGTATTTCCTCTAATTTTTCTTGATTATCAACTTTGTCAAACGAAACCATCATGTTTCTTAAAACCCTACGAATAATATCTAAATTATTGCAAGGTTCAAAAAAAATATCATTATTTTTTAATCTTAAATGTGTTACATAATTACTGATATCTTCTTTTGTAAAAATCAAACCTTTGTTGAATGCGTTGATATAAAACTGCAATTCAGGGGTTTTGTAAGTAAGAATAAATAAATTAGGTAGATTTACTCCCCAAATTGGCATTTTAAGTTTTTGGGCAATCAACATATATACTACGCAAAGTGAAATTGGGTTACCTTTGCGTGTTTCCAATACCAAATTGATCATCGAATTATTGATAGAATGAAAATTTTTGGTATTGGCAGAAAATTTTAGTTTATTAAAAAAAGCAGCATTAAATGCTCTTACTTTATCAAAAGGCAGGTCTTCTGTGATTTTTATTTCTACCCAAACTTCATAAAAAAGCTGCTCCAATTCAGCTTTCAATTTTTCGAGTTCTAAATCTGGGTATTGATAAGTGGCCAAAATCCAAAATCCTTCTAATAAATCTCTTTTTTCTGAATTTTTCCATTCCAATATTTTAGCTTTTACCTGTCCAAACTGAAGTACATGAATAAGGTCTTCAATTCTTTTTTGAACATTAGAATCTAAATTATTGCCCCACTCGCTTTCTAGGTATGGAATTAAGGTACCGCCCAACGACAAAATTTGTTTTTCAACATGGTTTAAAACCTCATTATCATCGTCTGAAAGTAATGAAACAAGTGCTTTTAAATTTTTGTCGTCTAATGGCTCCACTATAAATTGATAAAATTGGTACCAAAAATACTATTTTAAAATTATATTCAAAAAAGTAATTAAAAAATGACTATATAAAAATCAATATTGTTGAGTTAAACATTTTTTAATGTCTTTATCTTAGTCTTTCTCCTAAGGAGAAAGATAATCTGATTATTAAGTAAACGACATTGATTTAAAAATAAATGTCGTTTCCTTAAACATTTTTTAATGCCTCTATCTTAGTCTTTCTCCAATGGAGAAAGATAATCTGATTATTAAGTAAACGACATTGATTTAAAAATTGATTTTCGAAAAACTATCTACAAATGGGCAACAATACATCTGTTGTTTTATCTGCTTCTATTACAAAAGTAGAAGTCCATACACAAGGTTTTTGAACATTTGTGTTTGTTGCAAAATAAGTGTAAGTACCTGGCATAAGATTAAATATATTACTTGTAGAAGTATTTGAAATTTGACCAAAACTTACACCATCAATGCTCAAGTTCAATGGGAAATCATCGTTTTTGAGATTTGAAGCAAGGAAACTAACTTTGCCAACTGAGCAAGAGGGTAGCTCTACAAGTTTTAGCTCACCACGACTGATACTTATAAAATCCGTCCAAACGCATCCATCTTCGTTTTGTGCTTGATATTTGTAAGTACCATATCTACCCGAAAAATTGGCCACACCAGGACTACCAACACCGCTTGGAATAGTTATGGCATTTGATAAAACTGTAATGGATTGCTTTATAGGAACAGATACCCCAGAAATAGAAATTGAAATGGGAACTTTACTTGATTTATTTGCTAAAGAATAAAATAAGATTGTGCCATCGTTTGGTTTGAGCCTTATTGTGGTGCTTATTTTGAGGTTTTTGGGCAAATTGTTTATATTGCTTGATTCGTTTGTAAGTATTATATTACGTTGGGTATCTTTCCAAATAATAAAGGCATAGTAAGATTTATCTTTTTCTATTGATACAGTAACATTGCCATTACCATCCGTAATATAAGAGTCAGTTGGAGAAATGGCCTTGGTTTGAGCCACTGATTTGTCATAATTTGCAGAATTATCAAACAAAAAGACCTCTGCTGCAGCAGCAGGTGTGTCTTTATCAGAAAGTACTGTTAAGTTTAATACCACAGATTTAGATGGCTCTTGTGCCACTTTATTAGAACAAGATACTAAAAACGATAGGTAAATAAAAGTAAATAAAATACAAATTAAATGTCTCACTTCAAATGTAAAAGTAGTATTTATTTATTTGTTTCAAAACTAAAATGTAACCAATTTTAATTAAAATTGAATAAATTAAATAAAATATTGATTTGATTTACATGTTTTATTACTAAAATATATAAATTAATAAAAAATATTTTTATAAAATCATTTTTTCAATAGGAACTACCAAAATACCTTGTGCACCAGCTTTTCTTACATTATCAATTACATTCCAAAAATCATTTTCCAACACCACAGAATGAATAGAACTCCAACCAGACTGAGCCAATGGCAATATGGTTGGACTTTTCATTCCTGGTAATAATGATTTAATCTCTTCAATGGCTTCGTTTGGGGCATTTAGTAAGATATATTTGTAATCTTTTCCTTTTTGGACAGATTCTATTCTGAAAATTAAATCATTAATAATACTTTTTTTGTCTTCTGAAATAGCTCCTGGTGCATGGATTAACACTGCTTGAGAATCAAACACTGTTTCTACTTCTTTCAATCCATTGCTTATGAGGGTAGAACCAGTACTTACCAAATCGCAAATGGCATCAGAAAGGCCAATGCCAGGAGCAATTTCTACGGAGCCACTCAAAAACTCAATTTTGGGACTGCATCCTGCTGCGTGCAAAAATTTTTCTGTCAATTTTGGGTAGCTGGTGGCTATGCGTTTGCCATCAAAATATTTTAAATTACCTTTATTGTAAGATACATCTTTAGGAATGGCCAAAGACAAGCGACATTTGCTAAAACCCAATTTTTTGAGTGTATTCATACTAAATTCTGATTCTACAAGCACATTTTGACCTACAATGCCTAGGTCGGCCACGCCATCAAACACATATTGAGGTATGTCATCGTCTCTTAAATATAGTATTTCGATAGGGAAATTTTCGGCTCTAGATAACAGTTTACGGTCGGCTCCAGCAAATTTTATGCCACATTCTTTTAATAATTTTACAGAATCTTCATTAAGACGACCTGATTTTTGGATTGCTATTCTTATCATGGCTCAAATTTGAGGTTATAAATTATATTTTACAAAACTATTATCACTATTTTTATAAAAAACTATTGTAACACTGATAAAAAAGTATATTTTTGCAAAAAATAATTTTAAAACTTTCATGGGAAGAGGAGATAAAAAAACAAAAAAAGGTAAAATGACAATGGGTTCGTTTGGGGTTACACGTCCAAGTCGTCCATCAAAAAGTGCAAAAACTACGATTGCAACCCCAGTAGTAGCCTCAGAAGCACCAAAAGCAAAACCAGCTTCAAAAGCAAAACCAGCTGCAAAAGCATAAACATTAATAAAGATATGACTATTTTAGGTGTAGATATTGGTGGTTCGGGTATCAAAGGTGCAGTTGTGGATACAACTACTGGACTTTTGTTGCAAGAACGCCATCGTATAGATACACCTCAGCCTGCTACACCAGAGGCCATAGCTAATACAGTAAAAGAATTGGTCAATTTTTTTGATTGGAAAGGAAAAATTGGGGTTGGCTTCCCAGCAGTTATTCGCAATGGTGTAGCCAAAACTGCTGCCAATGTAGATCCAACTTGGGTAAATGTAGATGTTAATAGTTTGATTAGCAAAGCTACTGGGCTTGAGGCTGCTGTCATAAACGATGCTGATGCTGCTGGTATTGCAGAAATGAATTTTGGCATTGGCAAAGGCCGCAAAGGGGTAGTTTTGATGATTACCATTGGTACAGGCATTGGATCTGCTCTATTTTTGGATGGTAAATTAGTACCTAATACAGAATATGGTCATCTCATTTTTAAAGGAGATTCTGCCGAAAAATACTGCTCTGATTCTGCACGCAAAAAAATTGACATGAAATGGGATGAGTGGTCAAAACGATTAAATATTTTTTTGAAACACATCGAACGAACTATCAACCCTGATTTGATCATCATTGGTGGTGGCGTTGCCAAAAAACAAGATAAGTATTTTCACTTATTGTCTTTAGATACAGAGTTAAAAATTGCTACGCTCGAAAATAGTGCTGGGATAGTGGGTGCTGCTATGAATGTAAATTTATAAAAAACATATTTTTTCTTTACTCTAATCTATCACAGGGCAAACACATTTAAAATATTTGAATTAAAAAAAACTATTTTTTTAATAACACCAACCTAAGACCAAATTTTACAACTGCACAACCTAGAACAAAACTTTTCGTTTTGCCCTGTTGTAGCAGAATCCAAAAGGAGGAACTTTAAATTCAACAATTTAAAAAACATTCTTTTTTTTAGTAATATTTTTTTAAAAATTTATAAAATTTATAAGTGCTTTTGCCCTTGTTTTTAGTAGTACAACTGGTAATATTTAGTTGGTTAGCGGTCAAATTTTAATCTTTCTCCAGCTCCAAATTCTATAATTTTATTGTCGGCAAAGGCAATATTTCCATTAATAAATGTGTGTGTAACCTTACCTGTAAATGTTTTATTTTCAAAAGCCGACCATCCACAATGATACAGAATATTTGATTTTTGAACCATCCATTGATGATGTATGTCTACAATTGCTAAATCAGCCTTGTATCCTTCTCTGATAAAACCACGTTGGTTTATATCAAAGAGCTGGGCAGGTTTGTGGCACATTTTATCTACTATTTTTTCTAACGAAATCTTACCTTGATGGTAAAATTCGAGCATCACATTGAGGCTATGCTGCACTAAGGGTCCGCCAGAAGGTGCTTGCAGATAGGGTTGTTGTTTTTCGTCCCAAGTATGTGGGGCATGGTCGGTGGCAATAATATCTAGCCTGTCGTCTAAGAGAGCGTCCCAAAGTGCTTTTTTGTGTTTTGCATCCTTTATAGCAGGATTCCATTTGATCAAATTACCTAGCGTATCATAATCTGAGGAATCAAACCATAAGTGATGTATACAAACTTCGGCAGTAATATTTTTATTTTTTAATGGTAATTGATTTGTAAAAAAAACTAGCTCATCTTCAGTAGAAATATGCAATACGTGTAGTTTTGTGCTGCATTTTTTGGCTATACTTATGGCATATTCTGTCATGGCAAAACAAGCTTTTTCATTTCTTATTTCAGCATGGGCTTGGGGTGGAATATTGGTGCCGTATTTTTGTTTGGCTTTTTCGAGGTTAGCTTTTACTATGGTATCGTTTTCAGAATGTATAGCTATCAACATTTGGGCGTTACAAAAAATTTGTTCCAATGTTTTTGGGTTTTCTACCAACATATCGCCAGTAGAGCTGCCCATAAATATTTTTATGCCACAAATATTATTTTTATCAGCTTGCAATACTTCAGCAGCGTTTTCGTTGGTAACTCCCATAAAAAACGAATAATTGGCCAACGAATGTTGTGATGCAATGTCATATTTTTGTTCTAATTTTTGGATAGTAGTTGCTGGTGGGTTGGTATTGGGCATTTCCATAAAACTGGTAACAGCCCCAGCCACTGCTGCTCTAGATTCGCTTCTGATGGTAGCTTTGTGGGTGAGGCCTGGCTCTCTAAAGTGTACCTGGTCGTCTATTATGCCAGGAATAATATATTTGCCTGAAGCATCTATTTCTTGGGCATTTATGCCATCAATGTGAGGAGCAATTTTTTCGATTCTTCCATTTTTGATTAAAATATCAGAAACAAAAATCCTATTTTCATTGATAATATGCCCATTTTTTATTACTATTGATACCATGTTGAAAGTACAAATTTTTAATAATTTTTATAAAAGTTAAAAATAAATAAAAAAATCAGATGTTTAATTTTTTTTCAAATCAAAGCATAAATAAACTAGTATATTGAACCGAAAAACAAATATTACAATTTTATTTTAAACCCAACCCAAACCAATTTCTGTTACGATGCCACAGAATCCAAGTGGGAGAAAAGTTATAGGAATGTAATTTTAATTTTTCGGTTTGATATAAAAACCCTCAAATTAAATTTCAAAAGCCTTATACAAACCCAATTTAACAACAGCACACCCTTGAATAAAACTTTAGTTTTGCCTTGTTGTAGCAAAATCCAAAGGGGGGGACTTTAGATTCAAATACACAAAAAACTTCCTTTTTTGGTAATATTTTATTTTTATTGGATAATATTTTTAAATGCCTTTCCTTTAGTATTCAAAGTGATAGATGTTTTAGAAGATTTCTTACTGCATTATTCTTTTATCAATTTCAAATGTAGAGATTTGCCATTGATAATGCAATTTAGTATATATGTGCCTTGCGATAATCCAAGTTCGTTGCTATCAATATCGATTGTATGTTTTCCTTTTGATAAAATTTGTTTGTAATCAAAATTTAGTTTTCTACCCAATAAGTCATATATCGAAAGTGTAACATAACTTTCGTTTTGGTCTATTTCTAATTTAACAGATGTAAAACCAGTAAATGGATTAGGGTAAACTTCTATTAAATTTTTAGTCGTTTGGAGTGTGTCTTGTATTAGATTTTCAGAATCTAAAACTGTCATACGTGTGTTGTTGTAAGGGGAACTGCCACATTGCGAATATTTTGTAGCAAAATTATTACCTGCGTAATATACATCTTTATCAAAATAGTTTCCAAGTGTGTAGACATTAGAAAAATTATCAGTTTTCAAAGAAAAATGATTTAAAAATAAAACTTTATTAGGTAATCCTGGAAAATTTGGAACACTTAAAGTAACTGGTACCCTCCATTTCTCACTTCCATTACTACCATTTATTCTTTGAAGAAAACTACCATTGGTAGAATATATATTTCCATAATTATCCAAAATCCAATTTCCAATTACCAAATTAAATTCAGACCAAACTTGATTACCAATATAATTCAACTTAATAAGAGAACCGTCAAAACTTTTAATATAAATGTTTCCTTTTTTGTCAGATTTTATTTCAAACGCATGCTTGTTACTTAAAATTTTTGTATATTTTATTTCACCGTTAAAATCTTTTTTAATAATTTTTAAATCATTACCAATATTTTCTGCACTATAAAAGTTACCTAAATCATCCGTTTCTATAAGTGGTATTGAAAGGTAGTCTGTTGTACTTATTTCATTATTTGAAGATGAATATTTTCTAACTACTTTTTGAGTTGCACCAAATCCACCTGCTACATACAAATTACCATATATATCAGTTTTAATGATAGGACTATTAATATCAGATATTGTAAATACTACTTCTCCAATGTTGTTTATTTTGGTAACAAGATTTTCATTTTGGCAAGAAACATATAAATCACCATTTTTTCCCTTATTCAAAATTGATTTACCACAATCTCCTATATTTAAGTTAATTGACCATAATGGAGTTCCTGTATAAGAGTCATATTTTATAAGTATATTTGTTGTAATATTGTTTGTAGTATTCTTTCCCAACACCCATGTACCAAAATTTTTATTTGACACAATTTCTACACCACTAAATCTACTGCCACTTGTACCTAAATTAATACCACAATTTATAGATAAATTATCTGGATTATATACATTTTGCCATTTTTGAATACCATTAGTCCCAATTTTTGTTACTGCAAACGTACTTAAATTACAATTATAATATCTATACCCACCACCTGATGAAAGTATATATAGATTATTTTCTACATCAAAATCAATAGAATAATTCGTTATATAAAATGGTATATCAAATTGTGTAGCCCATTCTTTATTCACACTTGGACTTGTATTAACTTCAAATACTACTGAAGCAGATTTTTGTTCGCAACCATTGGTTGTGGTGTAGGTAAGTGTATTGAATTTGGGTAAAAATGATTGAGGTGTAAATATCCCATCTGCACTTATACCACTACCCGACCACAACCCACCTATGGGCAAAGCCTCGATTTTGAAAGGTGCTTCGTAAGAACATATTGCACTATTGACTGCACTTGTAATTGTTGGACTTTCAAATGAGGTTGTATTGATGTTGCCAACCATAGTTGTAGTAAAAGTAATGCAGTCTAACATTTGTTTTGCTTCGAGTTTGAAAATGCCAGTATTCAATCCCAAAATTGTACAAATATTTGCATTAGCATTTTCTAAAATAGCACTACCATTTACTTCCCAATGGTATTTTGCATCTTTGTCAAATGGCAAAGAAAAGGTATTTTTACTATTTGGACATATAGATAAATTCCCTGAAATACTTATTACACCTGATTGAACTATTCCAGTTGATATGCTCAAATTTCGCTCTGCCACTGCTACTCCACATAAGCCTGTGGCCGATAGGCTATATAACCCTGATTCTGAAGTTTTTAAACTTTGCCCTGTGGCGGTAGTAATATTTGTGCCATTTCGGGCCCACTGAAACACAAAAGGCCCTGGGTAGCTATTGCCAGTAGGGTCGGCCACAAAAGTGGCTGCTACAAAATTGGTAGCACATACTGTTGTAGGTGTGCTTGTAAGAATGGCAACTACTGGGGCTGGCAATACAGTAATATTGGCAGATTTTGTGTTTGTACAATTATTGGCATCTGTGTATGAATATATAATTTTATTAATACCAACATTTGTAATATTAGGCACAAAATTATTACTAACTACACCAGTACCTGTCCACACACCAGTAGATGGACTTGGCAGTATGCTCAAATCTACTGCATTGGCATTGAAACATACCCCTGCCAAGCTAGAAATTGTAATCGTAGGCAGGGCAAACACTGTAACAGTAGTCATACTGCTTGGCGTAATGGCACTAAAGCATCCATCTTTTAAGGCTCTTAGGGTATAAACGCCTGCTTGGGTGGGTTGTATACCTGCTATGGTTGGGTTTTGGATAGAAATGCTATAATTATTACTTGCATTTGTCCATTGATAGGTGGCTCCTGCAATGGTGGAAGCACGCAAAACTACATTTTCGTTTTGGCACACTGGGCCATTGTTGCTGGCCTCTGGGGCTGCTGGCAAACCTACAATAGTAATAATTTTGGAGGCTGTATTGACACAGCCAGATGGGCTTGTGTAATTATACATGAGTATATGTGTGCCAATATTGGCCCCTGAAGGTGTAAATAAATTGTTGAGTAAAGCCACCGAATTTTTGCTCCACACACCACCCAAAGGCGAAGCAACACTTGGCACAAATGCAGGCTCGTTCATACATACACGCTCGGCAGGGCCAAAAGCAATCATAGGGCCTACTGTGATAGTGCTAGAGGTGGCATTGCTACATTTGGTTGCAGGGCTTGTGTAGGTATAGGTAATGCTATGCACCCCAAACCCAGCCACTGAGGCTATAAAAAAGTAGCGATTTCCAATTTTTTGCACTCCCATACCCGAAAATGTGCCGCCATTGGGCTGGGCAGTTAGCACATAGCGAGGCGATTTGAAGCAAAGTTCTACTGGTGCAAATATAGAAAGACCTGGGAGGGAGTTGACTATAACGGTAACTTTGCGTGGCAAACTCTCGCAACCTCTTACAAAACCAGTTACTGAATAGACACCAGCTTGGTCTAATGTAACATTTGGAAATGTATAAAAATTAGCAAAAGTGCTGAATAGTTCCTCTTCTGGATTTTTGAATACATAGCTACTACAAAAATTGCCTGTTATAGATAGCACCAAATCGTTGCCCTCGCACACGCGCACTTTAGGTACAATAGGAGCCGAAGGTATAGTTTGTACTGTGATAGTAGTAGTAGCAAAATTGTTACAACCCAACACATCTGTATAGGTGTAGGTGTAGGCAATAGGTGTATTTATTGGCAAATTAGCATTTACAGTAATTCTGCCATCTCTGGTAATATTGGTGCCAGACCAAAAAGCTGTGCCAGGTGTACTATTGGTTCTAAATCCATTTGGGGGCAAAGGACCAAAACCAGTAAGCGTAAGTGGCCGTGGACGATCGCAATAATTGGTTTGGGCAGGAAGGGTAATGAGGGGGCGAGTGTCAAAAATTTGTTCTGTTGGCGAAAACCATTCAATTGCTGATAAGCCATCACTATTACATCCTATTGATAATATAACTTTGTACTTTTTGCAGTTTTTAAAACTTATACCAAGTAGTGTTCTTAAATTAACATTTTTATCAAAAATACCTGTCGTAGTAGCCACAAATATTGCACCTAAAATTGTTTGATTTTGGTTATCAAGCTCAAATACTTCGTATTTTCTAACATTATGATATGATATTGCAGGTGAGTTTATGAATAAATCTATTGTTGTGCCATTTATTGTTACTAAAACATCAAAGTTAGTATTCAATTTTGTATTAGACATAAAAATACAAGCTGATTCACAATTATTTCCCAAAATACTAGAAAATGGTGTCATTGGATTTTTCCCAATAAAGTAATTTTCAGCTAAAATAAAATTTGTGCTTTTAGGTATTTTAAATTTTGAATTAGGATTTGGTAGTGGGCTATCTATGCATACATAGCCTTCGTTACTTACTTTTACGCTACCATTAACATCAAAAGCAAAATTTGAAAAACTACTTCCACTAGGTTTTGCTAAAAGAGTACCACCTTTATTAATTGTAAGTGTTGTATTTTCAAGAAAATAATGTTGCAAATCATCCATTGCATAATACATTTTGTCATTTATTACTATGTTTTTGTAAATAACGCAAGGTTGATTTTGAGGATTACCATTTTTGGTTAAAATAAATGGTTTATTTAAAATGGCATAGTCATCTAAACTAGCCCCTGAAAATGTTGCAGTTGGTAAATTGGTTGGCAACCAAAAGAAGTTTATATTTTGGGTAATGTTTTCGTTTGGCACTGGATCATTATTGGCATCCAAACCTGATTTGAAAAGTGTAATATTAATTTTTAAATTATTCCATCCTCTTTTCATACCCAAAACTGTACGTGGGTCAAAACTAAAAATGTTAGGAAAGCTATTAAGTTCATTACCTAAATTACCAACTACACCAGGAGTTATTTGAGAATCCCAAACACTACTTGGCACTGTTATATTATTGATCATTACATTTTCCATTGTTACTCCAGTTGCAAACTCAACAGCATTCCATTTGCCTGATGTGATAAATGCAACAGAAATTTGTTCATCTATCACAGATTCAAAAACTTTTATTTTGGGTATGCACAAATTTGGAGCAAAAAGTTTAAAACCAGTTTCATAGCCCCATTTATTGGCTACTATAAATCTATACCTGTATGGATTTTGAACATCTGATATTGGATTTGGGGATATGGCTACTGGATAGTATAATTCATTGCCATATTCGCTTTTGCCAAAAGTGCCGCTATTAGATAAATATCGACCATATTTGTCTAAAATATGTAGTTTGCCTTTAAAATCAGTAACATACCATTTTTCTTCTGTTTGCATAAATGCTAAGTTTGAAAGTTGAAATGTATCTGCTACAAAAGTTACGTGTGATAATTTTATTTTGGAATTAGTATTATCATATTCGTTGAAAAACGAAAATATACGATTATTACTAGTTAATGCCATAGTAGTTCCGTTTTCGTAAGCATCTATTCTTATTATATTGGCTGTTTGATAATCTACATTATCGTTGGTTGGGTGTGTAAAGTAGTCATATTTTTGGACAGACAAAGCTAGATCTGGCATTCCATTAGCACCCAATGGGATTTTTGAGAGTCCATTATCGTCTGCCAAAAGCAAAAAACTCTCTGCACTACCACTACCTAAGTTTTTATATCCTGCTATATCGTTTGGTTTATTAAAAGTGATATTATTATACGTGGCGTTATTGATGATTCCTATTTTGGAAACAGAAAATTCTCCATCAGCTGTGTGATTAATTTTAAGCACTTTTATTTCTGGTAAATTATAATAATTGCCTGCATCCAATACATACAAATAACCGTTGATATAATTTACTGCAATGGGTTTATAAAATGAATATTCGCCTGCCTTATTGCCATATTGCCATGGATTGAGTCCTTCTCGAATAAAAGTAAGATTATTGAAAATTACATCTGTAACTACAGATGTAAGCAAATAATTAGAAAATTGGGTATAGTTGGCATTAAATGGCTCTATAAAAGCTGTAGCATCTGAAATAGTGCCAAAATAGGAATCTTTAAATTCTGTTTCATTGCCTGGTACATCTTTGCCTGAAAGTACAGTGCCAAATTGTACTTTAAATTTTTTGGTGCCGCATACATTTACAAACAATATTTTTTCGCACCATTCAAATTCTAGTTTAAGAGGGGTAAAATTTATTTGGCTGAAAGTAACATCTTCACTTGCAGTTTCGGCTCCTAAAGTATTTTTAAATCCATCGTTTAAACTCAAAAAATATTCAGGGAATTGAATCTTAGACACGCCATTTTCATTTTTCAAATAAGGCAATTCTATAACATTATACGCTAATGTATCTATGCTTGATGTGTTGCTAGCAGAGGCTGTTCTTGCATTTGTTGCATTATTTCTAAGGGCAAAATCAGTGATTACTGCCCTGCCTTTGGCATTGTTTTGTATTGTAAAACGAAGGCTAAAAACTTGGTCATTTTCGGTATTTTTTATTTTGTATGCCCCATTGTCTGTACCCAAAAATTGGTAAGGTATAACAGTATAAGTACGATAAAAAGCATTGTTTTGGGCTGCAGCTAGTAGTTTTTTGCTACCTGTGCTAAATACAAAATTTTTGATAAAATCTTGGTATTTGTCCTCGCTTTCAAAATATGATTTGAGCAGTTGCACATTACCTTCTTTGATATGTTGGGCAATGTCTGATTGTTGTGCAATTGTTGATTGTAATAAACAAAATGTAAGAAATAATAAAATTATTTTTTTTGATGTTTTCATAGTTTATTTATCCTTGAATATTGACTCTGCTTGTTTTATCGAAAATAAATCTTTTCTCGTGTTTTTTTCATTTTTTAAAGATGTACTTCTATCAATATTAAATTTCATATAATCATACAAATACTTAGTATCCTTTGCATAAATCTTGTATATTCTGTTTAAAATTTTGGCAGGTGCATCTAAACTTTGACTTGAATCATAATTATAGTAAGCATATCCTGTTAAAATATCGAAAATTTCTTCATGGTATAGATAAGGCGAATACTGCAACCTATCTTTAAAAAACTTTATAGTTTCTTCATCTTTAGTAATAAATTTTATCATTTCGGAAATTTTATCTTTTGGCGGTTCTAAAAAATACTTTGTTTGCATAGAAATACCTTTATATTCAAAATATTCTTTTATTTCGTACTTATATTGCTTGTATAGTAAATAATGGGCTATATTGCTATTTTTATCTTGCAATAAATTATAGTTTTTTCTTATATTGTTTTCACAATATATAAAAGATTGCAAGGGTTCTAGTTCTAACAATACTCGTTCGTCAGCTTCCAAATGTTTTGACAAAATGAGTGAATCGTGTTTGTTGCTATTAATATTAAAATAAAAATCGGTAGAAAGGTAGCCATTAGGTTTTAGTTTTAAAATAAAAGTAGTTTTATAGCTACCCTCACAAAATTGATAAAAATAATTAAGAGTTTGATATTGCACAATTGTATCTCTAGGCATAAGATTGTAATTATAAGATTTATGTTCTTTAATTAGCCATGGTTGATAACCGTGGTCAGAGCGTATCTCAAAATGTCTAAAGTTAGGATAAAACGTGCATTTCGCACGTGCTGTATCACCATGCATAAATGTAGTTTTTAATTTTTCTAACCATATTTCCATCTCTTGTTTACACTCTTGAGGTTGAATTTCAAATTTGCCTAGTGTGTTTTTTTTATAAAATACTGCACCAGCATAGTCAAATAAAGGATACACTTTAATAGTGTCTTTGGTTGGGTTATATATTCTGCCAATCAATTGTAACCATATAAACGAAGGATGTGATATAAAAGTCAAACTATCTTTATAATTTGTAATTTTCATTGAAGCAGAGTCAGACTGTGCATTTGTTTTTAATATAAAACAAATTGAAATAGCTGATATTAAAATTTTGATGTGGTTATTCGCAGTCATTTCCTCAGATAGATAAACGGTTGATTAATACATTTCTGTGCCCTTCACAGAATTCAAGTTTTGATACTTGTAAGTTATAAAATTATTTTTTTTGATGTTTTCATAGTTTATTTATCCTTGAATATTGACTCTGCTTGTTCTATCGAAAATAAGTCTTCTCTCTTATTTTTCCCTTTTATTAAAGAAGTACTTTCTTCAATTTTAAATTTCATATAATCTAGCAAATACTTAGTATCTTTGGCATAAATGTTGTATATTCTGTTTAAAATCTTGGCAGTAGTTTCCAAATTATAAACGTGTTCATCGTTATAGTGAGCATAGCCTGTTAAAATATCAAAAATTTCTTCATGGTATAGATAAGGCGAATACTGCAACCTATCTTTAAAAAACTTTATGGTTTCTTCATCTTTAGTAATAAATTTTATCATTTCGGAAATTTTTCCTTTTGGTGGTTCTAAAAAATACTTTGTTTGCATAGAAATACCTTTATATTCAAAATATTCTTTTATTTCGTACTTATATTGCTTGTATAGTAAATAATGAGCAATATTGTTATTTTTATCTTGCAATAAATTATAGTTTTTTCTTATGTTGTTTTCACAATATATAAAAGATTGCAAAGGTTCTAGTTCTAACAATACTCTTTCGTCAGCTTCCAAATGTTTTGACAAAATGAGTGAATCGTGTTTGTTGCTCTTAATATTAAAATAAAAATCGGTAGAAAGGTAGCCATTAGGTTTTAGTTTTAGGATAATGGTTTGTTTGTATTTGCCAGGAATTTTATATCCATAGAACTCAAGATAAAACCAGTATCTATAAATTTGTTTTGGTGTAACATTAAACTCATAAGATTTATATTCCATATCTTTTAATTTAGTGCTTTTTTTTGGGTAATAACCATATCTTTTTTCTGATGGATAATCTGATGCAAAAGCACATTCTGCACGTGCAGTATCGCCATGCATAATGGTAGTTTTTAATTTTTCTAGCCATATTTCCATTTCTTGTTTGCATTCTGGTGGTTGTATTTCAAAATTACCTAAACTATTCTTTTTAAAATAAATAAAACCAGCATCCCCATCTCTAACTGGGTAAACTTTGAGTGTGTCGTTGGTTGGGTTGTATATTTTAGCACGTAACCATATTTTTTTAAAGTTATAATCTGGAAAATAAATAAAATTCAAACTATCTCTATAATTTGTAATTTTCATTGATATTGAGTCAGGCTGTGCATTTGTTTTTAATATAAAACAAAGTGAAATAGCTGATATTAAAATTTTGATGTGGTTATTCGCAGTCATTTCCTCTGATAGATAAACGGTTGATTAATACATTTCTATGTCCTTCACAGAATTCTCTATTTTCGTATTGTTTGCTATAAAATTCTTCACTTGTAAGGTTAGATGTTGTGCTCGACCAATACTTGAACGCACACCAGTTGCTTCCATAGCCATTGCACCAATAATTATGCGATTCCAGATTATCGTCTGTATTGCATGGAAATATAGTGCTGCTACCATTTTCCATTGTTTTCATGTCCCAACAATGCCCAAGTTCGTGTATGGCATTAAGTGCTTGTCTTTTCTTAATTTCAACTGCATCTGTATTTTGCTTAGCTATATTATTACTAAATACAATTGCAATTGGTGCATATACCTCATCAGGTGTGTTTATTTCAGAACTTCCTTTTAAAGTAATGCCATATTGGCAGCCATCTGTGGTACAAGTATTGGTAAAATAAGTATTAATTCTTGTAGTTAGTTCATTGTTAGGTTTGCCTTTAATAAAAGGATTATTTTGATAGTCGTACACTATAAATCCTTTGGCATTAAGCAAATAAGCTTTGTTTTCGAGATATAATTGTTTCTTTTCAGAAGTTAAAAACCAACGTGTAGAATTTCTAGTTGTATTTGTAAGAATTAAAGACAATTTATTTTGCTCAGTAGCCAACATCTTATAATACCAATCATACAAAGCCGCTACCACCATTTCTTTTGTAATTACTTTATCTTTAAAAGTATTCAAATTAAATTTATCATCTAATAATTGAGCATCCAAAATAATATTACCATCTGCATCAATAAAATCTGTGCTTAATTTTTTCTGGGTCAAATTGGGATAGATTTGAGCATCTGTAGTTTTGTTATTATTGTCATCCCAAAAGGCTTTTTTCAAAATATCTGTAAAAGATGAATTGCCAATACTAAAATTACCAAAATTATAACTATCATTACCATACAAAGATACAATATTAAAATATCTTTCCGAAAATGAAGTTATTGTAGAATTGTATGTATTAAACAACTGATTATTAAGTACTTGTATAGTATTATCACCAGTCTTAATAATATTAAAACTAGATAAATTTGATGGTAAATTAACACCAGTATAAGTTGCTAGGGCAAAAGTATGTTCACCTGGTTCTCTTAAAATTAAAGTAACTACACTTTCTAAATATGTTGGTTTTTGGTTATAATACTTAATTCTATTTCTATTAAGGCTTTTTCTAACTATTTTTACTCCATCCATATATTGATTATTTTTTATTAATATTAACGCATATTGAGTAGACTCTGAAAACGATGAAATATCGCATCTAACGTACATAGGCCTAGTATTCGTAAGACTGGAAATAAAATATTTATTTGAATTTGTACATATTTCTTCTACTTTTGTTTCTGTTTCTGTTCTGACATTTGTATAATTAAGACAACCAATATTACTATAAAAGGGAAACTCATCTGGTGCTTCTTCTATAGGTCCACTTTTTGCAAAACTTTCGCAAGATACATCTGATCCATCAATGAATTTATTTCTTAAATTGGCATAGTCGTTATCTATTTCTATGGCATATTGGGGCAATACACCAAAACTTCCTCCAGGATTACTTTTTTTTCGTAATTCTAATTCTCTACCTCTTCCACCTTTAAGTGGTGTTCCATACCTATCAGCATAATAATAACATTTATCATTCAGCAAATTAAAATCACACTGTGATTCCTTATAACATGCATCCCAAACATAGTAAGGTATACCATTGTTAAGATTAGGATGTGATTCAGATATTATTTTATAACAAATATGTACATTTGCTAACTTACATTTTACGGCTTTTTCAGCATCATCACAAACTTTACATAAACATGGAAAAGGATACGTATCATCATATGCTGTAGTTGCCCGGGATCCTATTGTGATTACACATGATGATTTTTTTGAGCTAGTACACCCACCCCAAAGGACTATCCCTACAATCCAAAAAACGAATTTTACTAAATACTTTATTTTCATTGTTTATTATTTTTATTGACTAAAATTTCAAATAAATACCTATTTGCAAACTACTAAGACTATACAAAAACTGAAACTCGTTGTATGGCTTGCCTAGTGTATTGGGGAATCTTTCTGTTGTATATGCAACTATTCTAACATCTTTATCAAATTTAGTTACTGTAAAATATTCAGCAAAAAGATAACTTGGCAAATAGTTTTCTAGCAATGCCTCATAATTTGCTCTTGTGCCAATGGCATAGCCAAAAGACAAATAATTTAATACAAACCTTACTTTAGGCGAAACATCGTAATACAACCCTGGTCTTACATACAAACTATTTTCAAACTCAAAAACGACATTATTATTTTCTCCAAAATATTTGTAATATGACCTATCAATTGGTGGCTTTGGTCGTTCGTTTGAAAAAATAATTTGATTTAAAGTAAATTTTAGACTGTATCCACCTTCTATCAATAAGCCTATTTTAGCAGAAAATGGTATTTTGTAAGTAATATATGGATTAAAAAATAATCTATTTTTGTAAGTTTCTGATTTAAAATATTCCAATACATTTTTATTTCTCATCAAATCGTCTTCTGGTATATTTATTTCTAATCCATAAGTGTAATAAGCAAATTTAATATCCTCTTTGGCAAAACCATAACCAGCACCTAAGCCAATACTTATTTTTTTTGAAATATCAAAACCTACTCTAAACATAAAATTTGCACCCCATTGTTTTTGTGATTGCACATATTGTGAACTATCAGTGTTTGTAAAATAAATATTTGGATTAATTTGTAAGCCTGTATGAACTGGCAAGACAGCAAAAATTTTGTTGCATAAAATAAAATTAAAATAAAAAACTACAATTATTAATTTAACATATTTCATTTTTAATTACTTTATTTAAAATTAAATCATCCCAACCACCACCACTAAATACTTTAAAGCTACATTACACTTCATCTTATTTTATATTTCTTGTAAACTTACTGCAAAAAAAATCAAAATCTATTTTTGATATGCTATATTTTACTACTTTTGGTATAAAAATAAACACTTTTAATTATCAAGGCATGAAAATAGGTGAAAAAATACGCAAAGTAAGAGAACTCAAAAATCTAAGCCAAGAAAATATTGCAACAGAACTAGAAATGTCATTGGCTGGCTATGGCCGCATAGAGCGAAACGAAGTGGATATTAACCTCGAAAAACTACATAAAATAGCTAGTATATTTAAAATAAAACCAGAAGAACTTCTTACTTTTGATGATACTTTTGTGTTTAATATTAGCGGTACAAATAGTTATGCTGGCTATAATAATAATCCAGTTTACAACCATTCATTTCCAATAGAAATCAAGCAACTATACGAAGATAAAATTACTCTCCTAGAAAAATTATTGCAATCAAAAGATAATGAAATATTACTTATGAAAAAATTAAATTAATTGTTTAAAAACTTTGCTGTTCGTGATTTGTAATCACGAACCTTTGCTGTTCGTGATTTGTAATCACGAACTTCTATCATAAGTTTTTCAAACCATATTTCAATTCTACTATTTTCGGATTGAAAATCATATAATACAGATTCCAGATTGCAAATCTGGAATAGCTGAATAAAACGATTGTAGTGGCTATTTTTTTCATCCTGTTATTCTTTACTAATTTTAAGTGCATACTCTTTTATTCTAGGGTCGTAAAGCCATATTTTACCATTGGCATAATATCCCCTTTCTTTGTAATATTTAATAGAATGTTCTAACTCAAATGCAAGTTCAGGAATTAACTTGCGAAGCCTCAAAGGCAATACTTTAAAATACTTTAATATTTGTAACCCTATTTTTACTTGCATTTCATAGTCGTTATCATAAACCAATTGTGCGCTTAAAATATCTCTATAAAACTCTAACAAGTGACTTGGTTTTATAATAGTAGATATTATAGTGGGAAATTGTTTATCTGAAAAGACCAGTTTTTGTGTCATTTTTTTGAAACTCAGTGTATCTTTTTTAGTTTTCAACTTTTGCTCCATTATATTTTCATTAAAAGTAGTAAGATGAAAATCAACGTAAAATTTATAAATAGGTGTTTTTGCATATTTTTTCTTAAATTTCATGAAGGTATCATTATAAAAATACTGATATTCAAAATAATTATATTGATAGTACTTATTTTTATCAGAATAGTTTCTCGTCATTTTTGATACTTTTTGGCAAGAATCAAGGAATTTTTTAAACATTTCTTTTCTCTTTTCGTCATAATTACTTTCAAGATTAGTGATGTAAAACTCCTTTTCTGCTTCTGTATATGAATTTTCGCCATAAGGTTTTCTGTAAATTACTTTTGCTTTTATTACTGTATCGCTCAAATTGGCTAAACTAGGTTCGTTTTCAAATCTATAATTAGTAGACCAATCCCAAGGTCTTTCTAATTTATTTTTGCCTGGTTTTAGTTTATATCTCTCTTTGTATCTTTTTGAGGAAAAAATAGGCAAACTTCTAATATCCCCCAGATAACTTATACTTAAATTTGCAGCTTTTAATTTTAACTCTTCTTTAAGATCAATTTTTAATTTTGCAATTTTGCAATAATCAAACATGATTTCAATACCTGTAGCTGCACCCAAAGTTACCCAAGCAGAATCTGATGTATTAAAATATTTTAAAATATATCCAGTATTATGATAGCTCACTACTGTATCCTTAGAATGATTATATACATAAGGAAAAGGGTGGCCTCTTTTTATATCTACTGTATCATCATCAAAACTATTAAATTTAAAAGACACCACAGAAGTGTCTAAATTTTGTGAATTACTACAAACTATACTTATAGCAATTAAAAATAGTGTTTTTTTCATTTTTTTAATTATTAATTCCTAATACATTCATCATTATTTGCTTGTGCACATCGCAAATATTAAAGTTATCTGCCTGATTTTTATAAAAGCCGCCAGCTCCATTTTCGCCACACCATGGTCTTTGCTGTTCGTGATTTGTAATCAAGAACTCCTATCATAAGTTTTTCAAACCGTATTTCAATTCTACTATTTTCGGATTGAAAATCATATAATACAGATTCTAGATTGCAAAGCTGTAAAAGCTGAAAATGGAAGAATTTGTTTATGGGGGTAATAATACTTTATAACTCAAAAAAGTTTGTGGTACCCCAATAAAAAATTACAGCAACGTATTCAACTGATTATCAAGAATTTATGAAAAATTTGATATAAGTTGGGCTAATCCTTCTAATAAAATTTCATTTTTACATGATTTTTCAAACCTAAAACTTTTATTTAAAATTTTAGTAATTTTTAGCAAATTTTCATCAATTAAATACCCCTATTTATAAAGCTCCTTTTTTGATGTCTTCAACTACTGCAGGATCTAGCAAAGTAGATGTATCGCCAAGATTTGAGGTTTCGCCTTCGGCTATTTTTCGGAGTATTCTTCGCATAATCTTACCAGACCTTGTTTTGGGTAATCCTTTTACAAACTGTATTTTATCAGGTTTGGCTATGGGGCCAATTATTTTGGTAACTTCAGCCAGTATTTCTTTTCGTGTTTGATCTGGGTTTTCAACCATACCATCTGTAATCACATAGGCATAAATTCCTTGTCCTTTGATGTCATGTGGATAGGCCACTACTGCACTTTCTACAACTTTGGGATGCTCGTTGATGGCGTTTTCTACTTCGGCAGTGCCTATTCTATGGCCTGATACATTCATTACATCGTCTACTCGACCCAAAATTCTATAATATCCTTCTGCATCTCTTTTGGCGCCATCGCCAGTAAAATACAATCCTTTGTAGGTCGAAAAGTAAGTTTGTTTGCATCTTTCGTGGTCGCCATACGTTGTTCTGATGGCACTTGGCCAAGGAAATTTAATACACAAATTGCCCTCTACACCATTTCCTTCTACTATTTTGCCATCGCTATCTACCAAAACTGTTTGTATGCCAGGGAGTGGAAACCCAGCATGGGCTGGTTTATCAACGCCAATATTGGCTAGGGGTGAGATTAAAAAACCACCAGTTTCGGTTTGCCAATAAGTATCGCAAATGGGGCAGTTGCCATGCCCAATTTTTTCGTGGTACCAATGCCAAGCTTCTTCATTGATGGGCTCACCAACCGAACCCAGTATTTGCAAAGAATCTAGTTTGTAAGCTGCCGGAAATTCATTTCCCATAGCCATAAGCGAGCGAATGGCTGTTGGGGCAGTATAAAAAATATTTACTTGATGTTTGTCGATAGCATGCCAAAAACGACCAGCATCTGGGTAGGTAGGTATGCCCTCAAACATCAATGTGGTGGCTCCCGCCAATAGGGGGCCATATACTATATAGGTATGTCCTGTAATCCAACCAACATCGGCCGTGCACCAAAATATTTGTCCTGGCTTGTACTGAAACACATTTTGGAAAGTATATTGTGCAAAAACCATATAACCAGCTGTGGTGTGTACTACGCCTTTGGGTTTGCCTGTAGAGCCAGAAGTATATAAAATAAACAACTCGTCTTCGGCATCTACAGAAGCAGCTTTGTGTATGGCCGATGCTTTTTGCATCTCTTCATGGTACCAAACATCACGCCCAGACACCATATCTACTGCCTGACCTGTTCGTTTCAATACAATCGATTTTTTGACAGATGGAGTTAATTTAAGGGCCTCATCTGCAATTTCTTTGAGTCCAATTTGCTTATTTCCTCTAAAACTTCCGTCAGAGGTTACAAGAATATTAACAGCAGAATCGTTGATTCTATCTACCAAAGAATTGGCCGAAAATCCGCCAAAAACTACCGAATGTAAAGCTCCAATTCTAGCACAAGCTAACATAGCAATAGCAGCCTCAGGCACCATGGGCATATAAATACAAATTCTATCGCCTTTTTTAGCCCCATTGGCTAAAAGCACATTAGAGAATTTGCAAACTTCAATGTGTAGTTGATTGTAAGTAAGTTTTCTTACTTCTTCTGATGGATTATTTGGTTCAAAAATAATGGCTGTTTGGTCGCCTCTGGTAGCCAAATGTCTATCAAGGCAATTTTCTGAAATATTTAATTTAGCACCTTCAAACCATTTTATATTGAGGTCTATAAAATTCCAATCGAGTACTTTGTCCCATTTTTTGTGCCAAGAAAAAGTTTCGGCTTGTTCGGCCCAGAAAAGTTCTGGCGTTTCTACACTTTTTTTATACTCTGATTGATATTCTGCAAAAGTGGCTATTGATTTCATTGATGATTTAAAAGTATGTTTTAATTTTTTTGTAAATTACTTTGTAATTTTTCATTATTCAAAGAATATAGTGTATTAAATTTAGAAAAAAAAATAATGAAGTTATAATTAATTAAATCATCAGTCGTTGTGAACTTATAAAAGGTAACTCAAAAAAATTAAATTCAATTTAAGTGCTTTCGATGTATTTTGTTACGCTGTGGCTTTAATGAGTTTTGGTGGGGCTTATTTTAAAAAAATAGACTTTAAAAGTTCTCTTAAAAGAAAAAATAATCAACTATTAATCCAACCGTTTAGTAATTGATTCATTAATATGTTGAAATAAATGTATGGGTAGTAGGGTACGCCACTGAACCACATCCAAATCTCCACCAAAATTGATATAGCTATCAATACCAAACTTACGCCACTCTTTTAGTACAAAATCTCTAAACCCAATACTGGCCAGCCATCCATTTTCTACATCTTCAAACCATTCTTCGTAGTAGCAATCGTCAGAGCCATGAAAATTTAAAATATTTTCTCCAATAATGATAAATTTAGTAATTTTATTAGCAATCAATACATCAATTACATTGGTTTTAAAAAACATAATATCATTGTGCAGGGCATCGTTCCACTCGCCAATACACTCAATAATGGCATATTTTTGTTTATAATCTACCATCAAAAGTTTGATATATAGCGTTTCAGATCCTATATAATCCCAAGCTGGATGTATAAAATAGCCATAAATAGTTTCTGTAAGTAACTCATAGTTGTATTGTTTATTATAAAAAGGAGATTTTTTATCCAAACTACTGTCATAATAGTTTAACCATCTAAAATGTGGCTCTATATCGTGCATAATTCTTTTTTATGAAATAATCTAAAATTAAATTTTAACTAAAAATGTTTGAATTTAGTTAAATCTTAAAAAAAATAAATAAATTGGTGTACTATAAATTCTAATTTAATAGCTAAGGAATGAATAAATTAATGTTTCATAAAATAAATAGAAAAGATATATTTTGTAAAAAAATCTTTGAAATATTTTAGATTTATAAAAGTCGAAAAGTAATTTTAAATAAAAATAAAACCTAATTATAAATATTTTTTTAAATAAAATTCATTATATTAAATTAAAAATATACTTTTAATATTTAAAAATAAAATTGTGTGTGGATTTTCGGGCATTTTTTCGCCTTATGTTACTGATTCTATAAAAATTCAAAATTCACTTTTTGCTATAAAACATCGTGGGCCAGACGATCAAGTTATAGTAGGATTTTCTGATGCTGCTACTCCTTTTTACTTGGCCACCGATTTGTCCAGTGTAGACACCAAGCAAAAACATAATTTTGGTTCTCAAAAAAATGCTTCTTTTAATTGGCTTGGATTCACGAGGCTTTCTATCGTAGACGAGTCCTCTAATGGAATGCAACCATTTTATGATGCCCCTTCAAAAACTATTTTTATGATGGTTGGCGAGATTTATAACTATTCTGAAATTAAACAAACTTACTTTTCTGATCATTCAATTTTTGTATCACAATCAGATACAGAAGTAGCTTTTAGACTTTATTTATTGTTGGGTAACGATTTTGTGGCTCAACTTCAGGGTATGTTTTCTATAGTAATATATAAAATATCTGAAAATAAAATTTACGCCTGGCGAGACCCTACTGGTCAGAAACCGTTTTTTTATAGTATTTATGACAATACTTTTAATTTTTGCTCAGAAATAAAAGGAATTTTGGCAGCACAGCCCCAGCTCAATGAAATTGAAACTAAATCTGTAGCTTACAATATGTATTTGGGTACTTGCCCTGCCCCACTTACATTATACAAAAATATATATAGTTTAGAACCAGGCCATATATTAGAAGTAAATTTATCTGATTTTAAAAACCATTCTTACGCTTATTGGCATTGGAAATATACATCAAAAAATGAAATATTACCTTATGCACAATTCGATGAATTACTAAATACAACCATTCAAAAGCATCAAACTGGATTCCCCAAAAAGACACTTGCCCTCAGTGGTGGTATAGATTCATCTTTATTGGCTTGTTATTTATCAAAATATGACAAAAATATTGTGGCCATCACCCTTGGTGATTTTCAAGATAAAAACAACGAAATTAATGCCGCAAAATTAAGTGCTGCATGGGCCAAAATACACATTGAAATATCCAATTTTGATGACTATGATTTGAACACACTCATAAGATACGAAGACGAACCAAATAGTATGCCAGAATCAGCATATTTTGTAGCTCAAAAAGCACAAAAATTACAATCAAAAGTAATATTTAGTGGTTTAGGTTTAGACGAAATATTTGGGGGTTACGAATATTATTCAGAATTAAGTGCATATAAATCTATAAATAAAATATCATTTTTGGCCTCAAAAATTCCTTTTATAGGCTCTAAAGCAAACAAATTATTGGATTTACACCAATTTGGAATTTTAGCTTTGCCATTCATAAAAAAATCGATGTACGATTGGCAACAAATAAAACTATGTTTTGGCCAAGAGAGCCATGATTGGCAACATCCTTTAGAATATATTTTAAATAAAATAAATAAAAACATTACTGATTTTACTTATTTTCCAGTATTAAAACAGTATTCTATGTTGGATATATATTATTATATCAGTAGCCATCATGCTTTGCGAAACGATCAAGCAAGTATGAGGTTTTCGCAAGAAATGAGATCACCATTTATTGACTCTCACTTTATACAAACTTTATTTCATTATGATAGTATTTTTGAGGGAATCAATAAAAAAACCAAACCTTATTTGCGTCATTTTGCATCAAAAATTATAGCTCCATCGCTAGAAAATTTACCAAAAAAAGGATTTAATTCTAATTTTATGTTGCAAAACAATCAGGAAATTAAAAAATTAGCCATTCATTCAACATTTATACCTTTGTTAAATGAAAAAACAAGATGGAATTTGGCCAGTATTTCATTGTTATTAAATAAATAAATTATCAAATAATATTACTCAAAAATGATTAAATACAAAAAGCTAACATCCCTTAGTTGGCTTTCGATGGCAAGTATTTTGGTACAATCGAGTTCGTTTGTGGCTACATTATTGCTTATCAAGATGTATTCGCCTGCCCATTTTGGTAATTTATCAGCATTTTTGAGTCTAATTTCTATACTAGGATTTATCTCTACGTTCAATTTAGATTATGCCATTGTGCTTTCTAAATCCGAAAATGATAGTAAAATTACTTTTCATAAAATTTTTACTATACTCTGTATTTTTACTTTTATTTATACCCTTATTTTTTCGATTATTTACAATCAATATAGTTGCTATTACCCTATTGGCATATTTTTAATTACCCTCAATCAGTTATTTGAATATTATCTTATCAAAAATAATAGATTTAAAAACATTGCTCTTAGTAAGATTATATCTATTAGTACAATTATTTTTCAATACTATTTTGGCCTTATTCACGCCAAAGATGGATTAATTTTAGGCTTTTTAGTGGGTCAGTTTTTGTCGTGTTTGTATCTATTTTGTGTACTAGGATTTGATTGTTTGAAGTTAAATTTTTCATGGAAATCGCTTTACAATGATAATTTAGTACTTGTAAATTTTGGTTTTCCATCCAATCTGATTGATTTATTGGCCCATCAACTTATACCAATTCTTATCTTGAGTTATTTTTCGAGTTTTGAAACTGGTATTTATTTTTTGGCCGCCAAATTGCTAGCTTCTGGTGCACTTCTTACTGCAAATTCATACAGTAAAATATTTCATTCCAAAGCAGTACAATTATATAATCATCAAAAACTAACTTTTCTTTATCAATATTCTATCAAAAGTCTTAAATATTTGTCAATATTAGCATTTATGTTTTGCACATCAGTTTATATTTTTTCTTACTTTGCTATTCCTTATTTAGATAAAAAATGGTTGTATGTGCCAGTATTTATTCTTATTTTAACGCCATATTTTATGATGAGAATTATATTCAATCCTTTTAGTTTTTTTATCGAAATATTACGAATCAATAAAACTGGTTTATATTTTAATATATTATTATTGTCTGTTACAATGCTCGGTATTGGCGTTGGTATATATTTAGAAAGTATCAAAATAGGGCTTTTTGTACTTTCTATTGGCAATGCAATACTGATTGGATTGATTATTTACTATATATTTAATTATCTAAAAAAAATAAGTGTTGATATTTGATTATAAAAATTTATTATAATATTATTACTTAAAAAAGGTTTATTCTACAAAAAAATAGAATAAACCTTTTTTTTAACATTAGATTATAAAAAATTATTTACCCAAAGCTTTTTTCAAGTTGCTATCGAGAGCATCCAAAAATTCTTCGGTATATAAATAATGTTCGCCATGTTTCACTTTGTTACCGTGCATACAAACGGCCAAATCTTTAGTCATTTTGCCACTTTCTACTGTTTGAACACAAACTTTTTCTAAAGTTTGACAAAAATTAATAAGTTCGTTGTTGCCATCAAGTTTGCCTCTAAATTCTAGACCACGTGTCCAAGCAAAAATAGATGCAATAGGGTTTGTAGAGGTTGGTTTGCCAGCTTGGTGGTCTCTGTAGTGGCGAGTAACAGTACCATGAGCGGCTTCTGATTCCATCGTTTTGCCATCTGGGGTTATCAGTACAGATGTCATCAATCCAAGAGAGCCAAATCCTTGTGCTACAGTGTCAGATTGCACATCGCCATCGTAGTTTTTGCAAGCCCACACAAAATTTCCATGCCATTTCAAGGCAGATGCCACCATGTCATCAATCAATCTATGTTCGTAAGTTATGCCAGCAGCTTCGTATTTTGCCTTAAATTCGGCTTGATAAATCTCTTCAAAAATATCTTTAAACCTTCCATCGTATTTCTTCAGAATGGTATTTTTAGTAGATAAGTACAAAGGCCATTTTTTTTGCAAAGCAGTATTAAAACAAGAGTGAGCAAAACCTCTGATAGATTCGTCTGTGTTGTACATAGCCATAGCTACGCCATCGCCTTTGTAGTTATATACTTCGTAAGACTGCACAGGAGAGCCATCTTCTGGCGTGTATGTTATTTGTAATTTACCTTTCCCTTTTGTTACAAAATCAGTTGCACGATATTGGTCTCCAAAAGCATGACGACCCACCATGATAGGAGCAGTCCAGTTAGGCACCAATCTTGGCACGTTGGCACAAACGATGGGTTCTCTAAAAACAGTACCATCCAAAATATTTCGGATAGTTCCATTAGGAGATTTCCACATTTGTTTCAAATTAAATTCTTTTACTCTTTGCTCATCAGGCGTAATTGTGGCACATTTTATGCCAACACTATATTTTTTTATGGCTTCTGCCGCATCTACAGTTACTTGATCGTTGGAGGCATCACGATGCTCCATACCTAAATCATAATATTTAATATCTACATCCAAGTAGGGTGTAATTAATTTATCTTTTATGAATTTCCAGATAATGCGAGTCATCTCATCGCCATCAAGTTCCACTACGGGATTTGCAACTTTAATTTTGCTCATGGTATTTAGTTCTTATTTACTATTTGTTGTATGAATAATTTTGCAAATTTATATGAAAAGTGAAGATTTTCTAATTAATTGTTAATTTAGTTGATACAAGTCTAGATTTTGAGTTATTTAGTATCAATTTATTCAATTTTAAGTAGAAAAAGTAAAAAAATAGATATGATATTTCTAAATTGAGTTAGTTTATTTTTTACGTAACTTCATTGATAAATATTATAATAAAAATAATTAAACAGAATTTTAAAAATCATTAAATTCTTTATGATTTTGTAATTTAAGCCACTTTGTATAATAGTAAATTTATAAAATAAATGAAGAAAAAGAATCAAATATTGATGTTCTTAAAATAATATTTTTTTTAATAATACGTTTCAAATTTGAAAATGTCATAAATATCCTATTATTTTACATTCTAATTATTTTTTAAAAAAAAATATAAAATGAGTAAATTACAAAAAACAGTTGCGGCCACAGCTACAACTACAAAAAAAGCATCTACATACACATCGCAACCTTTGGCATCGAAAAGACCAATTTTTGAGCGTTTAACACCTTATTTAATCATCTCGGCCCTTTGTTTGATTGCTTATGGACAAACTTTTTGGTTTGATTTTACAGGCCTAGACGATAGTTTTTTCTTGGTTGTATATGCACAATATTTTGCAGAACTTAAAAACTTTTGGCGTGGATTCAAAGAATCAGGCGTACTTGATTATTACAGGCCAGTATTGTTTGGCTCAATGATAGTAGATTATCAAATATCGGCTACTAATCCCTGGTTTTATCATGTTACCAATGTGTTTTACCATTTGGGTGCCTGCTTGGTTTTGCATAGATTGTTGATAAAACTAGGCTACGATCGCACTTTTGCATTGATTACAACAGGCATATTTACAGTGCATCCTTTACTTTCGCAAGCTGTATCGTGGGTGCCAGGTCGAAATGACTCTATGATTGCTTTGATGATGGTAGCATCGCTCAATTTCTTTTTAAATTATGTAGAAAAACGCAAATTAATGGATGCTATTTTGCATTGGTTCTTTTTTGCTATGGCACTTTATACCAAAGAAACTTCGGCTTTCTTACCTTTTTTGTGTATTGGATATGTATTATTATTCAAAAAAGTATCCGAAAATATTACTCTTGGTATGGTTATTGGCACAGGATACGCCATTATTGGTTTGGTGTGGTATGCTATCAGAGCCGAGGCATTAGAATTAGCCAACAAAAACGGAACTCGTTTTACATCTATCATTTATGGCGATTCTTGGATAGGAAATCTACCCGTTTTACCAGAACAAATCGGCAAAATGTTTGTGCCATACAACCAACAAAATTTTGCTAAGTTTTCGGGGGTTTCTACTGGTTTGGGTTTGGCGGTAATTGCAGCATTTATATTAATCACAGTGTTGCTCAAAAAAGTAGACAAACGTGTGGTCATGTGGTGTGCATTGTGGTTTAGTATGTTTTTTATACCTACAATTATTTTTATTTTTGCAGATTCTGGCCGCTACGATTACCTAGAACATCGTATTTATGTACCATTTTTGGCAGTAATAGTTTTATGGAACGAGTGGATTAGAGCCTATTTTGCAGGAGACGAATCTCGCGAGGCTCATCGTAGCTATTTTCAATATGGCTTGATTGGTGTTTTGGTCATATTTTTGGGTGTAAATATTGGATATAGCTTAAATTTCAAAAATCCAGAAAATTTTTGGAAAAAAGCCATAGAAGGTGCTCCACTTTCATCACAAGTTTACAGAGGTATGGGTAAAGTATATTATGATGCAGGAGAGCTTGAAAAAGCTGAAGTCAATTTTATGAAAGGGGTAGATTTGAACCCAGCTGAAGTAAATACAATATCAGATTTGGGCAAAATGTATGAAAACAAAGGTGGCAATGCCGCTGCCAAAGGCAATGCAGATTCTGCCAATATCAACTATAATTCGGCTAAGCGTTGCTATACTCGCTGCCTCAAAGTTGATTCACTGGGTCCAATGAGTGCTATGTTTATGTCTGATATGGCACGTATTTATGAGAAAAAACGACAACTTGACTCAGCTGGCTATTGGTACGAAAAAGTGATTCGTAGAGACCCCAACAACTGGCAAGCCAAATTTGGATTAGGTGTACTTTCTTACCAAAAAGGCGATGTGCAAGCCTGCGAACGCTACTGGCTAGATGTGGCTAGAATCAACCCTGCTTACAACGACACATATATTAATCTAGCTGTGCTTTATTATTTTAGTAAAAATTATGCTCAAGCAATTTCTTGGTTGGATAAGCTAAAAGCTAAAGGTGTAGACCCTGCATCGCTTAATCCAGGATTGGTTAATTCTTTGGCTCAATATAGAAAATAGAAATATTTTTATTATAAAAAAAAGACGCACCAACAAATGCGTCTTTTTTTATTTTTAATATTTTAACATTAAACTAATTTTCAATAAAAAGTATAAAAAAATCTATTGAATACCTACGCTCCTTTGAATCTTTCCTTCTAGGATTATATGGCATTGCAACAGACATAAATTTAAGTGTTAGGCATCATTTTATGGAAACAAGATCGAAAGCGATATACAATTCAAAAATGAGTTATCTGGGACAGACAGGTTTTACTATTCTGACTGGATTGTTTTTCATTGCTATTTTAGTGGTTTTTTATTTAGACTTGGAACTCCTGAAAAAGCAAGAAGGACATTATTTACTATTTATGTCTCCTTTTGTAATTCTTGTAACATATTTATTATGGAAAAGTATTTTAACAAAAATCAATATTGTTTCAATTAACTTCGAACAGATTATATTGAAGAACATTGTAACTAGACAATCGAGAATATTTACATTTAATCAATTAGCTGGTTATAAGGATTCATTTAAAAATGGCTTTTCGATTGAAATTATTGATAAAAATGGGGTTGCTTTAACTGAATTAATTGGTTACTACTACCAAGATTTCCAAGAACTTATAGACAAACTCAATCTTGAATATTTAGGTAGAAAACAAACTTGGACAGACAAAATACTTGACAATATATTCGTGACAAGAAATAAAAACGATGCCTAACATCAAGTTTGCGAATGTGGGGTGTTAGTACTCGTTGGATACTTACGCAGGAGGTCGAAGTTTCGCTCTCCTTCAAATTAAATCACGACCCCACAGTCGCAAACTTGTGGGCGTTGCTTTTAAATATATTTTAAAAAAATAAGTTATATCAAACCTAAAAATTAAAATTACATTCCTATAATTTTTCTCCCACTTGGAGATAAATTAAAAGAGGGGTTTAAAATAAAATTGTAATATTTGTTTTTCGGTTCAATATAATTAACATTATTATCAAAAATGAATGACATGAAATTAAAAATTTGTGGCATGAGACAAACTGCCAACATAAATGAAGTTGTGGCACTGCAACCAGATTTTATGGGATTTATTTTTTATGAAAAATCGGCTCGCCATGCTGCTCTTATATTAGATAAAAATACTTTTGACAATATACCACTCACTATTGCTAAGGTTGGGGTTTTTGTGGACGCTTCAAAAAATGAAATCTTACAGGTTGCAGAAAATTTCCATTTTGATTATTTGCAACTTCACGGAAACGAAACCCCAGAGTTTTGCCAAGACTTAAAAAGATATGGTTTTAATATTATCAAAGTTTTTTCGATAGATAATGATTTTGATTTTAATGTTTTATTACCATTTATAAATGATGTAGATTATTTTTTGTTTGATACCAAAGCCACTTTGCCAGGTGGCAATGGCATAAAATTTGATTGGGATGTGCTAAAAAATTATACTTATAAAAAACAATTTTTGCTAAGTGGAGGTATATCAAATGAAGATTTTGATACAATTATAGCATTAAAAAATAGTATTTCAACATTAGTGGGTATTGATGTAAATAGCAAATATGAAATTGAGCCTGGTCTGAAAGATGTGGAAAAGCTGAAACAACTTAAATCTATCATTTCGATCAAATAATATCTTAAAAAACCACTAAAACAACTATGTTTTTCAAAATTCAATCAAACGATACCCAATCAAGTGCCAGAACTGGAATTATCCAAACAGATCATGGATGTATAGAAACTCCAATTTTTATGCCCGTAGGTACCAATGGCACAGTAAAAGGGGTTCATTTTAAGGAATTAGAACATGACATAAAAGCTCAAATTATTCTTTGCAATACCTATCATTTATATTTAAGAGCAGGTATAAATATGCTCGAGGGAGCAGGTGGATTGCACAAATTTAATGGATGGAACAAACCAATTCTTACTGATAGTGGTGGTTATCAAGTTTATTCGCTGGCCCATGCTCGTAAGATTACAGAAAATGGAGCTATTTTTAAGTCGTTTTTGGATGGCTCAAAACATACTTTTACCCCAGAAAATGTAATGGATATACAACGCAGCATTGGTGCTGATATTATAATGGCTTTTGATGAGTGTACCCCCTACCCTTGCGAATTTGCATATGCTAGAAATTCAATGGAAATGACGCATCGTTGGCTTACAAGATGTAAAAACAGATTCATTGAAACTGAACCAAAATATGGTTACAAACAATTTTTGTTTCCTATTGTTCAAGGCAGCACCTACCCAGAACTAAGAAAACAATCGGCCGAATTTGTAGCCAACCAAGATTTTGAAGCCAATGCCATAGGTGGACTTTCGGTGGGCGAACCTGCCGAAGAGATGTATGCCATGACTGATATAGTTACTCAAATTTTGCCAAAATCTAAGCCAAGATACATGATGGGTGTGGGTACACCAGCCAATATACTGGAGTGCATTGCCTTAGGAATTGATATGTTTGATTGCGTTATGCCGACCAGAAATGCAAGAAATGGTGGTTTATTTACTTCTGAGGGCATCATAAATATTCGTAACGAAAAATGGAAATATGACTATTCTCCAATAGACGAAAATTTGGCAGGAAATAGCCAAGAATATTCTAAAGCCTACCTCAAACATCTGCTCAAACATGACGAAATGTTGGGCTGTATGATTGCAAGTGTGCACAATTTGCAATTTTATTTATGGCTTGTAGGCGAGGCCAGAACCCAAATTCAGAATGGAACTTTCACATCTTGGAAAAATAAAATGGTTGAAAAAGTAAGTCGAAAATTGTAACTCGAATCCAAGATTATATTTTTTTTAAAATTTATCTTTTCATATTTTATTTACGATATTTTGATTTAAATATTTTTTTTAAAAAATATTTTGCGATAAAAAAAATCATTGTTTGAGTTATTATATCAAACCAAAAAATTAAAATTACATTCCTATAATATTTCTCCCACTTGGGGAGAAATTAAAAGTGGAGTTTAAAATAAAATTGTAATATTTGTTTTTCGGTTCAAAATAATACATTTAATTTTATTTCTTTTTTAATCTTTTTTTTGATTCAATCAAAAATCTAAAAAAAATAGCTTTTTTTGTAGTTAGTTAGCAACTATCTAGTTGTAACTAAATTAAAAGTAGAATTTTATCATGTCAGAAATTTCAAAAATATACGACCCATCTTTAGTTGAAAACAAATGGTATGCCCATTGGCTTGAGCATAAGTTTTTTCATTCAGAACCTAATCCTGATAAAAAGCCATATACTATTGTGATTCCTCCTCCAAATGTAACTGGCGTATTGCACATGGGACACATGCTCAACAATACCATTCAAGATGTACTCATTCGCAGAAAACGTATGCAAGGATTTGAGGCTTGTTGGGTGCCTGGTACAGACCACGCATCTATTGCTACTGAAGCAAAAGTAGTGGCTATGCTCAAAGAAAAAGGCATCAATAAAAAAGATTTATCTCGTGAAGATTTTTTGAAATATGCTTGGGAATGGAAAGAAAAATATGGGGGTATCATTCTTGAGCAACTTAAAAAACTAGGAGCTTCTTGCGATTGGGACAGGACCCGTTTCACGATGGAAGATTCGCTTTCTGAGGCTGTGATAGATGTTTTTATTGATTTATATAACAAAGGACTGATTTACAGAGGGGCTAGAATGGTAAATTGGGATCCTCAAGGGCTAACTGCTGTTTCAGACGAAGAAGTGATTTATAAAGAAGTAAATTCAAAACTTTATTATATAAAGTATATCTTCTCAACTGCTGAAAAAGCCCCCCAACCCCCGAAGGGGGTGTTGCTTACGCCAGAGTTAAATGCGACAGCACCTCCCCCTTCGGGGGTTGGGGGGCTGATTATTGCAACCACTCGTCCAGAAACAATCATGGCTGATGTGGCTATTTGTGTAAATCCAAATGATGAAAGGTATAAAAATTTTATAGGCAAAAAAGTTCTTATTCCAATAATCAATAAAGAAATTCCAATTATTGCAGATGATTATGTAGATGCCGAGTTTGGTACAGGCTGCCTTAAAATCACTCCAGCCCATGATATCAATGATTATACTATTGGCTTAAAACACAAATTAGAAGTCATAGATATTCTTAATCCAAATGGAACATTAAACGAAAAAGCTCAAATCTATGTAGGTGAAGACCGTTTTGTGGTTCGTAAGAAAATAGCCAAAGAATTAGAAGAAAAAGGCTATTTGATAGAAGCCAAAGACATGGTAAATAAAGTAGGCACATCAGAACGTACTGGAGCTGTGATTGAGCCAAGAATTTCTACCCAATGGTTTTGCTCGATGAAAGAAATGGCTAAACCTGCCTTAGAAAATGTATTGAATGGAAATATTAAACTGCATCCTAATAAATTTATCAATACCTACAAACATTGGATGGAAAATGTACAAGACTGGTGCATTTCTCGTCAATTGTGGTGGGGACAACAAATTCCAGCTTGGTATGATGAAAAAGGTAATTATGTTGTAGCAAAAACGAAAGAAGAAGCTATTGAAAAATTGAGAATTGAGAATGGAGAATTGAAAATGGAGGACATAAAACAAGACGAAGATGTGCTTGACACTTGGTTTTCGTCTTGGTTGTGGCCTATTTCAGTGTTTAGTTCAGCCCCCCAGCCCCCGAAGGGGGAGCAAAGTCTTCCATTGAATCAAACTGAAAAAATGCTTCAGCAACACCCCCTTCGGGGGTTGGGGGGCTGGGATAGCGAGGATTTGGCTTATTATTATCCCACTCAAGATTTAGTTACAGCCCCTGAAATTTTATTTTTCTGGGTAGCTAGAATGATAATGGCTGGGTATGAATTTAAAGGAGAGCTTCCCTTCTCAAATGTATATCTTACAGGAATTGTAAGAGACAAGCAAGGTCGAAAAATGAGCAAATCGTTAGGAAATTCGCCAGATCCAATAGAATTAATTGAAAAATATAGTGCAGATGGTGTTCGTGTAGGCATGCTTTATGCTTCTCCAGCGGGTAATGATTTGCTTTTTGATGAAAAATATTGCGAACAAGGTCGAAATTTTGCCAATAAATTGTGGAATGCTTTTCGGTTAATCAAAGGCTGGGAAATAGCTCCCCTCCCTCTTGGGGAGGGGTTGGGGGTGGGGTCAGATTGGTTCCAAAACAAATTCAACCAAAAACTTGCCGAAATTGAAGACTATTATGATAAATATCGCATTTCAGATGCATTAAAAAGTGTTTATTCACTTGTTTGGGATGATTTTTGTGCTTGGTATTTGGAAATGATAAAACCAGAATTTGGAAAACCTATCGACAAGACAACTTACGAACAAACGATTATTTATTTTGAAAAAATATTAAAAATAGTTCATCCATTTATGCCTTTTATTACAGAAGAAATTTGGCATGAAATTGCAGAACGAACAGAAAAAGATTGCATCATTGTTTCACAATATCCTCAAATAGAACCTTTTAATAAAGAATTTATTGATTATGGCGATAAAGTGTTAGAAATCATTTCAAACATTAGAAACTTTAGAAGTAGCAAAGGAATGTCGCCAAAAGAAGCATTGAAGTTGGTAGCAAAACCTATTCAAACAGATATTTTGATTGATTATATTTCAAAATTTGATGCTATCATTAAGAAATTAGGTAATATTTCGGAAATTGAAATAGCAAAAGAAGCATTACCAAATTCAAATTTCATTGTTGGAAGCCTTGAATTTTATATTCCTTTAGCTGGAAAAGTGGATGTAGAAAAAGAAAAAGCAGAAGCTCAAAAAGAAATTGATTATTTGCTTGGTTTCCTAAAATCGGTGGATGCAAAACTATCAAACGAAAAATTTGTTGCCAATGCCAAACCAGAAGTTTTAGCCAACGAACAAAAAAAGAAAGCCGATGCAGAGGCAAAATTGGCATCTTTGCAAAAGATTTTGGCTGGTTTGAAATAAACTTAAAAATTTGTATGTTTGCTGAGGTAGTTAAAAAAAAACCTAAAAAAAATGAACGAAACTACAATTAACAGCTTAAAAGAAGCTTTACATCATTCGCCTGATAACATTCCGCTCAGGCTTTTATTAGCCGATAATTTGGTTTTATTAAATAGACTTGAAGAAGCAGAAATTGAATTTTCATCCATTTTAAAAAAATCGAATGACATAAAAGCTAAAGTTGGTTTAGCTAAGATTTATTTTAAAAAAGATAGTTTTTCGGCATGCAATGTTATCCTAGAAGAAGTAATTGAATCTGGAACACGTGATATTGATGTTTTTGTGCTTTATGCAAAAGGATTATTAAAAGAAAATGCAATTTCAAAAGCGAAAGAAGCCTATCAAAAAGCATTAGCAATAGATGCTAATTTTTTTGATGAAGAGCTCGATAGTCAACTTCGAACTAAAAACAATAAAGATATTTCTGATTTTGACGAGCAAATTGATAGTCGTTTTTTGCAAAAACCGTCTGTTAATTTTAATGATGTTGGAGGAATGGATGTTGTTAAAAAAGAAATTGAACTCAAAATAATAAAACCTTTATTACATCCAGAATTATACAAAACTTATGGCAAAAAAATTGGTGGTGGTATTTTGATGTATGGTCCTCCTGGCTGTGGAAAAACATTTATTGCTAAAGCAACAGCTGGTCAGATAAAAGCCAAATTTATAAATGTAAGTCTAAATGACATTTTAGACATGTGGATTGGAAATAGCGAAAAAAATCTACATGAAATTTTTGAGTTAGCCAGAAAAAATACGCCATGTGTGTTGTTTATTGATGAAATTGATGCGTTAGGTGCAAGTAGAAGTGATATGAAGCACTCTTCGGGCAGACAGCTAATTAATCAATTTTTACAAGAATTAGATGGAATAGAAAATTCAAACGAGGGGGTTTTGGTCATAGGAGCCACAAACACGCCTTGGAGTTTAGACTCAGCTTTCAGAAGACCAGGTAGATTTGATAGAATTGTTTTTGTTCCTCCTCCAGATGAAAAATCGAGAGAAACTATTTTAAAAATTAAACTTACAAATAAACCTACAGGACTTATTGAATTTAATTCTTTAGCTAAAAAAACAGAAAATTATTCTGGTGCTGATTTAGAGGCAATTATTGATATAGCCATTGAACAAAAATTAGAATCTGCATTTGAAGATGGGATTCCTAAACCTTTGGAAACCAGCGATTTGGCTACTGCAATAAAAAAACACAAAGCAAGCACACAAGAATGGTTTAGCTCAGCAAAAAACTTTGCTATGTTTGCGAATGACTCAGGTTTATACGATGATATTTTGGCATATTTGAAAATAAAAAAATAAAGTATGTTCCAAGATAATAGAATAGATAAAGTTGAGATACTTATCAACCAAAAAAGATACGTTGAAGCCCAAAAGCTTATCGTAGAGTTATTAAAAGAAGACGCATCTGATATTTTTTTGCATGAAAAACTGGTTTTGGTAAATTTAAAGCAAGACAAAATCGACCAAGCTAATACAGCTGTCGAACATGCTATAGGATTGTCGCCAAACAATGCCTATTTATTTTATCTGAAATGTAGAATATGTATCGAAAAAGACAACTTAAAAGATGCAGAAATTTATATCAATAAAGCTATAGAAATTGAACCGTATAGTGCAGATTATGTAGCACAACTAGCCAATATAAAATTTCATGTTAAACAGTTTGAAATTTCGCTCGAAATTGCAAACAGAGCTTTACAATTAGAGCCAGATAATTTATTGGCTCTCAATACCAGAAGCTCTGCTTTAAGCAAACTGAATCAAAAAGATGAATCTTATAATACTATTCAAGGAGCGTTGAGAGAAGACCCCAACAATGCTTATACCCACGCAAACTTTGGATGGAATTTACTAGAAAATGGAGATCCAAACAAAGCTTTAGAGCATTTTAAAGAATCGCTAACCATAAATCCAAATTTTGAATACGCACAATCTGGCATGTTAGAAGCCATAAAAGCCAAAAATCCAATTTATAGATTTTTTCTAAAATATACATTTTGGATGAGTAATATGACATCCAAATACCAATGGGGTGTAATTATTGGATTTTATTTACTTGTTAATGGTTTAAAATCTGTTGCAAAAAACTATGTTGTATTTGAACCATTTATATCTCCCATAGTTTTGATTTTGACAATAATAGCATTTTCTTCTTGGGTAATTACTCCAATTAGTAATTTATTTCTCAGATTTAATAAATATGGAAAATTACTACTCGATAAAAACGAAAAAATGTGTTCTAATTTTGTTGCATTATGTTTGGTTATATTTTTGATTGGAATTATATCTATTTTTGTTTTATCAGACGAGAGGTTTATATCCCTTGCCGTATTTGGTTTTGCAATGATTCCAGTCATAAACACAGTTTTTACGATTGAAAAAAACAAAAAAATATTCATAATCTATGCTTTAATTATGGCACTTTCTGGTATTATTTCAATTTACCTAACATTTTTAACTGGTAAGTTATATGGTGTTTTTACATGTGTTTTTATTTTGGGATTTGTTGCACACAGTTGGATTGCCAATTACTTAGCGATAGAAAAATAATAAATATACATTAATTAATTAATTTGAAATATTACAAATTTTAAGGTTGATATTAAATTTAAAAATAATTTTAAATATGTATTAATTTTTGAAATAACTTAAACATTACTTACATCATTCTGTTCTAATAGATTAAAATTATAATGAAATTATTTAATTCTTTGAAGACAAAAATATTGTTATTGTCCAACATAGTATGTATTGGATTATTATTGGTGTGGATTTTTAAAGAATGTATTGATATAAATTCTGATTTTACTTATATTATTATTGATTTTATTACTTTAATAGCCTGTTTGTATAGTGCTATTAGAGTTCAAGAAAGCAAAAATGGAAACTTTCATGTATTAGATATGGTTACCCTTTATTTTTGTAATCTTATCTTACTTTTTTATTGGTTTTATACTTTTGTAAGTATTTTATGGGATTATTTATGGATAGAGCAACATCTTACTTTTTCATTATTTACCTCTTGTTGGGTCTTTATGGGATTGGTTATCAATTTTTACGCCACTGAATCCCAAAATATGAAAAATTTAGACAAAATTGAGACAGAATCGTATTGATGTTTGCCTTATTAAAATATCAATATAAAACAAAACTACCCACGAGTTATCAATACAATTTTTGCTCCTACCCCTTTAAAATTATAATGAATTAGTAGAGCCATAGATGAGAAGTATTATCAATAGACGTAAAACTTTTCTTGGCTCGTATAAACAAAATAGTAATTTTAACCTATTTTTTTAATTTACAAAGCTACAAAAGGTTGAAGTAAGATTAAAAAATAAACATACTAATAAAAAACTAATCTCTTCTATCAAACCCTTTGGATATGTATTTTAGGGCATCTTTGATATGTGTACGCCAATATTGCCAGTTATGATAGCCATAATTAATTCTAAATTCATGGTCTATTTCTCGCTCAACCATAGTAATATGGAGTTGTGCATTACCAATAGTTAAAAAATCTCTATCGCCACAATCGATATACCAACGTACTTTTTTGATGCTATCGAGTGGCAATTTTTTCATCAAATCCAATACCGAATTTTTATACCAATGGGCTGTTAGTCTGGCTTTGCCAACAGAGCCTTGTGGCCACCAAGCATTTTTATAATCATCTTTTGTAGCTTCTACTATTTCTTTTTCAGTCCAAACGGCCGCACTCAGAGCAGCACAAGTAGAAAATACATTTGGATAATTAAGACAATGAACCAATGCACCATATCCACCCATCGAAAGTCCAGAAATAGCTCTATATTCTTTGCTTGCCCTAGTTCTATACTCTTTGTCGATAGCAGGTACAAATTCTTGAATAAACATGTCCATCCAACGAACTTTGCCAGAATAATCGTTTACATACCAATCCAAATCGCCATTGGGCATAACTATAATCATGGGCGTAACATCTCCGTTGGCAATAGCTATATCGGCAGTTTGATCTACATTACCAAATTGAACCCAAGCAGTTTCATTATCTGAATAGCCATGTAGCAAGTAAACAACTGGATATTTTCGGCCAACACTTGCATCATAATTGGGTGGCAAATAAATAGAATAACTTACATTTTTTCCTAATATTTTACTAGTAATAGTTTTTCCTTCGATAACTTTTCCTTGCGAAAATACATCTGCAATCATGAGAAAAAATACATGAATAAATACAATTTTGAACATTTCTATTTGTTTTTTACAAATGTAAAAGAATAAATAGAATCAAAAAAAATAAAAATAATCTTTGTATAATTACATATCATTGTCGTTTACTTATGAATCAGATTAACTTTATTCTTTGTAAAAAGATTAAGATAGAGGCTCTAAAAATACTTAAGGGAACAACATTGAATTACATATTAAAAATGTTTATAAATCAAATAACTAAAACATTTTATATTTTTGTAAAATCAATCAAATCTTACTGTTGTAAAGTAGAAATAGCTTTTTTTATGAATATAAAAATCAAGCAACCTGACGGCTTTGTCAGAGAATGCCCCAAAGGTGTAACTTCTATGGAAATTGCCCTTAGCATTAGCGAAGGTTTGGCTCGAAATGTATTGGCTGCAAAAGTTAATACAGGTATTTTGAACTTAAATCGATGTTTTTAATTTGCCAGCTGATTTATTTTACAACAAATTTGTTGTAAATTGAACTTTTTATTTATGTTTGTGTTATAAATATGAAATTTTATGATTCCAGAGTTTGATGAAAATGGCAAATTACCTCTTGGAATACATGTAGCTCATTTAGAAGAATTTGAAAGAAGATTTGTAATAAATTTTCCTAGAAAACTGATTTTCAATGATTTAGTAAATGTTCTTAAAGGATTTCAATCTATTGATTGTTATGAATTTTATATTGATGTAAGCTATGTTACCACAGAAAAAGAACCTAAAGATATTGACATTTGTTGGGGAAGTGAGAGAATATCTGATGAGGTATTTTTGCAATCTTTGTTTAATAAAAACAAGCATTTCATTTTGAGTTTATTAGAAAAAAAAGTTGGTAAATGTGATATTCATCCAGCTTACTTTGTTGAGACTGATACAAAACGATTGTTTATTGATTTCTTCCAAATTGATAAAGTTACGAATAAACCAAAAGGAATTATAAAGCTAATTTTAAAGTCATGATAAAAAATAACACCCAGCTAAGTAATACTAAAAAGCATTTAGCGGATTTTCAAAATGCAAAAAAAAAATTTGAAATAGATAACCCTAAAGATACATTAAAATATAAAATTGGGATTAACTCTTTTAATTCTATGATTGAAGATTTGAGCAATCAAATCAACGAATATGAAAATTTGCAAAAAGATATTGTGTTGATGAAGGCTAGAAAACTTTATCGTTTTTCCGACACTTTAATTGCATCAAGAATTGCAAAAGGTTGGTCTCAAACTCAACTTGCTGACAAATTAGGAATTGATACACAACAAATTCAAAGATATGAATCAACAGATTATGAATCAGCTTCTTATATTAGAATGATTGAAGTTGCTTTAGCATTGGAGCTTGATTTAGAATTTAAAGATTTTACTATTCAAAAACAAACTACAAAAAATAAGATAGTTAAAATTCCTACAAAGAAGTCTACGAAAAATTCAAAAACGAAGAACGTTTTATAGATTTGATTTCAAAATATGGAATTAGTATAAATGATATTTTAGCATAACATTTATTTTTAATTTTTCTATATCTTTGCACAAACTTTAAAACTGCTGTTGTATAGCAGCCTTTTTTATCATGACTATTAATATCACACTTCCTGACGGCTCTGTCAGAGAATACCCCAAAGGTGCAACTTCTATGGAAATTGCCCTCAGCATTAGCGAAGGTTTGGCTCGAAATGTATTGGCTGCGAAAGTAAACGGCACAGTTGTAGATGCCAGTTTGCCCATTCATGCCGATTCTTCAGTTCAATTATTGACCTGGAACGACACAGATGGCAAAGCCACATTTTGGCATTCGTCTGCCCATTTGTTGGCAGAAGCCTTAGAAAGTTTATATCCAGGCACAAAATTTGGCATTGGTCCAGCCATAGAAACAGGTTTTTATTATGATGTTGATTTTGGCGAAGTAGAATTTAATCAAGAGCATTTTAAAAAATTAGAAGATAAAATTTTAGAATTGGCTCGACTAAAATCTGACTATAAACGCCAGGAAATAAGCAAAACAGATGCCATACATTATTTTACACAAAAAGGCGATGAGTACAAACTCGATTTGCTCGAAGGCTTAGAAGATGGTAAAATTACGTTTTACACACAAGGCAATTTCACTGATTTGTGTCGAGGGCCGCATATACCAAATACTGGTTTTATCAAAGCTGCCAAAGTGATGAACATTGCTGGTGCCTATTGGCGTGGCGATATTTCTAAAAAACAACTCACTCGTTTATATGCTGTTACATTTCCAAAACAAAAAGAATTAGAAGATTATTTGCTTTTGTTAGAAGAAGCCAAAAAACGTGACCACCGAAAATTAGGTCGTGAATTAGAACTTTTTACTTTTTCTGAAAATGTGGGCATGGGTTTGCCTTTGTGGCTACCCAAAGGCACAGTTTTGCGTGAGCGTTTGATAAATTTCTTAAAAAAAGCACAAGAAAAAGCAGGTTATCAGCAAGTAGCTACACCACATATTGGTAACAAAAAACTGTATGTTACCTCTGGACATTATGAAAAATATGGCAAAGATTCGTTTCAGGCCATACATACTCCAGAGGAAGAAGAGTATTTTTTAAAACCAATGAACTGTCCACATCATTGCGAAATTTATAAATCAAAACCTCGTTCGTACAAAGATTTGCCTATTCGCTATGCCGAATTTGGTACTGTTTACAGATACGAACAAAGTGGCGAATTGCACGGACTCACTCGTGTACGTGGGTTTACACAAGACGATGCTCATCTTTTTTGCATGAAAGAGCAAGTGAAAGAAGAGTTTTTGAAAGTAATTGATTTGGTGCTTTATGTGTTTAAAGCCCTTGGTTTTGAGAATTATACAGCCCAAATTTCACTAAGAGACCCAGCCAATAAAGCAAAATATATTGGTTCAGACGAAAATTGGGATTTGGCAGAACGCAATATTATTGAAGCAGCTGCCGAAAAAGGCCTAAATACAGTTACTGAGTTGGGTGAAGCTGCCTTTTATGGTCCAAAATTAGATTTTATGGTTAAAGATGCGTTGGGTAGAAAATGGCAGTTGGGAACGATTCAGGTTGATTATCAATTACCAGAAAAATTCCAATTAGAATATACAGGAGCTGACAACCAAAAACATAGACCTGTGATGATTCACAGAGCTCCTTTTGGCTCTTTGGAGCGATTTACGGCAGTTTTGATAGAACATTGTGCTGGTAATTTTCCATTGTGGTTAGCTCCCGAGCAGTTTATAATCTTACCAATTTCGGAAAAATACCACGACTATGCTTTGAGCATCAAACAAGCCTTAGAAGAAGAAGACATCAGAGGAAGCATAGACGAACGTGATGAGAAAATAGGTAGAAAAATCAGAGATGCAGAAGTAGCCAAAATACCATTTATGCTAGTAGTTGGCGAAAAAGAACAAACCGAAAATACCATCCAAGTACGCAAAAAACACGAAGGCGATTTAGGTTCAATGAATTTGGAAAGTTTTATTAGTATGTTTAAGAGAGAGGCGAAGGTGTAGGGATTAACAATATTTGGAGTGGTTGAAAATCCTCGAAATGTTGCTCAAAAAAATATAGATTATGCTAACTGACACTTATGATGTTTTAATTTCTAATGATTTACAAACTTTTGAATTTTTAAGTATTGGAACTAAAGGAGCAGGGCAAACGCATTTAAGATAATTAATTATTTTAAATGCAATTATTACTTAATTTAAACCCATAAGTATTTCCCTTTCTGTAGAATTTAACAATGCTTTAAACCTTCTTTTTTTGATAGAACCCTT
>JAAFIH010000022.1 GCA_013297755.1 Cytophagales bacterium
AAATTTAAAAGTTATATAAAAAAAATATAAATAAAATATTTATTACTTAATTTATAATATTTAAAATAAAATAAATTGTACTATTTCTATATCTTAAAAATGAAATTTCTTAATTAAATAGTGTTGCCCCCGAAGGGGGAATTGCTTACGCATTTTCTAGGCTTTCGCCTGATTTTTTTGTAGAAGTACCACTTTTAAAAAAAGTGGTACTTCTGGTATCTTTTGTGTAGTTGGTTAATGGTTAAGACCTATAAGGTTTTAAAAACCTTATAGGTCTGATTAATATAAAAACCTTATAGGTCTGATTTTAAATTTTAAAGAACTCGCCAAAAGGCGTGTTTCTACTCTACCACCAATTTTTTGCTCACATTTCCTACTTTTACCAAATAAATACCTTTGATTAAATTGGCATTTATTTGTGTATTTTCTGAAACTATTTTTTGACTATAAACCACCGAACCTTGGGCATTGAAAATAGTTAGTAGTTCGGAGTTGGTAGTTGATAGTTGGGTTAATACACTAAATTTCCCTTTCGTTGGGTTTGGATACATTGTTAGATTGGTAGATTGGTAGGTTGGTAGATTGGTAGAGGTTGTTTCCGCTTCTCTTAATTCAAAACTTTGAACATCCGACCACTGAGACATATCTCCATTGGCATCTACACCTGCCACTTCGTAATAAATGGTTTCATTTGTTGCCTCTGTTCTTAATCCTGCTGCTGATAGTACAAATAAATAATTGGCAGCTGTTAGTCCACAAACCGTTTTTACAACAGTGCTAAAATTAGCCGTTTTTGAGTATCTAATGCAGTAGGTATTGGCTCCTAGCAAAGTAGGCCATGTAATATTAGCTTTTGTTCCTGTAAAGGTGCTTGGCAAAGTTGATAAAAACACAATACTTACAGATGAAATTGCAGCACTACAAACAGTAGAAATATATGCAAATGGACTAGAAACTACACTCAAACCACAAGTTCCAGTAACTGTAACTACATAATTTAATCCTGCTACCGATGTTGTCATACTATTTGTATTGCTTAAATTATTGCTCCATGTGTAATTTAGGTTTGAACCAATGGCAGAAACTGAATAAGTAGCGTTTGCTCCCACACAAGCAGTTTTGGAAATGGGTTGCGATACAATGCTAGGACCTGAGATTGATGTAATGTTAAAAGCATTTGAAATAGCATTGCCACAAGTTCCTATCACTGTTACGTTATAATTTGTACCTAATGTGCTTGATACCATGCTTGTTGTTGTGCTCAAGCCATTGCTCCAAACATAGGCTAGATTATCTCCAATGGCTATTACATCAAATGTTGCTTTTGAACCTTTACATATTGATTGCGATTGTGGATGTGCAGAAATAGAAGTTTCTTTAGTTTGTAGATTAAAAGGTATAGAAACTACTTTACCACAAGTTCCAGATACAGTAGCAAGATAAAATCCAGCAAGAGTGTAAGTTGCCTCTGAATTTGTGCTTGAATTATTTTGCCATTGATATGTTAAATTTTCACCAGAAGCTGTTAATGCAAAAGTGGCAGAAGAGCCTTTGCAAATAGTTTGGCTCGTTGGTTCTGTATCTATGGTTGTATATTTATTTGTCAAACTTACAAAATTTGACACTGCTGTGCCACAAGAACTTGCTAATGTTACGTTATACATTCCTGGTGTAGTGGTTGCTAATTGATTTGTACCACGCAATCCTGTATTCCAAGTATAATCTATTGGAATGTTAGTTGGTGCAGCCATAACAGTAAAATAACCTAAAGTGCCACCACAAAGAGTAACACTCTCTGGTTGGGTAGCAATAGTAGTTGGGGTTTTGGCTGTGTGGGTTGCAACATTTGAAGTTATTTTGCCACAAGTTCCCGAAATAGTTACTCTGTAATTATTACCTAAAACACTGGTAGTCATTACTCTACCTTGAGAGCCATTGCTCCATTCATAAGTCAATCCATGGCCAGCACCCGTTACCGAAAATGTAACTGTTTCGTTTAATTGTTGGCAAGAAGTTTGAGAAAAAGGATCAATTATTATGGATGGTGGGGCTGGTGCATTGGTTGGTTCTAAACAATGGATACCATAGCGAACAACTGTGCCGAAATACATATCAGGTGCATTAAAAGCAACCCATGGCTCATTTGTAATGGGATTAAATTTTAAACTTTGATAAAAATTATTTGCCCCTTGGCTGGCAACTGAGCTTTGGTTGGCATTGCTACCGTTCATATTAAGCCAAGTAGTACCGTTAAATCTTAAAATAGTACAGGCTCCATCTCTCGAAAATGCTACATGCGGCACATTCATATTATCAAAAGCTAAACTCTGGTAAGAGGCTATGCCAATGCCAGAAACGGTGCCAAAACCTGCCATGCCGACTAATCCCCAATTGCTGCCACTCAAAGATTGAACTGTGGTTCTATTACCGTTTGCAGCATCTTGATAAGCAATATAAGGAATACCATTAGCATTAAAAGCCAAACTTTGATAATCATTATTACCTGCACTTAAATTTGGGTTACCAACAATATTCCAACTTGTGCCTGAAAACGAAACTACATTTATTTTTGTAGTAGCATTATCAGTGTAGCTAACAAAAGGCACTCCAGAAGGGCTAAAAACCAAAGTAAAGCGACTGAGGGCAGGAATTGGACCAGTGATTGTACCCACCGACATCCAATTGCTGCCGCTAAACGATTGTACAACTATATTGTTGAATGTATTATTAAAGGCTATATAAGGCACATTGTTTGGGCTTAATGCCAAAACAGTGCCATACCCTAAAATTGTACTACCAACGGCCGACCAACTTATCCCATTAAAACTCAATACTTGGCTGTAACCCACATTTTCGTTTACAAAAGAAACAATAGGGTTATTTGATTCACTATTGATGACCAGTTTTTGTTCTACTACTCCAGTTGGACCAAAGCCTGTAGCTCCGCCAACGGCTTGCCAAGTATCTCCATTCCATTTTTTGACTATGGTATTTGTAGGTGTATTTACAGTATGTTTGTATTGAAATGCAATATAAGCAACACCAAATTTATTAAAAGCTAAATTTTGATATATACCAGGTTGTGCATTACTAATCTGACCTTCTCTTAGGTCTGTCCATTGTTTTTGTTGGGAATGTATATTTGTTATACTTATCGAAAGAAGCATTGCAGCTCCAAGTTTTGTAATTGATTTGAACATAAATTTAATTGTTAATGGTTAATTGTTAATGGTTAATTGTTAATTGTTAATTGTTAATTGTTGATTGTTAATTGTTAATTGTTAATTGTTAATTGTTAATTGTTAATTGTTAATTGTTAATGGTTAATTGTTAATGGTTAATTGTTAATGGTTAAAAAGCCCCCCGACCCCCGAAGGTGGAGTTGCTTACGCATTTTTAGGCTTTCGCCTGATTTTTTTGTAGAAGTACCACTTTTAAAAAAAGTGGTACTTCTGGTATCTTTTGTGTACTTGGTTAATGGTTAAGACCTATAAGGTTTTAAAAACCTTATAGGTCTGATTTTAAATTTTAATAGTAGAAGTTCCACTTATTTAAAAAGTGGAACTTCTAGTGTTGATAAAGATACCATCGCTTTGAGCGATGGTATCTTTTGAGTACAAATGATTATGTTCTTAAAATTGCTATAACCGCAATTTTCCCCTTCGGGGGTTTGGGGGCTTTTACTCTATCACCAATTTACTTGTTGCTTTTCCTACTTTTACCAAATAAATACCTTTTATTAAATTAGCATTTATTGGTGTGTTTTCTGAAACTATTTTTTGACTATAAACCACCGAACCTTGGGCATTGAAAATAGTTAGTAGTTCGGAGTTGGTAGTTGACAGTTGGCTTAATACAATAAATTCGCCATTGGTAGGGTTTGGATAAATTGAAAATTTATCATTAACTATTAACAATTTACCATTAACACTTGAGGTTATGCCATCTGTTCTTAGCACAAATGTTTGGGTATCCGACCATTCTGATTGATTGCCTGCTGCATCTACTCCTGCTACTTGATAATAGATAGTTTCGTTTCCAGCTTGTGTTCTGAGTCCACTTGCTGATAGTACAAATAAATATTCCTCTCTATCTAATCCACAAATATTGGCAACAGTTGGCGTAAAAGGCAAAATTTTGATAAATCTAATGCAATAAGTTAAAGCATTTGATAATTTGGGCCAGTCTATTTTGGCTTTTGTACCTGTAAATGTTTGCACACCAGTACTAGTAAATACAACTTTGGCGCCTACAAAAGTATTAACCGAAACAATGGCCGTTGCTGTTTTTACGCCACAAAATCCACTTACCGAAACTGTATATGTACCTGCACCTATGTTACTAATGCCTGTGGTGGTAGCTCCATTGCTCCATAAGTAAGAAATATTGTACCCAAATGCAGCTACACTCAAGCCCGTAGTTGTGTTTGGCAAGATATTTTTAGATTCTGGTGCAGTAAAAATGGTTACATCTTGGCGAACTACCAAACTCGATTGATTGGAATTAATCTTATAACTGCCAAAATTTTTATTAAAACAGTCCCCTTCTGCATAAGCATTATAGGTACCATCTCCAGAAACGGTTACTATTGGGGTTGTAGCGGTTATCCCACTAGACCAGCTGTATCTTAGGTTTGTGCCCACCGCTGAAACTGAAATAGTGGCTGTTTTGCCTTGACATATTTCTTGAGAAGATACTGGCTGCGTTACCCAATTAGTTTCTATGCCAGCTACATTGCTAACGGTTGTAGAAACTACAACACCACATCTACCCGAAACGGTTACATTATAATTATTTGCAATTACATCGGTTTGCATACTTTCGATGGTACTTTCACCATTGCTCCAAGCATAAGCCAAAGTACCAAAACCAGTAGCACTTACCGTAAAATAACCTTGTCCACCAGGGCAAACAATACTATTTTTGGGTTGAGTTACGATTTGGGTTGTGGTGGTGCACACATCAAAAATATTGATTCTTTGCCCAAAATTTTCAGCTACATAAACTTTGTTGTTAGCACTTACAAACACACCTGTTGGGTAAAATAAATCATCTGGGCCATTTCCATTTTTACCAATAGTGGCATAATAGCCAAAGGCATTACCACTTTGTGTAAATACTTGTATGCGGTTGTTATTGACATCAGCTATATATACTTTATTGTCGGAAGCAACCGATACGCCATTAGGTCCACTAAATACATTATTAGCAGAACCCAAAACATTAGTAGTACCTATGGTAGCATAATAGCCAAAATTTGCACCACTTTGTGTCCAGACTTGCACACGAGAGTTACCTGCGTCTGCTATATATATTTTGCCAGAGGCATCCAAAGAAATGCTAGATGGAGAAAAAAATTTATCATTATCGCCACTATTTACGCTTGTTGTGCCTAGTGTTGCAACATATCCAAAGTTTGAGCCACTTTGAGTCCAAACCTGCACCCTATGATTTTGAGTATCTGCTATATAAATGGTGCCATTTGAAGAAACAGCAACAGATTTGGGTTCAAAAAGCTCTGTATTTAATTGGCCTGGTTGATCTCTATAACCACCAATATTGGGTGTACCTGCTATGTAAGCATAAAACCCAAAATTATCACCACTTTGTGTAAATACTTGTACTCGATTATTCTTGGTATCGGCTACATACATTTTATCTTGATAAAAGGCGATTCCACTTGGTTTCCTAAATAGTCCATTAAGATTGCCAAAATCGCCAATGGTTTGTTTGTATCCAAAATTATTGCCACTTTGTGTCCATACTTGAATTCGATTATTATCTGTATCTGCTATAAATATTTTACCGTTAGCATCTGCCACTACTGCATTTGGATAGTTAAATTTATCGTTTTCTGTGAAATTACCTGTAGCTCCAGTTCCAAGTCTTGCAATGGAGTAATGGGTTTGAGCTTGTGCCGCACCTGCACAAAGTAAAAGAGAAGTGATACCTGTTTTTAGTAGTTTTTTAAACATAATTTTAATGGTTAATTGTTAATTGTTAATTGTTAATTGTTAATTGTTAATTGTTAAAAAGCCCCCCGACCCCGAAGGGAAAATTGCGTTTATAGCAATTTATTTAGGCTTTCGCAAGATTTTTTTGTAAAAGTACCACTTTTAAAAAAAGTGGTACTTCTGGTATCTTTTGTATACAATAGTTCGTTAGCCAAAGCCCCCTTCGGGGGTTTGGGGGCTTTTACTCTACCACCAATTTACTAGTCGTATTTCCTACTTTTACCAAATAAATACCTTTGATTAAATTAGCATTTATTTGTGTGTTTTCTGAAACTATTTTTTGGCTATAAACCACCGAACCTTGGGCATTGAAAATAGTTAGTAGTTCGGAGTTGGTAGTTGACAGTTGGCTTAATACAATAAATTCGCCATTAGTTGGGTTTGGATAAATTGAAATGGCTTCATTGCTCGCTATGCTGTTTAGTAGATAAGTAGGACTGCTTACCACTACTACCGTTGGCGAACTTGATGCAGATGGTGTTAGACCCAATTGGGCTACCAAAATACTTGGTGCTGTTGGGTTTGCTACCGTGCTACCTGCTGGTATTGAGCCTGTAATCATGTTGCCAGAAACTACTACGTTTGTTAAAACTACCCCACCAACGGTTACGGTAGCTCCGTTTTGAAAACCAGAACCTAGTATAGAAACTAATATAGCAGAAGTAGTGCTCGATAAATTTGCTGATGCACTCAAACCTGTTACGGTTACTTGTGTTTGGCAGTTGTTTACAGTTAATGTTGCTGTATTTGAAACCGCATTGCCACACGTACCACTTACAGTAACCATATAATTTCCTGCAGTGCTAGCCGAAATCATAGCATTGCTGTTTCCAGTATTCCATACATAAGCAAGACTTGTACCAACTGCCGTAACCGCAAAAGAATTCGATAAGCCGCTACATACGGTAGCAGATACAGGCTGAGTTATAATACTTGTACCCAAAAGTGTAGTGAGTGTTGCAGTATTTGAAACCGCATTGCCACACGTACCACTTACAGTAACCATATAATTTCCTGCTGTGCTTGCAGAAATCATAGTATTGCTGTTACCTGTATTCCATACATAAGCTAGACTTGTACCAACTGCCGTAACCGCAAACGAATTTAATAAACCGCTACACACGGTAGCAGATACAGGCTGAGTTATAATACTTGTACCCAAAAGTGTAGTTAAACTCACTGTATTTGAAACCGCATTGCCACAAGTACCACTTACGGTAACATTATAATTACCTGCTGTGCTTGCCGAAATCATAGCATCGATGTTTCCTGTATTCCATACATAAGCAAGACTTGCACCAACTGCCGTAACCGCAAACGAATTCGATAAACCGCTACATACGGTAGCAGATACAGGTTGAGTTATAATACTTGTACCCAAAAGAGTAGTGAGTGTTGCAGTATTAGAAACCGCATTGCCACAAGTACCACTTACTGTTACTACATAATTACCAACCATATTAGTAGATATACTTGTAGAAGTTGCTGCTGTGTTCCACAAATAAGAAAGCACTCCTGTACCTGTTGCCGAAACCACAAAAGCAACATTAGTACCTGCACACGTACTTTGCGACATAGGTTGCGTAACAATACTTGTACCCAAAAGTGTAGATAAACTCACTGTAGCTGATGTTTCACTTCCACAAGTTCCTGAAACGGTAACATTATAATTACCAACTACATTGCTAGAAATACCCGTAGTAGTAGCTCCATTGCTCCAAGCATACTTTAAATTATCGCCAGTAGCCGAAACCGAAAAACCCACATTACTACCTGCACAAGTGCTTTGAGAAACTGGCTGGGTAGTTATATTTGCAGGAATAGCTAAACTTAGTCCATTATCATAAATAACCCATCCCTTGCCACCCACTCCTGTTAAAGAAGTTAAAAAAGCTCTTGCAGCAGATGCCGATGCACAAAAACGTAAGCCATTAGCACTCAACACTCTGTCTGTAACTGTTGTAGCACTAAAGCCTTGCAAAGTAGCCGCATAATTTGAAGCAGACATTCCTGAATTATCAAGCATATTATTCATATTAACTATTGGATTTAAGCGAGTGCCCCAACTGCCTATGGGTTGGTTGAAAGCTGTGGCACCTTCAAACATACTAGACATATCAGTAACCGAGCTGGTGTTCCAAGTGCCTATGGGTTGGTTAAAGGCTGAGGCCCCAATAAACATATAACTCATATTAGCAACCGAGCCTGTGTTCCAACTGCCTATGGATTGGTTAAAGGCTGTGACATAATTAAACATACCATACATATCTGTAACCGAGCTGGTGTTCCAACTGCCTATGGGCTGGTTAAAGGCTGTGGCACCGCCAAACATAAAACTCATTTTAGTAACCGAGCCTGTGTTCCAAGTGCCTATGGGCTGGTTAAAGGCTGTGGCACCGCCAAACATATAACTCATATTAGTAACCGAGCCTGTGTTCCAAGTGCCTATGGGCTGGTTAAAGGCTAAAGCATTGTAAAACATACTGTTCATATTTGTACATGCTGTTGTAACCCAACCGCCTATGGGTTTGTTAAAGGCTGAGGCAGATCTAAACATATCTCTCATACTAGTAACCGAGCCTGTGTTCCAAGTGCCTATGGGTTGGTTAAAGGCTGTGGCACCGTAAAACATACCATACATGTTAGTAACCGAAGCCGTGTTCCAACCGCCTATGTTGGTAGGTGAGTTTAATACTGTGCAATCTTCAAACATACTACTCATACTCGTAACATTGGCAAGATTAGGCACATCTGTAGCGGATATTTGCAAATTGTTGCAACCAAAAAAAGCACTTTCCATACTACCCCAAGCCACACTTCCCCATTGGGCTACATTGCTTAGTCGGTTGCAGTCTACTCCGTTACCAATATTTATTCTATTAAAATTAGTGCCATCAATACTAAGACTTATGCGAGCATTGGTAGGCAAACCTATGATATTTGCAGTAGTACTTGTAAAAGTACCAGTGCCACTTAAGCCTGAAGGTATTTCAGCCCATTGGTAGCTTACTATACCGCTGGTGCCTACGCCAAAAGTCAATTGGTTGTTTATGCCAGATCCAGGGGCTTTAAGGTTCCATTCGGTAATAAAAGGCTGTGCCTGTGCTACCGATAAACCTAATGAAAAGAGCAATCCTGCTCCGATTGTTTTGATTGTTTTAAACATAAATTTGATAGTTAATTTGTTAAATTGTTTTTTAAAGCCCCCCGACCCCCGAAGGTGGAGTTGCTTACGCATTTGTTAATTTAGTTAATGGTTCATTATTTTAATAAATCTCTTTTCCGCAAGAACCGATGACGGTGAGAGATTGGCCCCAAAACCACGAAAGTGGAATAGAAGCTGTTTTTTAAAAGCCCCCCGACTTCCGAAGGAGGAGTTGCTTACGCATTTGTTAATTTAGTTAATGGTTTTTAAAGCCCCCCGACCCCCGAAGGTGGAGTTGCTTACGCATTTGTTAATTTAGTTAATGGTTCATTATTTTATTAAATCTCTTTTCCGCAAGAACCGATGACGGTGAGAAATTGGCATCAAACCATGAAAGGGCTAGAAGCTGTTTTTTTAAAGCCCCCCCGAAAGTGGAGTTGCTTACGCATTTTTAGGCTTTCGCCTGATTTTTTTAGAAGTACCACTTTTTGAAAAAAGTGGTACTTCTGGTATCTTTTGTTTACTTGGTTAATGGTTAAGACCTATAAGGTTTTAAAAACCTTATAGGTCTATTTGTATAAAAACCTTATAGGTCTATTTGTATAAAAACCTTATAGGTCTGATTTTAAATTTTAAAGAACACGCCAAAAGGCGTGTTCCTACTTTGGTTTTAATCCCTCTAATCCACAAAAGTGGCTTAGAATCTTTTTATTTAACATTATAATCTTTCGCCTGATTTTTCATAAACAAATAAACCTAGAATCATCACTTTTAATAAAAGTGACACTTCTAGGTTCGTTGTAAGCGTAAAAAAATCAGGTTTTAGATTGGGTTTGTAATGTAATAACAATATCTATCGGGTTCTTATATTGCAATATTATAGCAAAAAAAATTAAAAAATAAAATTTATTTGAGGCAAATCAGCCCAAAATCGTAAAATTAGTAATATTTAGAAGGAATTACCCCAAAAACATCCTTAAATTTTGCACTATATTTGCTAGGATTTTCATATCCCAAAATGGCAGAAATATTACTGATAGAATATTTTTTTTGTAATAATTCTATACTTAACTCCATCTGCAATTTCAAAAAATATTGATACACTGTTACGCCATAAACAATTTTGAAGTCTGTATTCAATTTAGAAACCGAAATTTTAAATTTATCAGCAATCGTCTCTAAGCCAACAAACTCTTTATTAAGTTTCGTCTGTAGGTATTTTTCAACCATTTCCATACGTGTTCTGTCATAAATTTTAACAGATAGGTCACTCATTGGTTGCTGTTGAAGTCCAAAATAAGTAGTAAAAAAATCTGTAATATACGACTTCACAGTAGTAAGCAAATTAGCCAAATCAATATCGCTTATTTGTTTATCATTAATTTTTTCGTATAGTTGAATGTATTTTTGATTGATTATAGTTCTATTTTCATAAATGTAAGATTTGTACGCATAGTTAGCATCCAAGATTTGCTCGACAAGCTCTTTTTTGATGTCTTTGCAAGGTTGAATGTTGGCCTCAAACCAAGCCCTATTAAATATAAAAAGTGTAGTAAAAGCCTTACAATCTTTTTTAAAGTAGGCATCCAAAGCAGTTGTAGATTTATAAAAAGTCCATGAATGGCTATTGTTTTCAAACAAATGCCTCTCTTCAGAAGCATATACCATAATATTGTCGGTAGACCTAGAATATCCCAAAAAAAAGTAATCACTAGGCACCTCATCGGCCAAAGCTACCACTTTTACGTTTACTTTCCAATGCGAATGGGTGGCTGTCATCCAGAGTCCTTCTTCTATTTTTATATACTTGAATTTTATTTTCATAAACTTAGAATCTGTTTCTAAGCATTGCATTTTTTCATCATAATTCACAAAAGGGGTTTTTTTGATGCCCTCCACCATCAACTCAGGATCATTGGCTGCATACGGAAACTGAAAATGTCCATCTTTGAAATTATACATATAGGCATTGGCTTTTTTGAGCCACTTTTCTGTACGTGAAGTAATATTTTTGAATGGATTAGATATTTTCATGGTATTTTAAGTATATAATGAATCAATGTATATACGTTTATTTTTAACACAATTTTATTAAAATATGTTACAAAAAAGAAGCCAAAATAATACAATTTATCCTTTTTGATAAATATTTGGTCTAAAAAAATCAAATTTTTTTAATTTATTTTAGAATTATTATAAAAAAATCAAAAATAATTTATTGGAAATATCTTGTTTAAACCAAAAAAAATACAATTTTTGCAACACATATATTTAAAAAATCTTAAAAAAATGAAACCAACATTATTAGTACTAGCAGCAGGTATGAGTAGCCGCTATGGCGGAGGATTAAAACAAATAGACCCTATCGGGCCAACAGGCGAAATTATCATTGATTATTCTATCCACGATGCCATAAAAGCAGGGTTTGGCAAAGTAGTTTTTGTGATTCGCAAAAGTATAGAGCAAGCCTTCAAAGATGCTGTCTCTAGCAAATACAAAGGTATTGTGGTTGAATATGCTTTTCAAGAGATGGATATGCTTCCCTCAGGCATGGAAATGTCGGTAGAACATAGACTAAAGCCCTGGGGTACTGCCCACGCAGTATGGTGTGCTCGCCAAGTCATACACGAGCCATTTGCTATTATCAATGCCGATGATTTTTATGGATATTCGGCTTTCAAAAAAGTGGCCGACCATCTCGTGGCCAACAAAGACGAAGAAACTTACTCTATTGCTGGGTATCAAATGAAATACACCATGAGCGAAGAAGGCTCTGTCAATCGTGGCGTTTGCGAAACCGATAAAGACGGAAATCTTACTGGCATCGTAGAACGAACTGATATATTTACCAAAGGTTCAGAAATATATACTGAATCGAGCGGCACTAAAATGGTTTTTTCAGGCGAAGAACCTGTATCAATGAATTTTATGGGCTTCACCCCAAAAATATTTGTTCACATGGAAACTTATTTTCGTAATTTCCTCAAAGAAATTGGTCAAGATCCCAAAAAAGAATTTTTTATTCCCCTGTTGCTCAATCATTTAGTAAAAACTGGTGTTTCAAAAATCAAGGTTTTGGATGTACAAGAAGAGTGGATTGGCGTAACTTATGCTGCCGACAAACAACTGGCTGCCGACAAAATCAAAAAATTGGTAGATGCAGGCAAATATCCACTGAACCTCTGGAAATAAATTAGGGTAATAAATTTTAATCTCTCATCGTGGATTTGGCACATAAAACACAAATACAAAAGTGTTTTGTGTGCTACAAACCATGTAGTTGAAATTTTAAAAAAAAGACTTTCTTTGTTTATTAAATCGTTGCAAACGATTGTCTCAATCGCCCCCGTTGCAAACGAGGGCGATTGGATTTTTGAAAATAAATTTGAGGTTTTTAGAAGTTCCCTATAGTAAATATTCATAAAAATATCCTAAAGAACATTTTTAATACAAAATAGTATGATTAGAAAGTGATTTTACGGTTACTAATGTAGAAGAACTATGCTTTTTTTTTGTTAATTTTTTGTTCCTTATTTTATAAGTTGGATTGGCAACCAAACTTAATTCATTTATAAAATATTGTTCAAGTTGGCTTGAATAATTTTTAAAACTGATATCAAATCCACCACCACCAAAGTGATTTAAAGGCGAATTTGAAGTTGTTTTTGAAATATAAAATATATTTTGATTTGTGTCGTATAAAATTGATAAATCAAACTCCGAAAATGAAAAATCTAAAAACACAGATGAATTAATAGACTCTACCTGTGGAGTTATTTTATAAAAGTTGAAAAAGTTTATTAATTTATTTACGTTTTTATTCATTTTTTACAATAAGCTAATTTAGTAAACAATTCTGAATGATGCAATTTATTTTCATTGTTTTTTATAATTAACGCTATTTCACATCTATTGTTAATAAATAATCGTTGTTTATTAACTCTTGCATAAATTTCTCCATTATTATGAATTATTACATTATCAAACTCAATTGGATACATTCTGCCATCTGTTTGTTTTGATTCATTATGATTACAATTTTCAATGCCACTAAATTTATCCTCAACTTTTAAAACTATATTATTTATTTCGTTAAGTAACTCTAAAGGGGTTTTAGCAGAATTAATTTTAGATATTTCACTTAATATTAATTCTAATCTATCTTCTTTTTTTAAAATCATTATTTAAAAATAATTATACAGCACTAAAATTAGTAACAAAATCTAAATAATCAAAATTGGTTGATTGTTTTTACTAGGGTATCTATAACTGACCCAATCGCCTTCTTTTGAAAGCCCTTCGCCTTTTGTAATTCTACTTTTCGAGTTGAATTTTTTGGGGTAAGGCTATTTTTACAATATCTAACATGGTACAAAGAAAAAAATAAGAAAAATGTTTTGTGTGCTAAAACCAAGGAGTTGGAATTTAATCGTTGGTAACGGTTATAGTAAAAAAAGTTGTTATATTTGCACCCATTAGCCCTTGGTTCAAAGCCCCTCTCCTTTTGGAGTTGTACATACGATTAGAAATTTTTGGGGTGCGGCTATTATTAAAAGATAGATTTGGCACATAAAACACAAATACAAAAGTGTTTTGTGTGCTAAAAACTACAAAGTTAAAGGAAGCCTTAATAATTCAATAAGAAATAAAATGGAAATAAAAAAATGTATTTTATTATACTTTTTTACAACATTAACTTTATATTCACAACAAAATTTTTTTAATGTACCAAGTACTGAAATAACACCCAAAAACAAGATATTCTTTCAACAACAAATAAATTTTGCAATCCAAAATACTACAGGAAGCACAACATTTTGCTATGGTTTAATCCGAAATTTTGAAATTGGAGTCAATATATTGGGTTTAGTCTATGACAACAAAAAACATTTCTTTATAAAAAATAAAACCAAAGAAACCCCCATTTTTCCTTCTATAGGTTTCAATTTTCAAAAAAAAATTGATATTTCAAAATCATATAGTTTGGGTATTGGTTATCAAAATTTAGTTTCCATGACACCTCAAATCGAGCATTACATGTATATCAATAATAAAATCGAGCTAAAAAAGTTACTACTAATATTAGGAATATACTCTGGAAATAGTAAATACTTTGGTTTAGAAACTATGGGACTAGAGCCGATAAAATACTTGGGCTTTCAAGGTGGAGTCGAATATGATATATGGCTCAATAAATTATTTCTTCAGGCAGATTGGATGAGTGGCAAAACTCCTTCTAGCAATTTTATAGTAGGTGTAGTTTATAAAATTCAAAAATCAATTTTTATTTCATTAGGATTTCAGATTCCAAACTATAGTAAAACATCTCAAAATGGAATAGTTTTTGAGTTTACATATTCGCCAAAATAAATTATCTATAATATCCCAAAAGTTACAATTTAAAACAAAGGGTAAGCCTTGAAAATATAAATGGTATTTATTTTATAATATCAACGTAAAATTAAATTTAGGTGTGGCTTTAAAAAACAGGCAAATCATAAATATGTATAGCCTGTATCTATCAGTAATTTTAACTTAATTCTCTGAAAGTTGATTAAATTTATGTATTTTTAGCTTTTGAAAATGAAATTCTCAATCTATGAAACCTATCAAAATTCATTCCCACGCATCAGATCCCTACTGGCAAATGCTTAAAGATGGGGCAGAAATGACTTTGCAACAAAGGTATGAATCATTTTTTTTAATGCAAAAAAGATTAAGAGCCATCCAAGGCAAATCTATTTCTAAAGATAGAAAAATAATAATAAAATCTAAAAATGGATTTGGAGGATAAAGATTTCTTGGATTTTGCTACTCTAGCCCATGAGTATGAGCTAAAATATATCATTATTGGTGGCTTTGCAATGTATCTTAACGGTATAAAACGAAATACCGAAGATGTTGATATTTGGCTTGAACCTACAAACGAAAATAAAGAAAAGCTAATTCTTGTATTTTTAAAACTTGGCTATACTCTCGAAGAACTTGATGATATAGTGATGCAAAATTTTGAAGAATATTTTGTATTTTCAGCTTTAGGCCATTTGGATTTTCTGACTCATATTCATCAAAATTTAGACTTTAATACTTGTTTTGGCCAAAGCAGAACCCATTTACTATTAAATAATGCTGTATGTCATTTTTTGCACCTCAACCAATTAAGAGAAAGCAAAATTTTAGCTCACCGAGAAATTGATTTGAGAGATGTAATTTTAATAGATGATTTTTTGAAAAATAATTCAAAATTTTAGTAATTTAAAAACTAAAATTAAATCTTTTTACTTTTTAGTACAAATTAAATCCCTCTAGCTACCCCAGCAACAAACTAGCTGGAACTCCATATTTTTGGTAAAAAACTTTCATCATATTGGCAGTCAATGGCTTGCGGTAATTCAATACTTGAGAGACATAACTTTTGCTACCCACAAGTGGCACCAAATCGACATTTTTTAGCCCCATTTCTTTCATTTTTAGTTTTATAATTTCTATAGGATTGGGTGCTGTTATTACAAAATGCTTGTCTTCGTAATCCTTAATAATCAATAACAAGACCTCAAACTCGTCTCCTTCTTTTGTGTTTTTTTGAGGGGTATTGTCAAAATAAAGTGCTGCCTTATGCAATGCAGCTTGGTATTCTATTTCGTTTTTAATTATTTTCATCACTTTTAAAGTTTAGTCTTTCTCTAATAGAGAAAGTAAATCGGATTCTTAACCCAACTTGTATCAAATTTTTCATAAATCCTTGATAATCAGTTGATTATGTAGCTATAATTTTTTATTGTGGTAACACAAACCTTTAGAGTTATGAGGTATTATTACCCCCATCAAACAAATTCTTCCATTTTCTTAGCAAACATTTTAACACCACTAGCAATAATCCCTCTAAAATGCCAATATTTAGTAATATATTGTATTTTTTTATTTTTATTAAAAATGCTTTCACATTTTTCATAAGTATATTCTTTTACCTTTTTGGCTTTTATCAAATTTATATAGTAATATTTTGCAAATATAAAAAATGACAATCTAACATCCAAATTCTTTGGGGGAACACAAATGAGTTTCAAATATATCCAAAAAACATAACTAATTGATAATCAGGCACTTATAAATTATTGGTATCGAAAATAAATTAAAAATACTCTAAAATAGATGAAAAAACTAAAAAATTAGGTTAGAATTTCGGTTTTTGGGGTAGGGTAAATACAAGTTGGGTTAAGTAAACGACATTGAATTATAATAGGATAATAATGTTTTTCATTCTATTATATTATACATGAATAAAAATAATAAGTTTATTACTAGTAAACAAAAAAAAGTTGCTTTTTTACTATTGAATGGTTTTAATCAAAAAAAGCCTTAGAAATAAATCTAAGGCTTTTTTTATTTAATCTTTGAAAAAGATAGATTCAACAATTGGATTTTAAATTGCCAAACACATCAATTCGCTTTCGCTATGCGATTTTGGATAGGGTAAGTTTTCATCTTTTAAACCTTCTAAATGAAAAGTAATGGCTTCATAAATATTTTTTTCGGCTATTTCTTTTGTGCCACCAGAAGCAACTACGCCTGCCATATCAGGCAAATAGGCACAATATCCTGTAGGTGTTTTTTCAAATATTACCAAATATTTTATCATTTTAATGTAAGATTAGCTTGTTTTAAAATACTGTTTAATGTTCCTAAGGCAACCTCATCGGACAAGTGGTGTACGGCTATTGTTACCAAACCTGATTTTGAATGGTGTTTGTATTGCCTGTGACTCCCTTTTTGTCTTGCTATAAACCACCCATCTTTTTCAATTAGATAGATTAATTCTTTAAATTTCATTTTTCAAATATATTAATAAAAAAGCTAAATGTCAAATACAAATAATTTTATTGAACAAACGAATTGTAATTATTTTCATTTTTTTGAAAAGCATAAAAAAAAGCCTTAGAAATAAATCTAAGGCTTTTTTTATTAATCATTGAAAACGATTAACTCAACCGCCCCCGTTACAAACTAGGACGATTAAATAAAATAAATAAATTAGTTTAACATTTTAAATGCAAATGTTAATTTTTTCTTAACAGTTGTACCTGCATCGTCAGAAAGTGAAATGCTCATCACACCTTTTTTACCAGCTTTGTTTTTTATTAAAATAGTCGATGCACTAGTAATATCTATTGTAGAAGCACTAATTGTTGCAGCATCAACATCAGCAGCAGTAACACTAGCATATGCAGTTGAAGTAGAAGCAAACATAGCACCATTTGTTAGCATGTCACCAGAATTTATACCAGGACAAGTATTAGCACTTCCAAAACTAGCTATATTTGTAAGAGAATAAGAAGTAGTAGAAGAACCAACAACATCAAGTAATTGGAAAGAAGCTCCAGAAGCTGTAGAACGAGCTGCACAAGTAGATTGAGATGAACCTACTTCTAAGCTATAAAATGAACCTATTGTTGAAGCACTTCCATCGTTTGAATTTCTAGCATATATTGTACCTGTTTTTTCAGCACCAAAACTAGCAGCAGGAACTGTATTTACTCCTGGAGTTGTATTTATGCCTGGAGTTGTATTACCACCTGTTGTTGGTTTTGGATCTGGATCTTTTTTGCAACTAGATGTTGATACTATGATAGCTGCTGCTACCGCAAATAGGCTTGATACTAATGTGATTGATTTTTTCATTTTGTTTTAAATTTTTAAATTGTTTTATAAATGTTTTAAAATACTTTGCAAATATTAAACTTCTAATCTTACAAAACAAATTATTTTTTGTAAAATTTTAGCATCAAAACCTTTTTTCGACAAAGACTAGCATTTTAAAATTAAAGCTCTTATATTTGTAGTCTAATTAAATTGCCCGTGTGGTGAAATTGGTAGACATACCATCTTGAGGGGGTGGCGCTGTCAAAGGCATACGAGTTCGAATCTCGTCTCGGGCACTATTTTTTTAGCATTTTTATAACTTTTTGATATATACTCTTATAAATGTTGTTAGCTTGAATTTTAGAAATTAAAAATATACATCTACAATCAAAGCACCTAATTTTGGTCAAATAAATGATACAAACCTCTCAATACTATAATCAATGAGTTGAAATTGGAGTTTTTCTATACTTCCATCTACTATTTTTATATTATCGCTTTTTCATAAATTTCAATACAATGTCGTTTACTTAAAAATCCGATTTACTTTCTCTTTTGGAGAAAGACTAAAATAGAGGCAATAAAAAATGCTTAAGTAAACGACATTGAATTTCAATATATAAAAAAAGCTATTTCTATGATCGAAATAGCTTTTTTATTGAGCATGTTATATTATTTTTTTCTAAAATACGACTTAGTAGCTAGTGCTACTCCTGAGGCAATCAGTAAGCTAATGCCGCCATCAATGGGGATAGGTTCTTCCTCGTCTGGTGGTGCTTCAAATTGGCAAAATGCCGAAAACGAAGTAAGTAATAAGGCCAGTAATAACAGATTTTTTTTCATCTTTTTGGTTTGTTTTGGTTAGTACAATAATACTTTTTGGATCATATTTTCTGTATTGTTTTGTAATTTAACAATATAGATGGATGGGTTATTAACTTGAATCGAAACTGTATATTGACTATGTGTATTGATGTTTTTTTCTGAAAAAACTACATTTCCCATCAAATCATAAACCACTACATCAGTGTTTTGAGTTTGAGTGCCTAGATGTATTAAAATTTTATTTTCATAACTTGTAATCACTGATTTGGATTTTTCTGATGACTCAAAAAGTGATTTAACAAACATAGTTTGTTCTAATTTAAGTTCTGAATCTGGTACGCCTTCAGAGGATGTACTTGTAAAAAATCCACCAGTGAATCCACCATTTCCATTATTATTATTTGGTGGATTTGTTCCTTGATTTGCATTTGGCGTATATTTTATCACTAAACTAAATCTTGTATCTTTGTCTGTGTCTGCTATCGATTTTGAAAATTGATAGCCTGTTGTTGTTTTTAGATTTATCAGCGATACCACATTATTAAGACTATCTTTCAAGAAAACACTATAATCTTTGTACCAATCGTCTATATTAGAGGTCGAAAATACGTAGTCATTATCATTGTTTACAAAAATTGATATTGGAATAATAATATCATTTTTTTGCATGGGGCGTGTGTCTAGCGAGAGTTTAGCATTAGTTTTGGTGGTATAAAACAATGGACTAAGTGGTGCTGGAGCTACCAATATTTTTTGCAAATCATACGTTGGGTTATATTCTTGGGTGGCATTTTCGTTCAACGAAATTGTGAGTGCATCGTTAAATCCTCCAGAAATATTTTTGACATATATATATAATAGTTTTTGTTGCTCTTCTGTTCTCAAAAAAGTATTGTTTGAAGTGGCGTTATTTAACCTTGCTGTATTTGAAAACGTAATATTACCATCACTGGTTGCTTGCACAAAAAACCCTTGACAACTACCAATTATATTTGTGGCCGTGTAAGTTGAACCATTAAAAATATTTACAGCAGTTGGGTTTACACCAGTGCTATTTTTATTTACCAAATTCCAATCAATAGCCGAGGGATATGGATTGCTCATTAAATTGAACCCACTTGGTGTAATAGCAAAAGCTGTGATAGTAGTGTTGGTAACAGCCACATTGATTGTTCCATTATTGACAACACCATCAAAAACTGCCAAGCCATTGGCATCTTGGCGTAATGAATAACCACGCCCAATCGACAAAGCACCTGAGTTGATTCTATTGGCGTTTCTGAAACTTCTGATAAAGCCAGATGCAGTACTTTGGCCAAAAGGAATACGAGGAATATTGGCTTCTTGCCCTGTTTCTGTATATAAAAGTGCTTTCCAGGTGCTTTCGCCTATGGTAGTAACGGTAGCTCCACTTTCGATGGGTGTGCCAAATAGTTTTGGGCGACCCACTCCCTGGTAAAATCTTTGTACTTTTACATTGCCACTGACACTACCCCCACTGCCAGCAGTGCTAAAGTCTAGCAACGAAGCTGTTTGGGTGGCTGAAGAACCCAAGGTAAGGTTGCCACCAGTGTTTAGCTTGTTGCTGCCACTCAAGTTTTGTATGTTTAAAATACCTGTTACGGTAGTGCCTGCCGACAAAGTAACATCCCCAGAGGTAGGTTTATTGATGGTAAAGTTTCTTAAATTAGTTGCAGTACTTAGTGTTTGATTATTGCCACCATAAGCCACAAGATTGGCCAAAGGATCTATTTTTAAAGTCCCAGAACCACTCACAGCAGGAAAATTTGCCCCTGATAGCGATAGAGTAGTATTGGTTGCTATGAAAAAATCTTGGTTGGCAGCAAGCGTAATATCAAAACCTGCATCGTCCAACGAGCCACCCAAAACAGACAAGCCACCCAAAAGATTGGTACTAGTGATGGGTGCTGCCAGTGTTACACCACTTGCAGTATTGTTAGCAACCATACCTCCAATAGAAAAATAGAAGCCACCAACCTCATCGCTTTGCAAATTAACTAATTGTGGACCAGTCCCATTGAAGATAAATAGGTTGTTGGAAGTAACTGTCCCTGTACTAGCCAAAGAAGTACCTACTTCATAATCGCCAGTAATAAAAATTGGGTCTCTATTAATAGTTAAAACCAAATCTTGTGGGTCTAATATTAAGGTATTTGAAGTTAAGTTACTAATAACATAAAATGAAACATTAGAAGCACCACCACTTGAAAAAGTAATACTATTAAAGGAAAACCCACCAGAAATAGTAGAGTTATTCCCAAAAAAAGCTGAGTTAGAACCAGACGTACTCATTACGCCATTTGTTCTGATAAGTGAGCCTGAATAACCTACACTTTCTGTTTGAGGATTATAAGTACCACCAGTAATTATAAAATCACCATTTATGTTTAAAGCAGAACCTAACCTTAGTGTCCCACCAGTTAATGTTGTAAAATTTATTGTGCTTTGTGTAGTGCCAAAATCAACAATTCCACCATTAATTATAGTATTATTATTTACAGTAACTGCCCCATTACTAGAATTAGCAGATAAATTGAATGAACCACCTGCAATAGAAAAGTTGTTTAAAGTAACAGTCCTTGCTGCTCCACTATTTGGTCTTGAAATTATTCCTGTGTAAGAACTAGATATATTAATGCTGTTAACAATAACATTCTGGTTAATGCTACAATTTCTATTATTACTAAATAAAATATCATCACTTGAACTTGGTATACCAGACGGTCTCCAGTTATTTGTATTGTTCCAGTTATTGCCAGTTACTGTCCCTACCCAAGTTTTAACTACCCCATACCCTTGCACAGCCCATAGTGCCATCAATGCTATTGTAAATATTTTTTTCATATTAATAAATAAATTAAAATGTGTTAGGTTATTTTTTGGTTATATTCTTATTTATACAAGTAATATTACAAAAGTAATCAAATAAATTAAAATTTTAAAAAAAAGTATAAAATAATGTCTTGTTTGAAATAAAATAGGGCAAATTTGGCCTGTAAAGCAATATTTATAATTATAAAATAAAAAACCAATTAAATGTATCTACATATATATTATCTAAAAATAGCATTTTTTTGATATAAATTATAACATAAAAATCTAGCCCTATTTTGTAATAAAGATGTAGTATAAAACTAATAATTATCCTAAAGTATAATTTTTGGTGGGTTTAATTGGATAACTTATATTTTATTAAAAGATTTGATTTCTTGGGGAACATTTAAAGATTATATTTAAATCTTTTAAGAATTAATTCAGAACCAGTTTAACCAAAAAAAGAACATTTTAATTCAAAACTAAAATAAATTTGTAATTTTGGACGTAAGTTATTACAAACGAATTAAAACTAAAGGATATATAATTACAATATAATGTCATTTTCTTAAGCATTTTTTATTACCTCTATTTTGGATGTTCTCTAAAGGGTAAGATAATCTAATTCTTAAGTAAATTTTATTGATTTATAAGATAAAAATTTCAATTAAAATTAATCAAAAAATTATATATTTAAAAAATATCTTATTAATTCAAAATATACCAATTTTTAAAATTTTACATTTGAAAATGAATAAATAAAGCAAAGGATTTAAAAGTAAAACTTACCAGACTACTTTGTCGAAAAAAATTATACCTTTATAGTAATTTGTGTAAAAAAAGGGAAAAGTTGGTACACATAAAGCATACTTTTGGTTTTGTTTTATGCTTTTAAATAAAAATAAAAACAAAATGCAGTATAAATTTATAGACTTATTCGCAGGTATTGGTGGTTTCAGAAAAGGCTTTGAAGATGCTGGCTTCAGTTGCGTATTTACTTCTGAGATAAATCCACAGTGCCAACAGGTTTATGAAACAAACTTTGGCGAAATTCCTTTTGGTGATATTACAAAAATTAATCCAGCTGACATTCCAAATTTTGATATTTTGTTAGGTGGATTTCCGTGCCAACCATTTAGCATATCAGGCAAAAAAATGGGTTTTGAAGATACACGAGGGACTTTATTTTTTGATATTTGTCAAATTATTGATAACAAACAACCCAAAGTTGTGGTGTTAGAAAATGTAAAACATCTAATTCACCACGATAAAGGAAGAACATTTAAAATTATTATCAAAGCCTTAATGAATCTTGGCTATAATGTGACCCACAAAATTTTAAATGCTACAGATTTTGGACTTCCACAGAACAGAGAAAGAATATTTATAGTAGCAACAAAAAAATATTTTTTCGATTTCACTAAACTTAAAAAGAAAAAGAAAGTTGCTTTAAGAGACTTTTTAGATAAAGAAGGGGAATTTGAGTTTATAGATAAGTCCGAATATACTTTAATAGAAACACCTAGAAAGCAAGAAAGTGGATTGTTGTTTGTTGGTTATAGAAACAAAAACACTTGGAAAAATGGCATTAGAGAAAATACCGAACACCTTTCAAGGGTTCACAGACAACCCAACAGAATTTATTCCATTGATGGAACTCATCCTACAATTCCTTCACAAGAAACTGCAGGACGATTTTTTATTTACATCCCAGAAATAGATGCAGTTAGAAAACTAACAATTAATGAGTGTTATAAAATTATGGGCTTCCACCCCAATTTCATAAAACATTCAAACATTGGTGAACAATATAAACAAATTGGAAACTCAGTCGCAATTCCTGTTATTAGAGCCATTGCTGAAAGTATAAACGAACAAAAATTATTGATTAATGAACCACAAAGACAAGTTGTTGGAGATTTACAAACTCTCCTTTTCGCTTACTGATATAAAAAATGTAAAGAAAGAAACCAAAGATTTTATAAAATCTATTGGCGAAAGAATTAATACTCAAAAAGGTGTTTTTACTGTTTTAGTTACGTTAATTACTCATAAAATAATAGACTCAAAACAAGACATAAGAAGACACCAAACAAGTATGAAAGGTGGTTTTTCAGGTCGTTCTATTGACACAGTACATATTACACCAACTTTAAAAGAATTGGGATTGCCTTCAATGGCTGAAAGTGGCTGGCTTACTCGTTCTTTGGAACAACCATATCCTTACAACTTGGATTATAACGGTAAAATCAGCAACAAAATAGTAAAAGAAGCGTTTTTACATGTGCTTGATTTTGTTGAGAAAAATCCAAGTTATGCCAAAAATGTATTACGTCTTTTGCTAGCCGAAGCAATACAATCAAAAAATGATTCAATTGTGGAAATTGTTCCATTAGTAAATCCCGAAAAACTTACAATTGAAAAAATCGTAATAGCATTAGACGAGCATTTTAGAACAAAATATGATACACACGGAGGATCAAAACTTCCTGTTTTAGCATTCTTTTCAATCTACAAAAGTTTGATTAAAGAAATTGGTAGATACAAAGATTGTAGGTTGGCTGAAATGGGGAGTCACACAGCATCAGATAGAACATCTAAATCAGCAGGAGATATTGAGATTTTCAGAAAAAAGGATTTGTTTGAAGCTGTTGAAATCAAGTTAGACAAATCTATTGATGCTACAATGGTAAGAATCGCCATTGAAAAAATTGCACGTTACAACCCAAATAGATATTATATATTATCTTATGTTGGATTAAAAGAAAGCGATAAATTAGAAATTGCAAACCTTATTGATACGCTAAAATTAGAACACGGCTGCCAAATTATCATTAACGGTCTTTTACCTACAATCAAATATTATTTACGTTTAATTACTTCATTAGACGAATTCATAAATAATTACAGTAAACTTTTAGCAAATGATTCAGAAATAAAGAAAATACACAAACAGAAATGGAATGAATTAATTGATAAATATTTGAAATAAAACACCTTAGTACAGCTTTAGTTTTAAATTAGAGTTACAAAGATGTTAAATAACAAAAAAATATTCAATAATTTTGTTATTTTGCATTTATCAAAAAAATAAAATAGTAAATGATGTTTGAAATTTATATAAATAAAAAAATATACAGAAACATATTTTATTCAAAAATAAGTATATTTGCCATTGAATGTATAAAAATAATTAAACATTATAGCAATCAATTACGAATAATACCCTAATTTAAACTTAAAACTTAATAAAAATGACAATCTTAATTATAAGTGTGATCACTATGTTGGTTAGTTGGTTTGTAAGCTGGCGCCTAAAATCAAAATTTAAACAATATTCAGAAATTGGGCTTCGCTCTGGGGTTAGTGGCAAAGAAGTAGCCGAGCAAATGCTCAAAGACCACCAAATATACGATGTAAGAGTGATTTCGGTAGATGGCCAATTGACCGACCACTACAACCCTGCCGACAAAACAGTAAATTTGAGTTATGATGTGTATCATGGTCGCAATGCAGCAGCAGTGGCTGTATCTGCCCACGAGTGTGGCCATGCAGTGCAGCATGCTACCGCTTATGCAGCCTTGGGGTTAAGGTCACAAATGGTACCTATCCAAAATGTAAGTGCCAAAACCCTCAATATTATCATGATGGTATTGATGTTTGGTGGCTTTATGATGCGTGGATCAGGCATATTTTATATTGCTTTGCCGATCATTGTGGCCTGCAATTTGGTGCTTACTTTGTTTGCAACCATTACGTTGCCCGTAGAGTTTGATGCCAGCAAACGTGCCCTGGCTTGGATTGACAAGCGTGGCGTTGTAACCAGCCAAGAACACGAAATGGCCAAAGATGCCCTCAACTGGGCCGCCATGACGTATGTAGTGGCCGCTTTGGGTTCGTTGGCACAGCTATTATACTATGTATCATTGCTACTTGGCCGTAGAGACGACTGATATTTTTATCAATCATACCATGTTAGATTCAATTTGAAACTAACCCAAGGTGCTATCATTTGGAATAAAATGTAGCACCTTGTTTGCATATTAGAAATAGAAAAATTATGGATTCAAAAATAATATTTTATGTAGTGGTAGCTTTGATATACTATGGATATCAGGCATACAAAAAATTTTCTGTTGATAAAAACACACCAGAAACTTTGCCACCCATACCACAACCAAGCCCTACACAAAGCTATCCCAAGCATGTACCACGCTCTGCACCAGATTTGTATGAAGAAGCCCAAAAACCAGAGATTATTTCCGAAAAATATGCTACTTACGAAAGTGTAGAAAACGAAAAAACGAAAACTTTTGCATTTAAGCCCTTGCACGTAGAAGAAGGATTAAATAGCGATGATTTGAAGTCTGTAGACCAATATCATAAACCTAAAAAAAACAATAAAACCAAAATAGAAGTATTGCAGCTACTGAAAAATAAGCCAAAATTGAAAACCGCTTTTATTTTTAATGAAGTAATGCAACGAAAATTTTAGAATACTTCTCACATTACAGGTAATATTTAAAAAAAATCTTACTTGCGTTTGCCTTTACCAAGCACTCAATAAATGTCATTTTTTAATACAATATTCATTTTAAAAAATAATTTCTAAAACAAAAATATTGGATTAGAAATTTTTACACATAAAAATACAAAAATAATAAGCATGAAATCAGGGATGCAACTGTTGGCGTATCCACCCCAAGAAAGCTGGGAAGCCATCCTTAAACGACCAACCAAAAGTCAAGAAGAGTTAGAAAAAATTGTAAAGCCAGTGCTCGATGCCGTCAGGCAAGAGGGCGATGCTGCTTTGTATGCCTTTACAAAAAAATTTGATGGTGTAGAAATAGACCAACTTTTGGTTTCAGATTCAGAAATAGCACTGGCTACAAGCCAAGTACCACAAAAACTAAAAGATGCTATTTTAGTTGCCAAAAATAATATTCATACGTTTCATTTTGCCCAAAAATCGACTGTAGAGAAAATAGAAACTATGCCAGGTGTGGTGTGTTGGCGTAAATCTGTGCCTATCCAAAAAGTAGGATTTTATATACCAGGGGGCACCGCTCCCCTATTTTCTACAATATTGATGTTGGCAGTACCCGCCCAAATAGCAGGCTGCAAAGAAATAGTGCTATGCACCCCACCCGACAAAGAGGGCAAAATTGCAGATGCCATACTCTACACAGCTCAACTTTGTGGGATCAAAAAAATATACAAAGTTGGAGGCAGCCAAGCCATAGCAGCTATGGCGTATGGCACCCAAACGATACCTAAGGTGTACAAAATATTTGGCCCTGGCAATCAGTTTGTAACCATGGCCAAGCAACTCGTAAACAAAGAAGGCACAGCAATAGATATGCCAGCTGGGCCATCAGAAGTGGCCATCATAGCAGACGAATACGCCAACCCCACATTTGTGGCGGCCGATTTGCTATCTCAAGCCGAACACGGTGCCGATAGTCAGGTCATTTTGGTAAGCACCAACGAAAATATACTACACCAAATAGAGGCTGAGGTAAACAAACAACTACAACTATTGCCAAGATTGGCCTTGGCAACTAAGGCTTTGCTACAAAGCAAAATTATTTTATTGGCTACCCAAAACGAAGTAATTGAGTTTATAAATAGCTATGCAGCCGAACATTTAATCATTGCGACCAAAAACTGTGAAGAGCTAGCCGACCAGATTACAGATGCAGGCTCTGTATTTTTGGGTAATTTTACACCTGAAGCCGCAGGCGATTATGCCTCAGGCACCAACCATACACTGCCCACCAATGGTTTTGCTGTGGCATATAGTGGCGTATCGCTCGACAGTTATTATAAAAAAATAACATACCAACATATATCCGAACAAGGAATTTTGAATCTTGGCCCTACCATAGAAACAATGGCAGAAGCCGAAATGTTGGAAGCCCACAAAAACGCTGTATCAGTAAGATTGGATTTTTTAAAAGATAAAAAATAAATTCATAAAATAAAACATTATTAAAATAAAATTGTTACTTTAGAACTCAAAAACTAAATCATGTTATCTCAACTCATCTACGTAAGTGTACGATCATCCAATTGTGATGAAATCGAAATGCAAAAAATATTATCCTCTTGTATAAAAAACAACAAAAATGTAGACATCACAGGAGTTTTACTATATTCTGACACCAAATTTATACAATACCTTGAGGGTGAATACAAAGAAATCATGGGTTTGTACGATAAAATAAAGTTAGACCCTAGACATAAAAATGTAATAATGGTTTCTGGTGGGCCATTGGCCACACGTTGTTTTCCTAGTTGGCAAATGGGTTCTAAAAAAATAGCCGATAACGAGGTTAATTTCAAAACTAATATGTCGGATGATGAGAAAAAAGAGTTTGCCGCTTTGATTTCAGGCGAAAAAACTTCCAGTAAGGCTATTGATTTAATTAAAAAGTTTTTTTAAATTTTAATAACTAAATTATGTCAGAAGATCAGAAAAATAAACTAAATGATATAAGAGCTGTTTCTTTTGGCAACAATATAGGAGAAATAACTACAAGTTTAGAAATAATCACTATGCTGCTCCAAATAGATAGTGATGCAGAAATTATAAGTGCTTGCAAATCTAAATTGATGGAAGGTATCACTTTATTAAGAAACCTAGGTTATACTGAAGACTCAAAGAAGTTTGAAATATAGTACCAATGTCTTTGTTTAATAATCTTATTTTCTTTCTCCTTTGGAGAAAGAAAATGATAGAGGTATTAAAAAATATTTAAGTAAACGAGATTGAATATACTATTGAAAATTGATTTAAGTATGATTACTTTGAAAATAATTTTTATTTAGCAATATATAATTTCATCAAACAAATCTTTTATTTCTATTTATTTGTAATTAACCATAGTATTCTACAAAATTCTTATTGGTTTCTGTTAGTTTAATGTAGTGTAATTTACAATCAGACACTTTTGCTAACTGTGATTCAAGGATATTCCAAAATTCTATAATCATGATTTCGCAACTGGGAATTTTATTTTTAAAAATATCTACTTGAAGGTTGATATTTTTGTGATCTACCAAATCTACAATATACTTTTTCATAATATCTCCCAACACTTTCATATCGATTACAAATCCAGTATCTGGTTTGGGCATACCTTTTACGGTAACAGTGATTTCAAAATTATGACCATGATAGTATTCATTGGCACATTTGCCAAAAACATCGGCATTTTGTTGGTCAGACCAAGTAGGATTAAAAAGTCGATGGGCAGCATTGAAATGCTCTTTGCGGGATACGTAAACCATTTGGCGAGTTTTGTTTTACATCAGGTAAATCTGCTACTGATGGTGCAAAATTATTGAAGTTTATAGATTTTCAAAAATAAAAAATAAAAAAAGTAATTATATTAGAAAATAACTAAAGATTTACCAATCGCTTTTCATGTCAAACTTTGGTAAAACTCGTGTAGTAGAGTTAATTTTTACCAAATCTTTTATTTCTATATCCAAAAATTTATTAGGAAGGCTTATTTTATATACATCAAAATCATGGTTTTTGTCGGCAGCTGCCGAGTTAAGGTAAGCAAAATCAAGCATATCCGACAATATAAAACCTTTGTCATCAGTTTTTGTATTTACCATAGTACCCATATTGAGGGGTTGCGACCAATTTTGCCAAGTATCATCGAGCCGCCTTGTCATATATACATCAGAGCCGCCATAGCCAATATGCCCGTTTGAGCTAAAAAACATAGTTTTGCCATCGTTGGCCAAGTAGGGATTGTCTTCTGAAAAAAATGTATTTACTTGATTGCCAAGGTGTATAGGCTCCGACCATTTTTTGGTTTCACGGTTATACATAGTTACATACAAATCCAAATCGCCTAGACTACGATTGTCTTCGGCTGCATAGATTAAGTAATTTTCATCAAAACTTAAATAAAAATTTGTGTTAGGATTTTTGTTTACAAAATTAGGAATATCTATTGGCACAGGTACTTTCCAAACACCGTTAGAATCTTTATTTGAAATAGAAACACCATCTCCAGCAAAGTTTCCTGCCTTGTCGTATCGATTACCAACAACTAAAAAATCGCCAGAGTGTCCTACAGATGCTACAAAATTGGGCGATTTGTTATTAAGAGGCCTTCCTATATTTTGTAAATCGCCCCAGTGTCCTAAATCGTCTTTTTTGGTTACCCAAATATCTTGGTCTTCGTTGGCGGGACATTCTTTTACCAAATATAATGTGTTGCCATCTGGTGTAATTTTTGGATTAAATAGTACACAATCTCCACCTTTAATATTTTCATCAATGAGTACTTTTTTTAGGTCATATCCATTGAGATTGGCTTCGTAAGGCAATAAATCGAAGGCTTCGTTGTATTTGGTAAGCCCTACACCTTTCATCAAATTCCATTTATTGACATATTTATGACTTACCTCAATTTCTACACCTAGTACTGTACTTAGTGGAAAAAAAACATGAAAATCATAAAACTTGACAACCGATGATTTTCCATTGAATGTAAAAACACTCTTTTTGGTAATGCCATCGGGCATCACAATTTTTACAGATTGGATAGTACCAGAGTTGAATATACCGCCTATCAATAATTGCTCGGCAAGCATTGGATTTTTGAACCCAACAGTAATTAGATTTTTTTTGTCAGTATCTATATATTTTAGAATATATCCTTCTGCAAAAGGATCTATGGCACTATATAGATTAGTATCTGGATATACATTGGCTGTACCCAAAATCATATCTACATAATTGGTTTCTTCTTGAAATTTTTTGGTAAATTCAATAAGTTTGGTTGCCCATACAATTTCTTGAGAAAAAATTTTGGTTGTAAAAAAAATAAAAAAAACTAAACCTAAAATTGGTAATCTTTTCATTCTATATTGAAACGAAAATTATAAGATTGTGTTATATTTTAATAAAATTTTAGAGTTTATATCATTCAGATTGTAAATATAATCATATTTATTACAAAATAAATATAATTTTTTGGATTTAATCCTTAAAATAATGAAATGTTTAAGCAAATAAAAATCGATTAGAGTAGAAATGTATGAATAAAATATGATTGTGTTTTATTCATTTGTTTTTCTGATAAATTCAACCAAATAGAAGATGTCATAATTTTAGTATGAAAAATAAAAAAAAGTAATAAGAACTCTGCTAACTGTCAATCAACTTGTTTTAGCCTTAACTCAACAAATTCTACACTATACATTGATTATTTATAAAAATAGGGACTTTTTTAGAAGAAGAGCAGTTATCTTGGCTTTACTATTTTTTTCTCTAAGAAAATAATATAAATTAAAAATACCTAATAATCAACTGCTAATTTTATTGATTCATTTCCTTGTTTTACAAAATAAATACCTCTTACCAGTTTAGCGTTGATTTGCATATTTTCAGAAAATATTTTTTGGGTATATATCACACTGCCCATAGCATTATATATATACATGGTAGCTCCCAAAGTAGCATTTTTTAGATTAAAATACCCATCAGAAGTAGGATTAGGATAGATTTCTAATTTGGCAGATTGGGATTTATGTAAATTTATAGCTGTTGTGGTGCAATTTTTTATAATAATACCACTATCGTAAGAAAACAAACAATTAAATTCATTATAACCAGAGTTTTTGACCTGATAAGAACCTATACCAACAATTGATGGCACAATAAAAGCATTTGAAATTCCTAAAACTGTTTCATTTTGGTTGATAAAAATGGGAGCATCCGTCAAGCAAAATTGTCTTTGTATAAATTCTAAAGTTACACCAATGGGCGAAAGTGTAGTAACATTGATGATATTACTTTGGGTACAACCATTGGTATTTGTACCAACAACAGTGTATATAGCAGTGCCAGGAGTTGTGCCAATAATTGACAAAATATTACCAGTTGTCATGCTAGGATACCAAAGATACGAACTTGCACCTGTGGCTGTAATAGTAGCACTAAAACCATTGCAAATGACAACATTTGAAGGTGCAATAGTAAGATTGGGCTGCTGAAAATTAGACAGAGTAGCAGTATTAGAAACCACATTACCACAACTACCCGAAACCGTAACTACATAATTACCAACTTGAGATGTAGAGATACTAGGTGTATTTTCACCATTCGACCACTTATAACTTAAATTTGAACCAGTTGCAGAAACTGAAAAATTGGCTAGATTATTGCCACAAGTGGTTTGGGAGAGGGGTTGGGTGGTGATTTGAGGTTTAAACCCATTATTACATTTTTGCCAAATAGATATTCTATGATTTCTTAAGTCAGAAATAAAAATTTTACCATCAGGTAATAGTCCTATTCCATCTGGTTCGTTGAACTGATTTAAATCATTACCAAAACTTCCAAAAGTTGTTAAATTACCAAAGTTATTTCCACTTTGAGTCCATATGCTAATTCTGTTGTTATATGTATCAGCTACATAAATATTATTATCTGAATCAATTTCCATGTCATATAAGCTCGAAAATTGATTTTGAGAAATTCCATTAGAACCAAAAGTTGTTAAATTACCAAAATTATTTCCACTCTGTGTCCATACACTAATACGTTTATTAAATTGATCTGCAACATATATTTTGCCATCAAAAGCTATCGAAACCCTTATTGCAAAATTTAATTGATTGGTAGCTGTTCCAAAACCACCAAAAGTTGTTAAATTACCGAAATTATTACCACTTTGTGTCCACACACTAATTCGATGATTATAAGAGTCTGCAATAAATATTTTTCCATCTTGAGAGAGTGAAACTGAAGTTGGACCTGTAAATTCATTTAAGTTGAAGCCCATGCTACCAAAACTAGCAATAGATATGAAATTGTTTCCACTTTGAGTCCATACACTAATCCTATGATTTTGAAAATCTGCAATAAATATTTTTCCATCAGAACCGATTGCTATTTCATGTGGGGATTTAAACTGATTAGTGCCGGAACCAAAACTTCCAAAAGTTGTTAAATTACCAAAATTATTTCCACTTTGCGTCCAAACACTAATCCGATTATTCCCATAATCAGCAATAAATATTTTCCCATCTATTGAAGAAATAGTAATACCAGATGGTAAATTAAACTGTGTTGAACTCATTCCCCATATTCCAGTATTACCAAGAATTGTTAATGGTTCATAACTTTCTCCATTAACTTTATTAAACCCAAAAAAATAAATAATTAAAATTAATAAATTCGAAATTAACTTCATTTCAAATCTATTTAAAATTAGTAGTTTCATAAACCTTATTTTCAATTCTCAAATATAGTATTAACATTTATAAAATCATAAATTTCAACAAAAATGAATAAAATTTGTAATAAAAAAAATAAATCAAATAATAATTGTTACCTAAAAATTATTTATGACTTAGATACATCTGAATTTTATTTATGTATAGATTTTATTTTTTTTGAAACATAAAAAAAGGACTACTTTTTTCAAAGTAATCCTTTTTTGAAAGAACACGCCTTTTTGTTGGAACACGCCTTTTGGCGTGTTCTTAATTTATTGTACTTAATCAAAATACTACACTTTTATCTCTACATCTACGCCACTTGGCAATTCTAGTTTCATAAGAGCGTCTACTGTTTTTGGGCTAGTAGAGAAAATATCTACTAATCGCTTGTAGGTAGAAAGCTGAAACTGATCTCTGGCTTTTTTGCTTACGTGTGGAGATTTAAGAACTGTAAAGCGTTCTTTTTCGGTTGGCAATGGTATAGGTCCACTTACTACTGCACCTGTAGCTTTTACTGCTCTTACTATTTTTTCGGCAGATTTATCAACCAATGTATGGTCGAATGATTTTAATTTAATTCTTATTTTTTGATTCATGGTTTTATGTTTTTAATACCTCAGGCAAAAAGCATTTTATCTAAGGTATGTGATGTTAATGATTAATTATTTGAACCTTTAGCTTTTGCAATAACAGACTCGGCTAAGTTGGTAGGTATTGGATCATGGTGCGAGTACGTAAGCGATGCCGAGGCACGACCTGAAGTAATCGTTCTTAAATCTGTAACATAACCAAACAATTCTGATAATGGAACACCAGCTTTTACTATTGTAGCACCTGGTTTAGAATCCATACCTTTCATCAAACCACGTCTGCGGTTCAAATCTCCAGTAACAGGACCAGTATAATCGTCTGGCGTAACTACATCTACGTTCATGATAGGCTCTAGCAATTGAGCCCCAGCTTGGCGGCCTGCTTCTTTGAAACCAATTTTGGCAGCCAATTCAAACGAAAGTGCATCAGAATCCACATCGTGATAAGAACCATGAATCAATCTAATTTTGAAGCCTTCTACTGGATAACCAGCCAAAACGCCATTTTTAAGACTTTCTTCAAATCCTTTTTGCACAGCAGGTATAAATTCTTTAGGAATAGCTCCACCCACTACTTCGTTTACAAATTCTAATCCAGTTTTGCCTTCTTCGATTGGCGATATTTCAAACACTATATCAGCAAATTTACCACGTCCACCTGATTGTTTTTTGTAAACTTCTCTGTGTTCAAATTTCTTTGTAAAACGCTCTTTGTAAGCCACTTGTGGTGCACCTTGATTGATTTCTACGTTAAATTCACGTCTCATTCTATCAATGATGATTTCTAAGTGCAATTCGCCCATCCCTCTAAGAATAGTCTGACCAGTTTCTTGATCAGTATGTACACGCAAAGTTGGGTCTTCTTCTACCAATTTGGCAATAGCTACACCCAATTTATCAACATCAGCTTGTTTTTTGGGCTCAATAGCATAACCAATAACTGGCTCTGGGAAATCCATAGATTCTAAAGTAATCTTAGCTTTTTCATCGCATAGCGTATCACCAGTTTTGATGTCTTTGAAGCCTACTACAGCACCAATATCTCCAGCTGCAAGCCTTTCAATTTGGTTTTGTTTGTTGGCGTGCATTTGAAAAATACGAGAGATACGTTCTTTATTACCTGATCGTGTATTGAAAACATAAGAACCAGATTCTAAAACACCTGAATAAGCTCTTACAAAGCACAAACGACCAACAAAAGGATCAGTTGCGATTTTGAAAGCTAATCCACAAAATGGATCAGATTCTGATGGTTTTCTTACTACTTCTTCGTCTGTGTCTGGGTTTGTACCAGTGATATTATGTTTATCTAATGGCGAAGGTAAAATGGCCATAACATAATCTAACATCGTTTGCACACCTTTATTTTTGAATGAAGAGCCACATAGCATAGGTACTATTTTCATATCAATAGTAGCTTTTCTTAATGCAGTAAGTACTTCAGCCTCAGTGATTGAGTTAGGATCGTCAAAGAATTTTTCCATCAAAGACTCATCGTATTCAGCCACTGCTTCTAACAATTTTTCTCTATATTCCAAAGCCTCATCCATAACATCAGCAGGGATGGGTACTTCTTTGAAAGTCATGCCTTTGTCATGTTCGTTCCACACTATGCCTTTCCAATTTACCAAATCAACTACACCTTCAAATTTATCTTCAGAACCAATAGGGATTTGTAAAGGTACAGCATGCGAGCCAAGCATTTCTTTCACTTGTTTTACAACATTTAAGAAATCGGCACCCGAACGGTCCATTTTGTTTACAAAACCAATACGAGCTACGTTGTAGTTGTTGGCAAGTCTCCAGTTGGTTTCAGATTGTGGCTCTACGCCATCCACAGCCGAAAACAAGAAAACCAAACCATCGAGTACCCTCAACGAGCGATTTACTTCTACAGTAAAATCTACGTGGCCTGGGGTATCAATGATATTTACATGATAATTGTTGTTTCTATATTTCCATTCAACAGTAGTGGCAGCAGAAGTGATAGTGATACCACGCTCTTGCTCTTGAGCCATCCAGTCCATGGTGGCAGCACCTTCGTGCACCTCACCAATTTTATGACTTACACCAGCATAATATAATATACGCTCGGTAGTAGTTGTTTTACCTGCATCTATGTGTGCAGCGATACCAATATTTCTGGTAAATTTTAGGTCTCTAGCCATGATATTGATTAAAATTTAAAGTGAGCAAATGCTTTATTAGCCTCAGCCATGCGGTGAGTATCGTCTTTTTTCTTTACAGCAGCACCTTCGCCTTTGGAGGCAGCCATTATTTCGGCAGCCAATTTGTCGGTCATGGTTTTTTCGCCACGTTTGCGAGCGTAGTTTATCAACCATTTGATACCAAGAGATTGTTTTCTTTCGGCTCTTACTTCGATAGGAACTTGAAAGTTTGAACCACCCACACGTCTAGATTTTACTTCTACCGAAGGTGATACATTATTCAATGCTTTTTTCCACATTTCTAATCCATCTTCTTGCATTTTAGTTGCAACTTTTTCTATTGCTCCATAAAATATATCGTAAGCGGTACTTTTTTTACCGTCATACATTAAATTATTTACAAACTTTGTTACCAATACTTCTCCAAATTTTGGATCTGGCAACACATATCTTTTTTCTGGTTTTGCTTTTCTCATTTCTAATTAAATGTTAATGTGGTTTAGGAAATTACTTTTTCTTTGCTGGAGCACCTTTGGCTGGAGCACCTTTAGCTGGAGCACCTGCTTTAGGAGTTTTGGCACCGTATTTTGAACGACTTTGTTTACGATTGGCCACACCCGCAGTATCTAAAGCACCACGAACGATGTGATAACGAACTCCAGGAAGGTCTTTTACCCTTCCACCACGAATTAACACAATAGAGTGTTCTTGAAGATTATGACCCTCTCCTGGGATGTAAGCATTTACCTCACGACTGTTTGTCAAACGCACACGAGCAACTTTGCGAAGTGCTGAGTTTGGTTTTTTTGGTGTGGTGGTATAAACCCTCGTGCATACTCCTCTTCTTTCTGGACACGAGGTTAGTGCTGGCGATTTAGACTTGTATTTTAGAGCCTCTCTGCCTTTGCGAACTAACTGTTGAATGGTTGGCATTAATTATTATTTTTAAATGTGTATACTACCCCAAATTTTTTGGGAACGCAAAATTATACATTATTTTTAAATCTACAAAAAATAAATTGCAAAATATTGTAAGAATAAATTGATTCAACTAAATTAATATAGCAATTATAAAATGAATAATCTATTTATAAATTGATTTTATATTAACTTTACAAACATATTTTCAGTTTTTCTGTAGAGAAAACGTAGTAAGAAACATAATGATTATAAATATATGCTAAGCAATCCTAATTGGTGTATGCCACGCCATCTGTAAAACTATAATAGCCATTGTTTGTAAAAATAAGATGGTCTATAAGTGTAACTTCTATTAATTTTGAAGCATCTCGTAGCTGATCGGTTAATTTAATGTCTTTATTGCTTGGTAATAGATTGCCTGAGGGATGATTGTGATATAAAACTATACTTTGGCATAAATTTTCGATGGCATGTTTCAAAATTATTTTTACATCAACGACCGTTCCCATAACACCACCCTTGCTAATTTGTACTTTCTTGATGGGTTGTAGTTGCGAATCTAGCATCAAAAGCCAGCACTCTTCATGTAATAAATCCAAAAATTGTGGTGCCAAATATTGATACATCATTTTAGAACTTTTAAGTTTGGGTTTTTCTTCTATAATTGAGTAATTTCTACGTCTTCCAAGCTCTAGTGCAGCTGCAATGCTAATTGCTTTGGCCTCGCCCATGCCTTTAAATTTTGTAAGGTCTTTGATGGTCAATTTAGCTATTTTGTTTAAATCGTTATCAGAACTTTTAAGAATTAATTTAGACAAATCAACTGCACTCATGGTAGGTGTACCCGAACCTATCAAAATAGCAATTAGTTCTGCATCAGAAAGTGATGATGCACCTTTTATCAAAAACTTTTCTCTTGGTCTGTCTTCTTCTGCCCAAGATTTAATATTTAATACTGCCAGTGGCTCTTTTACTTGTATCATACCTTATTGTTGATCAAATTTTTGCCTTTTTGAGCCAAAAAAATACCTATTAAAATCAATATACCACAAAAAAATTGAACTGCATTTAAACTACCTTTGCCCAAAATCAGAGAAATGATTACTGCCACAAAAGGTTGCAAATACACATACATACCCATCAAATATGGGGTTGTAATTCTTGGTAAGTAATTGCCAATAGAGTAAGAAAATAAGGTAACCAATAATAAAATATAAGCCAATATTGCCCAATCAGTAAACTGAAATAATGCAAAATCAGTGTTACAAAAATCAGTAAATCCAAAGGGTAAATAAACAAAAAAACCTATACCAAACATATATTTTGTAATGGTAATGGCATTGTATTTATGAGCAATAAAAGACACTAATATTACATATACTCCATAAGAAATGGCATTTGTCATTACAAAAATATCGCCTACAATAGTTGTATTTGTCATTTTTAAGTTGCCAATATCTAGCAAAAATACAGCTCCAAATATTGATAAAAGTACACCCACTATGACATAAGCATTTAATTTTTGTTTTAATACCAAAAAAGAACCAAGCACAATAGTTATTGGATTAAAAAGGTTGAAAATAGAACCATTGATAGGAGTTGTAATTTTCATGCCTTCATAAAAAAAAACTTGATTAAAAACTGCTCCAAAAAGCGAGCATAACAAAATCAAAAACAAATCCTTGCCTTTGGGTTGTGGGGTATGAGGGATAAAAATTTTTTCTATCATCAAAAATCCTAAACCTGCTACAAATAATCTTACCAAAATAAGTGCCGAAGGCTCAATATTTGAGGGTACTATTTGTTTTAATAATGAATAATTTGCACCAGCAATTATAGTTATAAGCAATAATAATAGGTGTGCTTCTACTTTTGTGTTTTTAAAAATCATGCTACAAAAATAGATTAATTTAACAAATAAAGTAATTGTTGCATCAACAAATTAATAAATCATTATAATTCAATGTTAATCATGGTCGGTTTCAATATATTTCAATTGTTGCGTGAGTTGCTCTAGGGTTGGCAATCCCAATTTGATATTTTCTGGCAATTCAGTATAGCGGTATTCGCTTACGCCTATGGGTTTATTTACGTCTTTGAGGGCAAATTCTACTTCGTAGTTATCTTTGTTTTTGCAAAGCAAAATACCAATTGTAGGGTTGTCGTTAGGGTCTTTTACCAATTCGTTGATAGCCGAAATATAAAAATTGAGTTTACCAATAAATTCAGGTTCAAATTCTTGGTACTTTAATTCTATCACTATATAGCACTTGAGTTTGGTATGATAAAAAAGTAAATCTGTGCGGTATTCTTTTGAACCAACTTTGAGCAAATATTGATGCCCCATATAAGCAAAACCCTTACCCAATTCGAGTAAAAATTGCGAAATATGTTGAACTAATTTTTGTTCCAAATCTTTTTCTTTGGCTTTTTCTGAAAGGGTTAAAAACTCAAAATGATACGGATCCTTTAGCAAAGAATTGGCCAAATCGCCTTGTATTTCTGGTAGTACATTTTTAAAATTAGTAACGGCACTGCCTTGTCTTTTGTACAAATTGGTCTCAATTTGATATTCAAGCACGGCTCTACTCCAATTGTTTTCTACTGTTTTTTCGATGTAAAAACAGGCTTCTTTTGTATTCTTTATCTTCTGGATAATTAAGATATGACTTCCCCATGGAATATTGAAAAACACCTCATTATCAAACAGTTGTAATTGCGAAACAGCTTGTTTCGCAATTGAAAAATTGGACTCCTCTAATTGCGAAACAGCTTGTTTCGCAATTACAAAATTGGGTTCGTCTAATTGCGAAACAGGTTGTTTCGCAATTACAAAATTGGGTTCGTCTAATTGCGAAACAGGTTGTTTCGCAATTACAAAATTGGATTCGTCTTATTGCGAAACAGGTTGTTTCGCAATTACAAAATTGGGTTCGTCTAATTGCGAAACAGGTTGTTTCGCAATTACAAAATTGGGTTCGTCTAATTGCGAAACAGGTTGTTTCGCAATCACAAAATTGGGTTCGTCTAATTGCGAAACAGGTTGTTTCGCAATTACAAAATAAAATAAAGTCCATTGCCTAATCAATTCTAAATTTCGCTTAGAAAATCCAGTCATTTGAGGAAATTCGGCTTGTAAATCTTTACTCAACTGGCCTAGAAAATTGCTTCCCCAATTACTTGTCTGTTGCTTATCAATAATCTGAATACCTAAATCTAAATAAAGCATAATCAGTTCTTTATTAACTGACACAGAAGCATTTATCTGCGATTTTTTAACATTTTCTTTTAATGTATAAAGCCAGTTTTTGTATGCTAAATCCGAAACCAAATTACTCATGTTTATTTTATTTTTGGATTAAATCTTATTTTACAAAAATATTGAATTAAAATTTATAATCTTCTTATTCATAACCTTCAATAATTACAAATGATTAGTTTAGCATCAAATTTGCTAATTTTATGAATATTTAGAGTAAAAAAACAAAGAAATATTTTGCAGTTTTTCTAAAATTTTATCAAAAAATACAATTAATAGCAGAAATAGCTCATTTACAGTTATCAAATAACAAATTATTGACTTTACAATAACCAATTCTGATTGATGCTTAGTGCATCGCAAAAAGTGAATGGCTACCACAACTATGGAATAATTCTTTGAGCTATCTGTATATTGATAGATGTAACTTTACAAAAAATTATTTATGATTAAAGGATTAAAATATTACCCTTACTTATATCAAAACGAAAAATTAAAATTACATTCCTATAATTTTCTCCCACTTGGGGAGAAATTAAAAGAGGGGTTTAAAATAAAATTGTAATATTTGTTTTTCGGTTCAATATAATCTAAAATCCCAAACCAAGATTTATACCTAGATCAGGCCAAATGCCAAGCCCTTTGCTAGAAGTATTTTTGCCATTTGATGTATATGTTACATTGTAAGATGCTCCTTCGTTGGTATTGAAAACATACAAATCTTTGCCCGTTTTTTGATATTCTACTTCTGTGCCTGAGGAATAAATTTTTAAAGGAAAAATAGATTTAATTTTACAAATCTTACCTTTTGTAGATAATATATTGGCATAAAATTTATTTCCTTTCCATTGTAAATTACACATAAATCCACCTTGAGCTTTGAATCCTTTGAAATTGCCCTCCTCCCAAGTCGTAGGTAGTGCAGGAGCTAGTTTTAAAATTCCATTATAGCTTTGCAACAACATTTCGGTAACTGCATTTGTAAACAATGAATTGCCCTCCAACGAAAATGGAGGATTTGAAGCCAATAAATTTTTAGAAACACTGCTTTTAACATGTTCTAGCAAATAATTATCAGCTTCGTTGGCTTGCATCAATCTTGCCATAATGATAGAATAATAGGCATTGGAAAATCCATTATTTTTAGATTTTAGTAATAAATCAGATTTTAGTATTTTTACTAATTCTGTACTATTGGTAGGATTGATAAAATAATTTGAAGGATATATTTGATATAATTTATCAAACGATGTAGAATTTAGAGTACCTTCATCATCGCTCAATGACAGCCAAGTTTGAGTAATATTTTTGCAAGAATCGTCTGTTATTGCCAATTTAGAAAGCGTGTTTTCTAGTAATAATTTATGATTTGGATCAAATTTGTAGTTTTTGCTCGACAGCTCATTTATGGCATAAAGCGTGTTTTTAATCAAATCTCTTGCCAGTGTCTGGTCTAAGGCTGAGGCATATCCCACAGTAGCATTTTCTTTAAAAATATTACCATAAGCGGTCGAAGGATTAACGACCAACTTGCCAGCCAAAGGGGTGCCTTGAGGTGCTTCTACCAACATATTTGAAACAAATAAAGAGGCTTGTTTTAGGAATGGATAAATCTTAGTTTTAAGTAGCTGCTCATCTTGATTGTATTTATAAGTATCAAGCAATGAATTCGATAGCCAAGCTAGCCCTAATGGAGATACAAAATTACTGCTTTGAGTTTGTGTTTGTATATTCCCAGAAGGCAGTAAATTATCGAAGGCAAAAGCTCCGTCTGCACCAAATATATTTTTGGATATTTTGGCCGAGCACTTTACAATAGAATCAGCCATGAAATAAAGTGGATTTTTAAGGTCGGCAAGACCAGCAGCATCTGCAAACGAATAAATAAAAGGCAAAGTATAAGGCAATTTGTATCCACTGCCGTTGAGAGCTTTCAAATGTTCGTTCCATTTTCCTTGCATGTTGGCCATCATTGAGGTATTTCTTGAGGAACAAATCAGTAAATACCTACCATATTGAAACATCAATTCAGTAAGATATTTATCCTCTGTGCCACTTTTTACTTTTTCCATTCTTGCATCTGTGGCTATATCATACGCTTTGTCTTTGAAATTAAGATTTAATTCAACTGTGTTAAAAACATTTTTAAAATCTGCAATATGCTCAGATTTAAGTTCTAAATATGGTTTTGCTATGGCATTAATCAAATTAGTTTTTGCAAATAAAGCGTAATTTTTGTTTATAAAACTGGTAGCCCCAGATATATATAAGTATAATTCATCCACATTGGTAGCTACCAATTTTTTTGTTTCATTTCTTACTGTGCCACCTTGATAAACAGCCTTGACTTGAGTTTCAAACTGGAGACCATTGGTTTGTAATTTGCCACGCTGAATCAATAATGTGCTATCAAAAGGACTTCTAAAAGTTTCGGCATCTGCTTCTCTCAAAAGCGATATTTTGGCATTGATACTTGCAGGTATATTACAAGATATTTTCATTACGATTAAATTGGCTGGATAGCTAGCAAAAATTTCTCTTGTAAATAATTTTTCTCCAACATGATAATGAACGGTAGCTATGGCACTATCGATGTGCAAATCTCTGTAATAATCTGTGGCTTGACTGGCATCTATATCAGTCATTTCGAGCATTAAATCACTAAGTGGCTCATATTGAGGCGATTGATTTGGATTTGCTACAAATTTTTGATCTACTATTGCTTGTGCTTCTGCCCATTTATTATCAAAAATTAAACCTTGAATTTCTTTATAATCATCAGAATTTATATCTGATTGCTTATTAGCAACAGGATACGACCACAATGATTCTTCGTTTAATTGTATTCTTTCATACTTTATTCCACCAAAAACCATGGCTGCCATTCTACCATTGCCTATGGGCAGTGCCTCTTCCCAACCTTTGCTCTCGGCATCTCCATGTACGTTGGTAGAGCCACTATGGCTATATGGCGTAGAATCTTGCAAAAATGAGGGTGTTTTGTACCAAATAACCAAAGGTGTAGTTACAATATTGGTGTCTAAATCTTGTTTTTTTGATACTATTTTATGGGTTTCTTCGATGGATTTCTTGTTTTGGCATCCTACAAAACAAATCAAGCTGCTACAAAGGGTTATTAAAATTTTATTCATAAAAATTATTTTTGATTCTTTTACTTAAAATAAATAAAAATGTTATTGAAACGCTGATTCATTCATTCATTTACCATTAATGAAATAAACGATTATTGATTGGTGCTAATTACCACTATGTAATTAATTTTAATTTTATAAATATAAATAAAAATAAAAAAAGCTAATAAATGGTTTAAAACAACAATTTTCAATAATCAATCCTATTATACAAATGTAATATTTAATTTTATAATCACAATTTTAAGAAATAAAATTTTACAAAAAAATCACGCACTTCATTTTTAAAATAGCAAAATGTAGACTATACATTACAAACTATTTTTTAAAATCAATTTCGGGCATTTCAAATGATTTGTGTATTTTTGCAATCCATCAAAAAAAGATTCAAAAATGATTCCTGTTCGTGTACGATTTGCACCTTCTCCTACTGGCCCACTCCATATTGGTGGTGTCAGAACTGCCTTGTATAATTATCTTTTGGCCCGAAAAACGGGTGGCACAATGATTTTGAGAATAGAGGATACCGACCAAACCAGATTTGTGCCAGGAGCCGAAGAGTATATCAAAGAAGCCCTCGAATGGATAGGAATAGCCCTTGACGAAAGTCCTTGGCATGGCGGCCCTCATGCCCCATATCGCCAAAGCGAACGCAAACCAATGTATATGCAATATGCAATGCAACTTGTAGAAAGTGGCAATGCTTACTATGCTTTTGATACTGCCGAAGAGTTAGACCAAATGCGTGCAAGATTGGAGGCCGCCAAAGTACCAGACCCAAAATACAATTCTATCACAAGAATGGATATGAAAAACTCCATTACCATGCCCGAAGACGAAGTAAAAGCCTGGCTAGATTCTGGCAAACCTTACGTCATTCGCCTCAAAGTTCCACGCAAAGAAGAAGTAAGATTAAACGATTTGATTCGTGGATGGGTTATGGTACACTCTTCTACTTTAGATGATAAAGTGTTGATGAAATCAGACGGAATGCCAACCTATCATTTGGCCAATGTAGTAGACGATTATTTAATGAAAATTACACATGTCATACGTGGCGAAGAGTGGTTGCCATCGGCTCCAACCCATGTATTGTTATACAAATTTTTGGGTTGGGAGACCTCTATGCCTCAATTTGCACATTTGCCTTTGCTTTTGAAACCTGACGGAAATGGTAAATTGAGCAAACGAGATGGCGACATGGGTGGCTACCCTGTTTTTCCGATAGAATGGCACGACAAAGCCACTGGCTCTGTATTCATGGGTTTTAGGGAAAGTGGATATATGCCTGATGCTACACTCAATTTTCTATCACTTTTGGGATGGAATCCTGGCACCAAAGAAGAGATTTTTAGTATGCCAAAACTTATCGAAACTTTTACGGTAGAACGCATAGGCAAATCTGGGTCAAAATTTGATATCAACAAAGCCAAGTGGTTTAACCAAGAATACCTAAAAATGATGCCAAACGAATCTATGGCCGCATTTTTAGACACCGAATTAAAGAAAAAAGGCGTAGAAATAGCATCTCAAAAATTGGTACGAATGTGTGGATTGCTCAAAGAAAGAGTCCTGTTTTTGAAAGATTTGCCCAACGAAGCCACCTATTTTTATCAAACTCCAACAAGCTATGACACAGATTTATTGGCTGCCAAATGGAACGATGAAGCCAAATTGGTGGCTTCGGCTTGGAAAAATGCTCTTAAAAATGAACCTAATTTTGTGGCCGAGCAAATCAAGCATTTGCTACACGATGTGTGCGAAAAAAATAATATCAAAATGGGAAAAGTAATGCAAGCCATGCGTATAGTCATATCTGGTGTAGGTGCAGGCCCTGATTTGATGCAAATTATTGAGATAATTGGTAAAGATGAAACTTTAAAAAGGCTAGAAAATGGAGAGAAATTGTAAGAATCTTTAGTTGATTAAGCCATTTTGTAGTTGTAGAATTTGAAAATATGAAAAAGTTTAAAATATTATTTTTGAGTATTTTGATTTGTATGAATGTTTTTGCTCAAGATTTCAATAAAATTGATAGGCAATTGGGCAAAGAATTTGAGGTCTTGAGTAGATATACTCCTTTTGAATTTGAAAAAACTGAAGCTCAAAATAAAAAAATCATAAAACTAATATTTCAAATTTTAAAAAAATATCCCAAAAGCATACAATACATGTTTAAGCAACTAGCATTTGTAAAAATTTCAACTTCTGAAAATAAAAAAATTCGTATTTTCAGCTGGGATAATATGCTAAGTGGCACAGGGCGAGAGAATATCAATATTTTTCAATTTGTTGATAATAATCAAAACTGTGTAGGGCAACTCGATCAATATGGTAGTATCGACAAAATTTATTCTATTTCTTTTGGCTCAAAAAATGTTTTTCTTATGATTTCTCAACAAAAACTAAGTAATCCAATAAGAGGTTTATTTGCCAGTGCTTTACAAATAAATAGTAATTGTACTTTTACTGAAAAATGTAAAATTTTTAAAACTCCTAAAAAAACTTACAATCAAATTGATGTAAATTACTCCATTTTTGAAAATGATAACAATGCTTATATAAATTTTACAAATAATATATTGTATATACCTTTAGTATTGGAAAACGGAAAATTAACCAACAAATTCTTAAAATATAAACTCAAAGAAGGAAGTTTTTATTTTGAAAAGTAACATAATTAATACATAAATTTAAAGCACAATAATCAATATTTATTTAATGTCCATTTGATTAAAATAATAACAATTTTTAGATTTTTTTGGCATTTTTGTATTCAATATATTATTACTAAAATCTACATAAACAAAATTTTAAAAAAATATGAAACTAAATACAATTTATATTTAGGAATTAATGACAAAAAGAAATATTCTTACTATTATGGAACTATTGTGTCATCAATAATAACTTTTATTTTTTCAAGTCAAAAAGATAAGTATTTTACTTTTAAAGAAAGGTATTTCATTGCAATTTCGTTTATTGGCTGCATTTATGATGATTTTTATGATAACGAAGAGCTAACCGAATCTGAAATAAATGATTTATTAACTAGTCCTCAATATTTTATTCCAAAAACATTAAAAGAAGATATTTTTTTGACTTACTACAATTATCTCTTAGAGAACGTAAAAAGAAAAAACGAGTTTAAAAACGCATTTTTAGAAATTAACCACTGGCAGATTTTATCTAATCAACAAAAGCAGCCGCATATCAATAAATCAACACTTGAACATATTTCATTTGGGAAAGGTGGAAGTTGTTTTTTGTTGTATATTTCTATATTTGATAAGCAACAAAACAAAGAAATAAAAAACATTTTTTTCAAAATTGGTGGCTTATTTCAATTAGGCAACGATATATTTGATGTTTACAAAGACTGGCAGCAAGGTATAAAAACACTGCCAAATACGACTGTAAACATAAAAGAATTTACCCTTTTTTACGAGCAAAAAACAATAGAATTGATCCAAGAAATCAAAAAATGTGATTCGATTTGTTCAAAAAAAATATTTTTAGCTTCTACTTTGAGCATAGTGTGCTTGCCAATGGTAGCACTGAACCAACTTTGTGATTTACAAAATGGTTTTCCGCTTTGGAACGATTGGGAAAAAATTGATAGAAAAAATTATATATGCGATATGTCTCTTTGGAAAAACAAATTAAAATATGTGCAAATTTGGAATAAATTTATGAAAATATAAAAAAAATATTCTACATCAACAGACAAATTTTACTTAATGCTAATAATTGACTTTAAATATTCAGTATTAAATTTCTTTATTATTTATAAATAATTATTTTAATAATTTACAAAATATATTACTTTAAATAATTCATTTACACTATCTTAAAAATTCATAAATTTAGTAATAATTTATTTTAAATATTTTAATTATTGAAATTTAATATTTTGAATTAAAAAAATCTCAAAAAAGTAGTTTGGGAAAAATGTTTTACAAAATAATATAATTTAGTGTTTTTACAAAAAATAAAATATTAGAACAATTTGCAAAATATCACGTAAGAAAGTATATTGCTAAAAATTACAAATAAAGTGAAAAGCAAATATCTATCTTTAGTAATAATATTAATTTTTTTATGTTTTTTGACTCAGAAATGTAGAGTCAAAACAGATCCCATTTTACCTAAAAACGGAGCTAATGATAATAATTTTAATCCAAATTCGTCTGACAACCCAGCATATAAATACACTTTTCCTGGCAACAAAGGCTTTGACTTGAATACTGTAGGTCTTGGTGCAGGTAATATGCGTATTCTAAGTATGTACGATGGAGCTATCATGAGTGCATTGTATGGCAGATGCGATTATACAGAAGGCAAATATGTCATGGCAATAGTAGCTGGCGACCCCAAAACCAAAATTGCTAAATCAAATTTTATCATTTATTTCAAATCAAAACCTTCCAAAACAAGAGATTTTAAGTTTACAACTTCATTGGATTCGCTTACAGATAGTACAGCTCATTTGCTGATAACAGATATAGGTACAAACCAAAAAACTTGGCAAGCCAGAAAAGGTGTATTGAATTATAATACTTCTAATACAGCATCTTTTAATGAAATCAGTGGCGAAAATATAGCAAATCTATCAGAACCAATGATTCAATTTACTGGAATTATTAATTGTCAATAGTTAAAAATTAAATATATTTTTATTTTTTAGATTCAAAAAAATATCTTTTTTGTAATAAATATTCAAAAACTCGAGGTCTAATTACACACAAATCATTGGCCAAGCCTACCAAACCATAAATATCTGACTTTTGGTTTAGTGCGTAATAAATAGTAATTTTATTAGATTTTTCATTAAATTTATCTTTCAACTCAATCTCGAAAGTTGGTTTTATTTTCAATAAACTGTCTTTTTTGAAATTTTCGTCCACAGAACAAAATCTACGTATGGCCACATTTTTGTATAAATCCAAATAAGCCATAATTTTGGTAGAATCAGCTTGAGGCATACCCTCAATCAAAAATTTAGAAGTAGAACGATTGATTTTGAAATTATACATAGTACTATCAAAATAGCTAACTTTTAGAGACTCGATGGTAGATAAAGAAGAGCTAAAAATGGTCCTAGAACGCCAGTTTTGGGTATCTACAACCAATAAATTAGCGATTTGAACTTTGCCTTCTAGCGGAAAATCAATAAAGTATGGATTTTTAAAACCATCGATTAAACCAACTAAATCTTTGGAATCTGCTACATATTTTACTTTTTTTAATAACTGATCAGCATTATAAAAACTACATTCTGTTGCTTCTGATAGCATCAATTTTTCGATTTGTGGTAATATTTCTTTGTTTACAGGTTTACGCATTTGCGATTTATACATCAAGTTTTTGATGTTGGAAATAAATAAATCTTCAACTTTATATAAGTTATCTACTTTCCAAATGCCATTATCTAATGCCAAAACGATTGATTTTCCTTTTTGTTGCAACACAATTTTGTTTACTGAGCCACTGTCAGCAATTGAAAATTGATTTTCATCGGCTACTAATGTGCCTTTGGGAGATTGCAAATAAATAGTAATTAAGGCCAATACAATGCTAATGGCTGCAACAATGGCTAGATTTTTGGTTAATTTATCTAATTTCATACAATTATAAAAACACAAATTTAATCAAAAAAATAGGGATTGAAAGTAAAATAATAAATAAATAAAAGTAATAAATATAATTAAAATACACCAATCACTTTGAAGTAAAACTATGTAAAAGTATGCCAGTAGCAATGGCCACATTGAGCGATTCTGCCTGACCAATTTTAGGAATTGTAACACAATCAGTACATAATTCTAATAAAGGAGAAGAAACTCCATTTGCTTCATTTCCCATCAACAAGAGGCCATTTTTGAATTGAATACTACTTGGCGAAACACCGCTCATGGCTGCTGCTATTATTGGCAAGGAGGTTGAAGATAGTAATTTTTTTAAATCTACATACTGAACATTTACTCTCAAAAACGACCCCATTGTGGCTGATATTACTTTTAAACCATACATATCTACTGTGTTGGTAGAGCAAAAAATATGTTTTATACCAAACCAATCTGCCGTTCTAATAATAGTACCTAAATTGCCAGGGTCTTGGATGTTGTCAAGAGCCAAAGAAATACCTGAATTTGGTAATATTATTTCTTTATTGTTCAAATATTGAACTACGGCTAAAGCAGTAAAATTATTTTCTAAAGTTGATATAGATTGTAACTCATCTGAAGAAACTAAAAAAAAATCAATATTTTTTTTAGCAAAAAAAGACTCAAAATCAGACTCACATTTAGAAGTAAAATACACACTAAGTACCTGATATTCAGACAATAAACACTCTTTTACAGACTTTAATCCCTCTACCACAAAGGCGTTAGATTCTTGCCTGTTCTTTTTTAATTGCAGTGATTTTATAAATTTTATTGTATTTTTAGAAATCATATACTTTGGTGAGAATATTGAATAAAAAAACTAGTCTGCAAAATAAACTTTTAATTTGTATCATACTATTATTATTTTTTAGCTCTTGCAGCGAAAAAATAATTCTTAAAAACAACCAAAAATTACTATATAGCCAACGTGTATCTGGTATAAAAATAGTTTCTAGGGACGATATAGAATTATTGTATAAGCAAAAACCAAATAAAAAAGTATTTGGTTTTCCGCTTTCTCTATACTTTTATAGAGCTGGGCTTCATAGATTTGATACCACAAAAATAGAGCAAAAAATTGATGCTTTGAAAATTGAAGAAGAAAAACTACAAAAAGCAAATTTTACTGATAGTGTTCAAAAACAGAAAAAAATAAAAAAATTACAAAAAAAACTAAAGAAACAAGAAAAAGTACTGCAAAATGGAAATTTTTTGATGCGTGTAGTTGGCTCAAAACCAATTTTGTATGATTCTAGCTTAGCTCAAAATACTAAAAAACAAATAGAATTATTTTATAAAACCAAAGGTTTATTTGAAAGTAAAGTTGTTATCAAAACAGATACAGTGGGCAATGCTATTTTGGTCGACTACAAAATCAAAGAAGGAAAACAATCTACTATCTCAAAAATAAAATACAAAATAGACGATTCTTACATAAAACGTATTATCAACGAGTATTTAGAAGAGTCTATTTTGGTTGAAAAACAGCCTTTTGATGAATCAAATATCACAAAAGAAAGAGACAGAATAGAAAAATTATTGAAAAATAATGGCTATTACGACTTTAATAAAAAATATATTAATTTTAATATCGACACGACTAATTATTTATGTGAAATCACTTGTAATATTACTCAATTAGATAATGGAAATCCTCATCAACTATACACCATCGATAGTATAAGATTTGATATAGATCAAGACAAAAACCTTGATTACGATGTAGACTCGAGTACTTACAAAGATTTGAGAGTTTATCAAAGTATTTTCTTTTATAAACCAAAAGTATTAAGAAAGAAAATACAATTAAATAGCAATTCTTACTATAATTTGTCAAACACACAACTTACACAACGTGGGCTTACACAGCTAGAAATGTTTAGGTTTGTAAATATTATGTATAGAAAAGATACTTCAAATTTTAAACTAACTCCCTATATATCAGCTACTTCGCTTTCAAAATATCAAATTTCAGACGAATTAGGTTTTACCGTGAGTCAGGGCGTTCCAGGGCCTTTTGGTAGCGTAACTTTTACCAATAGAAATGCACTAGGTGGCTGCGAAATTTTTGATATAAGTGTAAGAGGTGGCATCGAGGGAGTGGCCTCAGCGGCAAGCCCAGGCAATGTGTATCGTAGCTACGAACTTGGTGTTACTGGCTCGCTTACATTTCCTAGACTATTGTCTTTGGTAGATTTAAACAAAATTTTCTTAAATAACAACCCTAGAACCAGATTTTCGCTAGGTTATTCGTTTATTTTAAGACCTGAATATCAACGAACTAATACTAGATTTTCTATGACATATAATTTACAAAAAGGTAATTTTAAGTCATTTTCACTATCATTAATTGACATCAATTATTTAAGATCTAGACGGATAGAAAGTAATTTTTCGCAATATTTAGAAGAGCTAAAAAACGATGGCAATAATTTATTTAGAAGTTTTCAAAACACGATTGCCACAAATCTAAATTTTGGTTATACCTACAATACATTTGTGATGGGGCAGAATAAGAAAGCCACTTTTTTTAGAATTTATGCAGAGCCAGGAGGCACAATTTTTAATATTCTTACCAAAAATCAACTAGAGAGTATTAAAAACAGCTTCAATCTACAAGCTGTTTTTGTGTATTGGAAAATTAATTTTGATTTAAGAGGGTATCTGCCCATTACAAAAAAATCTATGTTGGCCTCAAGATTTCATATTGGCATTGCTAACCCTTATGGCGGTGATTTTGTGTTGCCTTATGAAAAATATTTTTTTACTGGTGGCACCAATAGCAATAGAGCTTGGTTGCCACGAAGGCTTGGCCCTGGAAGTTTTAGTGGCAATATCAAAGACCGTTTTGAGCAACCAGGATTGGTGTTGTTGGAAATGAATCAAGAGTATAGATTTAAAATATTTCAATATTTTGATGGTGCATTTTTTATAGATGCAGGCAATGTTTGGAATTGGAACGATCCTGATAATTCAAAAAATCTAAAACCAAATTTTATTACTGAAATTGCAATTGGTAGTGGCTTAGGTATAAGGCTTGATTTTTCATTTTTAATTGTAAGATTAGATGCAGGTTTCAAAATACATGATCCCTCAAAACCAATTTCGGCTAGATGGGTGGCTTCTGATAACCTAAATTTTAAAAGTGCTCTATGGAATATAGCTATTGGATATCCATTTTAAAAATTATTATAAACTAAATTTACTTATTATTACTCATTTCAACAAAATTTTTATAAAAGTATGGTATAGTTTCAATCCCTTTTAATAAATTAAAAATGCCATAATGCTCGTTTGGAGAATGAATAGCATCTGTATCAAGCCCAAATCCAAGTAAGATTGATTTGATTTTTAATTCTTTTTCAAACAAAGCAACAATGGGTATACTCCCCCCCCCACGTGTGGGTACTGGTTTTTTGCCAAAAGTAATTTCCATGGCTTTTTCGGCTGCCAAATATCCAATAGAATCTATTGGAAGTACGTAAGCCTCGCCACCATGATGAGGCTTTACTTTTACTGAAACCCCAGCAGGTGCTAAGTTCTCAAAGTAAGATTGAAACAATTTTGTAATTGTACCAGAATCTTGATTTGGCACTAATCGCATAGATATTTTGGCAAATGCTTGAGATGGCAAAACTGTTTTTGCCCCTTGGCCTATATAGCCACCCCAAATACCGTTTACATCTAATGTTGGTCGAATAGAAGCACGCTCTGTTGTAGAATAACCTGTTTCGCCCATTACATCTTGGATAGACAAATCATTTTTATAATTTTCGATATCAAAAGGAGCCTCAGAAAGTAATTTTCGTTCAGAAATTGACACTAATTCTACCTCATCATAAAAATGTGGAATAGTAATTTTTCGATTTTTATCATGTAATTTACTTATCATATCGCAAAGAATATTGATAGGATTGGCCACAGCTCCACCATATACACCAGAGTGTAAATCACGACTGGGGCCAGTAACCTCTACCTCTACATAGCTAAGTCCACGCAAACCACAATCTATGGAAGGTATATCATTGGCAATAATGGCAGTATCAGAAATTAAAATAATATCTGCACTCAATTTTTTAGTATTATTTTTAACAAAAATAGGCAAATTATCTGAGCCTACTTCTTCTTCTCCCTCAATCAAAACTTTTACATTGCAAGGCAATGAATGTGAGCTAATCATATACTCAAGTGCTTTTAGGTGCATAAAAACTTGTCCTTTATCATCACAAGAACCACGAGCATAAATTTTTTCGTCCCTTAATGTGGGTTCAAAAGGTGGCGTTATCCATAAATCTAATGGCGTAGCAGGCTGCACATCATAATGCCCATATACAAGAATTGTTGGTAGTTTTGGGTCTATGATTTTTTGTGCAAACACTACTGGAAATCCTGCTGTTGGGCAAATCTCAACAGTGTCCATACCTATTTGAGTGCATTGATTTTTGATGGCCTCAGCCATTTGAGCCATATTTTCTTTATATGCTGGATCTGCACTTATAGATGGTATTCGTAATAATTGAAATAACTCATCTAAAAATCTATTTTTATTTTCTGAAATATAGGATTGAATATTTTGCATATTTTTTTTAAAATTTAAAAAGAAAAATTATTTTTAAATATTTTATTATAAAATAAATATTATTACTTATATTAGTTTATTTTGAGATGTAGAATCAGTAATATATCCTACATCGTCTGGCAAATTTGGTTTTTGAGATGCAGCTACTGCTAGTTGGTCGCATCTTTCGTTTTGAGGATGACCAGCATGACCTTTAATCCAAACAAATCTTACTTTATGCTTTTGGTGAGATTGTATGTATCTTCTCCATAAATCTTGGTTGGCTTTGCCTGCAAATCCCTTTTTGAGCCAAGTCCAAAGCCAACCTTTTTCTACAGAATTTACCACATACTGACTATCAGAATATATTGTAACTTCCTGATTATCAATTTTTAAAGCCTCAAGACCAACAATTACAGCCATCAACTCCATTCTATTATTGGTAGTCAGTTTAAAACCATCAGATATTTCTTTTACATGTCCTTTATAATGTAATATTATGCCATATCCACCACGCCCAGGGTTTCCATTGCAAGCGCCATCAGTAAATATATCTACCATGATAAATTTTGAAAATCTATAAAAAATTTAATTGTAATATCTTACCAGAAAGTTGAAAAGGTCCATCCAAATCTTGAACCAAAAGATATAATTCTCCATCTGTATCTTCGGCCAAACTATTGATATTGATGTTTTTAAAATCTACAAAATCAGTTTTTAAAATTTCTCTGTTCCAAGTTTTATCTTTATTTTGAGTAAGACAAAACAAAACTCCACGCCAATCTGCAAAAATATATTTTCCATACATTTTAGTGAATTTCTTACCTCTATACACAAATCCACCACAAATACTAGAGCCAACAGAATGGTCGTATTCTGTAATAGGTAATGTAAAACTAGCTGGATTGGCATTACTTCTTGGTTCAAAAAAATGATAGCCCTCCATTATTTTCCAACCATAATTTTTACCTTTTTCAATAATATTTATTTCTTCATATTTATTTTGGCCTACATCTCCACAAAAAATTTGATTAGTAATTTTATCTAAAGAAAACCTCCAGGGATTGCGTAAACCATAAGCATATATCTCAGGTGATGCCTCCTTGCTACCTACAAATGGATTATCACTTGGAATTGCATACGGCAATTTGTTTATATCGATTCTAATAATTTTGCCAAGCAGTGATTTTAGATTTTGTCCATTTCCCACTAAGCCGTGAGAATCGCCAGCGTTTCCACCATCTCCTAGTCCTAGTAATAAATATCCATTTGTATCAAATAAAATCTGTCCACCATTATGGTTCCATTCTGGCTGTGGTATAGTAAGAATAACGGTCTCTTCTAAAAAAGATTTGTTAGGGTTTGTAGGGTCAGCTTTAAATTCTGATAAGACTGCAATATGATCATTCTTATTTTGAGGCAAAGTAGAACTATAATACACAAAAAACCGTCCATTTTTCTTAAAATCAGGGTGCAAAGCCATTCCTAGCAATCCACGTTCATCGTAATTTGAACTTAGTTTTGTAATTTTATCTTTTAAATCCAAAAATGGAGAAGACAATAATTGATTGTTTTTGTCTAAAATATAAATGATTCCACGTTGTTCTACCACAAATTTGCGTCCACTACCATCGTTGGCTGCAACCATGCAAACAGGCGAAATTAAATTTTGGGCTACAACTTTGAGCGAAACATTTGGTGTGTTGGAATTAGGTTTTTGGGCAGAAACCAAACAAACAACACCTAAAAAAATAAAAAAAACTTTTATTTTAGTCATCAATACAAGAAATTTGATACGAATAAACTAAAATTGCATTAAAATTAAAAATAAATATAAAATTATGTCATTATTAGTGATTGGTTCTGTGGCCTTTGATGCCATAGAAACTCCGTTTGGTAAAACCGACAAAATCATAGGTGGAGCAGCCACTTATGTCTCATTATCAGCCTCTTATTACAAAAAACCAGTCAATTTAGTGGCTGTAGTGGGTGGCGATTTTCCTACTTCAGAAATTATGATGTTGCAACAACATGGGATTGATACAACTGGCCTACAGATAAAAGAAAACGAAAAATCATTTTTTTGGGCAGGAAAATACCACAACGACATGAATAGTCGTGATACGTTGGTTACTGAATTGAATGTGCTTGCCAACTTCGACCCAATAATACCTGAATCTTACCAAGATTGCAAATATTTAATGCTTGGAAATTTGGCTCCTAAAGTACAATCAACAGTTATAAATCGCTTGAAAAAAAGACCAAAATTGATAGTTATGGATACTATGAATTTTTGGATGGACATTGCTTATGATGATTTGATAGAAACTATTGGCATGGTTGATGTGCTTACTATTAATGATGAAGAGGCACGCCAACTATCAAAAGAATATTCGCTTGTAAAAGCTGCAAAAAAAATACTTGGTATGGGACCCAAATACTTAATTATCAAAAAAGGCGAACATGGAGCATTGTTGTTCAACAAAGATGAGGTGTTTTTTGCTCCAGCACTACCTTTAGAAGAGGTATTTGACCCTACAGGAGCTGGCGATACTTTTGCTGGTGGTTTTATAGGATATATCGCCAAACAAGATGATTTTTCTTTTGAAACAATGAAAAGTGCCATTATTTATGGCTCAGCTATGGCTAGTTTTTGTGTAGAAAAATTTGGTACAGAACAAATTACCAACCTATCAAAAATTGCCATCGACCAAAGAGTAAAATCATTTATTGATTTAGTACAATTTGAGATTGCTATTTAACTAAAATATTTATTACTCATTCAAACTTCAAATATATTAAACTATTTGAAGTTTGAATTACTCATATAAGTAAGTTTTAAAAAAAACATTAAATACTATTCGTATATTAAAAATAGATTTATTACTAATATAATATTAAAATAAAATTAATTTTATAAAAAAGTAACTAAACATGAAAAACAGATTAAAAGTAATATTTATAATATTTTTATGCAACTTTAATATTTTTTCTCAAAACAAAAAATTAGAAATTAATACCAAAGCACCCAACATTATTATAGAAGATGTTTTTGAAAAAAAATTAGATTTAGCTGCCCTCAATGGCACAAAAAAAGTATTAATCACATTTCATAGATATGCCAGTTGCCCCATTTGTAATTTTAAATTAAAAGAATTGATTAAAAATTACCAAGAACTAAAAGCAGCAGGACTTGAAATTGTCATGTTTATTGAAAGTTCAAAACCAAAAATATTACAAGCTACAAAAGGGTTAGAGATTCCATTTTATTTGATTTCTGATGTTGATAATGTATATTATAAAAAATATGGTGTCAAAAGAAATACTATAAAAATGATAACAGGTTTATTAAATAAAAAAACAAGAAAAATGCTTAGAGAAAATTGGCATGTAGAAGGCAAACGAGAAGGCGAAGGCTACAGCAACAGAATGGGAGCTGATTTTGTGATAGATTTGAACGGAAACATCGAAGATTTGCAATATGGACGCTATTTTGGCGATGGTATAGACATAAATAGAGTTAAAAATTTAGTCGTAAAATAAAATTTTAGAATTACTTAATTTTTACTATTTTTATTGAAATTTTTATTTATAAAATATTAAATAAAATTAAAAATTCATCTTATGTTTGAAGAAATCAACATACTTTATCATCAAGGCAAGCAATATATCCCTGATGTAACAGCAGTAAAACTACCAGAGAGTTTTGCTATTGGTCGACCAATTATTTCAGCTGATATATCCAAACAAAATGCAGAACTTTGTAAACAAATATGCCCTACGCAAGCCATTGATAATGAGCCATTTAGCATAGATTTAGGTAAATGTACTTTTTGTATGGAATGTGTAAGAATATGTGGGAAAGATAAAATAAATTTTACTAATGATTATAAAACTGCAACCAATGACAGGAGTAAGTTAATTGTAAAAGCAGGCGAAAATAATCCAATCAAAATTAACAAAGAATTAATAAGACCAGAAGTAAGAAAAATATTTAAAAATTCGTTAAAACTTAGGCAAATATCAGCTGGTGGCGATGCCTCCCAAGAATGGGAATTGGGTGCTACTAATAATGTAAACTTTGATTGTAGCAGGTTTGGAATCGACTTTGTAGCCTCGCCACGCCATGCCGATGGCATTGTAATCACTGGCTCAATAACCGAAAATATGCACCAAGCTCTACAAATTTGCTATGATGCAGTGCCAGAACCAAAAATTATTATTTTGGTAGGTACAGAGGCCATAAGTGGTGGTATATTTGAGGGTAGTCAAGCCCTAAATCGTACTTTTTTGGATAAAAATCACATTGATTTGTACATTCCTGGAAGCCTTATACATCCTCTTACTTTTATCAATGGTGTACTACAATTGATGGGACAAATTGATTAAATAATAATTAAGCAATCAAAAATCTTGTAAAATTTGAACTAAAAATACATAATATCAGTTTAGTAATTATTAAAAAAATAAACTATGAAAAAATATTCATTACCTATAATTACATTATTTTCATTTTTGGTACTTTCATGTGGGTCTTCAACAGAAAATGTAAAAGACAATGCAATTCAAAAGTCTAATTATATAGTTTCTAGAGAAGAGGCAAAACTATGGATTAAGAGCAACCAATTATTCAAGCCCGTTTTTGAAAAAAAACTTGATTCTACAACTCAAAATTTAGCCAAATTTGAACTAGGCAAACTACTATATTTTGAGAAAGGGCTTTCCAAAAATGGTAATATTAGTTGTAATTCATGTCATAATCTGGATAAATTTGGTGTAGACAACGAACCTACCTCGCCAGGTACAGATGGAGTGCGTGGTGGCAGAAACTCACCAACATCGCTCAATGCTTACTTACACATAGCTCAATTTTGGGATGGTAGAGCCAAAGATGTAGAAGCTCAAGCACAGGGCCCAATACTAAATCCTATTGAAATGGGATGCCCTTCTCAAAACTTTGTATTAGAAAAAGTAAAAAATAACAGTAAATATGTAAGTTTATTCAAAACAGCATTTCCTTACCAATCTATGAATTACGAAAATCTGACCTCAACCATTGGTTATTTTGAAAAATACCTCCATACGCCCTCAAAATTTGATAAATACTTGGCCAATGATTTTGAAATTTTAAATGAAAAAGAAAAATTGGGCTTAAAACTATATATTGAAACAGGTTGTCAATCTTGTCATAATGGCATTGCGATAGGAGGAAATATGTACGAAAAATTCGGAAAATATCAAAATTACCTAAGTTTTACTAACAGCAAAAAAATAGATAACGGTGTTTTTGATTTAACAAAAGACGAAAAAGATAAGTTTAAGTTTAAAGTACCATCTTTGAGAAATATTACAGAAACATATCCCTATTTTCATGATGGAAGTGTAGCAAACCTCAATGATGCTGTAAAAATAATGGCAAAAATACAACTTAACAAAGACTTAAATGATACTCAAATATATGCTATTGTAGCATTTTTGGGTACACTCAAAGGAGATGTACCTAGTTTTGCAAAACAAACTAAAATTTAGAATAAAGTCAACCATAAGTGTTATTTTAATTGTTTATTTAAAATAACATTTTATTTTTCTGCATTAAAAATCAATTTTAGTGCCATTCATAAAACTAATAATTCGTCCAAAAGCTACTTTTTTATAGATTTTATAAACTTTCATTAGTAATTTTGTTGTGTAATTGATTCATATTAATTACTTTGCTAAAAATTAAAAAAAAGAATCAAAAATGATGCCTAAATCCAATCTAATAATAAGTTTATGTTTCCTATCACTTATTTCAGCATTAGCACAAGAATTAATACCTATTAAAGAAAACAACAAGTGGGGTTATATAAATTTACAATCCGAAAAAATCATTCAACCACAATTTGACCAGGCCCAACCATTTGAAAATAATTTAGCAGTAGTAAGAATAAGTACAAAATGTGGAGTTATAAACTCAAAAGGAATTACAGTTATTCCAATAGAAGAATCAGAAATAAATATAATACACAAAAAATATATTTCTTACAGAAAAGATACCCTTTGGGGGATTTATTCAAGTGATGGAAAATTAATTTCAACCCCTAAATACACATCAATTGAATTATTAAATGATAATTTTTTATTACTTTCAATCAATACTCAGAAAGGTATATTTAGTACCATCAATGAAAAAATTATTGAACCCATTTTTTCAAATATAACTTTAAAAAAACCTCTACTTATTACTCAAATTAATAATGGTTTGGTAGGAAGTATAGATACAACTCTTAATATAAATACTAAGCCAGAATACAACGCTATTGAGGTTATTGATAATAATTTTACGGTTTTGAAGTCAAAAGATTGGTGGGCATTGGCTAATAAAAATGGGGATTTAATTACTAAACATGATTTTCAGAATTATAAATTAATAACTAATGATTTGATAGCATTAAAAACAAAAAAAGGAGGTTGGTCTTTGTACAATCTTACTTTAAATAAATTTATACTTCAAGATGAACAAGAAAATTTCAGTATCATTGACAAAGATTTTATTTTAATTCACAAATCGCATAAATATGGGGTAATAAATACGAATGGAGGCTCAATTCTTGGGCAAAATTTCAGTAATATTCATCTAAATGATGGTCTTTTTTTAGTAGAACAACAAGGTAAATGGGGGCTCTATGATAAACTTGGAGTTGTAGTTATCCCCACTATACATGATAAAATTTTTCCTTTCAAAAAAAATATTTCAATTTTTGAAACCCCAACAGGCAAAGGAGTAATAAGCAACAAAGGAAAAATTATAGTTCAACCTAATTATAATTCCATAAAAATAGTAGGAAATACAGCTAAATGCACAAAAATAGAAGGAAAAATCGAAAATTTCAAAGTTGATGCAGCCATGATAAGTGGAGCAAAAGGAGTTGTAAAAAAATCTAATAAACTACCATTATTAAGTCCTGAGATAACCCACAGCCATGCTTGGATTAAAGGAACAGGCAAAAAATGGGGATTAATTGGCCACGACACCTTATTTATTGGTTATAAATTTGATGATATTATCGAATACGATGCCAATACATCTTTGGTAACTCAAAAAATAGATTATAGAACCAATGCTAAATTGTATGGCTATATAAATTCTAACAAAATAATCAATCTAACAACTCAAAAAATTGGTTTGGCCAATAAAGCAACTGGACTGGTTTTAGCTCAACCTCAATTTTGGCATATATTTTTAGAAGACTTTGAAAAAAATGACTTTGCAAGAGTAATCCTTGAGGGTGGCACTATGGCTCTATTGCAAAAAACAGGTAAGGTAATTTCAGAAATAGTTACTACAAAAGATAAAAAACAAATAAAATACAAATTTGATTATATTTCTAAATCAAAAGAAAATGTCATTCGATTTTGCTCTGGTTGTTATGTAAATTATGAAGGCGATTGGGCAAACCCAAAAGTCGAAAATGGTAAATGGGGATATTTAAACACAAACGCCACTTTATTACTAGATCCTAACTTTGATTTTTGCACAGATTTTTCCAACGACCGTGCTATTGTTCAATACAAAGGCTTATTTGGCTTAATAAACTCTAGTGCAAATTTTATACTAAAACCAGAATATCAAAACCTGTCTTTTGTAGAAAATACTGATAATCAGTATATTAAATTTGATGTCAAAAAAGAAAAATTTGGACTTATCCGAGAAGATGGAAAATTACTTACTTCTATAAATTTTGAAAAAATATTTCCATTTCACGATGGTCTGGCTCGAGTAATGATTCAAGGTAAATATGGATATATAGATTCTAGTCAAACATTGGTTATTCCTGCCATTTATGACAATGCCAATGATTTTGAAGAAAATATGGCTGCTGTTTTTACAAAAAACAAATGGGGTTTTATTAATCAAAAAGGTGAAATGAAAATTTTACCTACGTATATTTCTGCTGCAAACTTCAAAAATGGACTTGCATTGGTTTTTAAAGATGGAAAAAAATCATTTATCAATAGTGACGAAAAAATACTTGTAACACTACCATTTATAAATTGTAGTGAGTTTAGTAATGGATATGCTACAATAATCAATGAAAAAAAGAAAATTGGCCTCATCAATACTTTTGGGGAAGTTGTTATAGAGCCAAAATATGACGAAGTTACCAGTCTTGGAAATACAGCATTATTCAAAGTAAAAGAAGATGGAGAATATAAAATATATAGTATTCTTACTAAAAAAATTATTTCAAAAAAGTCTTACACTGATGTTAGCAACGTGAGTGAGGGATTGATAAAAGTAAAAATTGACAACTATTATAATTTCATAGACACCACAGGAAAAGTAATAATTAATAAAAAATACACATCTGCTTCTGATTTTGTAGATGGACTTGCAAAAGTAAATTTGGAAAATAAAAATGGATTTATATCCCCTTCTGGCTTTACTGTTTTAGATTTTGTTTATGGCAATGTGCTAGATTTTAATCAAGGGTTTTCGTTTGCTGAAGGTGTTGGTAAACTATGGAAAATTATAGACCGAAATGGACGAAATATTACTTTTGATGTTTACTCAAACCCTAAAAAGTTTGAAAATGGATATGCAGTAATACAAACAAGAAATAAGAAATTCAAATGGGTAAATTCTGAAGGTATTTTTTCATTTGGCACAACTACGTTCGACAATTTAATTACATTTAAAGACTCATTAGCAAGGTGCAAAACCACCAAATGGGGCTTAGCTCATGCCTCAGGCTACTATCCTGCACCACCAAAATACGATTTTATTAGCGATTTTTATCGCCAACAAGCAGTTGTAGGCTTATATAGCAATAGTGGAATATTTGACATTGATGGTAAAAAAATAGTAGACCCTTTGTATGATAATATACAATATCTTGGAAAAAACATTTTCAAACTTGAAAAAGGAGATGCTATTGGGTATTACTCAACAGTTCAAAATAAATGGATTAGCGAAATCAAAAGGTAAGTTTTAAATCAAATCGCAAAGATTTTATATCAAAATTCGTTTACATGTATATATTTGTCAAAATACAAAATTTATCATTTTATTCAGTATAAAATACCCTTTTTACACGCTCACTCACATTGGTAAAGATTTCATAAGGAATAGTTCCAATGGATTTAGCCACTTGGCTTATATCTATATCTTTGCCAAAAACTATCACTTCATCTCCTTCTTTTGCAGAAACATCAGTAATATCAACCATCGTCATATCCATACACACATTACCAATCACTGGTACTAATGTGTTGTTAATCAGCACTTTACCTACTCCATTGCTGAAACTACGACTATATCCATCGCCATACCCAATGGCAATGATACCAATGGTGGTATCTTTCAAAGCTATACCTTTGCGAGCATATCCAATAGAGTCGCCTTTATTTACATTTTTAATTTGAGTAATTATAGTTTTTAGCGTACTTACATTTTGCAAATTTGCTTGCTCAAGTCCATTAGCTTCAATACCATACAATCCAATACCAAGCCTTACCATATCAAGGTGCATTTCTGGATATCTTACTATTCCTGCCGAATTTAAAATATGTTTCAAGAACTTATATTTAAGTTTATTTTCTAATATTGAGCATATAGCCAGCAATTTTCCATATTGCAAATGGGTATATTCTTCAAATTGAGCTTCGTCTGCCCCTGCCAAATGACTAAAAACTGACGCTATGATGAGGTTTTTTGATTGCGAAAACAGATTTCCAATGGTTGTTATTTCATTTTCGGCTATTCCTAATCTGTGCATACCAGTTTCAATCTCTAAATGAATGGCCATAGTTAGATTTTTATACTCCAAAAAATCTACAAGATTTTCAAGTATTTTTTGCGAATAAATAACTGGTTCCAAATCAAAAGTGGCTAGCAACTCAAAATCCTCGGCACTCACATTTAATACCATGATTGGAATTGTAATACCAGCTTGTCGCAACGTAACACCCTCGTCTGTGTAGGCCACACACAAATAATCTACCCTGTGGAATTGCAATAAATTGGCTACTTCCAAATTTCCAGCCCCATAAGCAAACGATTTTACCATAACCATAATTTTGGTTTTGGTTGATATTTTATTTCTGTAATAGTTTAAATTGTGAGATAGTGCGTCTAAATTAATCTCAAACACTGTGCGATGCGATTTTTGCTCGAGTTTTTTTATTATTTTTTCAAATTGAAAAACCCTTGCACCTTTTACTAAAATAATTTTATTTTCTAATGATGTAGGACAATTTCCAATTAAAAAATCATCAGTTGTTGGATAAAAAAAAGTAATAGGAACTGTATTAAAATAATGAGCATGGCTACAAAAAGAACTTCCAATGCCAATCAAAGTAGTAATATTTTTTTCTTTTAATGTTTCAGCCAAGAGCATATACAGCACATTCTCATCCATGCCAGTTTCAAGTACATCTGATAAAATAACAGCTTTATGCGTTTTTTGATTTTGATTGACCAAAAAATCTAAGGCCATCGTTAGGCCAGCCAAATCGTTGTTGTAGGTATCATCAATTAAGTAAGAATTTCCAATAGCTTGTTTCAACTCTAGCCTCATAGAAATAGGCTTTAATTGTTTTACACTTTTTTTGATAACATCAATATTCTTACCCAAATAACATAAAAAAGTAATACAATGCAACACATTTTCGATACTAGCTACATCATGAAATGGAATTTCTACAATGTCGGATATTATATTTCCATGCCATTGTCTTTCCAATCTCATGGCAATTTTATCTGATTGTATATTTTCTAACTGAAACGAAACATCAGCAGGATTGCCCACTTGAGACCAACTATAAGTTGGTATTTTTAAATTATCAAGTTGAAATTTAATTTCAGTATGATCGCTACAAAATATTACTTTTTGAGCTTCTGAAAAAAGTTTTGATTTTTCAATAATTTTTTGTTGAATATCAGCAAATCCTTCGTTATGGGCAGTGCCTATATTTGTAAAAATACCATAATTGGGTTGAATAATTTTTTGAAGTTTACCCATCTCATCTACCTTAGATATTCCAGCTTCGAAAACACCAAAAGTATGTTTTTCGGCAATTTGCCATACCGACAGTGGCACTCCAATTTGAGAATTATAGCTTTTTGGGTTTTTTACTACTACATATTCAGCCTCTAGCATTTCTGAAAGCCATTCTTTTACTATCGTTTTGGCGTTACTACCAGTGATTGATACAACAGGTAAATCTGCAAAGTCTGACCTATGAAATGCAGCAATTTGCTGCAAAGCTGCAATACTATTTTTAACTAAAAAAAAATTAGAATTCGGATATTTATTACTATCAATTTCAGATTCGACAATAAAATTTCTTACACCTTGTTTGTATAAATCTTTTATATATTTGTGTCCATCGTGCCTATGGCCGTTGATAGCAAAAAAAAGTGCTGAAGACGCAAAACTTACTTTTCTACTATCAGTAATTAAATAAATAATAGTTCCTTCAGGTTGTGCTAATTGCAAAACTTTGGGTTTTGTAATTTCGATAAGCTCAAGTATAGTAATCATATTTTTGTGTTTTATCCTATTCTTACACAATAGTATATAATGGATTTATTATTTACATATTTTTTTTAAAATATTTTTAAGTAGATTTAAAATAGAAAATATAAAAGTAAGAAAAGATAAAAAATATAAATATTAATCAAAAAAAAATCTCTTTGATTTCTCAAAGAGATTTTTTCAATTTTTATCAAACAGCTAATACTTAGTATCTATATTGCTCAGTTTTGAATGGTCCAACCACAGGCACATTGATATAATCTGCTTGATCTTGTGAAAGGACAATATTTATTTGTAGAGTTATAGTTGAATAGATTTCTGTAAATTTATTTTATTACTAAAAAAATATTAACTTGCAAAAGTTATTTCATCAAAAAAATGAAAGAAGAACTTATTAAAGAATCCTTATCTATAAAATACCTTGAAATTTTAGCTAATTATGCAGGCTATACCACTGATTGGCCAGGTAAAGATTTTGGAAGAGATTTAACCATAAATGAAATTAGTCAAAGAAATCAAGATGGCAAACCACGATTTATCGAAACTGGAAGGTCTTTAAAAATACAAGCGAAAGCAACAACTGAATCTCGTATTTTTGAAAGTTCTGAAATAAGTTTTAAGTATGATTTAGAATCTAAGACCTTTAATGATCTTATTTTTCGTAATAATATGCATAATAAACCACTAATTTTATTTATTTTTATACTTCCAAATGATAAAAAAAACTGGTTAAAACTTAATGATGAAAGTTTGCTGATAAAAAAAACTGGGTATTGGTTTGTACCAAATAGCAATGAGGTTGAAACTAAAAATTCTGGTTCTAAAAGAATTACAATAAATAAAGCTAATAAATTTACAACTGAGACCTTTAATCAATTAATGGAAATATATAGCTAATGTCAATTCAAGATAACGATAATATATTAAAGAATCTTACAGATGTCTTGCATCAAAAAGGTTGGCAAAGTCTTCGACTAGACAACTCAAAGAATCTTATTTATTTACCTCCCATTGATTTAGGTTTCGAAGACGACTACAAATTTTATATCTCAAAAAACACTAATTCTTTAGATTTTGAAACCAATATTTACAATTCACTTAAGATTCTAACTGATATTTATGCAGATGATTTAGATGAATTGGTATCTATTGTGATTGAAAATAAAGAAATTTTTAGTTTTCATATTGAGGATGAAACAGCGTTTCAAGGAAGAATACCAATTCCACATTTTAATTCATTAATAGAAAAAATCAAAAAATTACTTCAAGAAGCTGCCTCTTTTACTATACTTAAAAAAACTCATATTTTAGATAAAATTGAAGAAACAGAAAGATACTTAAACCTCTGTAAGTTTTTAAAAAATAAAAGTGGAAGTTTAATAACCAAAATAGAGCTACCTAAATATGAAGAAATTAGAGAAAAAACAATATTTGAAGATAGTATCATAGGTAGTGAAATTAATAAAAAAGCTTTAGATGTAATTGCATTCGTCAATAATAATATTTTAAAAAACAACTACTCAGAACCTGACGAACAATTTCTTTTATTAAACAAGGATTGTATAAATGTAAATTTAATTGATGCAGTTAGAGAATTGTATATTGAAACAAATTTGGTTGATTTTGACATTGAACTCAAAGGAACAACTATTAATGAAAAAACATTTGCAACAGATTTAACAAAACAAAAGATTGATAGTTTAAAATCGTTTACAAAAACTGTTAGAGAAAAAATTAATGAAATAATTGATTTAGAACTTTACGGAAAAGTTATCCAATTAAGTTCTAAAGATGTTGAAAGTAGTAATAACTCTATAAAAGTTGAAGCTATGATTAAAAATGTTAAATCAACAGTTTCGGTAAATTTATCTACTATAGACTATAAAAATGCGATATCTGCACATGAAAAAAACAAAACAGTTAAAATTATGGGTGTTTTTGATAAAGAAAAAACGCAATTTAAAGCAGTTGAATTAAAATCTTTTAGTGTAATGTAAATTTTTGAATACAAAAAAGGAGACAAATGTCTCCTTTTTCAATTTTTATCAAACAACCAATACTTAGTATCTATATTGCTCAGTTTTGAATGGTCCAGCCACAGGCACATTGATATAATCTGCTTGATCTTGCGAAAGGACTTCTATTTCGGCACCTACTTTTGATAAATGCAACATAGCTACTTTTTCATCCAAATGACGTGGCAACACATATACATCGTTTTTGTATTTTGCCGAATTTGCCCAAAGCTCTAACTGTGCCAATGTTTGGTTTGTGAATGAAGCCGACATCACAAAACTTGGGTGACCCATAGCACAACCTAAGTTTACTAAGCGTCCTTCTGCCAAAACGATAATGTCGTTTCCTTTTACATTATAAATATCTACCTGAGGTTTTACAGTGTCTTTGGTATGACCATAATTTTTGTTCAACCAAGCCATATCTATTTCATTATCAAAGTGTCCAATGTTACACACAATAGCTTTGTCTTTCATAGACTCAAAATGGCGACCCACTACAATATTATGATTTCCAGTAGCAGTTACTATTATATCAGCACGTTTTACAGCATTATCCATTTTTTGAACTTCAAATCCGTCCATAGAAGCTTGTAAAGCACAAATTGGATCTGCTTCTGTTACAATCACTCTGCAACCAGCTCCCAAAAGAGAAGCTGCCGAACCTTTACCTACATCGCCATATCCAGCTACAACTGCTACTTTACCAGCCATCATCACATCTGTAGCTCTACGAATAGCATCTACAAGCGACTCTTTGCAACCATATTTGTTGTCAAATTTCGATTTTGTAACCGAATCGTTGATGTTGATGGCAGGCAATGGAAGTGTTCCTTTCATCACTCTTTGTTTTAATCTCAACACACCAGTAGTAGTTTCTTCAGATATACCTTTGATACCAGCTACTAATTCTGGGAATTTGTCAAGCACCATGTTGGTCAAATCGCCACCATCGTCCAAAATCATATTCAAAGGTTTTCCACCTTCAAATGCTGCAATGGTTTGCTCTATACACCAGTCAAATTCTTGCTCGTTCATGCCTTTCCAAGCAAAAACAGGAATACCAGCAGCAGCTATTGCGGCAGCAGCATGATCTTGAGTAGAAAAAATGTTACAAGACGACCAAGTAACCTCAGCACCAAGAGCTGTTAATGTTTCTATCAAAACTGCCGTTTGGATAGTCATGTGCAAACATCCTGCAATTCTGGCACCTTTCAATGGTTGAGCTTTGCCATATTCGGCTCTCAATGCCATCAAACCTGGCATTTCGGCTTCGGCTAGTTTAATTTCTTTGCGACCCCAAGCAGCTAGGCTGATGTCTTTTACTTTAAAATTTTCTGTTACTACCATCTGGATAGATTATTTTGTTAAATTGTTTAATTTAATATAATTACAAAATTAATATTAATGTTATTAAATAACAAATTTTTATTTTTGTTCAAAAATATATGTATATAAATTAATGTAAATAATTGGAAATACAATATTTTTTGAGTAAAATAAAAACTACTAATTAGATATATATAACTAAAAATTTAAAACAGGAATACTTAAATTTTTAGTAATAAATTGAAATAATAGAAATAAATATTACGGGCATTTACTTGCAAAAAAAATTTTTTTTTGAAAAAAAATTAAAAAAAAAGCATTTTGTAATTTAGTTGCTATACTTTTGTGGGTAAGTTATAGTCAAAACAATAGTATCAAAGTTTCGTAATTGAATACTAAAGGATTTATGATAGCATTTGAGGCTAGAATGTTTATTGAATTGTTTTATATAATTTTATAAAAAAATATTAAAGCCGATGGAACGAGAATTTAAAGAGACCGAAGAAGGCAAAATGAATGTAAAAAAGTTTGAGGAAATGCTCATGAGCAATACCTTGCAGTATTTTACAGAAGATGAGTATGATTATATTATTCAATATTATTTACATCATAATAAATCGAAAAAAGCATTGCGTTCTGTAAATTTTGCTATAGAACAATATCCATTTTCAGTTGATATGTTGCTCGAAAAATCACGTATTTTATTTGAAACAGAGCAATTTCAACAAGCATTAGAAATAATCGAAACTATTGAAAACTTACAACCCAATGACATCGAGATAATTTTAATGAAAAGTGCCATACTTACTAATCTCGAAAAATACGAAGACGCTATTCATCTCTTAGAAAATGCTTTAGATATGGATGAGGATATAGATGACATTTATTATAGTATTGGCTTGGCATATCAAACATGGGGAAAATATGATGAAGCAATCATAAATTATAAAAAATGTATTGAGATAAATTTAGATCACGAGGATGCTACTTATGAACTAGCCTATTGTTTAGACACAACCAATCAACTTCTCGAAAGTATTGATTATTATGAAGAGTTTATAAATAAAGATCCATTTTCTGCAAACGCTTGGTATAATATAGGTGTTGTATATAGCAAACTTATGCTTTGGGAAAAAGCAATTTTTGCTTATGAATATGCAGTGTTGTTAAAAGAAGATTTTTCTTCTGCACATTTCAATATTGGAAATGCACAAATGAATCTTACCAATTATAGTCAAGCAAATGAAAGCTATAAAAAAACACTAGAACTTGAAGGACCAACTGCAGATGTGCTGTGCTGTATAGCAGCATCTTATGAAAAAATGGATTTATTTGATGCTGGAATAGAACATTTTAAACAAGCTCTTAAAATTGATTCAAAATATCATGAAGCATTTTATGGAGTGGCATCTTGCCTTGATGCACAAGATAAATGGTTTGAAGCTATATTTTTTTATAAAAAAGCTTCATCATTAGATCCAACAAATGTAACCTATTTGTTGGCACTTGCTGATGCAGAGTTTAATGCAGGAAACGAAAATACAGCTTTGGAATATTACCAAAATGTAGCAGATTTAGACCCCTTTAATACTGATCTTTGGCTTAATTGGTCGTATGTGTACTATCAAAATCAAGACTTTGACAAAGCATTTGCAATCATTGAAGAAGGACTAGACGAGATGCCAGACGACCCAGATTTGAGCTACAGGGCAGTTTGTTATTTAATTTTAGCAGGAAAATACAAACAAGCATTTGTATTTTTAGAAATTGGATTAACTTTGGACTTTGAAAAGCATACACAGCTTTTTGAGTTCTTCAAAGATATAGAAATTCAAAAAGCAATTTTCAAAATTATAAATCAATTTAGGAACGAAACAAATTAATGAACTATCATCTCCTTCAAATTCCCGAAAGAACTCAAAAACCCCGTGAATCGGGTTTTACAATGGCCATGGACAAAGGTTTGAGCGTACGCGAAGCCGAAGATTTTATGGATGTGGCCGGCAATTATGTAGACATTGTCAAATTAGGTTGGGCTACATCTTATGTTACTTCCAAATTAGAAGAAAAACTAAAAGTTTACAAAAATGCTGGCGTACCCGTCTATTTTGGCGGAACTCTTTTTGAAGCTTTTATCGTAAGAGGTCAGTTTGACGATTATTGCAGAACTATTGATAAGTTTGGTCTAGAATATGCTGAGGTTTCTGATGGCTCAATAGAATTATCACATGACGTAAAATGCGAGTATATTCGTAAACTTTCAAAACAAGTTACAGTTTTATCAGAAGTAGGAAGCAAAGATGCCGAAAAAATTATACCCCCCTACAAATGGATAGATCTTATGCAAAAAGAACTAGAAGCTGGTGCTTGGAAAGTAATTGGCGAAGCCAGAGAGGGTGGAAATGTAGGTTTGTTTAGGTCTACTGGCGAAGTAAGATCTGGGTTGGTAGAAGAGATTTTAACCAAAATACCTGTCGAAAAAATAATTTGGGAGGCACCACAAAAAGAACAACAAGTATGGTTTATTAAACTTTGTGGCACCAATGTAAATCTTGGAAACATTGCACCTAGAGAAATAATCCCCCTCGAAACAATAAGATTAGGATTGAGAGGCGACACCTTTAGTTACTTCTTAAACAAATAATGTAAACTAAAATTAAATAAAATCAACCCTATTTTTTCAAATAAAACAAAACTAAAAAAATTATTAAAATAAAAAAAATGATAAATAATAGCGTAAATTCTTGGCATGAAGCACATTTTGTGGCATATCTTTATCTTGTAGTTGCAGATTCAGACGCAGAAACAACAAATGATGAGCTTGTAATGGCTATGCGTAAATCTAAAAAAATTATTTCTGAATACCACCCATCGTCTTTGGCTGGATACGAATCGTTGTTTGAAATAGTAAAAGACGAACTTGTACACCATGAAGATGGTGAAAGAAAATCAACTATAGATATGTTGGCAAAAAAAATAAAATTAGACTCTGACCTAAAAACTGATGTAATCAGTGATTTAAATGACATCATAAGCTCAGATGATAGCGTTAAAGATTCAGAACATAGCACTGTAAATTACATCAGATTAGTGCTTAATAAAAATTAAAATTACTATTTTGAGTTGTCCCAAACTATGAAAGTAAGTATTATAAAATATAATGGTGGCAACATACAATCTGTCATTTTTGCTCTCCATAGGCTTGGTATCGAACCAATTGTAACTGATAATGTAGATGATTTGCTTACTTCTGATAAGATAATCTTTCCTGGAGTTGGCGAAGCGTCTACATGTATGAGAAGCCTTAGATCGACACAATTGGATATGCTAATTCCAAAACTAACCCAACCTGTACTTGGAATTTGTGTTGGATTACAGTTGATGTGCAAACATTCTGAAGAAGGTAATACAGTTGGACTTGGCATTTTTGATGCTAATGTTAAAAAATTTGATTCCCAAAATTATAAAATACCCCAAATGGGTTGGAATACAATTTACAATCTAAATTCTTCACTTTTTACTGATTTAGAAGATAATATTTTTGTGTATTTTGTACATAGTTTCGCTGCTGAATTAAATCAAAGCACCATAGCAAAAACTAATTACATACAAGAATATAGTGCAGCACTACAAAAAAACAACTTTTATGCTATTCAGTTTCATGCAGAAAAAAGTAGTCATATTGGTAATACAATTATCAAAAATTTTATTTCTCTTTAGATAAGTTCATATATTTATTCATTTTGGTAACTTATATTTGCTCTATCAAAAAAAAATCAATAATTTATTCTATTAAATTTTAAAAAAAAAGGTAAAAACAGCGAACTCTTTTATCTTTTTATCATTGTGTAGTTTTACTATTGCAAACAAAAAAATAGAGTTTATTTCCTAAAATTTATTTAACCCAACTTGTATCAAATTTTTCATAAATCCTTGATAATCAGTTGATTATGTAGCTATAATTTTTTATTGGGGTAACACAAACCTTTAGAGTTATGAGGTATTATTACCCCCATCAAACAAATTCTTCCATTTTCTTAGCAAACATTTTAACACCACTAGCAATAATCCCTCTAAAATGCCAATATTTAGTAATATATTGTATTTTTTTATTTTTATTAAAAATGCTTTCACATTTTTCATAAGTATATTCTTTTACCTTTTTGGCTTTTATCAAATTTATATAGTAATATTTTGCAAATATAAAAAATGACAATCTAACATCCAAATTCTTTGGGGGAACACAAATGAGTTTCAAATATATCCAAAAAACATAACTAATTGATAATCAGGCACTTATAAATTATTGGTATCGAAAATAAATTAAAAATACTCTAAAATAGATGAAAAAACTAAAAAATTAGGTTAGAATTTCGGTTTTTGGGGTAGGGTAAATACAAGTTGGGTTAAGATTTTCAGTTTAGCGATAAAAAAAACGCTTGTTAATAGTTGACAAACTATATTTTAACTACCTATAAGTTTGATGTAATGAAAAAATAATTTTGAAATCTTTAATTTAATTTTAATTTTATACTTATAATTCAATGTCGTTTACTTAGGCATTTCTTAATGTCTCTATTTTGCTTATTCTTTGACTAAAGGAGAAAAATAATCTGATTTTTAAATTTTTAAGAATTTAACTTTTCGAGGGATTTAAAATCCCTCGAAAGGTTTTAATAGGGTTAATCGTTAAGACCTATAAGGTTTTTAAAAACCTTATAGGTCTTTATAGATCTGATTTTTAAATTTTTAATAATTTAACATTTCGAGGGATTTTAACCCCTCGAAAGGTTGAATCAAACCTATAAGGTTTTTGAAAACCTTATAGGTTTGGGTTTACAGCTTCATCAATTTCACTACTTTCTCCCCTACTTTTACCATATAAACACCTGTTGGCAGGCTAGAAATATCCAATTTGCTTTCTGTGGTTTGTAAAGTTTTGGAAAGCACTACCGTTCCCAGATAATTATAAATGACCAAAGAACTGTTGGCTGGTGCGGTTACTGTTATTTCAGTATTTGCTGGATTTGGGTAGATGGAAAACGATAGGACGGATTGACGGTTTGACGATTCTAAACCTGTAGCATTGGCATCTAAAGAAAACGTTTGTATTTCAGACCATTGCGATTGATTGCCTACGCTATCTACTCCTGCTACTTGCCAAAAGAAATCGGTTAGCACATCTTCTTCTGTTCTGCCATTAGGGTTCTTGGGGTCGTAGGTATAGCTATTGGTAGTGAGCCCACATACGGTTTTTACACCAGTTCCCATGCTTCTGTCTTTGGATATACGAATGCAATATTTTACTTGAATAAAACCATTACCAGAAATAGTAGGCCAAGTAAGCGTAGCGGTTTTTCCTGTAAATGTGGTGGGTGCAGTAATATCAAATATAACTTTGAGGTAGAAAATAGGAGCAGGGGCTTGCCAAACAGTGATACGGTTATTCACATTATCAGCAACTAATATATTATTTTCCTTAGTAACTAGCACTCCTGTTGGTAATGTAAGTTCATTATTTTCAAGTCCAAAATTAGACTTTTTTCCTTTACCGAATGTGGTGAGGTTTCCAAAATTATTACCACTTTGTGTCCATACACTAATCCGATTATTTAATTTATCGACAATATAAATTCTGTTGTTTACATCTATGCTTATTCCAGCAGGTTGATTAAACTGTCCTGATTGAGTACCCCGACTTCCAAAAGTAGTGAGTTGAGAATAGTTATTTCCATTTTGAGTCCAAACGCTTATTCTAGAATTATTTACATCAGAAACAAATATTTTTCCATCCGATGCTATTTCAACATAAAAACACCTATTAAACTGGCCTAATCCAGCACCAACACTTCCAAAAGTAGTGAGTTGAGAATAGCTATTCCCATTTTGTGTCCATACACTTATCCGATGATTGCTCGCATCAGCTACATATATTCTTCCATCAGATCCAATTGCAATTCCTTCAGGTCCACTTATTTGATTAACACCAAAAGTAGTTAGTTTGGTATAAGTGTTGCCACTTTGTGTCCATACCGTAACTCGATCAAATGCTCTTTCAGCTACATATATTTTTCCATCTGCTCCAATGGCAATACCTGTAGCATTTCGAATATTGTTATCTTCATCAACATAACCAAATGAAGTAACTTTTCTAAAATCATTTCCACTTTGGGTCCAAACACTAACTCTATGAGCTAAAAACTCAGATACGTAAATTTTTTTATCAGATGCTATTTTAATATCATAAGGACTGACTAAATCACTTGATCCAAAATTAGTTTTTACTTCAAAACCGCTAAAATCCGCATCCAATAGAACACTTCCAATACTAATACTTTTAATATCATATCCACAAGTTCCCGTAACGGTTACAAAATATTCGCCAGCTACTATACCCGTAACGGTTTTTGTAGTGGCACCATTGCTCCACAAATAGCTTAAATTCGTACCTAATGCATTTACGTTAACTTTTGTTGGGAATCCAACAACTACTGATGCATCTGTTGAAGAAATTGCAGTGATGGTGGTGGAACTGACAGCTAATTGCACTGCACCAGAAGCCACCGAGCCACAAGTACCAGAAACGGTAACTTGGTAGCTGCCCGCTAGTGTTGGTTGTATACTTTGGGTAGTAGCTCCATTGCTCCACAAGTAGCTTAGGTTTTGCCCTGTGGCGGTTACACCAATGGTAGCCAAGTTGCTTCCACATATTGTTTGCGAACTTGGTTGGGTGGTAATTTGCGTACTTGGGCTAGTAGTTAAATTTACATTATTGGATATTGCTGTGCCACAAGCACCTGTTATGGTAACTGTATAATTTCCTGCTGTAGAGGTTTGTATACTTTTGGTAGTTTCTCCATTGCTCCACAAATAAGTTAAACCTAAACCAGGCACAGTAACATCAAAAGTCGCCAAATTGCTACCACATACAGTTTGAGAAATAGGTTGCCCAGTAATGCTTGTTACACCTGAGCAACTCAAAGCGTATACAAACGCAGTACCAGTAAAAGTATTAAATCCTTGTGGCCCTGGTGCACCTACTGCCATTCTTCTGCCATCGTTGCTTAGGCTTACAGATGTTCCAAAATAATCATTTTCACGGCTACCTTGTATCAAAGTTCCAGATGCTACCCAAGCTGTGCCATTCCAGCGATTGATAAAAGCATAGCCTCCAACAGGAAAACTCAATGCACTTTCGCTGGCACCTAGTGCTAAAGTATCGCCACTTTTGCTTAAAGCAATAGAAGTACCTAATCTATCGCCAGTAAAAGGAGCATTAAAATCAGTTCCTTTTTTTACCCAATCCGAACCCGACCAAGCAAAAACTTGTGCATAGCCACCTCCTGAGCTGTTTGGAGCTCCAATGCCAACTACTGTGCCATTGCTACTGAGGCTTACAGAAGTTCCAAAATTATCGCCATTGGTTGAACCAGTAATTCGTGCACCCATCAAATTCCATGTACTTCCGTTCCAGTTAAAAACACGCACCGCACCGTTATTATCGTTTGTATTGGATATATCGCCAAGTTTGGCACCTATGGCTACTACATCGCCTGCTGCACTTAGGCTTACCGAGCCACCATTATATTCGTCTTGTGCAAAAGATGTGATATCGCTTCCTCTTTGTGTCCAAGCAGTGCCATTCCAAGAAAATATTTTTACACTTTCGGCAGACGAACCAGGTGCACCTATGGCTACTACAGCTCCGTTCGCACTCAAACTTACCGATTTGCCCAACTCTTGATTAGACATGCTCCCTGCAATGTCTGTCCCTAATTGTGTCCACGCAGCACCTGTAAAAGTATAAACTCTTGCCACACCAGAATTAAATCCATTCGCGATGTTTTGTGAACCACCAATGGCTACACAATTGCCATTTTGGCTAAGGCTTACGGCTTCTCCAAAATTTTCGCCATCCATGGCTGCCATGATAGCAGCACCTTTAAGCACCCAAGTAGAACCCGACCAAGAAAAAATTTGCACTCGACCAGCTTGATTTCCTCCAGTATTCGTATGCAATGGTGCTCCTACTGCAATTGTGCTTCCATCTTTGCTGATATTTACAGCTGTACCATGTTGGTCGCTAATAGAACCATTGTTTACGCCATTTATTTTATTGCCTAAAACTTGCCATGATTCCTGAGCTTGGGCTGCATATTGAATCAAAAACATACCAAAGATATAGGCTATGGTTTTTGTTGTTTTGTATTGTAATTTCATAATTAACATCGTTTAAAATTTAACAATATTAATTATTTGATTTTTAAAACGATGCTCCAATACGACATATCAATATCCCCAAACGACATACTTTTAACCCAACTTGTATCAAATTTTACATAAAGCCTTGATTATCAGACTATTACGTTGTTTTTATTTTCTATTGGGGTAACACAAACTTTTTCATACTAAATGGTTTAGTTTTATATTTTGTGGCTTG
>JAAFIH010000023.1 GCA_013297755.1 Cytophagales bacterium
ACTTGATTTTGCCATCTGGTCAAGAAAAGCGGTAAAAGAGCTAGTTTATAAAGAATTTGAAATCGAATTAGCTATAACAACTATGGGTGATTATTTACGAAAATGGGGCTTTACACCTCAAAAACCAAAGAAAAAAGCGTATGAGCAACAACCTGCACAAGTACAAAAATGGCTTGATGAGCAATACCCAGCAATAAAAGAAGCGGCCAAAAATGAAGATGCAGAAATACATTGGGGCGATGAGACAGGCGTAAGAAATAATTGCCAACATGGTCGCTCGTATGCTCCTAAAGGCAAAACACCTGTAAAATTAAGCATGTCAAAACGATTTTCAATTAATATGATTTCAACTGTTACCAACCAAGGCAAAGTACAATTTATGATTTATGAAAGCAATATGAATGCAGAAAGACTTGTTTTATTTATGACCCAATTAATTAAACCCTAACCCCGAAAATATTTTACGGAATTTATGTTAAAAACCGATTATATGCTTTGTATAGTCGGTTTTTTTGTTTTTATTTGCTTTCCGTAAATACGTATTAAATATGTCTTCAAATCACACTTACCCTGCTTGGGCTATTGAGCATCGTAAACCTGCTACCGAACTCAGATTCATCAACAACAAGTATTATCTCTATGAAGTGAGTTCGTTTTATGACCCTATTCTCAAAAAGACTAAAAAGAAAACAGGAAGCCTTTTGGGAACTATCAAAGAGGGCATTGGTTTTGTGCCTTCTGGAAAAAAAGAACTCAAAGACAAAGTTGCCAAGTCGCAAATTATTGACCCAAACACCATTTCGGTTAGAGAATTTGGGTTTACAACATTTCTTAATCAATACAATCAGACTATCAAGCTGAAATTAAGCGAGTTTTTCCCAAACCACGTTGAGTTGATTATTTATATGGCCTATTGCCGAATAGCCCATCAAAGTCCGTTTAGTAGAATGGATTTGCACGTTGCCAAATCGTATTTGAGCGTTGGTGATACTAAAAAATATTCAGACAAAGACTTTAGCCAAGCCCTGAAAACGATTGGAAAAAATAGAGATGCCATTACAGCCTATTTGAAAAGTTTTATCAAGCCCAATGAGCATATTTTGGTAGATATGACCAACATATTTAGTGCTTCCAATCAAATGAGATATTCCAAAGAGGGCTATAATAGCGACATGGTATTTGAGAAACAGTTCAATTTGCTTTACATTTATTCAGCCACACTTCAACAACCTGCGTTTTACAAAATATACAGTGGCAATATCAAAGATGTGTCAGGTTTTCAACTGTGTTTGCAAGAAAGTGGTATCAAAGATGCCATAATCATAGCCGATAAAGGCTTTTATTCAGAAGAAAATTTCAAAAAAATTACTGAATCTAACCTAAAAATGATTGTTCCACTACGAAGAGACAATAAAGCCATTGACTACACAAAAATCGTTCAACAAGAGATGAGTTATTTCAAATTCGAGGATAGATATATATGGCATGTCAAATATAGGTTCAACAAAGGCACTATTTTCTTGTTTTTAGACGAAAAATTAAAAGTGAATGAAAAAAAAGATTATTTAGATAGAATAGAAACCTTGCCAGAAACCTTCACAAAAGAAGGATTTGCACTCAAATTCAATCAATTTGGCACCATAGCCATGATAACCAACATAGAAGAACCCGAAGCAGAAGATATTTTTACCAGCTATAAAAGTCGCAACGAGGTAGAAGTAATGTTTGATGGTTATAAAAACATCCTCAAAGCCGACCGAACGTACATGCAAGACGAAGATGCTCTTGAGGGCTATATGTTCATCAATCACATTGCCTTACAATGGTATTATATCATTTATAAGCTATTGAAAGAAAACAAACTACTCAAAAAATATGCTGTTACTGATTTTATCAAGCTCTTGGTAGAAATCAAAAAGGTACGCATAAATGAAATTTGGTACACAGAACCTATCATCAAAAGAATCCAAACCATGCTAGACCAACTCAAATTATCTGTTCCGTAAATTCATTTCGGGGTTAGGGATTAAAAACAAATATATGATTAATTTTCAAAAAAACAAAGTAGGTGAAATGAGGCACAACCAACATCGGCTAAAAAAAGCCCCCGTTTAAGTTGTAGGTCGGGGCTTTTTTTCGCTAGGTGGCTAAATGTTTAGATTTAGTCCCGTCAATTGCTAATTATATCACTTTATTAATCCTCTCAATTTCAAGAATTGATTGTAAAGAATTTGACACATACTGAATCTCTTCCAAATCTAAATCAGAGAAGAGACATATTTGTATTGTGTTGGAATTTATCAAATAATCACTTTTATAATTTACGAAAATTTTTTTCTCTTCTAGAGTTTCTCCGATTATTAGAGAATCAATTGTGTCTGGAAGTTTTAATGTAATAATTGCGGGGTGTAAATTTTTGGATGTGATTAAGTTCAAACCTAAAGCACTTATCCTCTTACGAAAAACCTCTCCTGCTACTCTAATTTTTTTATATCTGGAGTCGATATTTATAAGTTCTAAAGAAGCTCCTAAAGCATAGAGTGCGTTTGAATTAAGTGTAAATGGAATAGAGCCTTTTCTAATATAGTTTCGAATATCTAAATAAACAGGAATTTCATTTTTAATAGACTCAGACAACTCATTGAAAAACACCATTGACAAGCCAGAATAAGATCCAATTGCTTTTCCGCTACTTGCCGAAGCCATATATACCTTGCTTAAATCAATAGGAATAATTCCGAAAGTACTTATACAATCCACTATAACACGAATACCTTTTGAATGACATTCTTTTGTTATGTCATCGAGGTTGTTCAAAATACCAGTTGAAGTTTCACAATGAACAAAAAATATCCAATCTATTTTATTCTTTGTCAATATGGAATTAAGCTCATCACTATTAAATTCTTCACCGCTGTTAATTTTATATTCAATAAAATCCAGTTTATGACATGAGGCTTGATGTGATATTCGATTGCCAAATTCTCCATTACTTAAAACAAGTCCTTTTTCTGACATAGTTGATAGGTGAGCAAGCATAACTTCATTCGCTAATGTCCCTGTGCCTGTTAATAATTGTACATTTTTAGAGCAAACGAATTGACAGAGATTGTTTGAAATCCTCGTGTAATTATATTTAAAGTTTGAAGACCTATGAGATACTGGTGAATTATTAAACTCTTCTTTAATGACAGATTTTATATTAACAGGACCAGGTAATAAGTTTATGTTTTGATTTTGACTAGAAAGAGCACTCTGTTTATGTTTGGACTTAAAAAAATAATCAGGTGAAGAGTACATTGGTTGAAATTTGACCTCGTCTCCAACCAACGGGCCAAATGGAACAAACCCAATATTCTTGTACAGTTTTTGTTGAGATAAAATGCCAGACATAACAGCGTAGTCATAGTCGCTTTTAATAAATTCAGAAAACGCTCTTTTGTACAAATAGTAAAAAGCTTGTGTCTTTCTATAATTTGGCTTTACCGCTAGTAGTCTTATTTCACATAATGATTTATTAGGAGGTAAATAAGAGTCAATATTTTCCAGCTTTGAATCAAGTGAAAAAGGTCGTATCGCCCTCAGCGCAATCATCCCAACAACTTCTCTGTCATTTAAGCAGATTACATATTTGTTTTCTGAATGAAATTTATCGATTAGCAATCCATTAGCAGTTGTAGCATGCTGTAATATCTCCTCAGAAAAGATTTGATGATTTAATCTACAAATCTCCTCCAACTCCCATAATTTATCTGCAACTTTAGTTGTTAATTTATTCATTTATGTATAAAAGCATTATTAAGTAATAAATCAGGGTTGCTGCTAACATTTTGGGGTTTGGCGAAGGTGGGGATTTTCACCACAAATATTGATGCCGTGAAACAAACTTTGATTAATCAAAAATGAATTTACTCAACAATTAACCCCCTCTTTTGTTATGCACGTATTTAACTTTCACCCCATCTGTCGTACAATCAGCCAACAATTTTACTATTTTTGCCTTTCATTTTAAAACAAATATATGATTAATTTTCAAAAAAAACAATGTAGGTAAAATGGGTCTCAACCAACATCAGCTAAAAAAAGCCCCTATTTAAGTTGTAGGTCGGGGCTTTTTTCGCTAGCTGGCTAAATGTTGTGTGCAGTAGTTAATTGTAAGCATTTGGTTCTGGATAATAAATATTTACGTTCATAAGAAAATTAGATATTGATGTTAATAAATATATTACAGATTCGTGTTTTCCTAAATTTTGATGACAAATTTCAAAGTTTTTATTTAGAAATGACGGTGTGTACATTTTTTGATTCAACGGTATTTTCTCGTGAATATCAGTATATTGATTGTTATAGGTAATTATGCCATCGTTTAAACTTAAAATAATATTATGATATAAATATTTTGGTATTTGATTTAGTTCATAAACCTCTGTCATTTTTGTTTTTAGTTTTTCGAAATTAAAACCAGTTATTTTTTCGCATATTAAAAATGTAAAAATCGTATCGTGTGGGTCTAATTCGGGAATATGTTTTTCTTTTTTAACATTATTAACACAAAATAAATTATTTATTTTTTTTAGCTTTTTTACATTTGATAATTTCAACAAACTATTACATAAATCATTCATCGTCAATGTAGATTTCATTTCACCAACTGCTAAAACAGGTTCAACTGGAAAGAAACGATTATTATTACCTTCTTTAATTAATGGAGTATTGTTTAAATCATAAATTACGATATCACATTGAGTAGATATTTCATCATAAGAATTTATTAAAAATCCGGATGAAGTATTAAATTTTTGAGGAATAGAAAATTCTAATATTTCTTTACATATATTTTCTCTATAAATTCCAAATTCACCTGGATGAAGAAGTTTGTTTCTCTTTTCTAAATTTTCAAATAGATTTTTGGTTGAATTAAAATCATAGATAAATTTATCAATTTTATTTATAAGTAATCTTTTATATATCTGATTCATTTTCAGGTTTTTGTGGTACTACTGCATACAACGAACTAGGCTTTGCGAAGTTGTGGAATAAGAAGCACAAATGTTCAATAAACCACAATTGCCAAATAGAATTACAAAGTTCAATAAAGCACTGAACCGCCACTTTTGCTAATACCCTGTTGAACTGACACCCTATCTGTCGTACAATCAGCCAACAACTTTACTATTTTTGCCTTTCATTTTAAAACAAATATATGATTAATTTTCAAAAAAAACAATGTAGGTAAAATGGTTCTCAATCAACACTAGCTAACAAAAAAAAGCCCCCATATAAGTTTTAGGTCGGGGCTTTTTTTTAGGGCTTTTTTTCGCTAGCTGACTAAATGTTGTGCGTAGTACTAAAATATATGCAAGTTTTCGATTTCATTTTATAATTTTATTTAAAAGCAATTTTACCACAATTACCATTACCTTTAGTTTGGTTTCTAAAATAAAAATATTTACTAAGAAAAAAGTTTAAATGCTGCAATTATTAATCCAATAAGTGCCACAGATGACAAAAAGAACCATTTAATACTATCTATTTTAGCATTAAGTTCTTTAGAATTTGCATCAATTCTCAATAATATCTTTTCCATATCGTTATTTATTTTAATATCAATAATACTTAAAAGTGCTTCTCTTTGTTCTGGCAAAAGTGCGTTTAGTTTTTCTATGTTTTTATTTATCTCATTTGCATTCATATACAAATTAAGGAAATTTTCTTGCAAATATACATAATTTTTAATTTTATGAGTGAAATAAATTTTAGCTGTTATTTGCTTTTTTTTTCAAACAAAATTAGAAAACTAAAACCAATAAAAAATCATACTTTTAAAATTGCGTTTTTTGAAAAGGTAGCAAAGTATTGATTTTATAAAATTATTGAGGTTAAATTATAATTTTAACCCCAATAACTTTTAAATCAACATTTTATCTATCCGTTAAGCACCCATTGCTGGCATCGTCCACATTTTTGATATATTTCCATAAATACCCAGAGGTAACACGATAGGGCGGTTTTACCCAAGTCGATTTTCTTTGAGCCATTTCGGCATCTGATATTTTTACTTCTAGCTTATTATTTGTAGCATCAATCACAATCACATCGTTGTCTTTGATCAAAGCAATTTCGCCACCTTCCATTGCTTCTGGGGTTATATGGCCTACCACAAAACCATGTGTACCACCCGAAAAACGACCATCTGTAATCAGGGCAACACTATTGCCCAAGCCAGCACCCATGATGGCCGAAGTTGGTTTCAGCATCTCTGGCATACCTGGTCCACCTTTAGGCCCAACGTATCTTATTACTACTACATGGCCTGGTTTAACGAGGCCTTTGCCAATACCTGCATTTAGGTCGGCTTCTGAATCAAAACAAATGGCTTTTCCTTCAAATAATTCGCCTTCGTGTCCTGTGATTTTGGCCACAGAACCTTTTTTGGCAATATTACCATACAATATTTGAATATGTCCACTAGGTTTTATTGGATTGTTGAGAGGTCTCAACAAATCTTGTCCAGGCGTTAATCCTGGCAACTGAGCTAAATTTTGAGCTACTGTTTTGCCAGTTACTGTCAAACAATGGCCATGCAACATCCCATTTTCTAACATAAATTTCATAATAGCAGGAATACCACCAATTTTAAACAAATCTTCCATCAAATACTTGCCCGATGGTTTCATGTCGGCAAGTAGGGGAGTATTGTTTGAAATCTGCTGAAAATCGTCTATTGTCAAGGTAATACCAACAGTGTTGGCAATAGCTATAATGTGCAACACTGCATTTGTAGAGCCGCCCAAAACTGTAATTACACGCATTGCATTTTCAAAAGCATCTCTAGTCATGATATCTTTTGGCTTTATATCTTTTTCTATCAGATGCAAAATGTGCGAAGCAACCTCTTTACACTCATTTTTTTTGGCCTCGCTACGTGCAGGGCTCGAACTAGAATAGGGGAGGCTCATACCCAAAGCTTCTATGGCCGAGGCCATAGTGTTGGCCGTGTACATGCCACCACAAGCCCCAGGACCAGGACAAGAATGTTTAATAATTTCTTTAAAATCTTCTGGAGTTATTTTACCAGCCACTTTTTTGCCATGTGCTTCAAAGGCCGAAACTATATTTAACTTTTCGCCTTTGTATTCGCCACCATTGATTGTGCCACCATAAACCATGATAGCAGGGCGATTGAGCCTAGCCATAGCCATAATGGCACCAGGCATATTTTTGTCGCAACCAGCTGTAAATACAACAGCATCATAAAAATGAGCACCAGAAACAGTTTCTATTGAATCGGCAATAATCTCTCTCGAGGGCAGCGAGTAACGCATACCATCGTTTCCATTGGTGATACCATCGCTCACACCTATAGTATTGAAAACCAAACCCACCATGCCAGTAGCATTGACACTTTCTTTTTGGAGTGCAGTAAAATTAGTAAGGTGCATATTGCATGGATTACCATCGAAACCAGTACTCCCTATGCCCACAAAAGGTTTTCCCAAATCTTCGTAAGCAATACCTGAGCCAATCAGCATGGCCTGAGCTGCAGGCAAAGTTTCGTCTTGAGTCAATACTCTAGAATATTTATTTAAAATTGTCATTACGATATTTAATTTTTTTTATTTTAAAATGTAAAAAAATACATTATAAATCACTTTACAAAATTTCAATACATAAAATCTGCTAAAACTCTTAAATCAAATAGATTATAGTATCTTGATGTATTTTAGCAAAAAAAACAGCATTCATTTATCCTTAATTTACTCTTTTTTTTATAAATTTGTACTAAATAATTTAAAACTATGGGTTTAAAACATCAATATACAGTAGAAGAAGTAATAGAGATAGTAAATACTTTGTCAGTGAAAGACAGGGAAATTGTAAATAAACAAATAGTAAGTACGCTACTCAATACTAAAAATATTTTAGACGTAATATCTCCTTATCACAAAAAATATGAACAAACATATAAAAATTTAGCTTGATAGTGAGGTTATTAACTAAAAAAGAGATAGTTTTTCTCAATAAAAAAAACATAAAAAGTTTTGCTGGAAATTTTATACCTCCAAGTAATTTTTGTATGAAACTTATTTAGATTATTTAATAGAAATAGTAGATGCTGAACTCTTTGGACAACCAATGTATTTGACAATAGAAGATAAAGCAGCTGTATATTTGTTCAAATATAATTTCAAATCATATTTTTACAGATGGTAATAAAGAAAAGGTTTAGATGCTTGTATTTTGTTTTTAGAATACAATGATTTTCAATTATCAAATAGAGTTACAGATGAAATTCTTACATCATTTATTTTAGAAGTTGCATCTGGTCAGCACACGTTAGAATCTGTGCAAACTTGGATTAAAAATCATGCGGAAAAAAATAAATATATAAATCCTAACACTAGAAATTTAAGTAAAATAATAAAAACACTATGGATTTAACACATCAATATACTGTAAAAGAAGTAATAGAGATAATAAATACTTTGACACTAAAAGATAGGGGTATTGTAAAAAATTCACTTTTTTTAGAAGAGACTGATTTTGAAATACTTGTAAAAGAAGATTTCAAAAAGTATGATTCTACCTTTAAAGCACTAGCTTAATGGTTTTTCTTACAAAAAACAAATTATTGATTATAATAAACTTACACAACAATACAATAAAACGATTTTTTAGAGAATGACTTTTGGTTGTTTTTAAAGTAAGGATTTTTAAAAATAAAAAGAATTTTTTTTAATTCCCCAGGTATAGGTTTATTACTAATTTTTATTTAAAATTTTAAAATTTAGTAATAATTAAAAATTATTGAACAAAGCTAAAAAAAATAACATTCTTAAAGCCTCGCTTTATACTCATCGTATCCAAAAGATTTTACCAATTGGTAGCTATTATTTTCTTTCCAGATGGCAATATTGGGCAAATTTACTCCATTAAAAGTTGTTGTTTTTACCATAGTGTAGTGCATCATATCTTCAAAAACAATAATATCGCCTTCAGTAAGTTTTTTAGGAAACGAATATGGTCCTACATGGTCGCCTGCCAAACAAGTAAGTCCACCCATTTTGTAAGAAAATGTACTATTATCGGCAATTTCGGCACCTATTATTTGAGGAGTGTAAGGCATTTCTATACAATCGGGCATGTGAGCAGAAATAGAAGAATCTAAAATGGCTACTTCTTTGCCACCACTTTCTACTATATCCAAAACTTTGGAAACCAAATAACCTGTACGCCACCCAAAAGCCGAACCTGGTTCTAAAATTATTTCTTTTATATTGGGGTATTTAATATAAATAGATTTTATAAAATCAATCAAATGAGCATGATTATAGCCTTCTTTGGTCATTAAATGTCCGCCACCCATGTTAAACCAAGATATTTGGGAAAGTAAGAATCCAAATTTTTTCTCGATTTCTAGCCAAGTTCTTTCTAAGGCATAGCTATCTTTTTCGCACAGGTTGTGCATGTGCAAACCTTCTATTCCTTCAGGTAATATTTTGTCAAAATGATTGGCAGTAACCCCTAATCTTGAGCCTGGTATACATGGATTATATAATTCAGTTTCTACTTCAGAATATTCAGGGTTTATGCGAATAGCACAGGATATTTTTTTGGGATTTTTTTCAATTTTAGTCTTAAATTTTTCCCATTGAGCCAAAGAATTAAACGTAATATGGCCACAATGTTGCATCATTTCATCAAATTCGTTTTCTAAATAGGCTACATTATAGGCATGAACCTCTCCACCAAATTCATAAGCTCCCAATCTGGCTTCGTTGAGCGAGCTAGCAGTAGTCCCAGGTACATATTTTTTGACTAAATGGAAAGTACTGTACATAGAAAAACCTTTCAAAGCCAATATAATTTTAGCACCAGATTTTTGGGCTACATCAGCAATCAATTCTAGGTTTTTTTTGAGTAATTTTTCGTCTAATAAAAAACAAGGTGTAGGTATTTCGTGAAATGGAATGGATGACATGATTTTAAGAAATATAATATTTGCAAAATTAAATAATGGAGAATATTATCAATATTAAATTTTAAAATAATCCTTTAATCACTTCAAATACATTGATGTCTTTTTTGATTTTCATCATTCCAATAAAAATAAATGTAATAATTATTAAAAATCCAATCGTAATTGATATGTACTGGCTCGATTTTTTTCGTTTATCAGCTTTGATAATTGCTTTTGAGATTTTTTCTACAAAAGAGTGAATAAGCCCATAAACAGGATAAAAAACTACTATTGTAAGTCCCATACCTATCAACACATCAAAATATGGATTGTTGGTACTTTGAATTACTGGTAATAAATACATCAAACTATCAAAAACTAATTTTGTAATAAGTACTGTAAGTATGTATTCTAAAATTGTAGTAAATTTTGTAAATTTTGCTGTCATGTCAATAATATATATGACCTAAAAATATAAATAAAAAATATAATTGCAAACTAATTTCAATCATTATCCACCTATAACTATGCCCAATTCTTTTGCATAAATTTGTTGGTATTGTTTTATGACCATATTTTCTTGTAATAAATTTTCGGTTTCATCTATGGCTTCTGAATCAAATTTTCTTAACTTCAAATTATTATCTTTTAATCTTTTTCGTAATTTTTCAAAATTTAATCGTGCTAAAGATTTATTGACTAATCCTACTTTATCGGCATCTTTGGCTGGCACAAAGATCTGATATTTATCAAACCAAACATCGCTTATTTCGTGTTTATCAGTAAGAATTTCAGTTAATTTAGATTCAAATAATTTATCTGAATGGTTTAAAAAATAGTTTAATGTTGGTAATTTATTTTCGGCAAGTTCTGCTTTGAATATAGCTATAATCTTTGCACAGATTACATCCTCAAAAACTATATTTTCTAAATAGGTAAATAAAAACTGATGTATATTGTTGTCTTCGTCCATCTGATCTTCAGCATATTCGAGTAATATTCTTATGATTTCTTGTTCAGAAATAGAATTTATATCAGTGATACTTATTTCTGACAAATTTAATGAATATTTTTCGTTTTCATCTATTTGTTCTTGTGTGGGCTGTTGTTCTATATTTTCTTTGTTTTCTATTTTTAGTTTATCTTGTAGTTTCTTTTTTTCGATTTCAACTGTAACATTATTGTGTTCAAATATAATGACTTGCTCTTCAATATTTAATAATTGACTACATAATTTGAAATAGACATTTTTTTGAACTGAATCTTTGATTTTTGAAATAGAAATTACAATTTCTCTTACAACTTTAGATTTTTTTACTGGATCATTTTCACAATCTTTGAGTAATATTTCTGTCTTAAAAGTGATAAAATCTTTAGCATTATTTTTTAAATATTCATTAAATTTTGTAGCTCCAACCTTGTTTACATAGCTATCAGGATCTTCTCCATCTGGGAAAACTAAAACCTTGATATTCAGACCACTATCCAATAATAAATCTGTACTTCGCATGGCAGCATTGATACCAGCTTTGTCGCCATCATAGAGTACTACTACGCTTTTTGTATATCTCGAAATTAGTTTTGTTTGTGCATCAGTAAGTGAAGTGCCAGAACTTGCCACAACATTGGTAATACCCGCTTGATATAGTGATAATACATCCATATAACCTTCCACCAAAAGGCAATTTTCTGAGTTCCTTATGGATTGTTTTGCTTGATATAAACCATATAAAACATCTTTTTTGTGATATAATTCAGTCTCTGGCGAGTTGATATATTTGGCTGTACCTTTGTCATTCCCTAAAATTCTTCCTGCAAGGGCTATAGGTTTTCCAGTGCTGTTATGGATAGGAAAAATGACTCTATTTCTGAAAAAATCAAAAGTTTTATTATTTTCATTAACTTTTATTACACCAGCTTTTTGTAATAATTCTTTATTAAATTGATTTTTTTCTGCATCAATCAACAAATTATCCCAACCATCAAGTGCAAAACCTAGTTCAAAATCAGCTATTGTTTTGTCGCTCAAACCCCTTTCTGTAAAATAAGTTTTGCCAATAGCAATTCCATCTGGGTGCGAACTTAAAATATTTTTATAATAATTTGTAGCATACTCCAAAACGATAAAAAGTGAATCTTTTTCTGACTGTAATTCCTTTTCTTGGTCATTTAATTCTACTTTATCATAGACTATTTCTATGTTATATTTTTTTGCTAAATATTTTAAAGCCTCAACATAAGATAGTTTATCTATTTCCATGACAAATTTTATAGCATCTCCACCAATAGTGGTAGAAAAACATTTAAAAATTTGTTTTGATGGCGATACATAAAATGAAGGTGATTTTTCGTTTGTAAATGGCGATAATGCTGCATAATTGGCACCACGTTTTTTTAAAGTAATAAAATCACTGATAACTTCAACAATATCTATGGCTTGATTTATTTGTTGAATACTTTGGCTAGAAATTCTCATATTCAAATTTACAAGTTTATTCTATAAATTCATTTTTAAGATATAATTTTAAATGTTTATATTGTTAAAAATTTATTTTGATTTAGTAAAATTGAATCAGTTTGCCGAAATTTTAAAGTCTTATACAAAAAAACTTACTAATCTTACAAGTAATAACAAATCTTTATTACTTTTAAAATTAAATAAAGACAGTTTTATTGATTTCAAAAAATTAGATTATTCTTATAACCATCAAAGTTGTTCCAATTTATTAGAATCAATTATTTTAAGGAAAAACACTATTCCTATTTGTTCACAATTAGACAGCCGTGATAAAATTTCTAATGATTTAAGCAATCATTTATTTAAAATTTATAGAAAAGATAGTTTTATATTTGAGGAAAATGGAAGTAAGAATCTGTATTTTGGTTATCCAATAATAGAAGGACAATTATTAGATAAAACATATATTAGAGCACCTCTTATTTTTTTTCCTTTAGAATTAAAAAATGAAATTATAAAAAACAAACCCACTTGGTTACTTTCAATAATCACAGATGAGTTCCCGTTTTTTAATCCTAGTTTTTTATTGGCATATTCTCATTTCAATAAGATTCAATTAGATAAAAATTTATTTGATTTTACTTTTGAAGATTCTTTTACTTCTATCATTGACTTTAAAAACAAATTATATGAAATTCTAAAGTTAAGTAAGATTGATATTAATTTCAATTCTGATGTATTTTTATCAAATTTTGAATTTTTCTTAGATTTTAATAAACAAGATATAGCTTTTAAAACTAGGGTGGGGGAGTTAAAATTACAACCTCAAGCTGTCATTGGAATATTTCCTTTTTCTAATTCTAGTATTGAACAAGATTATGAAAATTTAGCAAAAAATACATCTTTTGAATCCATAGAGCAATATTTTGAATCTAAATCTACACTTACATCTGTCATTAAGGAAGAAAATATTGTTACCCCTTTTGAAATAGATGCTTATCAAGAAAATGCACTTTGTGAATTAAAATCAGGGAAATCTATTGTAGTTCAAGGTCCACCTGGCACAGGAAAATCTCAATTAATTTGTAATATTATTTCTGATTTTTTAGCAAATAGTAAAAAAGTACTTGTTGTATGTCAGAAACGAGTAGCACTAGATGTTGTTTATAATAGGTTGAAAAACAAAGGATTAAGTGATTTTATTGGATTAATTCATGATTATAAATATGACAGAAACTTACTATATTCAAAGATTACTCAACAAGTTGAAAACTTAGATTTATATCAAACTCAAAATGGCTCTTATGATACTATTTCATTGGAAAGAGATTTCTTGTCCATATCAAGGCAAATACAACATATTTGCGAAGAACTTGATGGTTTTAAAATTGCACTTTTTAGTGAAATAGATTTTGGTATTTCTATCAAAAAATTATATCTACATACTAAGATTTCTCAAAATTTTAATCAATATTTTGATTTTTATGCTAACTTAAATTATTTAAAATTAAACTTATATTTAAACCAAATTAATCAAATATTACCTTATTCTAAAATAATAGAGAACGATAACTTTCCTTTAAGACATAGGATTTCTTTTGAAAAATTAACAATAATAGACAAAAATAAATTATTGACTATTATAGACGATATATATGAAAATTCAAAAACTTTAGTTTTTATTCATTCTTATCTCACTCAGCCCATTTCATTTTTAGAATTAGTGAATTTTAAACCAATAGTAATTGAAATAAATAATATTGAAAAATTACTAATAAATGAAGAAATTTTTAATATTTTTAGTCATTTTTTTCAATCTAACATTCAGATAAAAAAGTTAAAAATTGAATTAGATTCAATATTAGATTTTATTACTAATACTTCATTTGAAAATACTATAAAATCTACTGACTTAGAACAAATTTTATTGATTATAAATGCAACAATTAATTCATGTAAAGGTACTTTATCATTATTATATTGGAAAATGTTTAATAAAAATAATTCTATTTTATTACCCATTTTTAAGAAAAATAATTTAGAATTTTCCATTCAAAACTTAATTGTTTTACAAAATCTAGTCATAAATAGAATCAATATTGAACAAAAAATACAATTCGTTATAAAGAAACTAGGGTATAATGCTGATTATAGATTATACAATTTTTCAAATTTCAATAACTTATACCTTGATTGCTCCAAAGCAATAGATGCATATAATATTCATATAGAATTCCAAAAATATATTAATTTTAGAAAAAATAGTACATTTAATTTTAATGAATATCTCACTTTTATTAATGATTTAAGAATTAATATATGTCAAGCAAAGACAATCTATGACACATATACATTTTTTTTTACACCTCTAAATGTTGTAGAAATTTCAAAATCAACTTCATCAAAAGAAAATTTTAAAAATTGTATTCAGTTTCATTTTGAAAATATTATTGCTTATGATACATTACTAAGTAAATTTTCTTTTATAGAAAGAGAAATTTTTATAAATTACACAAATCAATGTTCAGATTTACAATTAATTTCTACACATATTCAAAATAACGCTTATAATTGTTGGATATATTTAATTGAAAAAAAATATCCAATACTTACCTCTTGTACGACTTTAAAATTATCAACTTTAGAAACTAGATTACAACAATTATTACTCGATAAACAAGATTTATCAATCAAAATATTACTTTTAAAATTAAAAGAATTTACCTACAAAGACATAGAATATAATAGATTAAATAACATTGTTTCATATCGTGAATTAGTACATCAAACAAAGAAAAAACGACTTATATGGCCTGTTAGAAAACTATTTGATTCTTTTATGGATGATATTTTAAAAATTATTCCTTGTTGGCTTGCATCACCAGAAACGGTATCAGCTGTATTTCCAACCAATGAATGTTTTGATGTGGTAATTTTTGACGAGGCTTCTCAATGCTTCGCTGAAAAAGGCTTTGCTTCAACTATAAGAGCCAAGCAAATTTGTGTGGTTGGCGATGACAAACAATTAGCTCCAAACGATTTATATCAACCAAGATATGATGAAGTAGATGAAATGTTTTCTGATACAGAAATTGATTCTTTATTACTCTTATCTGAAAAATATTTAGGTAAATTTATGCTCAAAATGCATTATAGAAGTTTAAATTTTGATTTAATTCGTTTTTCAAATCAATATTTTTATGAAAAGAAACTACAATTTATTCCTAATTACAGTAATTTTTTTAAAAATTCATTATCAATTGAATACTTAAAATTAGATGGTATTTGGCACAAAAATACTAATTTAATTGAGGCAAATTATATTGTAAATCTTGTATTTTCCTTACACCAAGATTTTGCATCAAAAAGTTTAGGTGTTGTTACATTTAATGCAGCCCAACAAACCCTAATTGAGGAGTTACTGTTTCAAAAATATGCTCTTGCTTCATTAAATTTTCCATCCAATATTTTTATAAAAAACATAGAAAATGTACAAGGAGATGAAAGTGATATTATTGTTTTTTCTATAGGTTATGCACCAGACTACTCTGGTAAGTTGTCTATGCAATTTGGAACTTTAAATCTACAAAATGGAGAAAACAGACTAAATGTAGCTCTTACGAGAGCCAAAGAAAAAATATATTTGGTTACAAGTATTTTTCCAAACCAACTACAAGTTGAGCATTCATTAAATCAAGGCCCAAAGTTGCTAAAATTATATTTGGAATATGCTTATAATTTAAGTAATAATATTAAAAATCACAACAATAACTTTATTAACGAATCCTACGACAACCTTAGTTCAAAACTAACTGAAAAAAATAGTAATATTTTAAAATTTACCGACTCCTTTGCAGATGCAATTAAAAATGATTGCTTAATTCTTACAGATGATAATCAATTTTACCATTCTATTTCAAGTAAAGATTTTTTTGGTTATAAACCTTTATCTCTAAAATCAAAAAACTGGACATTTGAACGTATTTTCAGTCGTCAGTTTTGGTTAGATTCCAATTAAATTTTCAATTTCTTTAAATACAAAACCTTTTTTTTCGTCTGTTTCTATAAAATCTAGATAATATCCAGTAAGGTAAATAAAGTGTTTTTTTTGAATATAAATTTTAAACCCAAAATCAGTAAATATTACATCATCATTTTGTAAGTCATCAAATCCAATAGCAAAATTTATACCAGAGCAACCAGCACCTTTTATCGCAATTCTTAGTCCATAATTGTTTTCTAAACCTTTAATTTTCAGAAGTTTATTAATTTCGTCTAAGGCACTTTGTTTTATTTCAATAGGTAATTTCAAGGAATTATTTTTTTCTATTTTTTAAAAATTTATACAATAACCTTACTCCAAAACCAGTTCCATTTTTTCCTCTATAATTATCTAATGTTTTGTAATAAGCTGTTCCTGCAATATCTATATGAATCCAAGGATATGTTGTAAAATGTTGCATAAACTTACCTGCTGTAATTGCACCTGCTTCGGCACCACCCAAATTTTTAAAATCAGCAATATCAGATTTTGTTTGTTCATCGTACTCATCCCAAAGTGGAAATTCTACCAATCTTTCGTGTACTAAATATCCTGCACGAACCAAATCTTTTTTTATCTCATCATTAGCTGTTCCCATAAAAACTGCTCCTTCTTTGCCAATAGCACGCATAGCTGAGCCTGTTAATGTGTCCAAATCAATACAAAGTAGTGGATCTAAGTCCGCACAATAGGCTAGGGCATCTGCTAATATTAGTCTGCCTTCTGCATCTGTATTGATAATTTCTACTGTTTTTCCATTATACATAGTAATAATATCTCCAGGCACAATGGCATTTCCATCCAATCTATTTTCAGTAGCAGGTATAAATCCCTCTATATAAATAGGTAATTTATTTTTAGATATAGCATAAAAAGTACATGCCACAGTTGCAGCACCAGCCATATCACATTTCATCCAATCTAAACTTTCGGCAGGTTTTAGACTATATCCACCAGTATCATAAACTACACCTTTGCCAACCAAAACGTAAGGTTTTTCATTTATCGCATTTTTGGGTTTATATTTTAGGTGTATAAAAACGGGTTCGTTTTCGCTCCCTTGATTTACAGCCAATAGTCCACCCATTTTTAGACTTTTTATTTTTGATTTTGAAAAAATTTCAACATCAAATCCAGCTTCTTTGCCCAATTTTTCAACTTCATTTCCTAATTCTAGGGCAGTTAATTCATTTGAGGGTTCGTTTACCAAATCTCTTGCTTTGTAAACTGCCTCACATATATATTGTAATTCTTTTAATTGAGATTTATCAAGCGAAAAATCAAAAATATGTAAGTTTTTTAATTTATTTTTTGGAGTTTCAGTTTTATATTTATTGAAATCATATTCACTCAAAACAAGCCCCTCAATTAAATCAAGTATGTTGGCAGTAGTTGGAGTCAAATTTTCAAATTGTAAGTCAATAATTTCTAATTCTTTGACAATTTTATGAAGTTCAAAACCAATTTTTCGTAATTTTTCTGATTTTTTTGGTACATCCTCCTCTTGTGGTTTTAGTATAAATATCAAATATTTGTGATACTTATTTAGTACAATTAATTCTTTTTTAGCTGCAAATCTGTCTCTGATATATTTTTCTTCAAATTCGTTGAGTTCTAAATCCGACAAATCTTTAAGTTCGTTGTATAATATGCAAATATGCATATCATCATTTAGTTTATCAATTTGTTTAATAGTTACCATTGTTTTTTTTCTGCAAATATAGTTTTATTTTATTAAAAAACAGTCATTTGTTACATATTAATTTTGTAATAAAATTTATAAAATAAAATTATTACTAAATTTAATTTTTTTATTTAATTTTTCGTTTGTTTTTAAATTTTATGATAATTTAATGTCAAATTTCTTTTTTTATTCAATTATTATTAGCATACTTGCATACGTATTTAATTTTTAGATACATTAAAATTACTTAAAATCACAACAAATAGAATAAAAAAGAATAATCTCTATGTGGTATCAAAAAACTTTCAGACTTCCTACACTTGCTAGAGGATTTAATTTAATTACGAAAGAAATTAAATCTGAATTAGAATCTATTTCAAAAGTAAAGATTGGAATATGTCATATTTTTTGTCATCACTCTACTGCAAGTTTAACTATCAATGAGCAGACAGACCCTACTGTAAGACAAGATTTTGAAAGTCATTTTAACGAAATGGTGCCCCAAGATGCCACTTATTACAAACATACATCTGATCAGCCTGACAATATGCCAGCTCATTTGAAATCTTCTATTATTGGTTGTTCTCTCACTATACCTATTACCAACGGTAAATTAGCTCTTGGTACTTGGCAAGGCATCTATTTGTGTGAACACAGAACCAACCCACCAGCAAATCGTAAGATTACTATAACTATTAATGGCGAGTAATTATTTTATTTATTACTCAATTTAATGCGTTCAACAAAAAAACTGTAGGTGTTTTGTGTAGTTCTATTTCTAAATTTTTCCATTCTTTAATAGATTTTGTTTTTATCATTTCGTTTTTACCTGTTAAGTCTTTGGCTATACAAATATGCGTATTGGGATGACAATTTTTTAATACATCTTCAAATAAACTTTCATTTCTAAAAGGAGTTTCAATCCAAATTTGGGTTTTATTTTTTAGTTTAGATTCTGACTCAAGTTTTAGTAATATTTTTATTCTTTCAGTTTTGTCTATGGGCAAATATCCATGAAATTCAAAGTTTTGACCATTAAAACCCGAGGCCATAAGTCCTAAAAAAATGGCACTTGGCCCCACAATGGGTATTACTTTTATATTGTTTTCATGTGCCAATTTTACTGCTACTGCTCCTGGGTCGGCTATTCCTGGGCATCCAGCTTCTGATAATATACCAAAACTAATTCCATTTTTAATGTCAGTAATAAATTTATTAATTTCTTCTTTTTTTGATTCTTTATTAAGTAATATAAATGATAAATTATCAATAATAATATTTGCTTTTAATGAAGCCAAAAATCTTCTTGCTGTTCGTATGTCTTCTACCAAAAAATGTGTAAGATTTGTAATTAATGGAACATAATTGGTTGGCAAAACATCTGCATTAGTATATTCTGAAATTACTGTTGGTAATATGTATAAGTAACCATAATCATTATTTAGAGATTCTTTCATACAAATTATAATGCTTTGATTTTATGTATTTTTCTTTTATTAAAGGTAGTTTATCAAATATCGAGGGCACTACATTCCAATCATCAATGATTAGTTCTGGGTTATTTTTTTCAAAAAAAGAATGGAGGTAAATTATTTTATCGTAAGAATTTATATTTTTAAGATATTCAAAACTCAATTTAGGTTCTAAAAATGGCGATGCTGATGTATTATCTAAAAATATGTTTAAATCTTTACCAAAATAGGCTATTTTTTTATTTTCTGCTATAATATTCCATTTGTTGCTGGAGCAATATTGGTTACAAAAATTTGAACTAATAGGAATATTAAAGTTTTCATAAATATTACTAAAATTTAATAAAATAGAGCTGAAAATAAATAAATAAAATAGTATATTTTTAATTTTTTTATTTTTGTATATTATAAAAATATTGGAAATAAAATAACCTATAAATGGTAATATTAATACAAAATTTGATATTGATTTTGAAAAACTAATGCATAAGATTAGAAATGTAATTCCAAACCAAGCTAACATATTTTGAGCACATACTATTTGATAATTTATAAATCTTTTGTAAGAAAAATTTATAAATATTCCAAATATAAAAAGTAACATTGGTATAAATATATAAACTAAAAAACTAACGTAGTCATTTATTTCAAATGTATCAATATTGAAATTTAAAATATAATAATCGATAAATAAAGTATAGGAATCAAATAAAAAATAATAGGTAAAAATGCTACATACAGGAAATAAAAACCCTAAAAGGCATATCACATAAAATCTAATTTTTGTTCTTGAAAATAACATAAAAGTAATATTTGCTAAAATAAAAAATATCAAAGTTTGGCTACAAAACATGTAAGCGATTCCTAAATTTATACCTGTAAAAAATATTTCGTTTTCGGTACTTTCTGATTTTAGATACTTAAAAATTCTTCCTATAGCTATTAATATAAAAGTATTTGCCAAAAATGCAGAAGAAAGACAATAGAAATCAGGTAAAATACAATGAATCAAAACGAAAACAAGTGTAGGAATTTCGCCTTTTTCGGTCAGTACATCATTAGAATTGAGCGTAGATTTAAAAATTATAGCTTGTATAAATAATAATAGTATAAAAAATAGTTTAAAAGTAATAATTTCGTAATTTGTAACAAAACTAATACTTATATAAACGAGAGCTGCTAATGGCGATGTATTATCAATAATGTCTTTATACAAAAAATTACCCTCAAGCATTTTTTGTGATAATATTTTAATGTGCAATTCTTCTAATAAATATGGAATATCCAAAAAAAATAGTGGAATTTTTAAAAAAAATAGAATAATAAATAAAATAAAAAGTGGTACTGGCCCCGAGTATTTAAAAATATTTAACAATTTTATTGCTTTTTACCTACTGCAAATCTACACTTATTATTGAAATCTTTTATTATTTTTATGTCTGAATAATGATATTGATTTAATAAATGCTCGATTTCGGTTGTTTTTAATGGATTTATTTCAAAAAATACTAATCCATCATTAATCAAATATTTTTTATTAAACTCTAATATTTTTTTATAGAAAATTAAAGGTTCTTCGTTTTTTACAAAAAGAGCAGAGTGTGGCTCATATTTTAACACATTGTCGTGCATTTCTTTTTTTTCTTGTTCTAATATGTAGGGTGGATTGCTTACTACACAATCAAATAAATGATTACTTTTTAGCTTCTTGTTATCTAATATATCAAAATCATAAAATGTTACATCGCTTTTTAAATTCAAACTATTAAAATGAGCAATTTCTAATGCTTCTTTTGAAATATCTAACCCAAATAATTTCCAAGATGGATGTCTTTTTTTTAAACTTATAGGTATACATCCACTGCCTGTACCTATATCCAATACATTTATATTTTTAGAATTTTCGTAATAATTTGAAATTAATAGTACTAATTCTTCGGTTTCTTGTCTTGGAATTAATGTGTGTTGATTTACTATAAAAAATGAATCCATAAAGTATGCCTTTTGGGCTAAATATTGAATAGGATAATATTGCAATAACTTACTTAAATGATTATCAAAAGTATTTATATCAATGCTTATTTCATTATTATTTACAATATCAATTTTGTTAATCAACAAAACATCTTCAAAATAAATCATAGCTATACTTCTGGCCTCATCATACAAATAATTGTTTTGTAGCTTTGATACCAAAGTATTAAAAAGTAATTTAGCACCGAATTTTTCCATAAAATGCACACAATATTAAATTTTCCAGATCCTAATTCACATCTTATTCACGTAGAATCTGTATATCAAGTACATGATAATCAGCCTTTTACATTGCAATTAGCAACTTGGCGACCAGGTAGATATGAACATCAAAATTATGCACGAAATATCACTTTTTTTAAAATAAAAAATAATTTTGGAAAAAATGTTTCTTTTAATCAAGTAAACACAAATCAATGGGAAATTTACCCAGAAGATGATCAAGAGATTCATGTTTTTTATCAATACTATGCCAACCAACCTGATGCTGGTGGTAGTTGGTTCAAAGAAGATTTAGTGTATATTAATTTTATTAATTTATTACTTTATCGCAAGGGTTCGCTACACACAGAATCATGCACTGTTTTGTTAAATTTAGATTCAAGTTATATCCTAGATTGTGCATTGGAAATAAAATGCAGTAAGAATATTTTTTTACTTTCAGCAAATTCTCTTATGCATATTTTTGACAGTCCTTTGTTAGCATCTACTTCCTTAAAATTGCATAATTTTAATGTTGGTGGTGTAAATATTTTTTTAAGTTTTTTCGGTAATATTACTCCAATTTTTAATGATTTAGAAAAAGATTTTAGTAAATTTATTAAAATTCAAATTGAAATCTTTGGTATTTTCCCTGAAACTGAATATCACTTTCAATTTATTTTACCTTGTTTTAATATAACTCATGGAGTAGAACATAGTAAAAGTACTGTAATATTTTTAGGAAATTTAACAGATTTTAATTTTAATGATAATTATATAAAATTACTAAGTATTAGCTCACATGAATTTTTTCATGCTTGGAATATTTGCAAAATTAGACCCAAAAACTTACAACCCTACCATTTTAGTAAATCTCAATTTTTTGAAGAAGGCTTTGTTGTAGAGGGTGTAACCACATATTATGGAGATTTGTGTTTATTAAAAAGTAAGGTTTGGACATTTGATACATTTATAACTGAATTTTTGGTAAACGTAGAAAATCATTTTCATAGCTCTGCTAGAGAATCAGTTTCTTTGATGGATTCTAAATTCTTTTTGTGGGTTGATGGTTATCAACCTTCAAATTTATTTCGTAAGGTCTCTATTTATGATAAAGGTGCAATAGCTGCTTTTATATTAGATATTAAAATTAGAAAAATTACTAATAATATTTTTTCATTAGATGATGTCATGCTTAAATTATGGACAAATTATGGAGCAAATTCAGATGGATATACCACCCAAGACTATAAAACAATCATTGAACAAATATGTGAATCCAATTTTGATACCTATTTTGAATCTGTCATTTTTGGCACTTTAAACCTAGAAAATGATTTAAAATCTAGTTTTGAGTATTTAGGATTTGAACTTAAATTTTTGCCAACGAGTAATTTTTATGAACATTATTTTGGATTCAAAATGACTGCTTCTGGTAGAGTTACAGCCATTGATATTGAATCTCCTGCCAGTCATATTTTTAATTTGGATGATTTAATTTTAGAAATTAATAATATAAATGTTTCTGAAATTAATACTTTGGTAGAATCTAAAAATATAGAGGTCAGATTCCTGAGATTTAATGATTTGTATATTAAAAATATTACTTCTAATGGTAATACATATTTCTTAAATCCAACTGTTATTCAATTAAAAAATCCAACAGAAGAACAAAATCAAAATTTTAAACTATTTTGTAAACTTTAGAAATAGATTTATTCTAAAGCCTTTTGTATAAATTATTTTTTTATTTGCTTTCGATACTTATTTTTGTAGATTAATTTTTTAAAATGAATAAAATTTATAATTTCTTATTATTACTTTTTTTATCAACATCAATTTCAGCTCAATACACCATTAAAGGTCGTGTAACAGATGCCAATACCAACGAACCTTTGCCTTTTGTAGTGTTGCAATTTAAGGGTACAAACGTAGGAGCTCAAACAGATTTTGATGGATATTACACCATTAAGACCAGTTTTATCAAAGATTCCTTAAAAGCAACTTATGTAGGTTACAAAACAAAAGCACGAAAAATTACTGAATCGCCCTCCCAAACGCTAGATTTTCAGTTAGCCGAAAACACCCAAGAAATAGGTGAAGTGGTTATATTACCTGGCGAAAATCCCGCTTGGGAAATTTTAAGGCGTGTTCAGGCCAATAAATCAAAAAATGATAAACGAAGTATCAATGCTTATGAATATCAAAGTTATGTTAAAACTCAAATTGATGTAGATAATATTTCGAGTAAAATGCGAAAAAATAAATTGATGCGAAAAGTCATCGTAGCTATTGATTCAATGAAAAAAGTAAAAAACGATGACGGAAAACCAATTATACCTATTTATATTAATGAAACAATGTCGAATGTCAATGTTTTGAACGAGCCTGTTAGAAGAAAAGAAAATATTATTGCAAGTAAAGTTACAGGTATTTTAGATGAATCAAATAGTCAATTTCTTACTCAAATTACGGGTTCTACTTTTACAGAATTTAATTTTTATGAAAATTGGATGCGTTTTTTGGGCAAAGATTTTGTATCGCCCATTGCTGAAAGCTGGAAAGGGTATTATACCTACTACTTAGAAGATACAGCAAAAGTAGTTGATGGCGAAGAATGTTACCAAATTGTCATTAAACCAAAACGAGTAGCTGATTTAGCTTTTTCGGGTAAAATCTGGATTACTAAATCAGATTATGCTCTCAAAAGATGCGATTTGCAAACTGCAAAAGGTACAAATATAAATTTTGTTGAAAAAATCAAAATTCAACAAGATATGATGCGTACAAATGCTGGTGCTTGGTTGCCTCAAAAACTACGTTTTTTAGTAGATATGGCCGATGTTGGCGACAGCACTGCTGGTTTATTGATTAAATTTTATGTATCAAATAAAGATGTAAAGATAGAAAACAAAAAACCATTATCTTACTTTGATGCAGCTGTTGAGGTTTCTGAAGATGCCTTAGATAAAGGAAATTCAAGCTATTTTGATCTAAATAGACATGATTCTCTCACTTCAACTGATAAACAAGTTTTTAAAATGGTAGATACTATTAGAAACTTACCTATTGTTAAAACTTACATTGAAGTAGTAGATATTGTCATAAATGGACATAAAAAATTCGGTTGTATAGAGCTTGGGCCTTACTTAGATTTATTTAATATCAACAATGTAGAAGGTTTCAGGCTCAGATTAGGATTTCGTACCAATATGAAATTTCACAAAAGACTTCAATTAAAAGGTTTTGCTGCTTTTGGCACAAAAGATCTGAAATTAAAATATGGACTTGGTGCAGAATATTGGTTTTCTAAGAAAAAATGGGCTTTAATAGGTGCTTCTCATAATTTTGACATAGATCAAGTAGCTTTGCACAATAATGTGAGAGCACCTGGAACTGCACTTTTTTATACACTTACAAGATTTGGAAATGTGGCCAATAGAAGTCCATTTTATTACAGCACAAGCTCTATTTATGGCCAAATGGATGTTTTAAAAGGTGTAACACCCAAAATTCAATTCACTTATGAAGTATTGAACCCAATCGACAATGGCGATGCCAGAGCAAATTTTGGATATTTTGATAAACCAACCCCCATTGAAGATCAAAATAGAGCTAATATTTTACGTTATCTTACTAATATGGAAGTTATGTTTGAGTTAAGACTGGCCAAAAGAGAAACATTTTTGTTTTTAGATCATCGCAGGATAAGTTCTAGGGTAGAGAAGTTTCCTATTGTTACATTACGTTATCATCATGGGTTTAAAGGAGTGCTTGGAAGTAATTTTAATTATAATAAATTTTCTGTTAATTTATACCAAAAAATTACTGTTGGCAAATTTGGACAATCTATTTATAATATAACTGGAATGTATATACCCGAAAATTTACCTTTTCCATTACTTAATGTGCATCTTGGCAATGAATCCATTTTTTATAATCCAGTTGGGTTTAGTATGATGCGATTTTTTGAATTTGTAAGCGATAAATCAGTTTCATTAAATTACCAACACCATTTTAATGGCTTTTTCTTCAATAAAATACCCCTGTTTTACAAGTTGAAGTGGCGTGAAGTAATCAGTTTCAATGCTATTTGGGGTACTGCAAGGCAAGAACAATATGATATTTTACCTCATTTTACAAACCCTGATAAAAGTAAAACAACAAATAATATGCCAGATGGATATGAATACAAACAATTTTCTAGATTAAACACACAAACTCCATATTTAGAAATAGGATATGGTATAGAAAATATTTTAAAAATAATAAGAATAGAAGCCTATCATCGATTGACTTACATCAATCCTGCAGATGCTTGGTATAAAAATATCGGCATTAAGATTGGGTTTCAGCTCAGTTTATAAATATTATTCATTCAATGTCGATTATTTAAGCGTATATATTTCTTCTATTTTAGAATTGTATTATTTTGTTAAACCATAATATTAACACTCATTTCTTTAATCAAAAAAATATTACAGATAAATTTACTACATATTTCAATAGCATATACTTGTCTTCCAACTTGCCAAATCAAACTTTTAAAGTACATTTGTGAAAAACATTTTAAATAATAAAATGCGATTAATAGAAGTTACAGACTCATCCTCAAAGCGTGCATTTTTAGATTTTCCTGTTCAGTTATACAAAAATGATTTATTTTGGATTCATCCATTGGACAAAGACGTAGAAGCAGTATTTGATACCAAAGAAAATAAATTTTTTAGGCATGGTTCATGTATCAGATGGATTTTGGTAGATGATTCTAACAAAACTATTGGTAGAGTAGCTGCATTTGTAAATAAAAAAACTGCCAATACTACCGAACAAGCCACTGGTGGTATGGGTTTTTTTGAATGTATAGAAAATTATGAAGCTGCCAAAACGCTTTTTGAGGCTTGCAAAGATTGGAACATCACTCAAGGAATGAAAGCCATGGATGGGCCTATCAATTTTGGAGAACGTGATAAATGGTGGGGACTTTTGGTTGAAGGCCACCAACTAGAACCTAATTATTGTATGCCATATACAAAATTATATTATAAATCTTACTTTGAGACGTTTGGTTTTAAAAACTATTTTGAGCAATACACCTATAGTATGCCTGTGCAATCGAAATTGCCAGAAAAATATTTTGAACGAGCCAATCGTATAGCCAGAGACCCAGCATATAATTTTAAGACTTACAAAAAAAATGAATTAGAAAAATTTGCCGATGATTTTCTGATTATCTACAACAAAGCCTGGGCCAAACATGGTGGCGTCAAAGGCATGGCCAAAGCACAAGCTATAAGTATTTTTAAAAAAATGAACCCTATTGTAGATACTGATATAGTTATTTTTGCGTATTATGGTAGCGAACCTATTGGATTTTTTCTGATGATCCCTGAGTTGAATCAAATTTTCAAATATTTGAATGGTAAATTTGATTGGATAGCTAAATTAAAGTTTTTGTACTATCAAAAAATTAAAAAATCGTGCCGAAAAATGTTTGGTGTAGCATTTGGTATTATCCCAGAATATCAGGGGCGTGGCGTTGAGGGGGCTATTATAATTGAAGCTGCCAGAATTAATCAACCCAAAAATAAATATGATATTTTTGAAATGAATTGGATTGGCGATTTTAATCCAAAAATGATTCATTTAGTATCTTCGTTTGGTGCTGATATTGTAAAAAAACATATTACTTATAGACTACTTTTTGATGATTCTTTACCATTTGTAAGAGCAAAAATCATAGATTAAAAATCCAATGTCGTTTAATTTAAAATCCAATTAATTTTCTCCTTTGGAGAAAGACTAAGTTAAAGGCTATAAAAAATTCTTATCTAAACGACAATGGATTAATGGTATAAATTATATCAAAATTATTACCAAACTACGGCTTCCATGTGCTCCAATAACTAAACTTTGTTCTATATCAGCAGTTTTGGATGGGCCTGAAACAAAAACTCCATACCCCCCCAAATGTTGCATATCAAGTTTTTGATATGCCTGGTGCATATTCCAAACCAAATGTTGCTTTTCTAGCACAAAAACCAAATGTTGAGTTATAAATGGCAAAGCTCTAAAAGGAAGTGCAGTAGCTGGAATCCAAACGGCTGCATTTTCGGCAACGCCAAATTCGCCTTTTACGATAGCCAAATCAATATGAGCCAAATCATGTGGATCTGATATTTGAGAAATATCAACTAAAGGCAGATCAAGTCCACCAAAAGTTGCACAAATGTTTTTTAAATCAGGATAAATCTCTCTAATCTTACTTTCTACAGTTTCGCCTTCTACCAATTCTATTGCCATTCCACCTACAAAAGCAAGTACATCTTTAAAATTTTCTAATAAAGAAATGTCTTTTCTGTCATATTCAACCAAGTTGGGCAAGGGAGATGGTTCAGGTTTGTTGGATTTTATTTTAGAAAGGATTAGTTCTCGAGAATTCATTAATAATGATTTTATTTTATTATACAAATGTAACTAAAATAGTAAATTTTTGTTATAAATAAAGAATATTTGATTATTTTAAGAGTTTTTTATAAAAATTAAACTATTTCTGCCGAAATTGTGTTTAACTTATAATATAGAAAACATAAACAATTTTAGTTTATATTATACTTACAAAAAAAGAATTTGAAATAAAACATGAAAGACTTGGATAAATTATTGATTGATATTGATGACATAGGAGAAAATCACATCTCTACTTCTGTTGAAACCCCATTAAGAAAAGACGCTTTTGAATTGGATGACACCACAAAAATGGCTTTGATTGAAGAGCATTTTAAAGAAATCATGCAAATTTTGGGTCTCGACCTAGAAGATGATAGTTTGAAAGGTACACCCAAAAGAGTGGCCAAGATGTATGTTAAAGAAATTTTTAGTGGACTAAATCCAGAAAATAAACCAAAAATTGCTTTATTTGAAAATAAGTATGAATATAAAGAAATGTTGATAGAAAAAGATATTACTTTTTATTCTAATTGTGAGCATCATTTTGTGCCAATTATTGGCAAAGCTCATGTTTCTTATATTTCGAGTGGCAAGGTTATTGGTCTTTCAAAAATTAATAGAATTGTTCAGTATTTTGCAAAACGCCCACAAGTGCAAGAGCGTCTTACGATGCAAATTGGCAAAGAATTAAAAAATATTTTAGAAACCGATGATGTGGCTGTTGTGATAGATGCAAAACATTTGTGCGTATCTTCTAGAGGTGTCGAAGACAAAGATTCATCTACCATTACATCTTTTTTTAGTGGCAAATTCAAGAATGAGGTTACAAAATCTGAATTTTATAGCCAATTGAATTTAAAATAATAGTATTTATTAAAATAATTAAAGTTTAAAATAAAAAAAGCCTACAAAATATTGTAGACTTTTTTTATTTTAAACTTTCAAAAAGAACTTATAACTTAAAAAACCTAATCTCAGTCCTTCTATTTTTTGCACGTGCATCTATATCATCTTGTCCATCTGGGGTTGTTTCTACAAAAAGAGGTTTACTTTCGCCCACACCTTTTACAGATTTTAGTCGTTTTTTGTCTATACCATTACTTATTATATAATTTGCAATAAAATTGGCTCTTTTTTGAGACAATTCTTGGTTATAATTTTCGCTACCTATTCCATCTGTATGTGTAGTAATTGCTAAAGCAATGGTTGGATTTTTGGTTATGATTGCCACCAAACTATCAAGTGTAAGTTTATTTTTGCCATTCAGCTCAATAGATTTATATTCAAAAGTAAGATTTACAGTAAAATCTATCTCTTCTACCACTTTTGTTTTGGTGCTATCTTCTTTGTAGGAATCTGTTTTGGGTTCGTTTAGTGCTACATTATTAAATTGTTCTTTCAATGTAGAAGCAATTTTTATAGTATCTTTTTTGGGTTCAATTTTGACCTCTTCTACATACATTTTTCGGTTTCCTTTGGTTAAAAGCAAAGTGATAAATGCTACTTTATCTTTAAACTCATGGATACCAGTTCCAATTAAGTGATTAACACTTTTAGGATTTGCCACAGAATCAGTCATAAACACAGATTTTGCATAATTGTAGCCTTCTTTGTTTACACTTAAATTTACTTTCTCGGAGCCACCAATAATATAGTAAGATTCTAGTTTTTCATTTACACCTAACACCTTTAATAAGTGTTTATCGTCAGAAGCAAACAACGAGTCGAAGTCAAGTGCATCGTCAGCCAAGTTTAAGCTATCTTTAGAGGAGCCATATTTGGCCGATTGTAGAAATAGAGCATCTTCTATGGGTGCTTTGGTGGCACTATCTATTGCGTTTACGACTAATATAGTTGGTTTTTTGTAATTAAATTGCCAAATATCATCACAACAATTAGGATGCAACAAACCATAACTGCCTGTACGATTAGAAACCAAAAAGCCTTCCAACTTATTATCAGGTAGCAAAGTATAGTAAGTTTCGTCAAAATTTGAATTAATTGGAAGTTTTAGATTTTCATTTTTTTGCCATTTTGATTTCCAACCTTTGATTTTAAAAACATCAAAACCACCAAATCCTGGATGAAAATTTGAGCTAAAATATAAAGTTCCTGCATCTGAATCATAAAAAGGAGTAACCTCATCTCTTACAGAATTGACATTTTTTCCACAATTGATGGGTTCGCCCACTGTTCCATCTTTTTCTATGGGAGCATACCAAATATCTAATCCCCCAACAGAACCTTTGCGGTCTGACACAAAAAACAATATCTCTTCAACAGTTTCTTTTGATTTAGATTTTTCGGTTTTAGAGTTTTTGTCTGATTTTTCGTTTTTGTCTGATTTTTTTGACTTGATAATTTTGATACCAACCACTGGTTGTGTGCTAGTATGACCACTATGATTGATACCGCCACCTACTTTTTCTGGTTTTGAGAAATTTCCTAAACTATCTACTTTACTTACAACTATCTGACAAGAAACTTTATTTTCAGGTTTATTTTTACAAACATTAAAATAAAAACGCTTACCATCGGCCGAAAAACTACCGTTTGCAGTATGTCCTTTTTTGTTGTTTATTGATTTTATTGGTTTGGCTACACCCCAAGCAGAACCATCGTAATCGCTTTCAAATAATTTTACATGTTCAGTATGGCGTTCTCCAAAAGGTATTTCTATGACTGAATCTTGTTGCATAGATGCAAATATAAGTGTAGTGTCATTTTTTAGAGTAGGGGCAAAATCAGTATAATTAGAGTTTACATTATTCCCTAAGTGAGAAAAATCTACTTCTATATCACTTTGTTTGGCTTGCAAAGCATATTCACATGATTTAACTTCATTTTTGGCTAATGATTTTAAGTTTGCTCCTTTAAAATCTGTATAATTACTTGTCGAAAATTTTTCAAAAAATTCTCTAGCTTTTTCGTATTGTTTAGTATTTTTTAAACATTCTGCATAATGAAATGATGCTATTGTAACACTTCCATCTTTTCCATTTTTAGATGGATTTTCTCCTAATTTAGGATATAATTCAACAGCTTTGGCATAGTTTCTTGATTTATAATATGCTTCTGCAAGTTTAAAAATATATTTTTTTGAATCTGGATATTTTTTTACTAAATCTTGGAGAATAGGAATGGCATTGTATGGGCTGTTTAGCTCTATCAATTTGTGAGCAACTTTGTGTTTTTTGTCATCTGACAATTTAGAAATATCTCTTAATTGAGAAAAAGAAAAATTAAAAGATAAAAATAAAATTATTACTAATTTAAAATATAGATTCATGTATAAAGTTTAAAATGTTTGGCAAGGAACTGTAGTTTTGTTTGGAATAGCACGATTTAAAAAGCCTGAATAAAATAAAGATATTTCCCAAGCTCCAGCACCTGATTTTTTGGCAAATTCGGCTGTAATACCTTTGGCACTAGCAAGCGATGAAACTGTAATGTCATAAGAAAAACCTATTTGAAAGTTGTTATATTTCAAACCTATATATGCAATCATTGCATCTTGTAGTCTGTGCCAGGCCCCAAGAGTAATGGCTGTTTTGTGGTTGGTTTTGGGATCGTTTATTAAATAGTATGAAAAATTAAGGCCTAGAATTAAATCTTTGGATGATGCTTGTTGTATAAAATTTATGGTAGGAGATAGTTCTATTTTATTACTTAACTTATAATTCATCCCTAATTGTAATCCAATTTTTATAGGTGTACTACTTTTGTTTGTAGTAAGGTAATTTTGTTTTGAAGGCAAGAAATTATATGCAGTAAAACCCAAAAATACATCTACACTTTTGTTAAAATACAGGTCATATACCAATCCAAAAGCTGATTTGAATTGAGTGGTATTTGTCATTTGATTAGATTTATCTGTATTACTCGAAAATTGATTAGTAGTTTGATCAAAATCTGAAGCAAATTTAGCATCAGACAGATTGAGCGTAGAAAACGCCATACCAAGTTGAAGACCAAACGACAAACGATGCTTTTGAAGTTCGTCTAGGCTGTAGTGTGTAGCTCCTGATAGCAAAAAACCATTCGTTCCTATTTGTCCATTGCCTTGTCTATCATTGAAAACATACAATCCTGCACCCATTTTATCGGTTTTGAGAGGTGTGTTATAGAAATTCAAATCTGCCATGAGTGCAGAATTTGTGTAAGTATTGAAAGCACTTCTATGGATAAGACCAAGTCTAAAGTCTTTATCAAAACGGCCTGTATTGGCTGGATTAATAATAATAGGGGTATTATAAAATTGCGAAAAATTAAAATCTTGTGTAAATGACTTTGATACTAAAGTAAGTACTATAATAAATATTGAACGATATGGTTGCAAATTGATATTTGTTTATTTGTGATACTTTGATAAAAATCTAAAATTGTTTTAAAAAGAAGAAAATATTTATTCTTTTCAAAATTAATTTTTTATTTCATTGAAACACAAAAATAGTGATTTTTTTTTAAAATTTTAAGATTATTAATACTTTGTAAATAAAATTCATTAAAATTGTATATCAAAAATGAAATTGCTTTTGAGTGGAGTTCTAAATAGAGTGCATATTTAATACTATTAAAAAAATTGTGTATATTATAAAAGTAAAAGGTAAAGCAAAAATACCAGATTATATTCAGTTAAGGGACGAAAATTTTGTACTTGTTGCTTATTTTAGGGCAGATAGAATAGACAAAAATTTAGAAAAATATGGGCTTAAAGGCAAAGAGGAGGCTTTTTATCAGATTGTAGAAAACTTACCTTTTGGTAAATTACAATTACTAGAAGTTTAAAAATAAATTTTAATAGTAATTTCTATATTATTTTCCTTTAAATATTGGATTTCTTTTTTCAATAAAGGCTAGGGTTCCTTCTTTAAAATCACCTGTGCTTATACAAGCTGCAAAAGCATTGGCTTCTGTCTGAAAACCATCCTGCCCTTTGCTAAAAGCAGTGTTTACACAATCAATAATAAGACCAACAGAAATGGCAGGTTTGTTGATAATTTTATGCAATATCTCAAAGCATTTTGGCATAAGTTCGCTTTGGGTTGTAACATAATTGGCCCAACCCATTTCTTTTGCTTCAGTAGCTCCAATCATATCTGCTGTGAGCATCAACTCTAGTGCTTTGCCTTTGCCAACCAACCAAGGCAAACGCTGTGTACCACCATAGCCTGGTATGATTCCTAAATTTATTTCTGGCTGTCCAAATTTAGCATTGTCGGCCATTACTCTAATATGACAGGCCATAGCCAACTCACAACCGCCACCTAGGGCATATCCATTAACAGCAGCTATAATCAGTTTTGGACAATTTTCTATCATTTGAAAGATTTCCTGTCCAGTTTCAGCAGCTTTTCTACCATTTATTTCATTGAGTTTAGCAATTTCTGTAATATCAGCACCTGCAACAAAAGCTTTTTCGCCCTCGCCAGTGATGATAGCACCCATGATTTCTAAATTATCATACAAAAAGCGAATGGCTTTGTGAAGTTCTGCTAATGTTTCAAAATTAAGAGCATTAAGCCTTTCTTGCCTAGAAATGGTTATGACCATAATTCCGTTTTGTAGATTAGTTTTGATGTTTTTAAAATTCATTGTAGTAATTTTTTTATTTATACTATGTTAAATGAAAAAAGATTTTTCCATAATTAATTTAAAAAGAAAAAATGTATGGCAAATATAAATGAATAATTTATAAAATTGATTCTAAGTTTTTATAAAGTAAATATAATTAAAATCCCTTCATAGACTTAAATTCTAAAAAAAAATAAATTTAAAATGATTTATAAATTCAATTAATTGTTCATTTAATAATTTGGAATGGATAAAACTAAGCTAAACATTCAAAAAATATTTTTACATTTGCAATCAAATATTAATTAAAAAATAAAGTCATATTTAATAGTTATGAAATATTCTCAAAAACAAAAAGCATATCTGGTTCTCGAAGATGGAACCGTTTTTGAAGGAACACAATGTGGTGCAAAAGGAACTACTACTGGCGAAATGTGCTTTAATACAGGTATGACTGGCTACCAAGAAATATATACTGACCCCTCTTATTCAGGGCAAATTATTATAAATACCACCACTCATATTGGTAATTATGGTACTACTATGATTGAAAACGAGTCATCAAAAGTTCAATTTAGTGGTTTGGTGTGTAATGATTTTTCGGAAATTTTCTCAAGATTCAAAAGTGAAGATTCGCTTCAAACCTATTTTGAAAAAAATAATGTTATTGGAATATCTGGTATTGATACACGAAAATTAGTTCGACATATACGCAATCATGGTGCTATGAATGGTATAATCTCTTCTGAAATTTTAGATATTGATACTTTGAAAGCTACTTTGAAACAAGCCCCATCTATGGAAGGTTTAGAATTATCTTCTAAAGTAAGTACAAAAGAATCTTATTTTTATGGCACCCCAAATGCTACTTTAAAAGTTGCAGTTTTGGATTTAGGAATAAAAAAAAGTATTTTAGACAACTTAGTAACTAGGGATATATATTGCAAAGTATTTCCTGCAAAATCAAGTTTTTTGGAAATGAAATCTTGGCAACCCAATGGATATTTTATTTCCAATGGCCCTGGCGATCCATCTGTAATGGACTATGCAATACAAACTGTAAAGGAAATTTTAAACGAAAATAGCCCTTTGTTTGGTATTTGTTTGGGTCATCAAATTTTAGCTTTGGCCAATGGCGTAAATACTTACAAAATGCACAATGGACACAGAGGACTTAATCAGCCTGTAAAAAATTTATTAACTGGAAAATCAGAAATAACCTCTCAAAATCATGGTTTTTCGGTAGTTGCTGCTGACATTGAAAAAAATATCAATGTAGAAGCTACGCACATCAACCTCAACGATGATACCATTGAAGGTATTAGAATAAAAAACAAAAAAGCATTTTCAGTTCAACATCATCCAGAGGCTGGGCCTGGGCCACATGACTCAAGGTATCTATTTGACGATTTCAAAAATATGATGCTTAATTAATTATATTTTCTAATAAAAAAGAAAGTAATATTTTAAAAATATTACTTTCTTTTTTATTTTATAATAATTTAAAAATAAGTTTAGCTATTTTCTTTGTCTTACGGCTTCGTACATCACAAGAGCAGATGCTACTGATACATTGAGCGAATTTATTTGCCCTACCATAGGTATACTTACTATTTGATCGCACATTTTGAGAAATTCTGGCGATATTCCATCCTCTTCAGAACCAATCAAAATAGCGGTAGGCCCTGTAAAATCAGTTTTGTACATCCAAGTATCTGATTTTTCGGTACACCCTATGAGTTGAAGACCAGATTCTTTCAGAAAATACAAGGCTTGTTTTAGATTTTCTTCTCTACAAACAGGTATAAAATTTAGAGCCCCAGACGAAGTTTTGATAGCATCTGAAGTAATTTGAGCAGCACCTTTGATAGGTAAAACAATGGCATCTATGCCAGCAGCCTCTGCACTACGAGCTATTGCCCCTAAATTTCGCACATCAGTGATTCTATCAAGTACCAAAATTAGTGGATTGCGTGCTTCGCTAAAACATTTGTGAACAATATCATCCAGTTTTGAATAAATAATAGGCGAGGCAAAAGCCACTACTCCTTGATGATTTTTGGGAGTAAGTCCATCAATTTTTTCGATAGGAACGATACTAAAAGGTATGTTGTGCTCTCGAGCCAGTTCTTTTAGTTCTATTAAATTTCCTTGCCCTTTAGCAAAATAAATTTTTTCGATTTCCTTACCAGCAGCTATGGTTTCTTGCACAGCATGAATACCAAATACCAAAGCATGTAATTCTACTTTTTTTTGTTCCGAAAACCTACTGTTGTTTAGCGGAAATTGTCTCCTCTTCTCCATATTTCTATTGATTTATACCACAAAGTGGTGTAGTTGTTATTGTTTTGCAATTCGTAATAAATATCACCAAAAGGGCTCAATTTTTTAACAAACAAAAATCGTATTGGCATTGATTCAAAACTTTTTTGATAATACCAAGTTTCGCTTATGTCTGTTTTCAAAACTTTTTCTGGAGGGCCAAATATAATAAAAATCATACCCATATCCATTTTCCAGCCTTCTTTGTGGCCAGAAAAAAGTAAGTTAGCTTTCAAAACTTGATTGTAATATTCTCGTATCATTTTTCGAGTTTTGTCCTTATTCATTCCAAGTCTTATCCAAAATTCATCTAATTTTAATTTGGGTTTAGAGGCCAATTTTACAGAACTTCGTTCGGCATCTGATGCAATATAAATAATAGGATCGACAAGTTCTTTTATTTTGCTTGGTCGTGGAAACTTGTTGTCAAAGGCTACAAAATTGGTTCTTTGATTGTCAATATTAAAACTATAATTGCCTTTTTTGGGGATAAAAAATGTATTATTTGACAACTGTATTGTAGAATCAACTTCTAAAAATAATCCTGCATCGTAAGTTGCATTTTCGGCCATGGGTGGATTGGCAGCCTGAAAAGTATATTTATAGTAAGAAATTGTGTTTATAGAGGCATTATTTTTTTTAACTAAAATCGTATCTTTTGATTTTAAAAATTTATCAAAAACGATGTCATTGCTTTTTTTGTTAGTAATAATTGTGTTTTTAATTAAAAATTCTCCTAGTGATTTTATAGGAATATCTATAACAAATTCTTCGGAATTGGTACTAATACCCACAAATAAAAATGCAGATTCAGATGCAGGAGTAGGAATTTTAAATTTTAAATAAACATTATTGTCCGTTTTTTTGTAAGGATTTATATATATAGTATTTTCATACATTGAATTAGAACTCTCATAACTTTCGCAAATTCTTAGTCCTAAAGTCCAACTAGATTGCTTGACCAAACTAAGATATTCTCTCACAGATTTATTGACTTGTAGCTTCAAAAACACATCAATACTATCGGTTTGCAAAACAGCAACAGATTGAGCAAAAATAGTAGCATTGAGATTATATTGATAATCAAAGCTCCATTTTGAAAACTTACCTTGAGCGGCAACATTCAAAAATGAAAAAGAAAAAAAACATATTAAAATCTTGCAATAATATTTCAATGAATATTTGTATTTTTGCACAAATTAAGTTCTTTTTTTTAAAATATGCAGTTTCTCAATCCAATTCATACAGAAAAATCTGTCATCGATTCATATTTAAAGTCATTTACAGATGCAAAACCCTATAAACATATCGTATTAGATAGTTTTTTAGAACCTGCTATGGCCGAAAATTTGGCAAATAAATTTCCTGATTATGAATTGTTTAATAAAAAATATGATGGAATGAATGAAAAAAAAGCCGAAGGCTCTAACTTTGAAGACTTTGATGCTTCTTTTACAGAACTCCGAAATTTTGTAATGTCCCCAAGTTTTTGTTCGTATATTTCAAGTATTACAGGCGTAGAAAATACTTTTGTAACCAACGATGCCTTAGGGGCAGGCCTACATCAGGGCAAAAATGGTAGTTTCTTGGATATTCATATTGATTTTAGTATGCACCATATCAATAATGTGTATAGAAGACTCAATTTATTGATTTTTTTTAATAAAAACTGGCAAGATGCCTGGGCAGGTCACACAGAACTATGGAACGATGATATGACTGAATGTGTAAAAAAAATAAGACCAGATTTTAATAGAGCAATTATTTTTCAAACAACTGGCAAATCTTATCATGGATATGGCAAAATAAATCCACCTATGGATGTTACTAGAAAATCGTTTTATACTTACTTTTATACCAATACTCCTGGCGAACAAAATGATTCTTATAATGACACTATTTTTAAAGCACGACCAGACGATAGTAATATTAAAAAAATTACTACTGATTTAAAAGAAACTGCTAAAAATTTTATAAAAATACAATTTAAAAAGTTTGGAATAAAATTTTAATTTTTCATATTTAACTTTTTAATAAATTAACACATCTTAGTATGAAAAAATCAGAAATATTACAAATATTTGATACCCTACGCATACAATTACAAAATATTTCTGAGAAAGATTTAAATGATGTATCTACTATTGCATATCAAAATAATTTGTGGTTTACAAAAGATAGCATACTCAGAAGCATTGCTGGAATGATAGCCATGTTAGAGCCAAAAATGCTAGAAAAATGGATTGAAAATTACCAAATAAATCATAATAATCCCAAAAAGATTGGCGTAATCATGGCAGGCAATATACCATTTGTGGGTTTTCATGATGCTATTTGTGTGATAGCTTCTGGCCATATTTTGTATGCAAAATTGAGTTCCAACGACAAAATATTACCCACTTTTATACTCAATTTATTAAAAAAAATTGACCCTCGTTTAGAATCAAAAATTATAATAACAGACAAGTTAAACGACATAGAGGCCCTTGTGGCCACTGGCACTGATAATTCTGCTAGGTATTTTGAGTATTATTTTGCTAAAATACCTAGAATTATACGTAAAAGTAGAACTTCTTTAGCTATCATTGATGGTACAGAAACTAAAGAAAATTTTACTTTGTTAGGAGAAGATATTTTTTCGTATTTTGGGCATGGCTGTCGCAATGTTTCTAGTGTGCTTGTGCCACAAAATTACAAATTAGATACATTTTTTGAAGCCATGCTTCCTTTTGGCGAAACTTTACTCAACAACAATAAATATTGTAATAATTACGATTATCACAAAGCCATTTTTTTGATGAATATGGATAAATTTTTGGACAATAATTTTTTGATGTTGCGAGAATCATCCAATGTGTATTCGCCCATTTCGGTAGTACATTATCATAGATATATAGCTGATGCAGACATAGAAAATTATATATCATCTAATACAGAAAAAATACAATGTATAGTTGCTACAAAACCAAATAAATGGACAAATATTACTTTTGGCCAAGCCCAAAACCCAACCATTTTTGATTATGCTGATGGTATTGATGTGATGGATTTTTTAAAAAATATTTAATTTAATTATCAATATATATTACTTTAATTTTTGTAATTTGCAAAATAAATATAGAATATAATTTAATCTAGATTATATACTTTAGATTAATTTGTGTAATAATATGTATTTTTTATCTAATAATAAAAATTTTTAAAAGAATCATTTAAGTAAAAATATTATTATTTTAATTAAAATACTTTTTATTGAACTATGAAAGCAGAAATACAAAAAGAATTATCAAAATTAGAAATCCAAAAAGATATTAAAATATTGTTTGCAGTAGAGTGTGGCAGTAGAGCCTGGGGATTTGCCTCAGAAGATAGCGACTGGGATGTAAGATTTGTATATATCCACAAAAAAGAATGGTATTTTAAAATTGATAATTTAGATGATGCTTTAGAAATTAAATTGCCAAACGATATAGATATGTCGGGATGGGAACTAAAAAAAACATTGCGATTGTATAGAAAATGTAATCCTTCCTTGTTGGAATGGATCAAAAGTCCGCTTGTTTATGTAGATAATTATGGTTTTAAATCTAATTTAGATAAATTGAGCAAAGAATTTTTTAATTCAAAATCATATTTGTATCATTATTTACACATGGCAGAGGGAAATTATTACGATTTTCTGGTAAAAGATATGGTAAAAATAAAAAAATATTTTTATGTGCTAAGACCCATTTTGGTATGTGAATGGATTTTGAAATACAACACCATAGCTCCTGTAGAATTTAATCTTATCTTGGCTAGTTTAGAAATTGACAAATCAGTAAAAGCCGAAATTGACTTAATTATTGATAAAAAAATCAAAAATTATACACTAGGTTTAGAGCCTAGAAATGAAATTTTAAATAATTATTTAATCAGTAAAATTAATTTTTTGAAAGAATATTTAAAAAATAAAGTTGAGCAAACGCCCAACAACACTCCAATTTTGGATAAACTTTTTGTGGAAACGATAGAAAAAGTTTGGCCTTGAGGGTTAAGAAATTATGAGAATTTAGTCAAAAAAAAGTAAATTTGTGAAATTTTTAAAAGGTAAAATGCTGTAAAGAAAAAATAATTTTTTTAAAATCAATAATTTTGGAGGATTAAAATCATATAGACGTAATAAAGCATTTTGACTTATAGCATTTTTTAATACATTTGTAGAGTATTTGACTGTAATTAATAAAAGATATTGTAGATATTATTTGTAGAAATAAACATAATTAAACATAAGCAAATGAAACTAATACTTGAAATTAAAGATGATAAAGGTCCTTTTATAATGGATTTACTTGGTGGCTTTTCGTTTGTAAAAACTACACCAATTAGCAGTAATAAAGCTCAAGTTTTAAAAGATTTAAAATTAGCTGTTAATAACTTAAATTCTGTTAAAAAAGGGAAAATTAAAGCTATTTCAGCAAAGGATTTGTATAATGAATTATAGTGTAGTGGCCATACCACCATTTAATAAACAATTAAAAAAACTTTCTAAAAAATATCCTTCTTTAAAAGAAGAGTTTTTGAATTTAGTCTTAGAACTAGAATTAAACCCAATGAAAGGTATTTTATTAGGTAATAATTGTTTTAAAATTAGAGTTGCTATTTCATCAAAAAATAAAGGAAAATCAGGAGGTGCTAGGGTAATTACAAATTTAAAAATTGAAGATAATGTTGTTTATTTATTGAGTATTTATGATAAATCAGAACAAGACTCAATAACTGACAAAGAATTAAGTGAACTTTTACAATTAATTCAATAATTTAAAAACATTGAATATAAAAAAATCAAATTTATGTTTTTGAACTTCTAAAAATTTTAATTACCTTAAATGGCTTAATTTTGGAATGTTGGCGTTGTTTAGGTAATAAATTAAAATATAACTTTTAAAAATATTTTTGGGGTTTTTAAAAGATAAATCCATAAAAAACTAAATTTCAACCTAAAAATCTATTGAAATAGTTTTTATCTTGTATATAAAAATATGTCAAAAAATGAATTATAAAAATTCAATATTTATAGATTCAAAAGTATTATTTATTCTATTTTTAGTTACTATTATTGTAGTTTCTATTACTGTATTTGTTACAGGAATAGATATTAAAAGAAGTATCTATTTTAATACATTTATTACTATTTCTATCTTATCTTTTTGTTTTTTTGCATTCTTATTTATCAGTTTGTATTTCGGGATTAGAATAAAAGAAACAGTAGGGAATTTGTCAAAACAAGTACAAATTTTTAATGTTGGTTCTCCAACAATAGATTTAGATTTCCCTGACTTTGCTGATGATTTTGAATCAGGAGTTGCTGCAATTATCCTTTGGTTAGGGGCAACAATTTCAATAATTTTACTATTTTTTTTCTTCGAAACTATACTTTGGGGTGGAATTGTTATAATAAGTGCAGGATTGTACTGGATTTTTTATAGAGCAACTAAATTTGTCTTCAGAAAAAATATAATGTGCAAAAACAATCTTTTAAAATCATTATCTCAAAGTTTTTTATATACTTTTATGTATTCCAGTTGGATTTATGGATGCGTATTTGTTGTGTATTATTTTAAAAATTAATTTAAAAAAGTGAAATACCCATAATACAAAACCAGTCCTAATTATCAAGAAATTGCAGCCAAAATTTTGCAATATTGGAACGATATATGACGTTAGAACCTTAAAATTAAATGAAGTAAATTTGTGAAATTTATAAAAACATGAAACCCAAAACAGAAAAAATGATTGCTAAAATAAGGGCATATTTTTCTGGTAAAATAATATTGTATGGATATATCAAGAATTAAAATACAGAATTTTAAGAATTTTTCAGATGTAGAAGTTGAATTTGCACCAGGAGTAAATCTTTTTGTAGGTGGAAATGGATGCGGAAAAACTAGTATTTTAGAGGCTATTAATGTTGTACTGGGCAGTGTTTTGACTAATCTTAATCCCGAATTTGATAGAAAAATATATTTTAGTGAAATTAAAATTACAAATGGGATTAGAGAGGATGATGCAATTATCAAGTGTGAATTTAAAAATAAAAGTATAAATGTAGTTTTTATAAGAGAATTTAAACCAGAAACTGGAATTTTTAAAAATAATAAAGCTTACGGTAAGCCAATTTCAAATGAAAAAAATTTAATTGAAAACGATTACTTTGAAAATCTATTTGGTAATTTTAATAAAAGTGAAACAATAGTACCACTAATTGCCTACTATTCAACCCAACGACTTTTCAAAGACGATACATTATCTCAACGAAATATTTATGATCCTGCAAATGGAAAATTAAATGGCTATATTGATTGCTTAAAAGAAAATTCTATTAAAAAATTACTAAACGATTGGCTTGGCAAGGCTGTAACCACCAGAGCAACATTGGCAATAAAAGAAATTGATAAAATAAATGTTATACTTGAAAATGTAGAGGTAGCTATTCGCAAAACTTTAATTTTATTTTTGGATTTACCTTTAGATTTTAAACTAAAAATTTACTTAGATTCTGAAACAAACGAAGTTTTTGTCAATTATGATTCAGAGCATGATTTACCTCTAAATTATTATTCAGATGGATTAAGAAACCTTATTTATTTGGTTTTTGATATGGTTTGGCGTTCATCACAACTCAATCCTTGGCTAACTTTAGATGAAATTACCGAAAAAGTAAATGGAGTTGTAACTATTGATGAAATAGATTTGCACCTGCACCCTCGTTGGCAAACTAAGGTTATAAAAGTTTTACAAGATTTTTTTCCTAATGTACAATTTTTTATCACTACACATAGCCCAACAGTGGTTGCAAATTTTGAAAATGGTACTTTGTATGTGATAAATGACAATAAAATTGAAAGATTTACTGGAAAATATTTTGCAAGAGAAATTAATGATGTTTTAATAAATGTGTTGGGTGCATCAGATAGACATAAACCAACGCAAGAAAAAATAAATTTATTATTGAGATTAATTGACGATGATGATAAAGAAAAGTATGAGCCATTGCTACAGAAATTAACAAAAGATTTAGGTGCTGATGATTTTGAGTTAATGCAAGCAAATACACTAATAGAAATGAAAAACTGGAAAATATAAATGGAATTTATTTCTAAAAATATACTACCTGAAAATTGGAATAGTTGGTTTTCAGTAAATGGAGCTAGAACTTTTGATTATTTACATGCTCAAAATAATAGAGCTAATCTTGAAGAGGTTAGGAATTATTTACTTAACGAACAAAATTATTTGTGTGCATATTGCCAAAAAAAAATTACAACAAGTGATTCTTCGATAGAACATGTTATTGCAAAGTCTTTGAACATAGCACTTTCTACAGATTATTATAACTTAGTGGCTGTTTGTAAAAGTCAAAAAAATGACCCTATTACAAACAGATTGCATTGCGATAAAGAGAAAGAAAACAAAGAAATTACCCCATTTGTGTTTTTTAATAAATCTAAAGTTGAGATTAATAAAAATAATTCTTATTTTGATGTAGAATCAAATGGATTAATCAAACCAAAAGACAATTTAACTACAGAATTATATAATCAAGTTAAATCATTCATAGAAATACTAAATTTGAATCATTCTGCACTTGTAGAAAACAGGAAAAATAAATTATTTGCTTTAATTAAATCATTAAAATCAAATTCAGAAGTAGTTAAATGGGAAAATATTTTTAATTACATCTATCACAATCACTCATTAGAATACAAACAATTTTTATTGATATATTTTGCAAAACGTAAAGGATTAAATTAATAAAATTTCAAAATACACAAAAAGTGAAATACCCAGAATACAAAACCAGTCCTAAAATTCTAGTAATTAGAATGAGGTGAGAGTTATGATAATTAGATTTGTTATTTTAAATTACATTAAATAAATAAGTAAATTTGCAATCATTTAATTTTATACTTTGCAGCATATATCGTATTTAAAAATACAAAATTTTAAGATTTTTGGAGATGAAATTGTCATTCATTTCGATACTACAACTGTACTCGTTGGCCCAAACAATGCTGGTAAGACAACCATTATTCAGGCTTTGGCCATTTGGCAATTAGGAATTAGAGCTTTTGTAGATTCTAAAACTGTTGTTGGAATTGATAAAAAATTAAAATTTAAAGGTAAATTAGATGACAAAACTGGTATTGGTATAAATAGACGAGATATTGAACAAGTTCCACATACTGACACCAGACAATTATTTAACAAAAATAAAATTAGAGCTGGCAAAGATAATATTTCAATAAAAATATCAGTAGGAATTACTTTTAATAATGTTGTAGAAGAGTGTAGTGTTTTTTTTAAATATTTTAAGTCTGAAATCATTTATGCTTATTTAAGTACTAATTTATGCAATGAGATAGAATTGTTAAAAAAATCTAGCGACTTGCAAATCAATTTATTGTATCCTATGTCTGGCTTAGAGCGAGAAGAAACTTTGTTGCAAGAGGGTGCTATACGTAAACAAATAGGAAGAGGTATAACAGCAGGGTTGCTCAGAAATGTATGCTATAATCTTTATATAAACCAACCCAAAATATGGGAAGAGTTGGTAAAAATGATGGAAAAATTATTTTATATAAAATTGAATTCTCCTCAAAGGTTAGCCAACGATGACTTAATTTTAGACTATAATTACATAGATATTACTCAAAAATCAGAAAATCATCTTGATATATTACAAGCTGGTCGTGGGCAGCTACAAATTTTACTCATTCTGGCATTTGCTATGGCTCGAAAACAATCGGTGATTATGATTGATGAGCCAGATGCACATCTTGAAGTGTTGAGACAAAGTCAAATCATGGAAGTTTTAAAATCTGTGTCTGACAAATTTCAATGCCAAATTATTGTAGCTACACATTCTGAAATAGTAATGAATGAAGCTAATTCGCTCAACTTGATTCATCATGGAAAAAAAATAGAACTAGATGAGAATAAGAAAAAATCTATAAAAAGTAGCTTAGGGGAATTTGGAATTGAGCAATTTTACAAAGCCACTCTCACTAAATTTGTGCTATATTTAGAAGGTACAACCGACAAACAAAATCTAGTTGGATTGGCCAAATACCTTAAACACCCACTTGAAGAAATACTTAATGATAGGTTTTTTGTGTATTATACTCAAAGTCCTGATGCATTGAACAGTGAATTTGAAATAACCCCAGGCTACTACCAAACGCATAAAAAACATTTTTCTGCATTAAAGCCATTAGTGGAAGACCTTAGAGGAATGGCTTTATTTGACAGTGATAATCAAAACCGTGAAAATGAAGATATGGGAAATGGTTTGAAAATTCGATTTTGGAAAGAATATGAATTAGAAAATTATTTTATTACACCAGAAAGTGTTGAGAAATATATTGAACATTATTACAAAGAAGATGGAAATGATGGCCTTTTTTTAGAAAATGATATGAACAATTTTAGATCTATTTTTGAATCAAACTTTTTGTTTCCTATTTTTGATAAGAATGAAGTGTTATTAAATATTTATAGAAACAGTAACCCTATTGAAAAAAAAGCACTTTACAACAACTCTAGTAAAAGTAAAAAAGTTAGTTTATTACTAGAAATAGTTTTTCAAAACCTAGCCCAACAAAGTAATAGTAAAATTATTTTGAGAAAAAATGATTTTTATAAAATCATACCTTTTTGTAATGAAGTAAAGGAAGAAGTCAAAGTAATGTTAGATGAAATATTTCATTCAATAGTTAATTAAAAACTTAAACAAATCAAAATAATTAAAATCAAATTAAACCATTGTCTATCTAAAATTAATTAAAATATCATATTAAATTTAATGAACAAATACCCAGAATACAAAACCAGTCCTAATTATCCTGAAATAGCTTCAAATGTGTTGCAATATTTAAAAGAAATATGACGTTAGAACCTTAAAATTAAATGATGTAAATTTGTGAAATTTATAAAAACATGAAACCCAAAACAGAAAAAATGATTGCTAAAATAAAGGCATATTTTGTTGATAAACCCATTGTGAGGGCTTATCTTTTTGGCTCTTATTCAAGAGGTGAAGAAAAAAAAGGTAGTGATGTTGATATTTTGGTAGAACTAGAACCAAAGAATGATATTACACTTTTTACTTGGGTAGAAATGCAGGATGAAATTAAAAAAAAAATAAGACACAAAGTGGATATGGTTGATAATTTGGGTCTATCTAAATTTGTAAGACCTTTTGTAGAAAAAGATAAAATATTGATATATGAAAAGTGAAATAGGGGATTTTGCAAGGCTGAATCATATACTAGATGCTATCCAATTAATTGAAATCTTTACCAAAGATATTAATCCAGAAAATTTGATGAAAACAAACTTGTTGCTTCTGGTTGTATGTATCAATTATTGATTATTGGAGAGGCCTGCAAACATATTTCTGAAGAAACTAAAACTAAAAATCCAAATGTCAAATGGCGTCAAGCCTATACATTAAGAAACAAATTAGCATAAGAATATCATATTATAATTTTAGAAACAATTTACAAAACCATTAAATTAGAATTTCCAGTTTTCAAAAAACAAATAAATGATATATTAACTCAATTAGAAAATAAAAATAAATGATAGCAACACAATCAAGAGTAGAAGACTTTTTATCATCTAATAAAACTCAATTTATAATTCCAGTTTACCAACGAAATTATGACTGGACAGTTGGGCAATGCAAACAATTGCTAGATGACATTTTGGAAGTTGGTTACAGCAAAAAAATGAATGCTCATTTCATTGGGAGTATTGTTTATATACATGATGATGCCTATACAACATCAAGAATTAAAGAACTAACAATCATTGACGGACAACAAAGACTTACGACTTTAACTCTGATTTATTTAGCACTTTATAGACTTGCAAAAGAAATTAAAGACGAAGGTTTGGTGAATGAGATTAACGAAACATATTTAATTAACAAGTTTGCTGCGGAAGAAGAAAAACTAAAATTAAGACCAACAGAAAATAATGATAGAGCTTTAAAATTTCTATTAAGAAGTGACGAAACAGAAGAGTTTAATGATTTTTCAAAACTTATTGCAAATTTTGATTATTTCAAAGAAAGGATAAACAAGGATATTTATCCAATAGTTTTAAAGGGTTTGTCAAAATTAATGTTCGTAGAGGTTTCGCTCGAAAGAGGAAAAGACGACCCACAAAGAATTTTTGAAAGCCTTAATTCAACTGGTTTAAAATTAGAGGAAGGCGATTTAATTCGTAATTATATTTTAATGGGCCTTAACCCCAAAGACCAGAATAAAATTTACCAGTCTTATTGGGAAATAATTGAAAAATTAGCAAAAGATGATATTTCAAACGAAAGCAAAGTATCTGATTTTATTCGAGATTATTTAACGCTTGAAAACAGAAGTATTCCAAATAAAGGCAAAGTATATTTAGAATTTAAAGCCAAATACCCAACTTCAACGCTTGAAGAATTAGAAGCAAATTTATTGGCTATTAAATCATTAGTAAAACATTACAACAAGCTAATAAATCCTAAAAACGAAACCGACAAAGATATTAGGTTGCAGTTAGAACATATCAATAGACTTGAAATAAATGTGGTATATCCATTTCTTATGAAAGTTTACGATGATTTTTTCAATAAACTAATTGATAAAGATACTTTCATAAAAGTTTTAGATTTAATTCAATCCTATTGTTGGAGGAGATTTATTGTTGGTTTGCCTACAAGCTCGCTAAACAAAATTTTTATGAGTTTTTACAAAGAAGTTGATAGTAGCAATTATTTACATTCTGTGCAAAAAGCACTTTTGAAATTGCCAGGAACAAGTCGTTTCCCAAGAAACAAAGAACTTATTGACTCATTGAGAATAAAAGATGTTTACAACATCAAATCAAAAAACAGAACATACTTGTTAGAAAAGTTAGAGAACTTTGAAAACAGAGAACCTGTAATGATAGAAAGCAATACAGACATAACAATTGAACATATTTTTCCTCAAAATCCAGACCCTAAATGGAAAATTGAATTAGGAACTGACGACTACAACTACATTAAAGAAAATTATCTAAACACCATTGGAAACTTAACACTTTCGGGAAATAATGGCAAACTTGGGAACAAACCATTTTTAGACAAAAGAGATTTAGCTGATGCTGGTTACAAAGACAGCAGACTTTGGTTAAACAAATATTTGACGATAATTGACAAATGGGACAAAGTCGAATTAGAAAGACGATTTGATTTTATTGCTGAAAGAGTTTTAAAAATATGGGACATACCAAATATTACTATTGACGACAAGATAGATAGTAATGTCATAAATATATTTGATGCAGAAGACCCGACATTTAAGAAACTTGAATACGCTATATTTTTCGACAATAAATTAGAAGTAAACCAAGTTGCTAAACTTTATATTGAGGTTTTTAAACAACTTTTTGATTTGCAACCTGAAACGTTTTTCACAACAGAGATAGGAGTAAAAATTGGTTTAACAAAAGCCCCCGAACAAACCAAAACTAGAAGTCCAACAATGTTGAATGACACATATTATATTGATGCAGGATATTCAAACAAAGACAAATTTGACAGAATAAAACTTGCTTTGACGACTTTTGGCTTTGAGGACGAATTAATGATAAAGTATGCAGAAGAAGATAATTAACAACTTTATACAATTACACAAATTTAATAAATGAACAAATACCCAGAATACAAAACCAGTCCTAATTACCCAGAAATTGCAGCCAAAATTTTGCAATATTGGAACGAAAACCAAGTTTTTGAGCAATCTGTAAGCTCTCGTGAGGGCAAACCAACTTTTACTTTTTATGAAGGTCCACCATCGGCCAATGGCACTCCTGGCATACATCATGTGATGGCTCGTACTATAAAAGATATTTTTTGTAGGTACAAAACGATGCAAGGTTTTCAGGTAAAACGTAAAGGCGGCTGGGATACCCACGGCCTGCCTGTAGAACTACAAGTTGAAAAAGAATTGGGCATCACCAAAGATGATATTGGTAAGAAAATATCCATTGCCGATTATAACCAAAAATGCAGAGAAACAGTCATGCGTTTCAAAGCAGAATGGGACGACATGACCCTCAAAATGGGCTATTGGGTTGATTTGGATAACCCATACATCACTTTTGAAAATTCTTACATAGAATCTTGTTGGTACATTCTCAAAAAGTTCTTTGATCATGGGTTTTTATATAAAGGATTTACTATACAACCTTACTCGCCAGCAGCTGGCACAGGGCTTAGCTCTCATGAATTGAACCAACCAGGGTGCTACAAAATGGTAAAAGATACTTCTATTGTGGCTCAATTTAAGGTCATTCGCAACTCGGTTTCTGAAAAATTATTTACTAATCTTACCAATGATACCAAAGCACTGTCGCATCGTGAGTTGATAAAATCTATCAACGACCCTGATGTTACTGATGCTGTCAAAAACATAGATTGGTCTAATGTGTATATATTGGCTTGGACTACCACACCCTGGACTTTGCCCTCGAATGCTGCATTGGCCGTTGGCGATAAAATTACATATATTAAAGTAAAAACTTACAATCCATACACATTCAAACCTGTAGTAATTTTACTTGCCAAAGACTTATTGGCCAAATATTTTCATCCAAAATCGGCAGAAATTTCGCTCGAAAGTTATTTGCCAGGCGATAAAATTATTCCATACCAACTATTAGAAGAGTACAAAGGAAAAGATTTGTTGGGTATTTCTTATGAACAATTGATGCCGAGCCCCCTAACCCCCGAAGGGGGAAATTCCGACAACCCCACCAAAATTGGAGGCTTAAAAGCCGAATCAGAATGGAGAAACTTAGGTGCCTTTAAAGTAATATCTGGCGATTTTGTAAGTACCGAAGATGGCACAGGAGTTGTCCACATTGCCCCTACTTTTGGGGCTGACGATGCCAGAGTGGCCAAGCAGGCAGGTGTGCCAAGCATTACTATTTTGGATGATACAGGAAAAGAAGCCCCTTTGGTAAATAAAAAAGGTCAATTTGTGGCTCAAATGGGTGAATATGCAGGTTTGTACGTAAAAAATTATGACAAACAGGATGAAACAAATCCCATGTATAAGTCTACAGATGTGCTTATTTCAATCCAATTGAAGACAGAAAACAAAGCTTTTAAGGTAGAAAAATATGAACATAGTTATCCACATTGTTGGCGAACTGATATGCCAGTATTGTATTATCCAATGGAAAGTTGGTTTATCAAAACCACTGCCGTAAAAGATAAAATGGTGGCCATGAATAAAACCATTCACTGGAAACCAGAAAGTACAGGAACTGGTAGATTTGGTAATTGGCTCGAAAATTTAGTAGATTGGAATCTCTCTCGATCAAGATATTGGGGAACTCCTTTGCCCATTTGGATAAGCCAAGATGGTGGCGAAATGAAATGTATTGGTAGCATTGAAGAGCTTAAAAATGAAATAAAAAATGCTAATAAATTACTGAATTTAACTCAACCACTTGAGCTAAAAGACCTTCATCGTCCTTTTGTTGATGACATATTTTTGGCTGATAGTCGTGGGCAAAAAATGGTTCGTCAACCAGATTTAATAGATGTGTGGTTTGATTCTGGGGCCATGCCTTATGCCCAATGGAACTATCCATTTTCTAAAAATACTTTGGATGGAGTATATCCTGCTGATTTTATTTCTGAGGGTGTCGATCAAACGAGGGGATGGTTTTTTACTTTACACGCCATTGCTGTGATGTTGCACGAAATAGATCCAAAAACATTTGGTGGAATAGCCTATAAAAATGTAGTTTCTACAGGACTTGTTTTGGATAAATTTGGCGAAAAAATGTCGAAAAGAAAAGGAAATGTGGTCAATCCATTTGAAACAATCGAAAAATATGGCCCAGATGCTACACGTTGGTATTTGGTGGCTAACGCAAATCCTTGGGACAATCTCAAATTTGATTCAGAAGGAATCAGCGAAATTCAACGCAAATTCTTTGGTACATTACACAATACTTACAATTTTTATGCACTTTATGCAAATTTAGATAATTTCAGTCCTAGCTTCACAACTAAAAATAACTTACAAAGTCTTACTGAAGCCGACAAATGGATTTTATCAAAACTCAATTCGTTGATTGCAGATGTTACCCAATCTTACGATGACTACGAGCCAACAAAAGCAGCTCGAGCTATGACTGATTTTGTGTGCAACGACCTTAGCAATTGGTATGTGAGATTAAATAGAAAGCGTTTTTGGCTTACAAAACTAAACGATGACAAAATTGCTGCTTACGCCACTCTTAGCACTTGTATAGAAACAGTGGCCAAACTTTCGGCTCCAATTGCACCATTTTATGCTGAAGAGATTTACAAAAATATTACCTTCTCTTCAGATTTATCTGTTCACTTGGCCGATTTTCCAGTGTCTAATCCTAATGTAATAGATTTAGCACTCGAATCAAGAATGGCTTTGGCCCAAACCATAACTTCTCTGGTTCATTCTATTAGAAAAAATAATGCTATAAGAGTAAGATTACCATTAAACAAAATTTTAATTCCTGTTTCAAATATTGACATTAAAAATCAAATTTTAGCTGTTCAGGATTTGATAAAAACAGAAGTAAATATCAAAAATATTGATTTTATAGAAGATACAACTGGTATTGTAACCAAAAAAGTAAAACCAAATTTTCAAACCTTAGGAAAAACTTATGGTAAGTTTTTGAAAGATATTGGTACAAAAATTGCTCAATTAAATCAATCTCAAATTGCAAGTATCGAAAACGGAACTCCTTTGGAGTTTATAGTTTCTGAATCTAAAATCATTATTTCAAAAGAAGATTTATTGATAACCACCGAAGATATACCTGGCTGGAAAGTGGCAAACGAAGGCGATTTGACAGTAGCTTTGGATGTTCATATAACAGATGAATTAAAAAAAGAAGGAATAGCTAGAGATTTTGTAAATCGAGTGCAAAATTATAGAAAAGATACTGGTTTTGATGTTGTTGATAAAATTAAAATTTTAGTCGAAAACAAAGACTCGCTCATTGATGCAGCACTAGGCGCTAATATGGCTTATATCTGTGCCGAAACCCAAGCCCTAGATTTCAAACTTATTACTAAAATAGCAGAACCAACAATTTTTGAAATGGAAGATTTTGAGTTACTTGTTAGTATATCAAAAGTATAAAATAAAATTCACTACCTTACGAAAATTAAGGTAGTGAATTTCAGTAATTTCTAAAAAATAACATTGTATTTTTTCTAGTTACCTCAGTAAATAACAAAGGTTTATAAATATTCTATGTATATAAGGTTATTTTGCAATTTTGAAAATAAATAGGGGAGTACTAAAAATTCTATATTTGTAAGATTATATTAAATTTAATTGTTACCTAATAGTAATTTTATACAATTTTAGTTTACTTTTCTTGGCCATTTCAAAGCAAAATAGATAATTAGACCTAAAAGCAAAACTTCTATAAAAGCAGCTATATACATGTGTACCCAAGCCACTCCAACCAAATTAAATATAGTATAGGGAATATACACAAAAGCAACAATTAAATTTGCTAAACGATTTATTTTTGCGGGTAAAGCAACTGATAAGAAAATCATCAATACAGGAATCAATATTGATACAAAAGCAGTCAATAAAAATGATTGACTTATTTCAAATACAAATACTTTTCCTGCCAAAATTTCTTTGATGCAACCAGGCATATACAAATGAAAATAATCTACATAAATATAGAGAAACATAAAACTTGTCCATAGACTTGCAATTTTTAGTTTTACATGTATTTTAATGTCTTCTAGTACATTTTGGGTGGTTTTTTGAATATTCATTTGAATAATTTAATTTAAAGATTTAATAATTTAAAATTTGAAATATTACTTTTTTTATTTAATAAATTCAATCACCTGAGCACTTACAGTAATAGTTCGTCTGACATAAAATGGTGCAAAACCACTGAAATGTTCCTCTGTCATTACATTAATAATGGCTTTGGAGCTGTTTATCAAATTCGCTTTTTTCAACATATTAGAATAAGCATTTTCGTATAATTGTCTTTTCGACATTCCACCAATAGCAAACACATAAGGTGCTTCTGAACTTCCACTTACCTGTTCAATAACTTTAAAATTGTTTTCTTTTAAATGAACTTCTGTAGCGTTTTGATTGTGGTTGGTTACATACGCTATACCTATGCCACATGATACAAAGATGGCAACAAGTAATAATAATAAGGAATAAATACCGATTTTTTTCATTGTAATAATTATTTGTTTATGTATAGTTTAATGTATTAAAAGTTAAATCCAAAGTGAAGTCCAGGCTCAAATGCAAAATATCCTGGCCATTTATTTTCTTTTTCTTTAAAAGATTTTGGAGTATTGGTTTTAATAGGCCAATGTGTAAAACCAATGGAAGGTTCTATAAAAAATCTGTTTTTAAATAACTTAAACTGGTATCCCAAACGATATGTCATAAACAATGTAAAGCCATTTGTAATCTTTGATTTATCATCGTTTCTATATGTTTGAAAAGCATTCATAGCATGTATGCCAGTATATAATCCTTTCCACCAAAAATGATTATAAGCTAATCCAATGATGTATTGGCGCACATATCCAGGAAAATTTTCTTTAGGATCATCAAACGATGGCCCCCAAGGAACTCCTAAAGGCCAGTTAAATTTTGATGTTTTAAATTCTAAGAAAACCACATTTTTAGGTGTAATCCTATATCCAATATTTATTTGAGCAAATTCTGGATTATTTACTGTAGAAAAATTTCCTAACATCAAAAGTGTACTCCCAATAAAACATGGTCTGTAGTTAGTAGTATCTTTCTTTACTTGTTTTGAATTGGCATGAAAACTAAGAGTAAAGATAAAAGCAATTAGAAGGTTTAAAAATTTATTTTGCATATCTATTTTATTTAATTGTTAAAAGATATGCAAAAGTACAGTGGCACTTTACTTAAATTCGTTCACTAAAGTTAATAAATGAATTAATTTCTATAAAAGCCCATTTATTTTTTATAAATTCAAAAAAAATGAATATATGTAATATTTCTTCCTAAAAAAAAGTCCCTCTCCTTGTATTCTGCGAAATAGTAGCAGAAATTAGATGTAGGGTGGAGCTTTTATTATTTAAACAACTAAATGGGCTTTTCTATAATTTTTACTTTTTTTCTGAAATTCTTGCTCTAAGCCTGCTTAATGACTGAGGTTTTATTCCTAAATAACTTGCCAATTGGTGCTGAGGAACTCGTTGGATAAGGTCTGGTCGTTTTTGGATTAAATTGAGGTAGCGTTGTTCGGGCGATGAAGTTTTAAACTCATCAAAATTAATTTGTTGTTTGGCTAGCAATTCTTCTGACAAAAGTTTACACATGATTTCAAATTTTGGAAATTTATTGTTCACTTCTATCGACATTTCATTGTTTGAAACCGCCAAAAAGCAATCTTCAACACAACTGATATAATATTCAGAAGGAGAATTATGTATAGCACAATGTGGTGTTAGCCCCTCCATTTCAGTAAAAAAAGCGGTAGTTTTTTCTTCTCCATCAATAATATAATATTTTCTTATACATCCTTTTAGTACAAAGTAACCATCTTTTGACTTCTGACCTTCATTAAGTAAGATAGTACCTTTTTTTACAGAATGAAAAAGATTTAATTCAATTAAAGCGTTTTTTTCTTCTTCTGTTAAAGTAATGTATTTAGAGATAAACTCAAATAATAAATTTTGCATTTTATCTTTGGTTGAAATAGTTTTTATGGTAACTATCTTCACAATCTAGTCTTTAAAAATAATTTTTATATTTAATATACTAAAATGCTAGTTGATAATTATTTTAATAATTTGATATTTATTACTTTTATAAACCTTGTAAAAGATAGTTTTAATAATTATAACTTCTAAAAATATTCTTCTGATTTATCTTTGCTTAGGGTAAGAGCAGCCCAAGAATAAATGCCAAGAATAATATTATATAGCGTTACAGAACCATGATTGATGATAGCATAAGCATATCCCACAGGGTTGGCTATGCCAAACAATAATAAGGCAGCACTTACCAAATAATGGTAAGCTCCCATGCCACCACCCTGCACAGGCACTGATTTGCCTATATTGCTCACTACAAATATCACAAATACTACTCCCAATGCCAATACTTTGGTTTCGGCAAAGGCCAACAACCAAAAATAAGATGTGATGCCATACATTATCCAAATAAATAAAGAATAGGCTATGAATAGGGGATAGTTGTTGATTTTAGTAAAACTCATCAGCCCATCCCATACCTCGTTGGTCATATTGTCGAGCTTAGTTTGTGGTTGCGATTCATTTGTAGATGTGTTTTTGTATAAATAATAAAATAAATAACCAATCCCGAACACAATCAATCCTAAAACAATAGGTTTATCTAAGATATTTTTTTGAACCAAACCCCACAATGGAGCAAAAATATTTTCTTTAAAAAATTGAGAAATTGTGGCATATTCTAGGTAAAATGCTATACAAACAGTAATTACCAAAAACAACATATCTGCCATTCGTTCTACCATAACAGTGCCAAAGGCAGTGGCAACAGGTATATTTTCTTTCTTTTTGAGCGAAAAACAACGACTAAATTCGCCCAATCTAGGTATACCTAAATTGACAAAATAGCCAAACATCAATGAATTGAATAAATTAAAAAAACTGGACGAATAGTTCAACGAGGCCAAAATGAGTTGCCAACGCAAAGTTCGTAATATGCTACCACAAATGAGAGCAAAAAAAACTGGAACTATCCACCAAAGATTAGCAGTTTTGAGTACTTTCCAAATATCATCAAAATTTTGATTTTTAAACACCATATATATGATGCCAAAACCAATAACTAAGAAAATAATATTTCTTATATATTGGATATTCTTAGTTTTTTCAACAGGGCTTTCCTTTGTAGATTTTATTTCTTGCAATGGTAATCAGTTTTATATTTTGATAAAAATTAGTTTATTTGGAGCATTTGAATGGCCAAATTTTCTTGTTTTGTCATTTCAAGCGTTTCTTCCTCTGTTTTATCAGAATATCCACACAAATGCAACAATCCATGCACCATCACTCTTTTGAGCTCTGTGGCAAAATCGACTCCATTTGTAGCAGCATTTTCTAACACACGCTCTATACTTATATATATGTCTGATTTTATTTTTTTGTCATCATCAGTATATTCAAAAGTAATAATATCTGTAAGAGTGTCGTGGTTTAAAAATTCTTGGTTTATTTTTACCAAAAAATCGTCATTACAAAACACATAATTTACATAATCTATTTTGTAATTTTTTGCTTTTGCAACAGTCAGAAGCCACAAACGATACATTTTTTTTCTTTTAAACTTAAATACTATTCCTTCAGAATGGAACTGTATTTTGCGTAATTCTTTGTCAGAAAAACTATTTTTTATCAAAGTATACTTCACTTAAATCGCGATATTGCATAGGGTTGTTAGGAAAATTTTGAACATAAGGTTGTAGCAATCTATAACCTTCGTCATACCAAAGTACAATCACTCCAGCATCGTTCATTAATGTTTGCTCTGCTTTTTGAAAATGTGATACAATTTCTTTTACATCTGTTGTGGCCATAGCTTTATCATAAAAAGAATCAAAAATAGGATTTTTGTATCTCGATAGATTTGGAAAAGCTGGTTCTTTTGGTCCATTGGGTACTGTTTTACCATAAAATAAATAAAGAAAATTCTCTGGATTTGGAAAATCGGCCATCCAGCCCATTCTGAAAAATGGAGTTTTGCCATTCATGGCGTTGTCTATGTGTTGTGCCAAAGGTACTACATTCAGTTCTATATCAATATTGAGGTTATCTTTCAATTCTTTTTGCACTTCGGTTGCCACAGCTACATTTCTTTCAGCATCTGAATTAAGTTCTAATGTAATTTTTGGAAATTTTTTACCATCAGTAAATCCCGCTTTTGATAAGTAATATTTTGCAGAATCTATATTCAAATCATAACCTTTAATACTGTCAATAGGGTAGCTATCAAAAACAGGTGGCGTTATCCCATTGATACCTGCCTTGAAGCCCTCGCCTTGTAGCACATACTCCAAAATTTTTGTTCTATCAATGGCAAAATTAAATGCTTTTCTTATGTTAATGTCCTTAAATAAAGTATGTTGATGATTAAACATTAGAAAGTGTGTACTCATTTCGGCTTCTCTTTGTAGTTGATATTTTTTGTATTCACTATCAGGGGCATCGTCTGCATGGCTTTCTACTATTTCGATGATTTTATCAGTTGGCAAACGATAAATTAAGTCAAAATTTCCATTTTTAAATTCAAAAAGTTCTGTTTTTCTGTCTTTCAAAAATTTAATCTCAAGAGCATCTAAAAAAGGAAGATCATTGCCCAAAGAGTCTTTTCCATAATATTTGTTATTTCTTTTTAACACCATAGCAATATCCTCTTCAACAGCTGAAAGATAAAATGCACCAGTACCAACTGGCTTGATTCTCATATCGTTACCATATTTTAGCAATGCTTCTTTAGGATAAATATAGGCAAAAGATCTGGCCAAATTGTATAAAAAAAGTGATGATTTTTTTTCAAGAGTAAACGAAATGGTATGGTTATCTATAACTTTTATTCCCTCTATATCAAAATTTGGTTTTGCTCCATTTTTGGTAGCATCAAAATAGGTTCTAGCACCTTTGAGCACACCATCAAAAATCTCGAAACCCAAGTTTTGGGGTACATTGGTACACAAATAAGTAAAACATTCTTTTACATCTTGGGCAGTCATCAAACGTCCTTTGCCATCAGCAAAACAGTCAGCATCGTGGAAAAATACATCTTTTTTTATTTTAAAAGTATAAGTCAATCCACTTTCGTCTATGGTATAGCTTTCGGCCAAGCCATTTTTGAGGGTAAGATATGTTTGGTCAAATTTTAATAATCCTTCATAAATTTGGTTGGCTATTCTGTAAGAAAAAGCGTCTGTAATTGAGGGTGGAAATAGGGTTTTGATATATTCAGATTCATTCATTTTGAAAATTCCACCATATTTGCGACCACCTACACCCACATTAGTAACTTCGTTTTCGTTGTTTACTGCTGATTTATTGCCACAACCCTGCAAAAAAATAAAGAGGGTCAAACAAACAAGATATAAAATTTTTATTTTAAACATGAAATTAAAATTTTGTAATTTTCTAAATAGTGAATTTAAAACAATAATTACACAAAGTGCCAAAAAATTGACTTGTAATTTTGCACGAATATAAAATGATTTAGTTATAAGTCAAATAAAAAAAGAATTAATCTTAAAATTATGCTACAAAATTAAGATTTAAAGTAATAAATATATTAAAAATGTATAAAAAAAATGTCATAAAAATCAAATATAAAAATAAATACATTCTTTTTTAATCAATAATTTTTATACATTTGTAATCAAATTTAATGTTAAAAAAATGTTCAAAAAGATAATTTTAATACTATTATTTTTAAATTTGGGAATGGCATTTGCACAGCCAAGTTTTAAATTTGATACAGAATCTTTTGATTTTGGTGAATTAAAAGAAGATGACGAGGCAGCACATACTTTTACAATTACCAACACTGGCGATACGCCACTTATTATTTCAGAAGTTCGTCCCTCGTGTGGATGCACAACTCCAGAATGGTCTCGAGAACCTATATTACCAGGCAAAACTGGTGCCATCAAAGCCACCTACGGCACACATGGTAGAATAGGTTTTTTCAATAAATCGATTGCTGTAACCACCAATGCTACGCCAGCTACTGCCAATTTATATATCAGAGGTATTGTAAATGCAAAAACTGAAGCCAATTTTACCGAAAATGAAATTAAATTATCTCCTAAATTAATTATCGAAAAATCAGTTTATAATTTTGGAAAAATAGAAAAAAACACAAAAATACCTGTAAGAATTACTGTATCTAATCTTGGAAGAAGTGATTTAAAAATTTCATCCATTTCTGCTTCTTGTAGTTGTGTATCTTACACAAGCAAACAAGAATATATCAAAAGTGGCGAAAATGCTACCATAGAATTGGTGTATGCACCCTCAGGTTTTGGTGCTCAAACAGATTTGGTGTATATCAAAACCAATGATTTGATAAAACCATCTCAAAAGTTGATGTTTTTTTCTGAAATTGTAGAATCTTTGCAACCTTCTCTTTTGAAAGTCAATACCAATGAAAGTATTTTTAAGTAATAATTTAAAAATATTGATTTTAGTTATTATTACATTGTAGTGTAAGTTATGAAAATATTAATTATAAATGGGCCAAACTTAAACTTACTAGGCAAGAGAGAACCCGAAAAATACGGAAATCGCACTTTTGAAAATTATTTTGAAGAATTAAAATCAACATTTGAATCTATACAACTGTCTTATTATCAGTCGAATAACGAGGGATCATTGATAGACAAAATACATGAAGTTGGTTTCGATTACGATGGAATCGTCTTAAATGCTGGTGCATATACACACACATCAATTGCTTTGGCCGATGCCATAGCTGCTGTACCAACCCCAGTGGTAGAAGTTCACATTTCAAACGTACATGCTCGAGAAGAGTTTAGGCACCACAGCCATTTGTCTAGGGTTTGCAAAGGCGTAATTGTAGGTTTTGGTTTAGATAGCTACTCGTTGGCATTACAATATTTTAAAAATAAAATAATCAAATAATATTACTATTTTACCATGATTACATTCAATGTAGGGCCATCAAAAATCAATCCCAAAGTACGTCAATATCTAACTGATGCTTATGATAATCATATTTTGAGCATAAGCCATAGAAGCAAAGAATTTGATGATTTTTCAGAAAAATGCTTACAATTATTACATCAAAAACTAAATATCCCCTCTGATTATAAAATTTTATATACTGGTTCGGCCACAGAATCATGGGAAATAATAGCTCAAGATATTGTTTCGAGCAAAGCTATCCATTTTTTTAATGGAGAATTTGGTAAGAAATGGTTTGAATATGCAAAATTTATAAATTCTGAAACTGTTGGGCACAAATACAATGAAAAAGAACCTATACAGCTATCAAATTATACTATTGCAAACGATACAGAAATGCTTGGTTTTACCTTAAATGAAACCTCTACTGGTACCAAAGTCGATAAAAATGTTATCCTTGAAGCCAAAAAAATATGCCCTAATGCTTTGATTTCTATTGACACAACATCTTGTATAGGTGGCGTAGCCATCGATTTTGAGTTGTATGACATTATTTATGGTTCTGTGCAGAAATGTTTTGGCCTTCCTGCTGGTTTAGGTTTATTGATAGTTTCGCCAAAAGCCATAGAAAAAGCCAAACAAAAAAATGTGGTAGGTCGCTACAACAGTCTGCTAACAATGCTTGAGCAAATAAAGAAATTTCAAACAAATTATACACCCAATGTGCTGAATATCTATTTGTTGTATCGAGTGCTTGACAACAGTATGCCTATCAAAGAAATAGATACTTTAGTAAGAAATAGAGCCTATAATTTATATCATTTTGTATCTACACTCCAGGGATTTCATTTGCATGTAAACAATAAAGAAGTTCAATCTGACACTGTTTTGACTGTTGGATCAACCCCTGAAAATATCATTAAAATAAAAAAAGAAGCCAAATTAGCAGGTATTGAGCTTGGTTCTGGGTATGGTTCACTCAAAGATACTACATTTAGAATAGCAAATTTTCCATCAATTACAGAGGAGGAAATAGAAACTCTGAAATCATTTTTAAGTAATATTTAAAAATTTATATTCAATTAAAATTAGTTATTTCTTATAGATGGCACTCAAGGATAGATATGGTTTAGAAATTTCTACAAGTTCTGAAAAGGCTGCAAATTTTTATATACAAGGTATTGATACAGCCATTGCCGCCAATGCCAATGCCGAACAATTTTTATTGAAAAGTATAAAAGAAGACGAAGATTTTGCACTTCCTTACGCAGCTTTGGCTATGCTTTCAGATATGTGGGGACATCAAGAATTGAAAAATAAATACCTACATCAAGCAAAGAATCTGGTCGTCAATGGTACAATTAGGGAAAAAAATCATGTTTTAATAGTAGATTTAATCTTAAAAAATCAACAAAATGATGCTTTTTTAAGATTAAAAAGTCATATAAATTCTTACCCGAATGATGTTTACCTTTTATCTCAAATCACTGGAGCTTATGGTATACTTGCTTTTAGCGGTAACCCAAACTTTGAAAATGAAAGATTATTAATTTTAGAAAATTGTAAAAGATTTTATCACAATGATTGGTGGTTTGATGCCATGTATGCCTATTCTCTCACTGAAGTAAACAAACATACTGAAGCTTTAGAACTAGCCGAAAAATCATTATCCTTACATTATCATTGTGGACATACAGCTCACACGTATGCTCATATACTATACGAAACAAAAAAATGGAATGAAGCTGAATTATTCTTACAAAAATGGTTTGTTGGATACGATGAATCAAGCCCTATTGCTGGTCATTTGAGATGGCATCAAGCATTGACAGAACTGGCTTTAAATAAACCCCAAAAAGCATTAGAAATATACTACAACAAAATAAAACCAGCTGTGGCTACCTCTCCCAATTATGGAAAAGGCATAGATGCAGCAGCCTTGCTTTGGAGAATTTCTTTAAAAAATAATAGTATAGAGCATCATTTATGGCAAGAAATTACTTCATTTTTTAAATCTAATTTTTCAAATGTTGGTGATCCATTTTTAGATGTTCACAAATCATTTGCTTTCAACGCCTCTAAAAATGAAATTGATTTATCAAATTTTGATTTTAATCTAGCAAAATATTATCTCAATAATGAATCAACCTCAAGCCATGTAGTATTGAAAATAAATACATTAATAAAAAATACTTTAGATAATAATAAAAATAAAAGTAATTTTTTAGATTTAATTAGTCAATTACCCTGCCTTGGTGGAAGCCATGCTCAAAGAGATATTATCATTGAAACCCTTGAATGTTAGATTTTTTTCTTAATTATTTTTTTCAACATAATTTCTAAAATAATATGTTTATTACATAGTTTTAAAAAAAGATGGATGATTATGATTTTATATCATGGATTATTCCTTACATGTGCATAAAAAAAGTTGCTTTTTTTTACCAAATTAAATTTAATGTTTAGATTTGAACTGAAATATACCAACGAAAGTTTACAAAAATCAAATTTACAAAAATCATTAATTTTTAAGGAAATATGTGTGGAATAGTAGCCTATGTTGGGCATCGTGAGGCTTATCCTATTATTATAAAAGGATTAAAAAGATTAGAATATCGTGGTTATGATAGTGCTGGAGTAGCACTCATCAATGGCGAGTTGAATATCTACAAAAAGAAAGGCAAAGTAGCTGATTTAGAGCATTTTATCAATGGTAAAAACCTTAAAAGTACCATTGGTATAGGCCATACTCGCTGGGCAACCCACGGAGAACCAAGCGATAGAAACGCCCATCCTCATTATTCTGAAAACAAAAATCTGGCTATTATTCATAATGGAATTATCGAAAATTACGCCTCTCTCAAACAAGATTTAGAAAATCGTGGCCATGTGTTTCATAGCGATACTGACTCTGAAGTTTTTATACATTTTATAGAAGATATACAACAAAATGCCAACTGTTCGCTCGAAGAGGCAGTACGTTTGGCACTTTCTAAAGTAGTAGGGGCGTATGCCATCGTTATTATTGCCAGAGACAATGCTAACCAATTGATAGCAGCACGCAAAGGTAGCCCTTTGGTCATAGGTGTAGGCAAAGACGAGTTTTTTTTAGCCTCTGATGCAACTCCAATTATTGAATATACCAAAGAAGTTGTTTATGTAAATGATTTAGAAATAGCTATAATTAGAGATAATAAGCTCACTATCAAGACAATAGAAAATACCGATAACATACCTTACATTCAAAAACTAGAGCTAGAACTAGAAGCCATCGAAAAAGGGGGCTACGACCATTTTATGCTCAAAGAAATTTTTGAGCAACCTAAGTCTATAAAAGATGCCATGCGTGGACGCATCAATTCTGAAACCAATCATTTGCATTTGGGTGGGTTACAAGAATATATGAATCGCTTGTTATCAGCAAAGCGAATTGTGATAATAGCCTGTGGTACTTCTTGGCATGCTGGCTTAGTGGCCGAGTATATTTTTGAGGAGCTTGCTCGAATTAATGTAGAAGTAGAATACGCATCAGAGTTTCGTTATCGAAATCCAGTTATCAACGAAGGCGACATCATCATTGCAATATCTCAATCAGGCGAAACTGCCGATACACTAGCTGCCATTTCGTTGGCAAAATCAAAAGGAGCAACTATCTTTGGAGTCTGCAATGTGGTAGGTTCGTCTATCCCAAGGGCCACTCACGCAGGTGCTTACTTGCATGCAGGTCCAGAAATAGGGGTGGCCAGCACAAAAGCTTTTACTGCTCAGGTTACTGTACTTACTATGATGGCCATATCTTTGGCTCAAAAAAAAGGGACAATTACAGAAAGTATTTTTCATCAATTATTGGTAGACTTAGAGCAAATTCCTACTAAAGTAGCCCAAATTTTAGATCAAAATGACAAAATAAAAGCCATTGCAAAAGAATTTACTTCTGCCAAAAATTTCCTTTATTTGGGTAGGGGAGTAAACTTCCCTGTGGCATTGGAGGGGGCTTTGAAACTAAAAGAAATATCTTACATCCATGCCGAAGGCTACCCTGCTGCCGAAATGAAACATGGACCTATTGCTTTAATAGATGAAGAAATGCCTGTAGTAGTAGTGGCTACAAAAGATAATTCTTACGAAAAAATAGTATCAAATATCCAAGAAGTTCGTGCCAGAAAAGGCAGAGTTATCGCCATAGTTACAGAAGGGGAGACCCACATACAAAAAATGTCTGATTTTGTGATTGAAATACCAGCAACCCACGATTTGTTGGTGCCACTATTGTCGGTTATTCCACTTCAATTATTGGCTTATTACATTGCAATATATATGGGAAAAAATGTAGACCAACCTCGTAATCTTGCAAAATCTGTAACTGTAGAATAATTTTATTTAAAAAGTAGCATTTTAGAAATACTAATTCTGCTACTTTTTTTGATTTTAATTTTAAATTTTATTACACTATAATTTTTTATTTTGTCATTTTTATTACTTTTTTCATGGCAACACACATTTTATCAATCTCGTCTAAAGTATTATAAAACGAAAAAGATGCCCTAGCAGTACCCACCAACCCAAGTCTTTGCATCAAAGGTTGTGTACAATGGTGCCCAGTACGAATAGCAATACCTTCACTATCCAATATCATCCCAATATCTTGTGGGTGAACACCAGCGAGCGAAAACGAACAAACAGAGATTTTATGTTTTGCAGTACCTACCAATGTAATATCCTGAAAATCAGATAGTTTGGATGTGCAATATTGCAATAATTGATCTTCATAAAGGGCAATATTTTGTTTACCAATAGCAGTTACATATTCTATACCTTTTCTCAAGGCTATGGTGTCGGCAATGTTGGGAGTGCCAGCTTCAAATTTGTAGGGCAATTCGTTGTAAGTTGTTTTTTCAAATGTTACTTCTTGTATCATTTCGCCACCACCTTGATAGGGAGGCATAGCTTCCAGCAAATGTTTTTTGCCATACAATATGCCAATACCAGTTGGAGCATACAATTTGTGGCCACTAAAAGCGAAAAAATCTACATCCAAAGCCTGCACATCCACATCAAGGTGCGACACTGACTGAGCGCCATCTACCATCACGACAGCCCCAAATTGGTGCGCTTTCTGTATGATTTCTGCCACTGGATTGATAGTACCAAGTGCGTTGGACACATGCACGATAGACACAATTTTGGTTCTGTGGTTTAGTAATTTTTCGTACTCTTCAAAAATAATTTCACCAGCATCATTTATAGGAATTATTTTTAATATTGCTCCTTTTTCTGCACAAATAAGCTGCCAGGGTACTATATTTGAGTGATGCTCTAGAGTGCTAATGATGACTTCATCGTTTGGTTTTAGATTAGCACCACCATAACTTCGGGCTACTAAATTGATACTTTCTGTAACACCACGAGTAAAAATAATTTGTTCTAAAGTGGGGGCGTTTAATAAATTTTTTACACTATTTCTGGTTAATTCATATTCTGCAGTAGCTTTCTCGGCCAAAGTGTGTATTCCTCTATGGATATTGGCATTGTAGCTATTGTAATATTGCGATATGGTATCTATTACCACATTGGGCTTTTGGGTAGTTGCTGCATTATCAAAATAAACCAAATCTTTTCCATTAATTTTTTGTTTCAAAATTGGAAAATCATTTCTGATGTCTTCAACATTTAGGTTACCTATTTTTTTCATTTTTTATTCTATTCAATGTGCAATATTACAAATATTAATTCGCAGATTTTGTTTTGTTTTTTTAATTTAAAACACAATTTAAAATTAATATGGTTTAATATCCTATATACAATTCATTTGTTGCATAATATACATTATGTTAAATTAATAGTTCAAAATTATGATTAAATTGAACCGAAAAAGAAATATTACAATTGTATTTTAAAAACCACTTTTAATTTCTCCCCAAGTGGGAGGAAAATTATAGGAATGTAATTTTAATTTTTCGGTTTGATATAGTAAATTTTATTTTATCAAAGTTCTATATCATTAACAGATGTTACGCAGAAAATTTTTTAAATAATTGTCAGCTCTATTCTCAAGCATTTATAGGTTATTAACAATATTAAAATATTGAAGCAAAGTTTACATTTTTTTATCAAAATTTTATTTGATTAAAAGAATTAATGCTTTCATTTGAAAAGTTATAATATGTATGAAATAAAATAAAAACCTATCTATTCGTTCCATAAACCACCATAGATGCTTTGCCGCTTATATCATTATATGGTGCTACTTCATCGTCAGTACCAAAATAAGAAGTAAAACTTACAAAATCATTGGTTTTGAAATCGCACCATATTTCATAAGGTGCATGTACGCCTACACCCCTACTATACATTATGCCATTTACCAATAAAGGATTTTTATCAACACTTAAATTTCGTCTGAAAATATCAGAAAATGCTACTTTTAAGTCATTAAGATATACTTTAGAACCATCCTTTTTTGTAAAAAAGGCCTCCCCTATTACAAAATGATCCCAACTATTATTATTATCAATATCCAAAATCTTTATTCTAATTTGATTATAATTAGTAATATCAGCAGTAATTTTAACTGCTTTCATTTTGTATTTTACTGTATCAGAATTTGCCAATAGCGTCAGTTTTGCATTACTTTTAAAATTATCTTCCTCTGTGGGTTGATAGCAAACTATATTTTTCTCTACAAATCTAAGTGTATCAATGGCGTATTTAGAATATAAAAAATTGTAATTCATACTTATCTGATTACTTGGAAGCATATCTTTTGAGTAAGAAATAGCTGTTATATCATTGTTTCCTATTTTAAAAGGTTTAGTATACAAAATACTTTTCATTGTAGGTAATGTTCCATCTGTGGTGTATCTTATTTGTGCATTAGTATCAGCACATACTAGCATAAACTTACCTGTGTTAGCATCTCCATTTTTTTCTGGCTTTAACATAGGAGTGGGTGTTTTGGGTAGTTTGTATATAAAGTCATTTGGATTTTCAGTTGCAAAAAGTGGTTTTAATCTTACACTAAAATTATAATTAGTAATAGGTACGATGTACTCATCTCTTACTCCAGGTCCACAACTGGCACTGCCCAACCCTGATTGTTTGTGGTCTATACTCCAAAAAATATCTTTTTGAGGTTCAATATTTTCGCTACTTTTTCTAGCTAAGTCATCGTTAGAATAATGTAAAGCAGTTGTTTCAAAAGTGGGATCGCCATAAATAGCTAAACCTACACCAAAATCGTTACGTAGGGCTGCCCAACGAACATCAGTATGATTTCCTGTGGCTTGAGGCACCGAATATGGAAAATATTGTTCATCAACAGATGATTCAAATAATTCAACAATGGCACTTTTTTTGCGGTCAGAGTAATTCTCCCAAGGGCCTCGACCATACAATGAAAATTTTTCAAATCCATAAGGTAACTTCATCTCAAAACCCACTTTTGCAAATCCATAAGGTTCTAAAAATGGTAAATCCTTTGTCAGAGAAATATGTTGATTAAGTATTATTTCTCCATTATTAAAAATAGAATATGAAAATGTGTTTTGCATAAAAACACCCATTTCTATTGATGTAACATCCTGATTAACAACGATTTCTATCACTCCTGAAACTATGGTTGATATAGTTATATTTTTTAAAATAAATTCTGGGTGATGTAATCCATAGCGTTTCCAATTATAAGCTGCCTGACCAGTTGGCGATATTTGAGTGTCATCATTTTCGGTGGGAGCACGCCAAAAATTGGCCACTGGTCCCGATTTCAAAACTTGTGTATTGTATAAATAGTAGGCATCCAAATTGCCTGTCTTATTTGAAAATATAATTTTAAAATTCTCTCCAAGAATAGAAAAATAATTGTCGTTTCTCATCGTTTTCAATTTACTATTTGCATCAATACTAACTTTTTTAAGAGCAGCAATGGGGTTGTCAAGTTTAAATTGATCGTAGGCTACTACATGGCCTTTGGTATCCCAAGAAGTATTATTTTTTAATTTAAAAATAATTTCTACAAAGTATTCATATCCTTGTTTGGGTTGGTATGTAGTGTAAGGAATTTTAATTTCTTTAGATTGCCCTGGATTTATATTGAGATTTTCAAAATTGCCACTTTGTATGGTTTTTCCATTTTCTAATAACTTCCAAGTGGCATCATAATAGTTTGCATTTGTAGTTTCCATCCAATTTTTTATGCTTATTAAGCCAATTTTGGCATCTATCAAAGTACATATCAGTGGTTGAACGATATGTTTAAACTCATACAACTCAGGCTGTGGGGTACGATCAGCTAGCACTAATCCGTCAAAAGCAGTAAATTTTTCAGAAAGGCTATCGTTCATTTCTCCACCATTGGCAAAGTAATTTTTTCCACTTTTATTTTTTTTCAAAAATCCTTGATCCACCCAATCCCATATAAAACCACCTTGAGCTCTTGGCATGGTATACACAGGACTCCAATAATCTGCTAAATTTCCTGCACTATTGCCCATTGCATGAGCATATTCGCACATAATCACAGGTCTTTTTTCATTTTTGGCATAAGCCGTAAATGCTTCAACTGAAGGATACATTTGACTGAGAATATCCACTGAAGGGTCTTTATCGGCTGGATTGTAATGTACAGGCCTTGTTTTATCATATTTTCGAGTCCAATCACTCATTTTGACATGATTTTGTCCAAACCCACTTTCGTTGCCAAGAGACCAATAAATCACTGATGGATGATTTTTTCGAGGATGCACCATACCAAATAATCTATCCATAAAAGGTACTATCCAAGTAGAATCTTTGGCAAACTTGCTCCAAAATTGGTGAGATTCTAGATTAGCTTCGTCACACAAATATAGGCCATACTCATCACACAAATCATACCATTCGGGTGCATTAGGATAATGTGAATTTCTTACAGCATTGATATTAAACTGTTTCATCAACTTTATATCTTTAATCATACTTTCTTTGGTAACATATCTACCTGATTTCATATCATGTTCGTGCCTATTTACTCCCCTGAAAATCAGTCTATTACCATTGATACATAAAACACCTTCTTTAATCTCAATTTCCCTAAACCCTACCCTACAACTTAATATTTCTATAATTTTATTATCACCATCTTTGATATTCATTACCAAAGTATACAAGTAAGGGTTTTCAGAGTTCCATTTAGTAGGATTTTTAATAATTGATTCAAAATCTAGTTCACAATATTTTTGAGAAATATTTGTTTTCTTGGCCAAAGAAGTACCTGTCATTACAAGTTTTCTGTTGGCATCATAAAGATTAAATTCAGCTTTAGGTTCTTTTTTAATTACACCTTTATTACAAGCCATTTGAAGGCTTATCTTAAATTTAGAATCTACATAATCTGGGTTTAAATCAGTTTCAATTTTATAATCCAAAACCCTCAAATCTTGGGTAGCATACAAATATACATTTCTAAAAATACCGCTCAATCGCCAAAAATCTTGGTCTTCGAGGTAGCTACCGTCCGAAAAACGATATACCTGAACTGCCAAAGTATTTTTTCCTTGTTTGATATAAGGTGTGATATTAAATTCTGAAGGTGAATAACTATTTTCGCTGTACCCTACTCTTTGGCCATTGACATATAAATAATAAGCACTTTCTACTCCATCAAAATTGATTAAAATTTGCCTGCCATTCCAAGTTTGAGGAATAGTAAATTCTTTGATATAATGGGCTACTGAATTGTCTTTGGCTGGTATAAATGGTGGATTTTTTGAATCAAAAGGGTGAATGATGTTTCTAAAAATGGGTGCTCCATACCCTTGTAGCTCTACATTGGAGGGAACTTTGATAGAATCCCAAGATGAGTAATCGTAAGAATTAACAAAAAAATCTTTAAGAGATTTGTCTGAGTTTGCTGCCCACTTAAATTTCCAAAATCCTTTCAAAGATTTATAATATGGACTTAAAGTATGGTTGTGAGCCAGTGCACCCAACAAATCTGCATGAGGCACTACTGCCACATGATAGGGTTCTTTGTTGATAGAAACTACTTTTTGATTTTCCCAGTCATTTTGAGTTTGAGCTTTAACCAAGAAAAATAAAAAAATCAAGCCTAAAAAAATATTTTTTTTCATGTATTACTAATATCTATAAAATATATTCTAAAATTATTACTTATCTGCATTTAAAATTACAGAACTGCCTTTGCCACCATTCATGATTATAATTTTGGTATTGGGCGAAATAGCAATATCTTTTTGAGCTTTTATCATTTCGTATTGAAGTTGCTTATCAGACAATCCACTGCTCATGATTTTTTGATAATCTGCTATACCTTGAGCTTCAACCCTTTTGCGGTCGGCTTCTTGGCGTTCTTTATCAAGTACAAATTTCATTTTTTGAGATTCTTGTTCAGCGTTTATTTTTGACTCAATAGTTTGTTTTACAGAAGTTGGCAAATTTATATTTCTAATTAATAATTGTTCTAATTGAATACCTCTTTTTTTGAAATCGCTTTCTATGTCTTTGTAAATTCTTGCTTGAAACTCGTTTCTTTTGGTAGAATACATCGAAACTGCATCATAATATACAGCATTGTCTCTAATTTTGGTTCTAGCTATGGGTCTTACAACAACATTTTTGTAATCTATACCTATTTTTTTGAGTATTTCTGGTGCCCTATTAGGAATGATACTATATAATATAGTCAAATCAATACCTACCTCAAGACCATCAGCGGTAAGTACCAAAATGGCATCATCTCCATTCTTATCACCTTCATCGTGCACTGCCGACATGGTGTAATTTTGTGTTTTTTTGTCAAAAACCATGATTTTGACCAATGGATTTACAAAATGTAAACCACTTTCTAAAATATCGTTGCTTACAGAACCATATAATGTTTGTACACCCACCTCGCCAGAATCGATTTGCTTGACAGTAGAAAACAAAGCTCCTACAAAGATTAATATTATTCCAAGTAATTTGATGTATTTTCCAAAATTATAATAAAATTCTGAAGATTTGTTGATTAAAAAAGTGGTGCAAAACGCTAATAATCCTAAGATGATGAAGAACATAATTTTTTTTTGTAAATATACGAAAAATAAATGATAATGTTAAGTCTTGAAATTTTCTGATTCAAAAGTAAATTAATGAAATTATAAAAAACTATTCATTTGATTTTAAAAACTAATTATACCTCCAAAAATTTGATGATAATCTAAACTTTTGTTTTGTTGCTAAGGCGAAAACATCTAAAATTGTATTTTAAGAGATATTAAAATAGATTACATTTGCAATAAATCAGTTGAAAACAAAAAATCAATGAAAATAGCAGAAATAATTTCAAAACTAGAAGAATTTGCTCCTATCCCCTACCAAGAAAATTATGACAATTGTGGTTTATTGATTGGTAATAAAAACGAAGAAGTAACTAAAATTTTAATATCACTCGATTGCACAGAAGCTGTTGTAGATGAGGCCATTCAAGAGAATTGTAATTTAATTATAACACATCATCCCATTATATTCAAAGGCATAAAAAAATTAACTGGTTCAAACTATATTGAAAAAACAATTTTAAAAGCTATTAAAAACGACATTGCTTTATATGCCATTCATACCAATCTAGATAATGTATCAGGTGGAGTTAATTTTAAAATTGCTAGTCTTTTGGGATTAAAAAATGTTCAAATATTATCATCAAAAAATAATTTTATTAAAAAAATCACCGTTTTTTGTCCCAAAGAAGCAACCCAAAAAGTAAAATATAACCTGCATTTGGCAGGAGCTGGTCAGATTGGGAAATACCAAAATTGTAGTTTTACAAGTCTTGGATTGGGTTCGTTTACGCCCACAAATGCTGCAAATCCATATATAGGTAGTGTGGATCAAGCACAAACCGTAGAAGAGGATAAATTAGAAATGATTTTTCCATTTTTTCTTGAAAAAAAAGTACTTGCTGCCATGTATCAATCGCATCCTTATGAGGAAGTGGCATATTTTTTACAAACAATAGAAAATAAAAATACTGACATTGGATCTGGTGCTGTGGGAGAATTAAATTTTTTGGGTAATGAAATTGGATTTTATGATTTCATTAAAAAAACTTTTAGTCTTACTTTTTTGAAACATACTGAAACTACATTTTTAGAAAATAAAAATCTTAAAATTGCCGTTTGTGGCGGTTCTGGTGTGTTTTTATTGCCAGAAGCTATACAACAACAAGCTGACGTTTTTATAACCTCAGATGTAAAATATCACGAGTATTTTGATGCTCAAGGCAAGATAACATTGATAGATATAGGCCATTATGAAAGCGAAATTTGCACTAAAAATTTATTATTTGATATAATTAAAAATAATTTTGTTAATATTGCAGTTCTTTTATCAAAAGTAGTAACAAATCCGGTAAAATACCAATAAAATAATCTCATGGAACAAACCGTAGAGCACAAATTAGAATCAATGATTAGTCTTCAAATAATTGATTCTCAAATAGATGAAATTAAAAAAGTAAGAGGCGATTTGCCCGAAGAAGTTAGGGATATCGAAGACGAAATTGCTGGTATTCAGACTCGCATAGGCAAATATCAAAATGATATTAAAGATTTTGAAGAATCTATTGCTTCTTATAAAATAGCCATCAAAGATGCCGAAAAATTCATCAAAAAATACGAAGAGCAACAATCTAACGTAAGAAATAACCGAGAATTTGATGCTATTTCTAAAGAAATTGAATCACAACAATTGGATATTCAGATAGCTGAGAAAAAAATAAAAGAATCAGTCTATAAAATTGAATTAAAGAAAAAAGATGTAGAAAACACGACCTCGATTATTGAATCTAGGAAAGCCGATTTAGCATCAAAGAAAAACGAACTTGACGTAATCATTGCTGAAGGCGAAGATGAAATCAATAAATTGATGGTAAAAAGAGAAGCTGCTGCCCAAAATGTAGATGCTCGATTGATGATGTCGTACACCAAATTGAGAAATAACTACAGAAATGGACTTGCAGTAGTTCAAGTAAGAAGAGATGCTTGTGGAGGTTGCTTTAATCAAGTGCCACCACAAAGACAAGCCGAAATCAAGGAAAGAAAAAAAATCATCGTTTGCGAACATTGTGGTCGTATTTTGACTGGTGTAGAAATGGTAATCGTGCCTGAAGCTCCTGCAAAACGTGGTGGATTATTGAAAGAAATGAAAGCCAATGCAGTAGCGGCAGCAGTATTGGAGTAATAAATTTTTTATATTTTTATGAAACAATAAAAATATAAATTTGAATAACACCTCTGTTTATACATCATATTTTGAAACAATACTTAATACTCAAATGAGTATAGTTCAAAATGAAATGAGGTTATTAGAAATTTCAAAAAAAGGCTAAAAGAGATTTTAGCCTTTTTTTTATTTTTACAAGATATTTTTACTTTTGAAAAATTAATCAAATGTTTATAATTTTGTGAAAACATTAATTTAATATAATTTTGTATGTTAGTTTGAAGTCAAATGAAATCGACTATCATTACAAAAAATTCTTACATAAATTTATTTAAAATTATTTTATAATTTAATGAATAAAATTATTACATTACATAGAATGAAAAATTATACAAAAATTGTCTTTATTTTATTATTTGTATATTTAGAGGCCTTTTCACAAGAACCAGTAGTAAGATTGGGAAATCCCAATATTGCACTAAATGAAGCGTTTACTATCTCTTTGACTGTAAACAACGAGCAAGTAAAAAGCTATGGTGGATTCCCAGAAATACCAGGGTTTCAAAAAAGAGGCATTTCTACACAATCATCTACGAATATTATCAATGGTCAGATGTCATTTTCGCAAAGTTATATTCAAAATTATGCACCTACAAAAAAAGGAAAATTTCGTCTTCCAAATTTTAATATGGAAGTAAATGGTAAAAGATTTCAAGTAAATGGCACAATTATTAATGTTGGAGAGGCAAAACAACAACAACCGCAAAACGATCCATTCGCTGATTTTTTTGGAAACAGGGCTCCAAAAGAGTTTGTTGATGTAAAAGAAGATGCTTTTTTTGCTCTCAATACCAATAAAGACAAAGTATATATTGGCGAAGGCTTTACAGCAACTTTAGCTTTTTATATATCAGAATCAAATAGAGCACAAATGAATTTTCATGATCTTGGAAAACAAATGCAAGACATTATAAAAAAACTAAAACCTTATAATTGCTGGGAAGAAAATTTTGGAATTGAAGAAATACAACCCGAACAAATCACTATAGGAAACAAAAGATATACAGAATACAAGCTCTATCGTGCTACATATTATCCCCTAAATAAAGAATCAGTAAGATTTGCAGCACTACCTCTTACAATGATAAAATATAAAGTGGCCAAAAATCCATCTTTTTTTGGAAACAATATGCAGCAAGATTTTAAAGTTTTTACTACCAAGGCCAAAACAATTCAAGTAAAAGAATTGCCCCCTCACCCGTTGAAAGACAATGTTTCGGTGGGTAATTTCAAATTAGAAGAGCAATTTTCTACAAAAAAAATGAATACTGGAAAAAGTTTTAATTATCAATTCAAAATCATAGGCGATGGAAACACAGCTTCTATCAAAGAACCACTTTTAAAAGAAAGTAAAATATTTGATATTTATCCTCCAAATGTGTATCAAAACATAAACAAAAGCGGAACTGGAGTAACAGGCACTAAAAACTACAATTATTTTGTTGTACCCAAAGAACCTGGAAAAGAAAAAATGGGAGATTATATTTTTTGGATTTATTTTAATCCCAAAACTGCAAAATACGATACATTAAAATCTAAAATTATACTTGATATCAAAGGCGAAAGTACACTCAATACTGCTGTTGCTTCAAGTGATTTTAATGGCTTTTTGGATTTGATTTCTAAATATGATAATAAACAAATCAATGCAGATAAATCTACATATGTAAAAATGGGTTCAACCTTATTTTTATTTCTAATCTTTGTAATTACACTTTTGGTTGTTACAAAAAAATGATAAAAATATTTGTACTTATATTAATTTATTCTTTATTATTTATTACTAAATTACATGCTCAAGTAGATGAATTAAAAAATAAATCAATAGAATCTACTTCTACAAATAGTGATACTAAAAACTCAAATAATACTAATCTGCAGGGCTGTAACCCATTTTTTATACTTCAATTAGCACAATATTCTTATCAAGGTATAGTAAGTTTTTTATCATACCAAAAACAATTATTAAACACCAAAGGCGAATCAAATCCTAGACTAAAATCTATTGATTTAGATCTTAGATTGCACTATCCTATTGGTTATAAATCAATAGCCACTACACCACATCTAAGGGCCAATTGGGGGGTATTATCATCGGATTTTCGATTTTATTTATTACATGAATTTGGTAAAGGAAATTTTGGAAATATAGACTGGCAAATAGTAATGTTTAACATAATTTCTAAATATAATACCTACTTTAGAATAGGAATTGGATTCACAAGAGACATGTATATTAAACAATCATTTACTGATTTTTCGGCACAAACAGATTTTAAAGTTTATACTAATTTATCGTGCTTGATAGAGGCCAGATATGCTCCAAATTTTACGGGAAAATACAATTATAGGACTGAAATACAAACATTATTAGCTTATAAACTTAAAAATAGAGAAAATGGATTTACCCAATTTACTTTGGGATATATGTATCAAAATTATTGGGAAAGTGTTAAAATAAATTATATCACAGCTGGAGTAAATTTAACTATTTGGTAAGCAATGTCGTTTACTTAAGGTTTTCATAGTCTTTTATAGACCATGTTATAAAGTTTCTTAGGTTTATGTTTTCTATGGTTTTTTCTATTAGGTCTTATAATTTCTCTTGTAGAGTATACTAAATCATC
>JAAFIH010000024.1 GCA_013297755.1 Cytophagales bacterium
TGAGAATAGGGTCATAAAACGAACTCACTTCATAGAGATAATACTTGTTGTTGATGAATCTGAGTTCGGTAGCAGGTTTACGATGCTCAATAGCCCAAGCAGGGTAGATGTGATTTGAAGACATATTTAATACGTATTTACGGAATGCAAATAAAAACAAAAAAACCGACTATACAAAGCATATAATCGGTTTTTAGCATAAATTCCGTAAAATATTTTCGGGGTTAGGGTTTAAAAACCTTATAGGTATGATTGATTAGAAAATAAAGTTACCATCGCTTAGAACAATGGAATCTTTATAAACGTAGAAGTTCCACTTTTTTTAAAAGTGGAACTTCTTGGAAAGCCCCCAAACCCCCGAAGAGGGCTTTTGCTAACGCATAAATTTTATTATAAAGATAAAAGAACACACCAAAAGGAGAACACCCCAAAAGAGAACACGCCAAAAAGCGTGTTCTTACATAAAAAAAGTTTTAATTTTCTTCGTAATAATACGAATAATCTATGCCTTTCAAATACATATCTCGACTATTGATGTCGGTAGTTAGTGCCGATTGTAGTAGTGTATTCAAAAAACTGGGGTCTACGGCACTTATAATCATAGCGTTCATGTAATTGGTTTTACTAATTTTGCTCCAATCTATACATTTTTTTAGGTGTTTTTTGAGTAATAAATCTAGCCAAATTCTAGTGCTTCTGCCGTTGCCTTCCATAAATGGGTGGGCTTTGTTCATGGCCACATATTTTTCTACTATTTCATCAAAATTGCTTTCGGGCAAGGCATCAATTTTTTGCAAAGTACCATGTAAGTATTGTGCATATTCAAAACGATAGCCACCTTTGGCTATATTTTTGGTTCTGATTTGCCCTGCAAAATCATATAATCCTCCAAATATATACGCATGGATTTGTTGTAAGCCTTTGATAGTGCCTACTTCTATACTATCCACAAACGAGGTTTCAAACAAGGCATAAGCTTTTGTCTTGCTTTTACCGTCTATGCTTTGAGGGCTGTATGTAAACCACTCTATAAACCTATTTGCCTTAGTAGTTGGAAAATTTTTGCCCAAAGCAATAATTCCATCGTAATCGAGCATATCTGACAAACGACTTTTCTTATCTGGTGCTAATAATTTCAACTGGGTAGTGGCACTACCCAGTTCACTATTTTCCTTCTTCAATTTTGCTTTGAGATATTTCCAATAATTTCGATTTTTGGTATAATCGTCATTATCTCGCAAAACAGCTACAATATCTAACACCGAAAACCACCATTTGGAATTTTGATCATCCCAAACGGCACGTACTTCTCGGTCGTCAAAAAAGCGAATAGATATTTTTGATATATTTTTGTGCATGTATATGCTAGTTGTAGGTCTCTTCGATTAGGTTGGTAGGTAGGTTGGTAGGTTGGTAAGTTGGGAGATTGGGAGATTAGTAGGTTGGTAGGTTGGTAGGTTGGTAGGTTGGTAGAAAAAACTATTCGAGGGGTTAAAAACCCTCGAATAGTTTCTAACATTGTGCGAAGGAAACTCAATTAAATTTTTAATTTTTACTTAACAGACGCTTCTTTATTTTCGGGTAACGAATTTACCCAAAAAACAAGTGCAATGCCAATTACAGCTAATCCAATATACATATATCCTAGAATCATACTACTAATTTTTTAATAATTTTATACCAACATACAAAAAAGTAAGTGTAGCAACTAAACCACCAAATTAAACAAACAATTTTTCAAAACTGTTTGTATCCAATAATTTAATCAAGAAAACACCAGCAAAAATGAATTTAGAAATGTCTAATAAATACTTTCCTAATTCTTCTTTTTGTTTTTGATTCATACACAAATATATAAACAATGATTGATATTTTAAAAAAAAAGTCAAAAAAAGGAATCAAGAATGCTTTTTCCACTCCAAAAACCAAAATGTTTCAACAACATTAAAGTTAATGAAAGACCTGCCAAGTTTTGAAAACTTGGAAAGCATGGGCTGAAAATAAAGATACCATCGCTTGGAGCGATGGTATCTTTGAAATGTAGAAGTTCCACTTTTTTAAAAATCGGTAAATAAACCTATAAGGTTTTTGAAAACCTTATAGGTTTGATTGATTAGAAAATAAAGATTCCATAGCTTAGAGCGATGGTATTTTTGAAAACTTGGAAATTCTAATTTGTACTATTATTTTACCAAACCCATCAACTGAGCTATAAAAATTAGCAAATCTTTGTTGAGAAGTATCATCACAGAAAGTAGAACAATAAAATAAATCGTCATTTTTGTATCAAGTTGATGTTCTACACGCTCAATTTCAAGCAATAATTTTGATTCTAGTACTGCCAAATCTCCCTTTGAAGCCAATTCTTTGCTTAACACATCTTTAATTTCTAATTTCTTATGAGTAGCTATTTCTTCCACTTTTATATCTACTTGAAAATCAAAAAACCTATCTCGACACTTTCAAGAAAGGGAAAAGGCTTTTTCAAATTCATTTTCAAGCGTAAAATAGGTTGCTAAACTGATGTTTTGTGCCATTGTGGTAATTTACAAACTAAATTAAAAAAAATGAAACAAAAAATGAATCAAAATTTATTATTTGGAAAATGAATCTTTATATTAATTTATTATGCTTAGCTCAAGGCGACTTCAAAAAAGAATATTGCTTTTTGAAATACACATCAATGAAATGGATGTAATTTGAAGCATTGATAGACAAATAAATTTATAATAATAAAAATATTGATTAAAAAAAAGGATAAAAAGATTTTTTTTTGATAAATTTTATATATTTGGGGCTGTAAATAATCATTAATTTAAAATATATGTCAAATTTAAGATTTAAAGCATTAGAATTTGTGCAATCACGCCAAGCTGTAACTGTAACTCCACCAGCTGGTCGTGTGTCGGATTTTTATGGTACTAATACTTTTGGTACAGAAAACATGAAATCGACTTTGCCAAAAGATACTTACAAAAAATTTGTAGCTTGTGTAGAAAAAGGCGACAAACTAGATCCATCGGCAGCCGATGTGATAGCAGCAGCCATGAAAGCGTGGGCTATCTCTAAAGGAGTAACCCATTATACCCATTGGTTTCAACCATTGACTGGCACCACAGCCGAAAAACATGATGCCTTTTTTGAACCTACAACTGATGGTCGTGCCATAGAAGTTTTTAAGGGTTCGGCACTTATCCAACAAGAGCCTGATGCCTCTTCATTTCCTAACGGTGGCATACGTTCTACCTTTGAAGCCCGTGGTTATACAGGTTGGGATCCTACCTCGCCTGCATTTATTATGGATTTAGGCTTTGGCAAAACATTGTGTATTCCTACTGTTTTTGTGTCTTACACTGGCGAAGCCTTAGATTACAAAGCTCCATTATTGAAATCAATAGAAGCCCTCGACAAAGCTGCTACTGCCGTAATGCAAGAATATTTTGATAGCGAAGTTACCAAAGTATATTGCAACTTGGGGCCAGAGCAAGAATATTTTTTGGTAGACAAAGCCCTTTATTTGGCTCGTCCTGATTTAGTTATGTGCGGTCGTACATTGTTTGGTCAGGTATCGTCTCGTAATCAACAATTAGAAGACCACTATTTTGGTTCTATTCCTCCACGAGTGTTGGCTTTCATGGCTGATTCAGAGTTTGAGATGTTGAAATTAGGGATTCCAGTAAAAACAAGACACAACGAGGTAGCTCCATCTCAATTTGAGGTTGCCCCATTGTACGAAGAGTTAAATTTGGCTGTAGACCACAATGCTTTGTTGATGGATGTAATGGAAAAAGTAGCCGACAAACATAATTTGAAAGTACTTTTTCATGAAAAACCTTTTGCAGGCGTAAATGGAAGTGGCAAACACAACAACTGGTCGATGTGTACTAGCAATGGTCGCAATTTGCTTGGCCCAAGTTCAAAACCAAAAGACAATTTTATTTTCTTAACTTTCTGTGTAAACGTAGTAAAAGCAGTACATGACAACGCAGATTTGATGCGTGCAGCCATAGCCACTGTTGGCAACGAACACAGATTGGGTGCAAACGAAGCTCCACCTGCTATTTTCTCGGTTTTCTTAGGTTCTACACTGACATCGGTATTTGATGAATTAGAAGCCAATGGCCAAGTAAAAGTAGATAAAGGAGAAAATATGTATATGAAATTGGGAATTAGCAAAATTCCTCAATTGATTTTGGATAATACAGATCGTAACCGTACATCGCCATTTGCATTTACAGGCAACAAATTTGAGTTCCGTGCTGTTGGTTCTTCGGCCAATAATGGTCATGGAATGACAGTTTTAAATACTATCGTTGCCGAGCAATTGATTAAATTTAAAGAAGATGTAGAAAAAGAAGCCAAAAAAGAAGCTAAAAAAGAAATCGCAATCGTAAATGTATTGCGTGAGTATGTAAAAGCATCTAAAAAAATCAGATTTGAAGGCAATGGTTATTCAGACGAATGGGTAACAGAAGCTACCAAACGTGGATTAAAAAATATCAAAACGGCACCAGAGGCTTTGGATGCGTTTTTAGATAAAAAATCAGCAAAAATGTTTGCAGATCATGGTATTTTGAACGAAACTGAATTGCATGCTCGCCACGAGATTATGCTCGAAGTTTACACTAAACGTATTCAAATAGAATCACGCTCTATGTACGAAATGGCTGTAAATCAGATAGTTCCTGCTGCTTTGGCTTATCAAACTACATTGATCGAAAACGTAAAAGGACAAAAAGAAATAGGCATAGATGCAAAATATTATGCTTCTACCTTAGATATTATCAAATCTATTTCAGAACATGTAGCAGTGGTAATATCAGAATCGGAAGCGATGTTGGAAGCGCGTAAAAAAGCCAATGACATAGAAGATGGTAAGAAAAAATCGTTGGCTTATTGCCACGACATCAAAGGTAAATTTTTTGACAAAATTCGCTACCATGCCGATAAATTAGAAGTATTGGTTGGCGATGAGTTTTGGCCACTTCCAAAATACAGAGAATTATTGTTTATCAAATAGTTCATTTTCTTCATTCCCTTTGTGCCAAAAACCACACTGGAAATATAAAAAGCCCCAAATTGGGGCTTTTTTTGTGATTAAGAATTTTATAAATCATCAATATTTTTGAGATAATAGTCGGCTTGTTGCAACAATTCGGATTTGGCGGTAGCATCCATTTTTTTCCATACCTGATACATCATGCCTATACGAGGATTTTTGGCCAGTTTTGATTCATGTTTATCATAAAAATTCCAGTATAAACTATTGAATGGACAGGCCCTGTGGCCTGTTTTTTTTGCTTTATCGTAATAACAACCTGTGCAATAGGAACTCATCCTATTGATATAGGTGGCCGAACTTACATAAGGCGTAATTTATCTTTTGTCTTCTTATGTCATGATTAATTCCATTTATTATTTGAATAAAAATTTAAAAGTTATAAACTAATTTTGGTAATAGAGGTATTTGAATAAGTTAACATTAAAGTTTATCTGATAATTTTAAAACAGCTTTTGTTAACAAATCAATTTGAGCTTTCAAGTTTTTGATATCGCCTTCAACATTTGATGGTGATTGAATGTTACCAGTAAAAGTAGATGAATTAAAGTTTGTATTATTAAAAAAATATTTAGGATCAAATCGTAAAATATCTTCAATAGTTACATCTAAAATTTGTGTTATTTTTTGAAGCACATTAAGCTGTATGTCAATTTGATCTGTTTCTATTCTACTATAATTTGCTTGAGACATATCAAGCTTACTTGCCATATATTCTTGCGAAAAGTTACGTATTTCTCTCCACTTTTTAATTTTATTACCTATTTTTAAACATTCGACCGTTTCTTTCATATATTACTTATTTTTGGTATAAACTATGTATCAAAAGTATGAATTTTTCAGAATAACTACTAATTATAAAAAAAATAGTTACTATTTTTGCAATGATTAATAAATATTATTATTCTTACATTATAATAAAAAACTAAAATGACTAAAATTAATTTTAAAGTTAAATTTTCGCTATTTTCACTGATATTTTCAGTTTCTGTAGTAGCTCAAAAAATTGATACAACCAAAACAATTCAACAAGATTTGTTATCAGAAAAGTTCAAAACTGAACTCAGTACCAACAAAGGTTACAATGCAATACCATATCAAGTAGATGCTGATGGTTTTGGATTTGTAATATTATTTGATAACAAAATTATCATTGATCAACCATTTGTACCAGGAGTTGAGGGCTTTGTTAGATTTAAAAACCAAGGTCAGGCGCAAAAAATTGGCAACCAAATGACTAAAAAATTGGTGTCTAAAATTTTTCCTCCACATATTACTTCAAGAGAGTTAGACAGCTTAAACATAGATATTAAACCAACCAAAAAATAAAAAAATTATGAAATTAAAATCAATAAATACCTCAATAATAGTAATGTTATCATGTTTGATGGCCATAGGTCAAGGTGGAAATTGGCAAACTAAAAGCTCTCTAACTACCAACAACACTTTGATAGGTGCTAGGTTTGGTGCAGTTAGTTTTTCTATCGATGGCAAAGGATATTATGGTACTGGTAGTTTGTTAAGTTCTAATCAAAAATTTAAAGACTTTTGGAGCTACGATCCAATAACTGATAGGTGGACTCAAATAGCTGATTTGAGTGGAGATGCACGAAGCAGTGCTTTTTCTTTTGCTTTGTCTGGTTTTGGTTATGTAGGTGGTGGACGAACTAGCAATGCATCATCTGATCAAATGTTTAAATATTTTCCGTCTTCTAATAATTGGCAATGGTTTACCAACGTACCTAAAGATTTGACTACTGCTACTGGTAGAGTGGGTGCTTTTGCAACTTCTATTGAAGAGGCTGGTCTAGCTTACGTTGGTGGAGGTGGCGACACTGAGTATAATAAAGCTGCATCTGCTAACTACTACAAAGACTTTTGGGAATTTAACCCCAGTGACCGTTTTTTTTGGCGTAGACTAACTGATATGCCTAAAATAAACAAAGATGCTGCTATGTTGGGGCGACAGTATGTGCCCTGGCCTGGTATTATTGCTAGAGAGCTTTATGTGTTTTGTGGAGACGAAAAAGGCGAAAGCTACACCAATAAAGTATGGAAATTCGTAATTTCGTCTAATCTAACAGATGTGGGGAATTGGCAAGTACCTAATTATGTATATCCTGGTGGAAACGCATTGCACCCTGTTGCTTTTAAAATGGATAACAACAATTATTATATTGGAAGTGGTTTACTTACAATTAACACTAATAATTATGTTTCTTCATCAGATTTTTATAGGTTTAGTCCAATAAATCAAAATTTTTGTAAATTATCCAGTTTGCCAGACGGGCGATATCATCCTGCTGCATTTGCCATTTCTAATGCTAATGGCAACAAGGGCTATGTGGTTGGTGGACTTGCTGGCGACCCTACAAGTTCAAATATTACTAATAACACCAATTACGAATACTCTCCATTGGCAATTACAACTTCTGTTGTACCTTTGGTTAGTACTTGCACTAGCCTTAGCATTAATTTTACAAACGATTGTAGTTATTCGGGAAACATTACGGCCGAGTTAGTGAGTGCTACTGGCATAGCTATTACACCATTATCTGGAACTATAGGAACAGCAACAGCAGGTACTTCTTCTATTACTTTAAATTTTAATACAGTAACTCCTGGCAGATATAGGGTTCGTCTTAAGGCAAACACAGGTGCTTCTCTTGTTAGTTCCCCTAGTACTTTTGTGATTACTGTTTCAGGTGTACCTTCATTGCCAGAAGCAACTATTTCATTACTTGCTAACATGTGTTCTGGTAGAATTATACCTGCAATTATTACCTCTGCACCAGGTATAAGTTATACTTGGTCTGTTACAGGTGGTAGCTCTTTGTTGGCATCTGTAGGTAGTACTGCTACTGTTACAGGTATATCAAGTGCTGATTTTAATATAATTGTCAAAAGAGTATCAACCTTGTGTGGTATAACTGATTTTGTAACTAGAACTGGCTCATCTTGGATAACCCCTAATACACCATTTCTTACTGGTCCATCTTTTGTTTGTGTTAATCAAATTGCAAAATATACTGGAGTTGGTTCCTCATCATCTCAGGGTGGTAATTATGCTATAAGAAAAATTGGTATAGGTACTTTAACTCAATTTTCAGCTAGTGAGGCCAATTTTGTTAGTTCTATACCTGGGGTACTTACTTTAACTTGTTTTTTTAATAACAGATGTCCTTCGGATCCTATGACACCCAGAATTATTACAGTTGTAGGCACTATATCACCAAATCTCAGCATTGTGGGTAGCAATTTACTTTGTGCTAATAATACATACACTTACTCCATTCCTCAAAATTTCAACACAACTTATACTTGGTCTGTAACTGGTGCTGCTAGCATTTTGGGCGTAAACCAAAATACTTGCACAATAACAGGTATTGGTGCTGGTTCGTTTTTGCTATCTGTGCGACAAAGCAATTTTTGCAGTACAGAAGTTTCTACTTTGGCTGGTGTATCTAATGGGTTATTGGCAAATCCTACCATTACTGGTCTAACTACGATTTGCTCTAATACATTCGTTACTTATAGTGTTGTTACACAAGTGGGTGCAAATTACTTATGGAATGTAGGTGCAAATGCAACCTTTTTGGGAGGAAATGCAAGTAATGTAGTTTCTTTGACTGGCTTAAGTGGTATTGCAACTTCTTTAATGGCAAAAGTATTTAATTCTTGTAGCACTGTTAATAGCTCTTTTTTAATAGATTACAGCGAAAATATTTCCATTAATGGAGCTCCATCTTTTTGTGTTAAAAATTATACTATTTATACTGTTGCTTCTATCGTTGGTGCTTCTTATATTTGGAGTGTAAGCGGTAATGCCACTTTTATTTCAAATCTAAATTCCATGACAATTACATCTAGCGTAGTTGGTCTTTTAAATATTGCATGTACAGTAAATACTTTGTGTAAACCTACTGCTGGTATTGCAAGCAAGCAAATTTCGGTCTATAACTCTTGCTGTATCAACTCCTATTTTGTAAACATAGGAGGTTGGGCAAACCCAGACCCAAATAGGCTACCTCATGAAATAGGTTCACCTGGTACTACTACCATATTGAGTGGAGGGGTTACTTTCAACGGCTCTTATCATTTAATTGGTAATGTACAAATGAGCGGCAATATCAGCTTCATGCCAGGCAGCAAACTATATGCTGACGAAGGAGCTATTATTTCTTTTACAGGTGCAAACGTAAGTATCAATGGCACCTTATTGACTTCTACTTGTCCTTCTACTGCTCAAATGATTTTAAGCCCTTATGGACCAGTATTTTATAATTATTGGGGTGGATTGTTTTTGGTAAATAATTCTGCCATAAATATAAACAATAATACAACCATTTCTGGCTCAACTACAGCATTGCTTGTAAATGGAAACCAAAACACAAGTTATCAAATCAAGAACACCTTGTTTTTTAACAATATTTCTGGAATTGTTGATATAAATAGAAACAATTATTCGACTAATCCTACCATACAAAACTCAAGATTTATAGGGGATAATGGTTTTGTTTACCAAGCTTTAGGATTGTCAAATGGTACTGCAGATGCACTAGGCACTGTAAAAATACAAAATAATACTATTACAGGAATAACAGGACCTTATGCTGTGTATGTATACAGAGGAAGCGTAGAAATGTCAAATAATCATATAAAAAATGTTCCAATAGGAATATTCTGTGATTATGATATGACACACACAGATGACAATTTTAGTAATAAAATAATAAAAAATAATAATTTTTTATTAAAGCAGACTACAACATCCTTTAATGATTTTCCTTGGGCTGTATACGGTCAAAATGTTAGTGTTTTTTTAAACTATTCAAAAAATACACATATTTATGAAAACAAAATATCCCCAGACCCTAGTATAAACATTACGTATTTTAATACAATAGGGATATTGGCATCATGGACAGGAAATATTTATAACAATACAATTTCAGGAATAAATGATGGTGTATGGTTACAATCAAATTTTCAAACTACATTCATTGGCAATAACTTAACAGGAAATAGTATAGGGGCTAATTTGTATAATCAATATAGCCATGACGATAAATTTATGCGATGCAATAAAATAGATGGCTCTGGTGCTGTAAATCCTATTGGATTGAAATTTACCTCAGTAGATGTGTATCCTTTTTCTTTTGGCACTGCCACATCTCCAGCTGGCAACAAATTCCTCAATAATGCCACTGATATTCAAAACAACGCCTCTAGCAGCTTAGAATATTTTGTTGGTGCTAATGAACTTTCTCCAAATCCATCAGGTCTTGTTGCATTAACAAACGTTGCCGCACTTGCCCAATGTGCCTTTAGTGGATACCCTGCTGGCAATGGCAGAATGGAAGCTACAGAGCCACAGAAAAAAGCACTTGGTTTGGATGAACTAAAAGATAGTTTACGCTACCAAGTTGGAAACAAATCAAGACAGAAATATTATCAGAACGAAATTATTCAAGCATACAAATCTGCTAATGATTTGCTTGGATTAGAAAACTATGCCACTTCAGTAGTTAATTGCAATAAAGAAGCATATTATGATATTTACTTATATATGATGTACGATTATTTGATGAAAGGCAATAGGTCGGCAGCAGATCATTGCAAACAAGCTGCTTTGCAGCCAAATCCGGAAGAGCCTTATGTGAAAGCTCCTGTTTTGTGGTTCTATTATAACATGAATCCCCCATCAAAACTCATGCTCTATGGCAAAATGCCTACCATGACCAAAGCAGACAGTAGCACTTTGGCTTACGTTGCCCAAAGTGGCACTAGCTATGCCACAGACGCTTGCAGAGAATTGTCGTTTTTCTACAGAGGCTATGTATGTCCTACTACACCTGCTTACAAACTTGTAAACAAACGTTGTTTACAGACTACGAGAAAAGAACAAACAAACGGAGGCGTAAGCTATGATTCAAACGCACTATTGCAAGTATCCCCAAACCCCGCAACCGATGTAGTAAACATTGTGTACAAAGCACCAGCAGAGTCAATAGATATTAAAATATCGCTGTTTAATAGCAGCAGCTTTCAAAAACTAGAAGAATGGCAAGTAGAAAACAATGTAGGAAACATATCACTTTCTACTAAAACGTATCATTCTGGTTTGTATCTTTGTATACTCACTGCCAATGGCAAAGTACTTGGTACTCAAAAATTAGCTATTATTAAATAACATGAAGTATAAATCTTTTTTTGAGGGTGTTTCTGTTCGAAACACCCTCAAATTATTTAGTATATTTTTACTATCACAAATCCAAAGCTTTGCACAACCAAGCATAATATGGGAAAAGAAATATAGCTTTTTGTCGGGCAAAACAATTGTAGAATCAATAGATACTTCTGAAACACATATCTATTTATATACTCAAGATAGGTCATCGAGCTATATTAATAAATCTACATTTTTAAAAACAAATCTAATTAACGGAGATACTGTTTGGACTAAGCGATTTAATTTTAGTTTTACTGGAATTGAATTTGCACCAATAAAATATGCCAATCATTCTGTTTTTATAGGTGGATCAGAACATAAAAGATATATAGGTACTGATACTATGTTATTTCAAGTTGTTAACTTGGATACCAATTCAAACGTAAAATTTCATCGTTCATTTAGGGCTATTCCACCTTGGCACCAAATTATCAGCACATCCATTTATACTAACAGTATCAATGATTTTTATTTTTTTGGACAAACAGCATCTCTTATTCCAATAAATGAAGGATATGGCAGAAAATTTATGGTAAACAATTTGGATAGTTTAGGGAATTTAAAATGGAGGAAAATATATTTTGCTCCAAATATTATTACGGTAGATGCACCAGCCAATATGTTTAAATATAATGCTACTAATTTTATGCTGTATGGGCATGGGGGTAACCTAACACCTAAATACCCCTATATTGTTAAAATACGACCCAATGGAGATACCATAAAAACCAAAAATTACAATGAGACTTTTCGGGAATACCATCCAGAAAGAGGCATAGGTTTATATGCCAAAAATAATAGTGTTTATGTGTCAGGCATGGTAGGCAATGCCGCTCAACCGAACACCCAACGTAGCTTTTTAATCAAAACGGATACTAATTTAGTAAAACTATGGGAGATAACATTGGGAACTATGGGTTGTGGTAGCTCTCGTATTTTTGAACTCAAAAACGACACCATTTTGTTTTGCACTTGGCAATCGTTAGCCAATAAAATATGGTTATATAAAATATTACCAAATGGCACTATCGCAGATAGCACTGCACTTACAGCCAATGTGAGTTCATTTTTAGAAATGAGAGGGGCTGTGTTGCGAGGTGATGGTTCGTTGCTTTTAGCTGGTGCAGCAGACAATGTGGCGTACGTAGTAAAAATCGCTACCTCATCAAAACCACAACCTACACAGTATACTACAGGAGTAGAGTCTTTTCTACCTCCAAGCCCAACTATTAGAGGGGTACAAACCATACCTTGCAATAGTTTGCCAGGAACTTATTTCTACGAAAACAACGCTATTGATTACAGAGCCAAATACACTTGGGAAGTGCCAAATGCCACTATACTCAGCACCCAAGACCAAGGCAGAACAGGTGCCAGCCTGCAATGGAATGGCTCAGGCATACACACCATTACAGTAACAGCCACCAATCACACTACACTAGAAAAAAGCATAGGAATGTATACTGTTACCGTTTGTAGCAACACTTGTGTTGGAGTTGGTTGTCTGCCACAAGGAATAGAAGATAATGTAAAAATTAAAAATGTAAGGCAATTTGTGATTACACCAAACCCTGCAAGTGATTATATAAGCGTTAGCTATGCACTTTCAAAATCACTTAAAAACGCAAAAATTGTGATTTACAACGCTGTGTCTATGCAAACGATAACAGAATATGAATTGCCAGCATATTCAAGCGAAGGTTTGGTAAGTTTTGCATTGCCTTCGATGTCTATTGGATTGTATATGTGTAGCCTCGAGGTAGAAGGACATCGCATAAATACCAAAAAATTAGCTATTATTAAATAAAATTTAACTCATAAATATAAAATATTTTACTTTTATTCATTCCCTTTGTGCCATAAACCACATTGGAAATAAAAAAAGCCCCATTTTGGGGCTTTTTTTGTAAGTAAGAATTTTATAAATCATCTATATTTTTGAGATAATAGTCGGCTTGTTGCAACAATTCGGATTTGGCGGTAACATCCATTTTTTTCCATACCTGATACATCATGCCTATACGAGGATTTTTGGCCAGTTTTGATTCATGTTTATCATAAAAATTCCAGTATAAACTATTGAATGGACAGGCCCTGTGGCCTGTTTTTTTGGCTTTATCGTAATAACAACCTGTGCAATAGGAACTCATCTTGTTGATATAGGTGGCCGAACTTACATATGGCTTGGTACCTACTATGCCGCCATCGGCAAATTGGCTCATTCCACGAGTATTTGTGATTTCTACCCACTCGATGGCATCTATATAAATACCTAAGTACCAGGCATCTACGGCATCAGGATGTACGCCAGCCAATAGTGCAAAATTGCCAGTAACCATCAATCGTTGAATGTGGTGAGCATACGCATATTGCAAAGATTGTTGGATAGAACATTTGAGGCAATTCATTTTTGTTTTGCCTGTCCAGAACCATTGAGGTAATGATTGTGTGTTTTCAAAATAATTTAATGCAGCATAGTCTGGCATTTTGAGCCAGTAGATACCACGCATATACTCTCGCCACCCTATAATTTGTCGCACAAAGCCTTCTAATTGATGGTATGCTATTTTAGATGTATTATTTTGGTAAGTTTCTATAGCAGCATCTACAACTTCTTTGGGAGAAATCAATTTTATATTCATCGAAAATGAAAGCCTAGAATGATACAACGACCATTCGTTGGGAGCCATGGCATCTTGAAAAGTACCAAAAAGTGGCAAGCAGTTTTCACAAAAATAAGCCAATAACTCCAACGATTGTTGTCTATTGATGGGCCAAAGAAAATGTTTGCTATCTACAAAACCAATCGTTTTGATATTTGCTTTTTCGATACTGGAAGCTATCAGAGTAAGATCGTTTTCAAAACACAAAGGAGGTGTGGGTTTGTGATTATTTGGTAATTTTTGGCGATTGTCTTCATCAAAATTCCATTTATCATTCAAAGGTTTATCGCCATCTACAATCAAAACCTGGTGTTTTTTTCGCATATATCGATAAAAAGTTTCCATCAAATACATTTTTTTGCCTTCAAACAACTGTTGTAGCTCGTGGCGGTGGCTATAAAAATGCTCAGTATCAAAAACCTTTGAAGTAATTTTTGATTGATTTGTAATTTTTTTTAATAACTCATCCAACCTATATTCATCAGGCTGCTGATACTCGAAGTGGGTAAATTGATGCTTTTGTATTAAACTATCGCAATTAGCATCAAAACTTTGCAAATTATCAACATCGTTGATAGCCATGTAGATAACTTGGTGGCCACGTTGAATCAGATATTGCCTAAAATATTGCATAGCAGCAAAAAAAGCCATTACTTTTTGGATATGATGCAGCGCATAATCGGTTTCTGATTTTATCTCCATGATGGTATAAACGATAGAATCATCAACCGTTTTGTACCAAGAATGATTGCTATTGAGCTGATCGCCCAAGATTAATCGCAAAGTTTTTTGTGTCATATTTATTTATTATTTCTGCATCTATCGCTACAATATCTTACTTCGTTCCAGTTTTTTTCCCATTTCTTTCGCCAAGCAAATGGTTTGAGGCACACCACACAAATCTTGGAAGGTAGATTTTCTTTTTTTACGCCTTTCATTATAATATATTTATCAGAAACTTACTCTTTGCCAATCCACAGAAATATCAGAACCTTGAGCCAAAAACACAGAATGTGGTGGAGTTGCATCTAAAATTTTAAAATCAGAACCATAAAAAGATTCAAAATGGCAATTTATTATATAATCATTTACTGTAAATATCTGCCATTGGGGATGATTAATTTTGTATGCTATACTTTGCTTAGAATCTACTTTTGTGTATCCATAGTAATGTTCAAAAATAAACTCTTCCATACTGCCAATAGGCATAGATTTAGGTAAAATTTCGGCATTTACGAGCATACTTTGCCATTTGGATTTTACTTTCCATTGATATTCGATCTGTTGATTTTGAGCATCAATAGACCAGTTATGTTTGGTAGGAATGGCCGTATAGTGTTCTTTGTAGAGCTTATTGGCCACCCAAGCCACTATTTTGTTTGGCACAGTTTCATTGATAAAAACTACACCACGTTGAGTAATGTTTCCAACTTTTCGGGTTACATAAAATCTCAGATTTACTTCTTCAAAAGTACCCATCCATGGAATTGGGACAGAAAAAATAGAAGTATTTTTAAATAAAAATCCAACTAAACTTACATACATTTTTTCTTGATAATAATCTAAAGTTACTCCATTGGGTAAATAAGGCGTAAGAATATTTGGATCTATTTCATAATTTGCCATGATTAAATTTTGCCAATTTGCTTTCAAAAAAGTTTTCATAATAAGCTCATTTGGTTATTGATTGATTCTTTTGCGTGGTTTATTTTGGGTTTAACAACTTTGGGTTGGCTAGGTTTTGGATTATTGACATGCTTGGCCAAAATTCGTTTTCCTTCAGTTTTTACTTCTTCGTTTTTGCGAAAACTCCATACAATATCACTTGCCTTTTTTCGAGTTTCTTCGATATCTACTATAGGGTACGGATATTGTGTTCCTATGGTGCAATGATACAATTTTTGTTCAAAATCAGTCATTTTGTGAGGTTCGTGTATTAGATTTGGCGGAACAAATTGAAGTTCGGGTACCCATTTTTTAATAAAAAACCCGTCTGGGTCGTGTTCTTCGGAGTTTTTGATGGGATTATAAATACGAATGGTATTGACACCAGTGCAACCACTTTGCATCTGAAGTTGTGGATAATGTATGCCTGGCTCATAATCCAAAAATTGACGTGCCAAAAAATGCAACTCACGCCAATCTTGCCAAAGATTAAAAACAAAAAACGAAACCACCATCGCTCGCATCCTAAAATTGATGTAACCAGTAGCCACTACACAACGCATGCAGGCATCTACAAGAGGAATACCCGTTTGGCCTGTTTGCCAAGCAGTAATAAAATCATCATTTTTGGGTTTTAATAAATCGTTGTAAGCTCGATTTATATTTTCAAATTCATACCTACATTCGTCTTCAAATTTCTGGATAAAATGGCAGTGCCAATGCAATCTTGATATAAAATTTGTCAAAGCTCTTTTGTTGGGCGATGCAGCATAATGCTGCATTGTGTATTGATAAACCATGCGCATACTTATATTTCCATACGCCAAATATGGCGACAAACGACTACACCCAGTTCTACTCAAAAGTGGTTTACTGATATGTTTGCTATAATTTTGATGGCGTTCTTTGATAAAGCTATCAAAATATCGCCAAGCCCAGTATTCGCCACCTTGTTGAAAATTTTTGTTGCGTTGGGATATTTCTTTTGGTAAGTTTTGTCCCTTTATTTGGTTATAAAATGAATTGTCTAATTGTAATATATTCCAATTATTTTCATCAATAATTTTTGGTGGCGAAGTCATTTGTTTTTCCCAAAGATTTTCCCATTGTTTACGAGATTTTAATTTTCTTACAATACCATTGGTTTGATATTCATTCCAAATTATAGTATGATTATCAAATAAAATTTTCATACTTTTATCACGTTGATAAGTAAGACCGTTTCCAATTTCTTGGTAAGAAAAAATATTTTTTATGTCATATCTATGGATTAGATTTTCAAAAACAATACTGGCTTCGTTGTGAAAAACATACATACAAGCCTTTAGAGGTTCTAACTTTTCGTTCATTTCGCTAATAGATTCATAGACAAATCTCCAATGTCTAGTGTCGCTATCTGGGTAAGCCATCACAGATGGCTCAAATATAAAAATGAGTAATAATGGTAGATTTGATTTTTGAGCATAATACAAAGGTTCATGGTCTGTAAACCGTAAATCACGCTTAAACCAAACTATATTTATTTCTTTTTTTACCATTTAAAACAATAAATGAACAGAAAAAATGAATTTCAGTTCCAAATTTTATACACATATTTGGTTATAATTGTTTGAAATAATTTATAAAAACGAAAAAATCGAATACTTTAAAAACGATTTAGCTGTCTAATTGAGATATGATATATTATTGAAATGATGTATCAACAATTACTTAAAAAAAATTTTAGATTTCCCTTTTAATAATTAATATTGTATTTATTACACTTATATTATATCTTGAATGATAAAAAAAAATACAAAAAAATCTATTTATCATATCATTGTTATCATTTGTATCAATTTTGGATCATTATTTGGTTCAAATGAAATTGATTTGAAGGGTAAGATATACACTTTTGATGCACAAGATTCTAGTAGTAATCTTATTTTTAAACAAAAACCAATATTTGAACTTGCTAAAGATTATGCCGAAAGCCAATTAAGCAGAGGCAACACTTGGCGTTGGGTCAAATTTCAACTAGAAAACAATACCTCTGCACCCATAGAAAACTATTTGGTAGTAAGAAATGGCCTGATTGAGTATGTTTCATTTTTTGTAGAAAATATTGATAAAAATGAAATAGAAAAATCGTTTCACACAGGAATAGCTTACCCATTTTCGCAACGCCCCTTGCCCAATCGGCAGTTTACAATGCCTTTGATTTTGCAACCACACTCACATTATAGTATATATGTGCGTGGTCACATCAATACTGGCACATTGATAATGCCACTTTGTTTGTATAACAAAACTGGTTACGAAGATTATATTTTTACCCACAACAGCCTTACTACTTTTACACTCACCATTTGGCTTTTGGTTTGTATCATTGGCATAGTTTTATACTTTTTGTTCAAAGAACGATTATACTTAGTTTATGCGATGTATGTATTTTTGCTCATGTTATTTTGGGCATCGTATGAGGCACTTTCTTACCAACTTTTATGGCCAAATTCGACTTTTATGGCCAATAATTCTAGGAATTGTTATTTAATGGCAGGTATATTTTTTTCGATATTTATTTTGTCAATTCTTACTCATTCTGGCAAACAATTTGTGAAAATAAAAAAAATAATCAAAATCATGGGTTATCTATTTTTTGTACTCACTTTTGTCATTTCGTTTTCATCTACCATAGACTATAACCTGTGTACCCAAACGGTAATACTTGCAGATATATTATTGGTAACATTAATTGCAATTTTGATTTATGTAATCGTAAGAAAACTGATAGAAAAAAATGAATTTGCAATATTTATTTTAATATCTGCTTGTCCTATCATTTTTTATGTTATTATTCAATTTTTGTCGTATTACAAAATAGTTACTATCCCACGTACAGGTTTTTATATGCAGTATGGCTTTGGGTTGTGTTCAGTATTAGAAATATCGTGTTTGTTTGGTTTGCTTATTTACAGATTTAAAAGAATTATTACTTTAAATATACTATCCCAACAAACAATACTTGCCTCAAACTCGCTCATCAATGATTATAAAGATGGCGTAATTATAGAAAAAAATAATAAATACGATATAGTTGATGACAAAACTAACCAAGAACTTACTGATTTGATGCATAAACTAGAAGCACTTATGCAATCAAAACATATTTATAAAGAACAAAATATTAATATAAAAATGGTTTCTGAAATGCTCCAAAGTAATTCTCACAAATTATCAAAATGTATCAATTATCTTACTGAAATGAATTTTAATGACTACATAAATAAGCAAAGAGTAGAGGCAGCACTTGCATTATTAAAAAGTAAGAAATATGAAACTACAACCATAGAAGGTATAGGCGAGGAGGTAGGATTTGCCAGTAAAGCTACTTTTTATAATTCATTCAAAAAATTTACTGAAATGACACCTACTCAATATATTGGAACTTTGGCACAAGTCGAAAATTAATTATTGAATTATTACTGAATGTAGTAATATTGAGAATCAAAAAATACTAGGGTTGATAGGTTATCTTAGTCATATTTTTTGATTCAAATCTGCGTATAATCGTTTGTATATCTTGATTGTGAGGATAATATTTAATTGCATTTCGCATATCATCAATCGAAAGCTGAAAAGTTGCATCTGCATAACCAAAACCTTTGTATTGGCCTTTTTCTATACAGATTATGGATTTTTCGTAGGCAGTGCGACCCTGACAAACCATAAAAAAACTTTTTGATTGAAACGAAAATACTGTTAGTGCTTGTTCGGCCCTAAGGTTATATGATTCTGCATTTTCTTTACTAACACAAGCCCCATGGCAGGTATTGATTTGTTGGTAAAAACAAGCTCCACCTGTTTTATGTATATCGCATTTAGAAAGGCAAAGTTGATGTTTTTTGATGATATAATGTAAGAAATCGGTAGTTTCGGCACGACTATCGGCCGCAAAAATGGGTTCTGCATCGTCTGTCCATCGATCTACATACAAATTTAAGTAGCCTTGATGATCTACTTTGGTGTAAATGCCATAGTAAGGTATGGCTCTTGTTTTTTTTTGATCTATATTAAATTTGGGTTTTAATTTTTTGATTTCGTCTGATTCTAGTAATAATGCTATCAATTCGCTTCCAGTATTTTCGTAAGAAATATCAGCTACCTCGTTTCTTAATTGCAAAGAACGTCTATTTCCTTTGGCCGAGGTGGCAAAATGTTGTAAAACACGTTTTTTTATATCAATACTTTTACCCACATATATTACTTGTCCTTGTATATTATGAAAGTAATAAACGCCTGTTATTTTTTCGGGAATCGCATGTATGATATCTTCGTTTAATTCTACTGGGATGGCGTTTTTTTTGATTTCAGATTTCAGATTGACATCGCTAAGCAAATCTGGTCTGGTTTGTAATATTTTATCAAAAACAATGGCAGTAGCTTGCGCATCACCCAAGGCACGATGGCGAGCATTATTACCAATACCAAGGCTATCGCAAAGTTTGCCCAAACTGTATGAAGGTAAGCCAAGAAATGTTTTTCTGCTTAATTTGACGGTGCAAAGTGTTTTTCTATTATAGTCATACCCTAAATTTTTGAACGATGCTTTTACAAAGCCATAGTCAAAATTTACATTATGAGCCACAAAAATGCAATCTTGGGTTAGTTGCACAATGTGTTTGGCAATATCATAAAACTTTGGTGCATCGTGTACCATATCATCAGTAATGCCAGTAAGTTTTGAGATATAATATGGAATATAACATTCTGGATTGATTAAGCTACTAAAAGTATCAACTACCTGATTGCCATCGTGTATGATAATGGCAATTTCGGTAATTTTATCCCTATCAGGTCGCCCACCAGTAGTTTCAATATCTACGATTGCGTACAAATTTATTTGAAATTAATTTAAAATAATATTACTTATTCCCACTCGATTGTAGCTGGTGGTTTAGAGCTTATGTCGTACACAACTCTATTTACACCTCTTACTTTGTTGATGATTTCGTTGGATATATCAGCCAAAAAATCGTAGGGCAGATGAGCCCAATCGGCAGTCATGCCATCAGTGCTAGTAACGGCTCGTAGGGCTACAGCATTTTCATAGGTTCGCTCATCGCCCATCACTCCCACAGATTGCACTGGCAAAAGTATAGCTCCAGCTTGCCATACTTGACTATACAAGCCACTATTTTTGAGTCCTTGTATAAAAATAGCATCTACCTCTTGCAATGTTTTGACTTTTTGGGCAGTAATATTTCCTAAAATTCGTATGGCTAGACCTGGTCCAGGAAAAGGATGACGATTCAAAATAGTATCATCTAATTTCAACTCTTTTCCTACCAATCTTACTTCGTCTTTAAACAACATTCGTAATGGTTCTACAATTTGTAGTTTCATATAATCAGGCAGTCCACCTACGTTATGATGCGATTTGATGGTGGCTGATGGCCCTTTAACAGACACACTTTCAATTACATCTGGGTATATAGTACCTTGTGCAAGCCACTTTACATCTACAATTTTGTGAGATTCTGTATCAAAAACATCAATAAAAACTTTGCCAATGGCCTTGCGCTTCAGCTCAGGATCAGTAAGATTATCGAGTGCTTGATAAAATAATTCTTTTGCATCAACCCCAACCACATTCAACCCTAAATTTTTGTATGAATGTAGCACAGATTCAAACTCATCTTTACGCAACAAACCATTGTCTACAAAAATACAATATAGATTTTTGCCAATGGCTTTGTGCAAAAGAAGTGCAGCCACCGAAGAATCAACTCCGCCAGATAGTCCAAGTACAACCTTATCGTTACCTACTTTTTTTTGTATTTCATTTACGGTTGTTTCTACAAACGATGCTGGAGTCCAATTAGGGACTGCATGGCAAATGTGGGAAACAAAATTTTGAATAATAGTTTTACCTTCCAACGAATGTGTTACCTCAGGATGAAATTGTATGCCATAAGTCCATTCATTTTTCAATTTATAAGCCGCTACTTTTACAGATTCAGTACTGGCAATAATATCTGCATCTTTGGGTGCTTGAGTTATGGTATCTCCATGACTCATCCAAACTTGCGAATTGGCCGAAAGTCCTTTTAATAGTTGATCAGAGGTATCAAAATGCGATAATTTGGCTCTACCATACTCCCTTGTGTTGGATGCTTCTACTTTGCCGCTATTGTTTTGAGCCAATAATTGTGCTCCATAACAAACACCCAAAAGTGGTACTTTACCTTTAAAAACCGAAATATCAGGATTGGGTGAATCAGTGTCTCTTACCGAACATGGACTGCCAGAAAGTATAACACCTTTGAGATTTTCCATATCAGTCGGAAATTTATTGTATGGATGTATTTCGCAAAAAACATGCAGTTCTCTTACTCTACGTGCAATCAGTTGGGTATATTGTGAGCCAAAATCAATGATTAGTATTTGTGGTTTCATGAAAATAATCTAGTTCGATATTTTAAAATTATTAGAAATATAAATAATTTTTATAGCAAATAACATATACATTAAAGAAATAATATATGTATTATCATTACAACAATTATCAGAAAATAAACCTCAAAATTAGAAAAAATAAAATACTTTGGAGTAAAAAAATATTTATTAATCAAAAGTGTATAAATACAGTAATATTATTATATAATTTATGGATAATAAAAAGTAATATTATTATATAATTAATTATTTATTAAATTTTATAAAAGTAAAATATTATATAATTTATTAATAATTTCATATTCTTACTTACATACGCTCTGGGGCATCAATACCTATCAATGCCAAACAGTACTTTATAACATGGCCTGTGTATACAGAAATCATGCTTCTAAAAGCTACTTTTAGAGAATCTGGATCTTGGAAAATTGATACTTCGCCATAAAAAGAATTATACAATTTAGCCAAATCATATACATAGTTTGCAATCAATGCTGGCGAATAGTCATCGCCAGCTTGTTTGAGTGTCTTTTCTAATAACAAAATATGTGTAATTATATTTTTCTCACATTGTTGCAACACAAGTGAATCAAAATTGTGGTCGTAAGTAATATTTAGTTCATTTGATTTTCGTGCAATAGCACAAATTCTGGCATGTGTATATTGTATGAAAGGACCAGTATTGCCATGAAAATCAATACTTTCGGTAGGGTTAAAAAGCATTCGTTTTTTTGGATCTACTTTTAATAAAAAATATTTTAATGCCCCCAAGCCAATTGTATGGTATAATTGTTGAGCTTCAGATGCACTAAAACTATCTATTTTACCCAATTCGGTGGTTTGTTTTTCGGCCTCTGCTTTCATTTCATTTACTAAATCATCGGCATCTACCACAGTACCTTCTCTTGACTTCATTTTGCCCATTGGCAAATCTACCATTCCATAGCTTAAATGATGCAAACCAGAGGCATAAGGCCTTTTGAGTTTAGTAAGAATATGAAACAACACATTGAAATGATAATCTTGTTCATTGCCAACAACATATATTGATTTTTGGATACCAAAATCTTTATATTTCAAATCGGCTGTTCCCATATCTTGGGTAATATATACAGATGTGCCATCTGATCTTAGTACTAATTTATGGTCGAGCCCCTCTTCAGTAAGGTCTATCCAGACCGAATTATCATCTTTTTGATAAAAAACACCATTTTTTAAACCCTCTTCTACAATTTCTTTGCCCAAAAGGTAAGTATTTGATTCGTAATAATAAGTATCAAAACTTACTCCAATGGATGTATAGGTATTTTCAAAACCTTGATAAACCCAACCATTCATTTTTTTCCATAAAGCTATCACTTGATCATCGCCATTTTCCCAATCAACCAGCATATTTTGAGCGGCCAGCATCAATGGATTTAGTTTTTCGGCCTCTTCTTCTGTGCATCCTTTTTCCAAAAGTTCTGATTTTATTACCTTTGATTGTTTGTCAAATTCTACATAGTATTTTCCTACTAGCTTATCGCCTTTTAGTCCAGTGGTATCTGGGGTTTCGTTGTTTCCATACTTTTGATAAGCTATCATAGATTTACAAATATGTATCCCTCTATCGTTGATAAGATTAGCTTTTATTACTTCATATCCATTTGCCTTTAAGACATTGGCCACGGCAAAACCCAAAAAATTATTTCTCAAATGGCCTAAGTGAAGTGGCTTATTTGTGTTAGGAGATGAATATTCTACCATTACTTTTTGCCCATTGGTAGGATAGTCAAAAGTATTTTTTCTAAAATTATTACATGTATATTTTATAATATAGGTATCAGATATAGTAATATTTAAAAAACCTTTTACAACATTAAATTCAGACACACAGCTACAATTTTGTTTTAAAAACGTGCCAATTTCTGTACCAACTTTATCAGGTGCTTTGCCAGTTTGTTTTGCAAACTGAAAACAAGTGAGTGTATGCGAGCCTTCAAACTCTTTTCTTGTTGGCGAAAATTTAATATCTGATGGCAAAATTACAACTTCAAATAAAGCCATAAACGCCTCTGCTACAGCTTGTTGCAATATATATTCTATGTGTTGCATGATAAATTACTTAATTTATTAAAAATTAATTTTGATTCAATATTTGAAATAATATTACAAAAAAAATCCTCAAATAACTTTGAGGATTTTAGATTTTTTATTTTAAACTATCAAAATCAAAGCTTGTTTCGAGATATTTTGTAGTAAAATTACCAGATCTAAATCCAGCATCGTCCATCAATTTTAAATGAAAAGGGATTGTAGTTTTTATGCCTTCAATCACAAATTCTTGTAAAGCACGTTTCATTTTGCGGGTACATTCTTCTCTAGTGGGTGCCGTTACAATCAATTTTGCTATCATAGAATCATAGTTGGGTGGAATAGTATACCCAGCATAAACATGCGAATCTATACGAATGCCAAGCCCCCCAGGAAAATTGATGTTTGTGATTTTGCCAGGGCTTGGTCTGAAACCATTGCCTGGGTCTTCGGCATTTATTCTACACTCCATAGCATGTGCTTTGGGGAAGTAGTTGGTTTTTTCTAAAGGCAAACCTGCCGCTATTTCTATTTGTTTTTTTATCAAATCCAAGCCCGTAACTTGTTCTGTTACAGGATGTTCTACCTGAATACGAGTATTCATTTCCATAAAATAAAAATCGTTGTACTTGTCTACCAAAAATTCAATAGTACCAGCACCTTCATATTTTATGGCTTTGCAACCTGCTATGGCAGCTTTGCCCATGTTGTCTCTCAATCTATCAGTCATCACAGGCGAAGGTGTTTCTTCCACCAATTTTTGATGTCTTCTTTGAATGGAGCAATCTCTTTCTGATAAATGAATTGCATGGCCTTTGCCATCGCCAAGTACTTGTATTTCTATATGTCGTGGTTCTTCTACAAATTTTTCTAGATACAAACCATCGTTGCCAAACGAAGCACCTGCTTCCATTTTGGCATCTTTCCAGGCTTTTGCAAATTCGTTTTCGTTGTTTACTATCCTCATTCCTTTGCCACCGCCACCAGCTGTAGCTTTCAAAATAACAGGATATTTGACTTTAGTAGCAATCTTTAGACCCTCTTCAATTGTACTCAACAAACCATCAGAGCCTGGTATGGTGGGTACACCAGCTTTTTTCATGGTAGCTTTGGCAGTGGCTTTGTCGCCCATAGCATTGATCATCTCTGGCGATGGACCTATAAATTTAACGCCATGCTCAGCACAAATTTTAGAAAATTCTGAATTTTCTGACAAAAACCCAAATCCAGGATGAATAGCATCGGCATTGGTAATTTCGGCAGCTGATACTATATTTAATATGCTCAAATAAGATTCTTTGCTTGGTGCTGGGCCTATACAAACGGCTTCATCAGCAAATTTTACATGCAAACTTTCTTTATCGGCTGTGGAATAAACGGCTACAGTTTTTATACCCATTTCTTTGCACGTTCTTATTACTCTAAGTGCAATCTCGCCTCTGTTTGCTATTAATATTTTTTTAAACACGTATAATTTTGTTTTTAAATTAACAAATAAATAAGTTTTATTGTAATATTTTAATGTTTATACAATCAAAAAAACAACTTAGATTTAGGTTTATATTTTATTTTAAAATTAAAATTTAAAACTAAAAAGCTATTTTTTATAATGCAAACATAGTACAAAACTTTTTTATTTATTCAATATTGTATCAATTATTTATTTTATTGAATGACTTAAGTAATATATTTAATTTAAAATTAAAGAGAATAATTGAGAAATTATATTTTTAAATATGGCCCAATCCTAATTAATTTAATTCAAGTGCTTTTTTCATTTTTTCCCTCAAAGTATCAGATGCTTTTGTGAGTGGTAATCGTACATAAGGTTTGCAAATGCCTAAAATATCTAACATAATTTTTACACCCACTGGGTTGCCTTCTTCAAAAAATAATTTATTCAAATGACAAAATTTGTGCAATTCTACATTAGCATTGGCATAATCATGGGCAAGTGCATAATTAGTCATTTTAGATGTTATCTCTGGAAAAGCATTAGAAATGGCCGAAATCGCACCTACACCACCTACAGAAATAATGGGCACTGTCAAAATATCATCCCCACCAATAAGTAAGAAATCAGAAGGCATACTTTTTACAATATCAATACATTGAGATAAATCTCCAGAGGCTTCTTTTATACCTACTATTTTCGAATGATTTGCCAATCTTAGAGTAGTTTCAGCTGTCATGTTCACGCCTGTTCTTCCAGGAATGTTATACAAGATTACATCCACAGGGCAAGCATCGCTAACAGCCTTAAAATGATGATAAAGCCCTTCTTGTGAGGGTTTATTATAATAAGGATTAACAGTAAGAATTGCATCTATTCCATCGAAATCAATTTCTTTAAAATCATCAACTAATTTAGATGTATTATTACCACCATGCCCCAACACTATTGGTAATTTTTTTGGATTATTTTGTTTAATAAAATTTAAAATTTCTCTTTTTTCTATATCCGAAATCGTAGACGACTCTCCAGTTGTGCCTAAAACAACCAAATAATCAGCTCCTCCTTTTGTAACATAATTCAAATGTTTTTCTAAAGAACTATAGTCAATAGATAAATCTTCGTTGAAAGGTGTAATTAATGCAACTCCAGTACCATAATATTTTTTCATGTAAAATATATTTGAACTTGCAAGTTGCAAAAAATAACTTTAAACCAAAATTAGTATATCAGATTTTTACCTATTTTAGCAAAATACTTTTAAAAATGCCAAAAAACTACTTTGATTTCAAACAATTTAGAATTTATCAAGATCAGTGTGCCATGAAAGTATGCACAGATTCTTGCTTATTTGGTGCTTGGATTAATATCACATCCGAAAAATCTATTTTGGATATTGGTACAGGTACTAGCTTGTTATCTTTGATGTTAGCCCAAAAATCTAATGCTAAAATAACAGCTATTGAAATCGAAAAAAATGCTTTTATGCAAGCATCTCAAAATATAAATCAATCAAAATTTTGTAATAATATAAATATTATACATACTTCTTTGCAGGAATATATAATTCAACATGGAAATCAAAAATTTGATGCTATAGTATGCAATCCTCCTTTTTTTTCTTCACACCTTAAATCTAATGAAAATGCTATGAATTTTGCCAAACACGATTTAAGTTTAAATTTACAAATTTTAAGTGATTCTATTCCATTATTATTAAACCCAGAAGGCATTTTTCATGTAATGCTCCCCTACTTTGAAGCCAGTATTTTGGAGAAAAAACTAAAAAATTATGTAAAAATTAATCATACCCAAGTGTATAACTTAGAAAACGATACTCAAGTTTTTAGGGTTTTTAATTCATATTCTTTGGCAATAAAAAACAAAAAAAATAACTTTTTAAAAAATAAAATTTTTATTAAAAACCTTAATAACGAGTATACCGAAGATTTTAAAATGTTAATGCAACAATATTATACAATTTTCTAAAACAAAAAAACCCTGTCAATGCGTACAGGGCTTTAATAAATTAACCAAACCTAAACCTATTTAAATATTTAATATTTTAAATATATACAAATATACGATTCATTTTTATTATAGTTACATTATTTTTATATTTTTTATTGAAATAATGCAAAAAAAATAAAAATTTAAAGACTAATTCAATTATATTATCGTTTTAAAAGCTATTTTAAAACATTATTTTTTTACAATTAATTAATAATTAGGTAATCATATATTGATATTGAAACTTTAATTTTGTATAAATTAAAGCCATGTCTATAGCACAACAAAATCATTATCGCACAATAGTTATTTCAGATGTACATCTTGGTACTAAGGGTTCAAAAGCAAAAGAAGTAGTAAGATTTCTAAAAATGAACTCTGCTGATAATCTAATTTTGAATGGAGATATTATAGATGGATGGCAACTCAAAAAATCGGGAGAATGGAAACGAAAACACACCAAATTTGTACAACAAGTACTCAAAATGATGCAAGTGTATGGTACAAAAGTAACCTACTTGCGTGGAAACCACGATGATTTTTTAGAACAATTTATCCCTTTTTCTATTGGCAATCTTTCTATTACAAAAGAAATGATTTATACAGATGCTAAGGGCAAAAAATTTCTTGTCATTCATGGTGATATTTTTGATTCTGTTACTTCCAAATGGACTTGGTTGGCCCATTTGGGCGATGTTGGATATACATTTTTACTTTGGATCAACCAAATTTATAATTTATATAGAGAAAAACGTGGTTTACCCTATTATTCATTATCGAGAGAAATAAAATCTAAAATCAAAACTGCTGTAAGTTTTATTTCAAATTACGAACAAAAATTAGTTCAACTAGCAAAAGCTAAAAATTGCACTGGAGTTATTTGTGGCCACATACATCAACCTGCCATTACGCAATACAATGAAATTTGCTACATGAACTCGGGCGATTGGGTCGAAACTTTGAGTGCACTTGTCGAAGACTTCAATGGAGAATGGAATCTTGTATATTTTTCTGAAACCAAAAAATATTCTCATCCAAATCCAACAGACACTGAAACAACTGAATTAGAAGAAGCAGAAGATGAGCTTTCGTATAGTTCTTTTGATTTTAAAGAAGAAATCCTAAAAAATGTTTCATTCTCTAGTAAAGTTACATTTTAAAAATAAGAATATTTATTTCCTATTGTTTAAAATACGAGCTATTTCTTCTGTATTTATATTTCTTGCTATTATAATCTGATTTTCATCTAATAAAACATTAGATGGAATATAACTAATATTGTAATCCAAAGCAGCTTTTGATTTCCAAGAAACCAAATCAGATGTTTGTATCCAACTGTACTTATCTTTATTGATTGCCTGCAACCATTTATCCTTTTTGTCATCTAAAGAAACTGCAAAAATTTCAAAATTCCTTGATTTAAAATCGCCATACAATTTTACTACATTTACACTTTCTTGTCTACAAGGTCTACACCAAGAGGCCCAAAAATCAATTAACACATATTTACCTTTAAAATCAGATAACTTTAAAATCTTACCTGTGCTATCTCTACATACTATTTCGGTAGCTTTATTACCAATTTTAATTTTATCAAATCTCAAAAATCTATTTTCAATGTGTTGTGAAATTTTAATATTTCCATATCTTAATTTCATATTCTTACTTATTTTCTCTATCATTAGCAAATCTTTATCAGCGTTCCAACGCAAACTACTATAATACACAGCTATTGAGTTAGTCATATTTTTATCTACAAAATCAGACAAATCCGATTTGTGTAGTATATACGTTTGCATCATCATTTTTGATAAAGACATCATTTTATCTATCATTCCCAACTCTTCATATAAAGTGATAGAATCATACAATGGTTTCATGATTCTTTTATATGATAATTTTCTAAAATCATCATATTTTTTTATCAGCAAAGAGGCATTTGAACCAGACACTGTATAGTCAGTTGCTGAAATAGAAATTTGTACATTTTCTGAATTTTCAAATGCCAATGGGATTGTTTGACAATCTTTTATTACAAAATTGACAATACAAGGCTCTGGCAAATACAATACTTTAGAAAACGAACGATTGGATTTGTCAATAAAAACTGAATCTAAAAAAATATCATTTCTAGATTCATAATCTAATACAAAAAATAAGGATTTTGAATGTGTGGTATTACAAAAAGATGTACCAGAAATTGTTACAAAAAAACCGTTAGAAAAAGTAGTATGAATAATAAATATAAACAGAAAAAAAAATATTTTTTTCATGCTTTACCTAAATCAGTTTACGCTTTCTTACAACCATAAACAATGCTGAAATACCACCAACTATAACCAATATAGGTGAATAATCATTGATTGGGATGCAGTATTGATTATAACAAGCATTTTGATCTCCACTAAAAGCAGTATTAACAAAGTCTGGATCATCGTAACATAAACTACAATCAGGAGAATTTGCAAACAGGTTTGAAAAAGTGAAAATATAAATTAATAAAATTAGTAAGACTGTTTTAGATATATATTTTTTCATTTTTTAAATTTTAAATGTATATATTGGGTAGTGGGGTATGATTATAATTTAAGTCAATTAAATCCCTCTTTAAAAATTAAAAAGGGATTTGGTATTTTTTATTTACTTACAATAAAGGTTTTAACTTTAGTTTTTCCATCAAGTTCGTACACAAATAAATAAACGCCATTGCTAAGCAATGTTATATCTATTTTTGATTCTGATACTCCATTTTTTAACTTACCAGTTGTATATACTTTTCCTACTACATCTGTAACCTTATAGTTTATGGCTTCATCTACAATTCCTAAAGTTGATATAATAATATAATCTTCTTTAGTTGGGTTTGGATATAATTTAATAGACTGAGCATCTTTACTTTTAGTATCTACACCAGTAGTTTGTTCTTCTTCAACAACTTCTGCCATCCTTGCTACAATGCTAAATCTTGTTTTAATTGACTCGTTTTGATCAAATCCATAGACCATATCAGAACTTAATGGTGTAATTACATTTTTTTGCTTGTCTTTAAGCATTAATATGATGTTAGTACCCAAATTTTCCATACTTGTAAAGTGCAATTTATGCCCAGTTCCTGTGCGTATGTCCATTACCAAAGGTATTTCCATCTCTTTTGTTGTAGGTGGATATGGCATACTATTCACACTCATCTCATCTTGCTCAGGCAATTGTGATGCTATATTAAAATTGAAACTTTTCAACTTGTAAGCATCCATCTCTTTATCATAATTATTGGTAGCTACATCCGAAAAGCGAATGGCTGTATAATCTATGGTTCCATCGTTGCCCATTAATCCAACATGAAAATAATCTGTTGCTTCAGATGCAGTTCTAAAATTAGATGTGTGTGTACTTGCCACTTTTACTTGTTCGGTCATGCTTATACCAGCTCCTGTATTGTTTGCTTTTACAAAAAATCCTTGTGAAGATGCTATTACGCCACCATTAGTACGTGGAAAAGATGCCACAGAATTAACATAAGAGTACATTCTACCAGCAGTGCCAGTAGCTGATGTATTGGTTGTAAATGGATCAAAAATATAAATGGCATCGTCAATATTTGATTTTGTCCAACCTGCTCCACTCCAATCAATTTGAGATGGATATGGGTTACCTACTAAATTCCAACCATCAACAGAAATTAGATTTACACCAGCAATAGATGGCGATTTTGTATAAGTAATAGGTAAAGTAATATTTCCTTGATTTAAAGTCCCTCTCAATGACATAGTTACTGCAGTAGTAGTGAAATTAGCAAATGTAACCAAACCAGAAGTGCTACGATCTCCACGTACTGATACTTGATAACCTCTACCTTGTTGTAAAATTGAACTTGCGGTAGGTAAAGGAAGCCAACCTATATTTAATCCACCTGCTATACTTTCATCATAGTATAAAACTGTTGATAAGGAACTTCCTGCATCAAATCCATTGGCCGCCTGACCAGGACCAGTAAGCATAATATTATTTTGCCATTGAGAAATAGGTGCTCCTTGTACTGGACTCGAAAAATATCGTGTAGAACGCTTTGCAGGTATCCATCTTTGAACAGTAACATTACCTGTAATTGAAGCTCCTGCAGGTATAACATCCACTCTACCTGTGCCTGATGCGTTTGAAACCAAAGTTAAATTACCATTTGAAGCCACAGTAACACTGCCATTTCCTAGTAGTAGTGTATTAGAAACATTTACAGGGCTATTAAAAGTTTTAACACCTGTGCCCCAAATTTGAAGATTAGACGTATTTGTAGGCGAAGTACCACTAATGGCTTGTGGACCATTGCCAAATAATTGAAACTGATTACCAGGTGCTACTATAAAGTTTCCATCGTTTACAAAATTACCTGAAATCTTAAATGGACTATTTATATTTATACTTGTACCTGCACCCAAACTGAAATTCCTAATTTCTGTTACAGTATTTATTAAAGGATAGATAGGTGCTGTATTAATGATAGCATCAGAAGTTGGTAGAGGTGCAATACCACCACACCAGTTGCCAGGAGTTGTCCATACATTAGAAACTGCACCAATCCACTGACCAGATGCACCATAAGAAACTGCAATTCCATTAGACAATGCAGGATTATTGAATAAACACGCTACCTCACTCGAAGTATAAGTTACTCTTACTAGATCGCCACTACCAAGAGAAGTAGTTGAAAATACTTGTGATAACCCTAAACCAGGGGTTGTAACTCCAGAGGCTATTTTAGACCAATTATACCCTGGAGCTGTTCCACCATTGACACCCAAAGCTGTAAAATTAAGTACAGTCCCAGCACAAACTGGCATGGCTGGCCCTACAATAGTTACACCAACAGCCGATTTTGGTTCGCCAACTACTATGTCTCCATACGTAGTCAGTCCAGTTGTTTGAATAGAAGTTGGAGTTCTTGTACCCACACCAGTCAAAGACCAAACACCACCAGTAAATATCGACCCTATAAAAATGTTTGGATTTGCACCACCTATAATATCTGTTGGATTTAGGTAATTTAAAGTTGCATTATAATTAGTTGGTAATACTGCACTTGTAGCTGTTATTGTCCAAAAACGATTAATACGTTTGGATGGGCTTACGCAACTTGTTGCAATTTGTGGATGTGCAGAAGCATTGGCTCTTACTGCTACATTACCTTGAGTAGATACAGATGGAAAGATTATAGAAACAGGTGAATAACCAGCATCTCCAACTTCAAAATTTTGAGTTACACTTCCACCAGTTAAGAATCTTTTTTGCAATAAACCTCTTACAAAACTTGAAGAAGAACCACCAGAAACTGAACCTTCAGAAGTTGCAATAGAAAGTATATTATTACCCATATCTACAATTCCATTGGTTAATTGCAGTTGTCCAATAATTTCATTATTATTAGTAAAAGTTTTAATTCCACCATTCACTATTCTAACACCTCTAAATTGATTTTGTCCTACAATTTGTTGATTTGTACCATTAAATTCTACATAATTAGTTGTAGAAGAGCCTGGATTAAACCCACCCACACCAACAGTGTTTATCCAATTTTTAGAAACAATTATATTATTATTGGCAGTATTTTCTAACACCCCTCCAGTGATAGATAAGTTACCACCTATGTTATAAATTGGAGATGGAGAATTGATACGTTTAGTTCCACTACCAGACATTAAAACATTGTTAAATCTAGTTAAGTCTGGCGGATTCATGGCAGGTAAATCTCCGTTATTGGAACCGTAAAATTCAAAAGTTCCACCAATGGTGGTATTTAAAAAGGATGCTAACTGGCCAGCTGGCAATACAAATTGTTGGCTTGGACTTGATGCTATTCTGATAGTTCCACTTCCTCTTACTATACCAAAATTATGACCAAAAGTTGTACCTAAATCTATAACTCCACTTACAGATGTAGAATAAGCTTCTCTTAAATTAGAATTGGCTACAACTGTATGACCAGATTTTATGACAATAGGCTGACCTATAGGAGTAAATCCACTAATTGAACCAGCATGGCGTAAAATTGGATCAGTAGACCATGAATTAACATCTTCCCAATTACCACCAAGGGTTGCATCTCTTGAGTAATAAGTCAATACAATTTGTAATTCAGATAATTCTCCTGCCGTATATTCTCCATTGATAAAATTTAAACCACTTAAAGTAATTTGATTTGATGTTGGATTTACTCCACCTAAACTTGAGGTAAAGCCACCATAATAAGGTGCCCAATCGCCTTGAATATTTCTACCAGCTTTGTATAAAGATTCATTGCCAGTAACGTCTGAATCAACATAAGTATAAGAATGATTAATATTCAAACCAGAAAATCCATTTGAGCTAGCTACCCAATAATATTTTAATTGAAAATCTGATGGATCAGTTGCCAAAGGATGTGATTCATTTACAGGTATAATTCTAATATTTCCAGTTGCTGTATTAGAAGTAGATACATATCTTACTGGTGTATACTTACCAAAAACACCTACTGGGAAAGTAAAATCAAAAGTGGTAGCAGGTAGTTGTTTTATAATACCATCATCTGAAACTACACCATTGGTTCTAATATATTTAGAAGGCGTTACATTAGAAATAGTTGCATTTAATCCCAAATTCAGAGCATTATCATCAATATAAATGCCTCGATTTACAAAATTTAAGTTACCATTAATTGTCATTTCGTTATCAAAAACAGGCTCAGTTGATGAATTTACATCTATGTTTCCAAAATTTCCGCTTCCATTGCCTTGTACAAATCTTATTAATGAAGAAGACAAAACCAACTTTCCAGTTCCTGTATGGTTGGCCGAATTTTGAATATTGTTGGTTGCAAACACACTCAACCCACCATCGTTTAATGTTCCGTTTAATAATGATAATAAACCATTGATAGTTGTATTAACACCTGTAAGCGAAAGTACATTAGATTTTGCTACCAAAAAATTATTGAAATTTGTTGGTACATTTAGTACTAGATTTTGCAAACCAGCTCCTGTAAAACTTGTTGTATTTGAGGTTGGCAAATATTGTCCATTAATGGTTGTGTTTCCTCGAGAGTTTACGCCAAAAGTATTGGCGTTCAAAATACCCCCACTGCCAATAATCAAATCATTGTTTACAACCAAAGGATAAACTTGTAAAATACCTGTTGCACTAGATGTGCCAACACCCAAGAATTGAATATTATTGAAACTACCTGAATTAATAACCCTATATTGTTGATTACCAATAGTTGTCAATGGACTTAGAATAAAAGAACCGCCAGTAATATTTGAAGTTCCAGGATCTAGATATAAATCACCAAAAGTGGAATTGCCCCCTCCTCTTTGTATGAATACATTACCACCAGTCATAGATATAGAGCTACCAACATTATCTAATTCAAATTTTCCATTGGTTGCTATTTGATTTAATCCACCAACGGTTACATTGCCTCCAGTTTGGGTATATTTTAATGTACCTGCATTGGTAAACAAGTTTCTACGAATCTGACCGCCTACATTCAAAGAGGCATTTCCTAAAACTTCTAACTTAGCATTTCCACTCGATGTATATTCTATAAAAGTATTTTCAACGCCATCATTAAAATTGGCAGTACCATTTTCTCCTATTCTTAACAATCCATCAAGTACTATACCTGTACTGCTACTCATAAAAACACTAGAACCATTGACAACTTCAAGACCAGCTGTTGATGGGATAAAAACTGTACCACCCCCAGAACTAAGGTTAATATCTACACCAGTTGTACTTAAAACCAATCTACCATTTTGAAAAGTAACAGGTTTAGTTGCTGTATTAGCAGCTCCTAATAGGTTTAATGTAGAATTAACTTGGAAAGTAGAAGCATCTGAATTTCCTTTATTCATTACTATTTGATAAAGTTCTGGTACATTTCCAGCAACTCTTGTGTAAACCCCTGATGTAGTACCAAAGAACTCAACTTTAACATTATTATCTGTTGCAGCATTACCATTAAATAAATCTATAGTTCCATCATCTTGGAAAACACTACCACCCAATTTAAGTGTGTGGGTAAGACCAGCTGTACCAGATTCTACTGCTATCAATGTATTGTTACAAGCATTTGAAACCCTAAAATTACCAGTTACTGCAACTGTGTGTGGATTACCACTGCCATTAAAATAAAAAGCTCCAGCAGTATTATTAGATTGTCCAATTCTCATATTCAATCCAATATTTACATTACCACCAACAGCAGTTGATGTATATACTGTAGCACCATCACCCACAATCATAGCACCAGTAAGGTTTATATCAACAGGAGGAAGGTTAATAATACGTTGATTTACACCTGCACAGGTTAATGAACCTCCTTCAAATCTCAAAGTAGGATAATTTGTAATATTACTTGGCATTGATACTTGACCATTAGAAAGAAGATTAAAATTGAAAATCGCTAATGGTTGATTAGAAAAATCGCCAAAATCACCTGCAATTGTGGGTACTCCAGTAACAGTAGTCATTCTTACCATAATAGCTCCAGGTGTAGCAGATGAATTAAAATTTTGAGGAAAAGAAACTATTCCTAAATTAGCTGAAATACCAGCATTTATAGAAATTCTTGGTTCCCATCCTCCAAGACTATTATCAAAAATTACACCAGCCACTGTTGTATTAACGTCTACATCAATCCAAGCATCTCCATTTTGATTTGTGGCACCAAAGTTAGCTATACGTAATATATCATCTTTGGTAGGATCAGTATTCGTGCTTGAGCAAGTATGACATGAAAGCGACCATACACTATTGTTATTTATTGTAGATACGCCAGGAGTAGATAAATTATAAAACACGCGCATTGAAGAGTTCCATTGTGGATTTTGAGCAGCAGTGTAATAAGCATCTGCTGCAAAGGCATGCTGTGGAATATCTATATCGCAAGAAGAGGGCAAATTTCCAGTCATTTCAAATCTATTAGGGATTTCAACTCTACCAGCTCTCATGTTGTTAGGATTGCCACAGACACCACCTGGCCACATAGCTGCAGAAGTAGAAAAAGAATATTGTACATTTGGCCTTGATACAAAATTGGTAGCTCTAACTCGCCAATATGATTTTAAAGAATTAGTCAAGTCAGGGTTTTGAAGAAATCCTAAGAATGAATCATCTATACTCATTTGTAAATAGCCCCTTTGATTTGCATTTGTAATGCCTGAAACTGTGGCAAATGCTGGCGAGTAATAGGTTGGCGTACCCATTGGAAAACGATAAACACCATTGAGTAAAGTATATACTGCCACTCCTCCATCTGATTGATTGCCTGATGTTCTTATAAACTTAGTAGGACCAAAACCAGTACCTATAGCTGTTACAACACAACTAGCAGTTATATTACTATCCAATGTTAATCTATAAATGCCAATATCAAATATTTTATCTGATATAAATCTTAAACTATTTCTTACTCTAGTATTAGCTCCTAAATTAACACCAACTGCACTTGAATTTGTATTATTTAAAAATAAATTTCCAAAAATTCCACTTCCATTTCCTGTAATGTTTTGAATGTTTGAATTACCTATTAATTCAACATTACCATTTCCAAAATGGCGACCATTATTGGTTGCATTTCCTAAAACACGAATTGATTTGCCACCATCATTAACTGATCCTGAAGTGATATTAAGTCCATTGGTAGTAATCATGGCTAAAGATCCTTGTAGTAAAATTGGACTTGCACCTGTATTTACAAAGTTTAAATTTCCAAATATACCAGAAATTGAGCCATTAAGCATTACAGCTTGTGTTGAAGAGCCATTGAAAATGACATTGCTACCAGTAGGATTCAGACTACCACCTGAGGCTACTTCTAAATCTTTACTTATGACTAAATCCTGCCCAAATAAACTTACTAAAGGAGCATTAACGCCATCTATGTATAATTTATTTAAAACTTTTAATGACCGTGCAGGAATAAAAGTATTGAATCCAGTTGAGGTAAATTCGTTATCTATAGGTTGATTTTGAAGTTGTATGAGTCTATTGCCTGCTGCTGGATCAGTTTTGTATATATTCAAATCAAAAAATGGGGCTGTTGAACTAATATTATTGGTAGTATTTGTACCATTGATAGAAAAGTTAATAGTACCACCAGTTACATTTATATTTTGTGGCGATGAATTTAATACAAACAAAGCATTTCCATTAGCATTTGTGCTTCCAATCCCATATATATTCATAGTTCCTCCAGACATAATATAACTTGCATCTACAAAAGGAAATGTAAAAGGAGCTGGTCCACCAGCATTACCAAAACCCTCAGGGCTTGGTATGCCAGGCTTGTTTAAATCTAGCACTCCACCAGACATAAAGAAAGTTCCTCTTGGTGTAACACCTGGTACAACAGAAGTTCTTATTTTGGTTGTATTAATATATCCACCTTCAATAAAAATTTCTCCATCAACACGAGGTACAATACCTGCACCAGAAATGGTAATTGCTCCAGCTGTAATTCTTAACTTTCCATAAGGTACTACTGCTTGACTTCCTGTTGTAGATGCTCTATAAATAATAGCACCATCTATCCAAAGCTGACAACCAGGATTTAAGTTATTGGGAGTAGTGCCAGGGCCTGTTCCAATGTCATAATTTCCGCCAGTCCTTAATCTATCCAATACAATATTGTTTCCTAACCTAAGTGTTCCCATAGAAATTGGAAAACCATTTCCATCGGTCATAAATTTAAAAAAATTATTGGCAGTAGCACTCAAATGTAAGGTATAAGTCTGATCTGTACCTTTATTTACAGTCATATCTAATATTTCGGTAGGGCCATCGCAAAAGAAAATGTTATCAGTAGAACCTAAGAAATTGAGCTTCATAGATTGGGTAGGTGCAGCATATTGTGCATCGTTACTCAAATCTACTGTGCCGTAATTTCTTAAATCTCCATAAATATTGCATATATGTTGTGTATTGAACCCAGATACTGATAAAACTACATTACCCCCACCATTGGCTACATCGCCTACCCACAAACTTCCCATAATAGTAAGTACACGAGCAGTGGTATTATCCCCAACAGATAACGTGGCACTACCTATATTATCTTTATTCAAGTTTCTTACTCTTAAATCTCCATTCGTTCTCAAATTAAACCCAAGATTATATACATAATTGGTTGCAATATTATCATCTTTGGTTAAGTATAAATTATTGTAGGTAGTATTAGTAATAGGTAGCGATGTAGAAAGGTTATAATAATCTACAGTTCCTTGCCCTGCATCATGAAATGTGTTAGAACCTGATACTAAAGGTAGATTTGTGGATTTAAGTCTTAATGTACCCTGACCAGACAATCCAGCAAGGGTAGTTATGCTAAATGTACTTAAATCTAGTGTACCACCTGCGTTTAAAACAAGATTTAAACCTTGAGTTGTTACATTTTGGGTAAGTGTTACTGTTTCGCCATTGATAACAGTAGCTTTATTAAATTCAGAAGGAACTCTTGGATTTATTGAAAGCGTACCTGAAGGGTCTTCAGTCCAAGTAAATGGATCGTTCCAAGGCCCTTTTTTGTAAGAATATAAATCTGCATTATTTTGAACTTCAGCTATTTGAAACGAACCAATGCCTGGCCTAGAACTATATAAAGAAGTGTTGGCTGTGCTAGAAGTTTGTTGTGCATAATTCCATGTAGAGCCATTGAAAAGCCCCAAAATAAGTTTTGAATCATCTATAGACAAATCTTTTACACCAGATAAATAGTTAAAAGTGATATTAAAATTATTTGGTAATGGAGTTGTAGCTCCAGTTAATGAGGAAACAACCCAATGTGTGTTTATACTTTTAGATGAATTAAAAATAGAAGACGAAATAGCACCCAAATCTCCAGCATTTGCACGTACAACTAGGGCTCCAGCAGTAGCTACATTAGGATTAACTAAAGTTACAGGTGCATATTCAGTAGAAGTACCTACCTCGAAGGTACGAGAAATATTAGCACCAGTAGTAAAATTTTTGGCTAAATTACCAATAACCCAACCAGTTGTGTTAGATGCCCCTGTGATATTGGAACCACTAGCAGTAGCTACCAATATATTAGCACCAGTAGAGATATTACCAGACACAAAATTAAATGTTAAGTTTGTGTTCAAATCCAAATTGTTTTGCAAAATAATATTGTTGTTGCCAACTGTGCCTGTATTGGCTATTTCTATACCAAAGGCATTGTTTGTAACCCCCATTAGATTACTTCTAAAATTTTGGTTAGTAGAACCAACAAATCTAATTTTACCAGATGTTGAATTTGAACTAATAATATCACCACCAATTTGATTAAAATTACCTTTAATGTTTAATATCTGATTTGTTCCATCACCAAAATTTAGTGTTCCATTTATTTGTTCGAAGTCATTTACAACCCAAGAACCACCACTTCCAGTATTAAACATACGCAAACTGTTACCACTTGTATTTAAAATAGATAGCTTACCTGTTACTGTTATATTTTGATTTGAAGGAGTAGCTCCAGTGTGAGTACAATTATAATTAAAATTAAAAAATGATTGAGCTGCATTGGCAGGAAAAGCATTTGTAATACCTGTAAAACTTACAGTAGAGCCATTTTGCCAGGTTGCTAAAGGCAAAGTACCTCCATTTATGGCATGATTATAAATAGAACTTGAGCCAAAAATAATACTTCCTGCAGAACTAGAAAAACCTGTAGACGCACCAGAAACTATAGCAAGGTTTGGGATTAATAAACTACCCCCTAAAGGTACACTGGCACTTCCATTTGATATTAAAAGTGAACCTACTATGGTAGCATTTCCTGAAACTCCAAAAATATTGTTTGTAGTATTTTTTACACTGCCACCTACAACTAAATTTGCCGTTGGAGCAACTGTTGTATTTTGACCTGCAATTGTTAAATCGTTTGTAACAGATGTGTTACCTAAAAAAGTAACTCCACCAGAACCGCTGATAAATATGTTGTTTAAAGTACCAGTAACACTACTTGCAGCATTACTTATTAATGATAAATCACCTGTACTAGCCAATAAAGACCCAGCATTTACTTGGATAGAATTATTGACAGTTACATTATTAGAACCCATATTCAAAACCCCATTTGTAAGGAATAAGCTATTTGAGATATTTAGTGGTGAACTCAAAACTACACCAGCAAGATTATTTACTTCAAAGCTACCACTACTAAAATTGGTAATTGTAGGAGTTTGGGAGGTAGAACCTATAAAAGAGATTCTAGAGTTTGCAGAACCACCACTTCTTGTGATGCTGCCACCCGTTTGATTAAGTGTACCAGATACTTCCAAAATACCAATATCAGTGCTTCTTCTAGCTAAGTTTAAAACACCACCTGTTTGAATAAAATTGTTTATTGACCAAGTCCTAGTTGCACCAGTATTTATACTATTTATTGTAAATCTGCCAGAACCAGTTGAAAGTAAATTAAAAGTACCTAAAACAGTTATATTTGAGGTTATATCACCATCAGTTGTGTTTTGACTAGGACAATTCCAAACAAGATTTGAAAAAACTTGACCATCAAACCCACTTGGTATATTTCCTACAATTCCAGTAATACTTACAGTAGAGCCTGTTTGCCAAGTAGCAGTAGGAATTGAGCCTTGGTTATGTGTATGTTGTAAAATTGAAGTTCCATCAAAAGTTAAAGTTCCTATTGCAGGATTCAAAATACCTCTTCTGTTGTTAGTACCATCTGTTGAAGCTTGTGTAATAATAGAGTTATTGACTATACCAGTATTTCCAGATAATAAACTTAGAGTGAGTGTATTATCAGCTCCTGCCCTACCAGTGAGTGTAACATTTGAATTATTAATACTTAAATCATCTCCAGAATAATTATTACCAATAGAAATTGTTCTGTTATTATTTGTGCTTAAATTAAAAATAATATTAGTACCAGAAATTGAAATTTGACCAATTGAATAATTGTTATCAAATGAAACAGTTGGATTCCCAGAGGAACCATTAAATACAGCTATAAAGCCAGTTCCATTTGGCACAGTTGCTCCACTTGCTCCACCAGAAGTTGCAGACCAGTTGTTAGTGTTATTCCAAATTCCACTGCCCCCAGAAACCCAGTATCTAATTGTCTGCCCACTAGCCACATGCACAATACACGCCAAAACTACAATTAGGTTGAATTTTAATATTTTTTTCATTTTATTTATGTTAAATGTAAAGTTTAATATATATATGTTTTTGACTATTTATTAAAATCTAATAAGAATACACTATTTGCAAAACTAATATATTTTTTTAAATTTTTGCAAACAATTATCGTATTTTATTTTTGTGTATATACATCAACCCATCTACATTGTAACCCATTATTTTTAAAAAAAACCTACCAATGTAGGTTAAATTACGGTAAAAAGAAACTATTGAGCGGTCAGTATCAAAATAAAAATGATATAATTTTGATGAATCAAAAAAAATAAAATATAAAATATACAATTTATTCTTACAATATTTATAAAAAAAATAATTAAAAATTAAGTAATAAATAAATATTAAATATTAAAAAAACATATTTAGCAAAAATCTAAAATTTTATCCCAGTATTTTTGATATTTATAAGTATCAAAAAATAAATTCATTTCAACATTTCTATTCTTTTATATTTGCAAAATGAAACAAAAAATAACCATTTTAGGAGCCGGTTTAGTGGGTAGTTTGCTTGCTATATTTTTAAAAAAAAGAGGTTTTGAAGTTCAAATTTTTGAAAAAAGACCAGATCCTCGCTTCCAAAATATACATAGTGGACGGTCTATAAATTTGGCTTTGAGCCATCGTGGGTGGCAAGCATTGGCCAAAATTGGTATGCAAACTGAGGTCGAAAAAATTGCAATACAAATGTTTGCACGCTGTATTCATACCCTAGATGGGTACACACACGAGCAGCCCTACAGCCTACATGAGGCCACTAAGGCTATATATTCTGTGTCAAGGAATAGGCTCAATCAACTTTTGCTTACAGCGGCCGAAGCTCAAGGCGTAGCCATAAATTTTGGTATGAAATGCACTAAAATTGAGATAGAAAACAACTTATTGGGCTTTAGAAACAACCAAAATGAATACATAAAAATAAACCCTGAAGTGTGCCTGGCGGCCGATGGTGCATTTTCGGTACTACGCAGCCAACTTATTTGTCAAGATAAATTTGATTATCAACAAAGCTACCTAGCCCACAGCTATATGGAGTTTCATATACCTGCTGGGAGTAATAATAGTTGGCAAATGAACAAAAATTCGTTGCATATATGGCCCAGAGATAGTTTTATGTTGATAGCTTTGCCAAACTTGGATGGCAGCTTTACTTGTACGCTTTTTTTGCAAAACGAAGGCGAAGTTTCTTTTCAAAACTTAGATAATACAACCAAAGGAAAAGCATTTTTTGAAAAATATTTTGCAGATGCACTAGCTTTGATGCCTGACTTTGAAAAACAATTTGAAACTAATAAAGTAAGCTCACTTGCCACCATTAAACTGTGGCCGTGGCATAAAAACAATTTTTGTGTACTTGGCGATGCTGCCCACGCCATAGTGCCTTTTTATGGCCAAGGCATGAATTGCGGCTTTGAAGATTGTGTAGAATTTGATTCATTGTTGGAGGATAATATGACTGATATTAGTAATATTTTTAATAATTTTGAAAATAAAAGAAAGCCAAATACAGATGCTATTGCACAAATGGCTTTGGATAATTTTATAGAAATGCGTGATTTGGTAAAAGACCAACATTTTTTGAAATTAAAGAAAATAGAGGCAGCAATAATTAAAAAATATCCTAAAAAGTGGCTTTCTCAGTATGAAATGGTTACTTTTTCGTCTATTCCCTACAGCGAAGCCAAGACAAAAGGGATAGAAAACAAATTAAAACTAGAAAACTGGCTTACCAAACATGGCGAAAACTATGTGCCAACAGAGGATGAGTTGTAAGTTAATTGAAAAAAATATAACAAAGTTTATAATTACAAAAAGAAATATGGAAAAGCCCTAATAAATAATGCTCTAAGGATAAAACGCTCAAAAAGAGCTTATCAATTTCTAAAAAATACAAGCTATTTGGGCATAATAAAATGTAAGATATGGTCAAACATCATTTTAAAATATCAGTTTAGAAATTTAAAAGTAATAATGAAATATTCTAACCCAATATCGTTTACATAAGCATTTTTAATTGCCTCTATCTTGGTCTTTATCCAAAGGAGTAAGATAATCTGATTCTAAAGTAAACGACATTGTATTCTAATCCATAAAATAAATTTGAGATATAGATTTAAACTATTATTTTTGTAAATGTATGGATAAAGAAAGTAGAGATAGAATTTCTGAGTATTATAAAGAAGTTTTGAAATCGAAACATGAATATTCAAGAGCTACTTTATGGACAATTTTGGTGGTAGGCTCTGGTGTATTTGGGTTGTTGGTATCAAACGACTTTAGTGCATCTTTGAAAATACAGTTAATGACTTATATTGGTTTTTCATTTGTAATTGGTAGCATATTTTATTTATTTATTTTAATGAAACAAATAAGATTTTTTTTAGATTTACTTAAAAAATTATAAAAATGATTCAAATAGTTTTAATAGTTATCATGGGTTTGGCCTTGTTTTTTATGTTAGGATTTATGTTTTATTACTCAAGATCAACTGACGATGTTTTAGTAAAGTAATATATTCTACATAAATAGATTCATATTTTTTAAAATTTTTATAAATTAATACTCTCTAGTGTTAGCAGAAAATTTATCTACAAATAAGTTATAACTCAAAATTTATAACTCATAACTTATAACTTATAACTTATAATTCAAAACTTATAAAATTGCTTTTTCTTGCATGGCTATCAGCTCGGCATATTTACCTGATTTAGCAATTAATTCATCGTGAGTGCCACTTTCAATGATTTGGCCTTTGTCGATAACATAAATCATGTTGGCATGGCGAATGGTTGATAGCCTGTGGGCAACAATAATGGAAGTACGCCCTTGGAGTAGTTTTAGCATAGCTTTTTGAATCATAGCTTCAGTGGCAGAATCAACAGAAGCAGTAGCCTCATCGAGTACTACTATGCTTGGGTTTTGAATTATAGTTCGTAAGAAAGATAACAATTGACGTTGCCCTACAGAGAGCGTATTTCCACGCTCCATTACATCGTACTGAAGCCCTCTGGGCATTTTTTCAATAAATTCTGAAGCACCAATTTCTTGTGCTACTTCAAAAATTTGATTATCAGAAATGTTTTTATTACCCAAATGCACATTATATGCAATAGATTCTGAAAATAAAAAAACATCTTGCATGACCATACCAATATTTGATCTTAAAAAGTTTAAATCATACTGATTTACTTCAAGATCATCTATAAAAATCTTACCAGAAGTACAATCATAGAAACGATTTAATAAATTAATAATAGAAGACTTGCCGGCTCCTGTGGCTCCAACGAAAGCAATGGTTTGTCCTTTTTTGACTTCAAAGGATATGTTTTTTAATACAAAATCGTTTTCGTTGTAAGCAAAAGAAACATTTTGGAAACGAATATTTCCATCAATTTTAGATGAAATATTACCATAATTTTGTATAAATGAAACATCTTCTAACATTTTGATAACCCTAGACGAGCCAACAATGCCCATTTGCAAAGTATTGAACTTGTCGGCAATCTCACGAATGGGTCTAAAAAACATTTGAATATACATTACAAAAGCCAAAATATCGCCAAAAGAAACTTCGTTACGCAAAACCCCTCCCCCACCATACCAAACCAAAATACCAATACCAATAGCACTCAGCACTTCAGCTATTGGAAAATAAACAGAGTAATACAAAACCGATCGCATATTGGCCTGCTTGTGTTCTTGATTTATTTTAGTAAACTTTTCGTATTCGTGTTTCTCGGCCGAAAAAATTTGAACTATATTCATCCCAGTGATGTGTTCTTGCACAAAAGTATTAAGATTGGCTACAGCCGTACGCACATCTGTAAAAGAAGATTTTACTTTTTCTTTGAAAATATACGTGCAAAAAAGCAAAACTGGTATTACCGATAAACTTACTAATGCTAGTTTCCAATTCAAATAAAACATGATGGCAATGATAAAAGAAAGTTGCAAAACTGCCCCTGCAATGTCGGCTAAACCTTCAGTAAAAATATCAGAAATGGTTTCAATATCAGAAATACAACGAGTAATCAACCTGCCAACAGGTGTTTTGTCATAAAAAGAAAGTTTATGCTTGAGCAAGTGAGCATACAATTTCTGACGCACATCTCTAATGATATTTTGACCCAACCAACTAGATAAATAAGAATTAAAATATTCTAAAATGGCTACAGATAAAAGTAATATTACTAATAAAATTGAAATTTGTAAAAGTCCCTCATAATTACCTTTTAGAATATGATTATCAGTGGTATACTTAATTAAATATGGACGAATGGGAGATACCATGCCAGCCAAAATAGTAAGAAAAATGATAGAAAAAAAAGTTTTTTGATAAGGTAAAACAAAAATATAAACTTTTTTGAGTATGTCTAAATCAAAAATTTTACCAGCTTCTTTTGTTTCGGTTTTGGGTTTCATTAGAAACTATTTTGAATGATAGGTTTTATTAAATAAAATAAAATAATGCCAAATAATACTTTTGGATTGCAAAATATTTACTTTTTTGGGATATAATCTACGTTTTTTTTGAATTTTATTTATAGCATAATAATACGAAAAATGAGCTTTTATTACAGCCAATGTATCTTTATAATAGCCCTGAAAAGCAAATTTTAAACCTGCTAATCCATCCATACATAATCGTATAAATATGATACAAAAGAAATACTTTTGAGGTAAGTTTTTGTGCAATAAAAATAAACCATTTCTAAAATTGAGATAGGTTTTGGTAGCACTATTTTTGGGCAATGTGCCACCTCCAATATGGTACACTGTACTCTGCGGACAAACCATAACAGTATAACCTAGATGCTGTGCACGCCAACACAAATCGATCTCTTCCATGTGGGCAAAAAAATCTTCGTCCAAGCCACCCAGTTGAGCATAAATATCAGATTTTATGCACATACAAGCCCCAGTGGCCCAACCAACTTCTATGGCATTTTGATACTGCAAATGATCTATTTCGAGGGTTTCAAACACACGACCACGACAGTAAGGGTATCCCAAATTATCTAAAAAACCACCACAAGCACCTGCATATTCAAAAGTATTTTTTTGGTAATAATTTAATATTTTTGGTTGGCATATTGCTACATTTTTGTTGCTTTGCATAAGATGCAGCATAGGCATAAGCCATTGTGGCGTAACCTCTACATCGCTATTGAGTAACACAAAATAATCGGCTTTTATTTGAGCCAAAGCAGTGTTGTATCCTTTGCAAAATCCCCCATTTTCTTTGTTTTGAATCACAAAAACAGTGGAATAATTTTTATGAATAAAATCTACAGAACCGTCAGAAGAGGCGTTGTCGGCCACATAAATTTGAACATCTGCATCATAACATGAGCTAAATGAAACAATATTGGGTAAAAATTGCTCTAAAAAATGTTTGCCATTCCAATTTAGAATTACTACTGCTACGCTAGGATTTTGCATTGTATTTGCAAATATAAGCTATGCTTGTAAATGTGTTTGCAAATATTTTATTTTTTTAGAAACATCAGCTATTTCGGATGCAACAGATACAAATGAAGCCGATTTTTGTAACTTTTCATGTAATTGTATCAAAAAATTAAGATAAGATGTCGTATGTTCTTGGAATGGACGATGCAACAAATCTTTTTGAATAGACTGAAAAAATGACATATTTGTGATAGTCGTTGGGTCAAAAACTGATTCCTGAAATTTTTGCCAAATATAATCCACAGCTTGGTTTGTAGGATGCAACATATCTGATTCATAAAACCTATAATCACGTAAGTCGTCTTGCATAATTTCAAATGCAGGAAAATAAAAAATATTACTATATTTTTGGGTTAATTCATGACAAAAAATCCTTAAAATAGACTTTGAAACACTATTGATAGGTAAGGTTTCTTTTAAATGCCGTACAGGACTTATAGTAAGTAAAATTTTAATTTTTGGATTTAAAATTAGTAATTTATCATAAAATAATTGAAAATATGTAAGCATCTCTTCATTGCTAAGCAAGCGTTTTTGGAACAGGTCTGAAGGCATTTTTTGGCAATTAGAAACTATACTATTATTACTCTTTAGGGTATAAATCATGGCTGTACCAAAAGTAATGATTAAGCCATCTGATTTGGAAATTAATTCTTCATTTAAAACAATATTTTGAGAAATTTTAGTTTCCAATTCTTTTTGATTGGCTCCAAAGACTTGGCTGTGGGCTTGATAAGTGTAATGTATATGATTATTTTCTATGATTTGATATGGATTGGTTGGTAATAAATTTTCAAAAATTGAAATTGGATTATAAGCTATACCAAATGAATTTTCATAGGAATTAAATTTATAAGAAATCAATTTTTGATGTATATTCTGAGCAAAACAAGAACCAATACAAAAAAAAGTAGATTTATAATTGAACAAATTTTCTAGCTTAGAGGGGATTATTTCGGTACGAAATTGCATGAATTTGATAAAAATTAAAACAAAAATAGTTTTTATAAACACAAAATATCAGAAATGTGGTAGATGGAAGTACCCTATCCAACAGGAAAAGATAAATTTCAGCGCGTATCTATGATGCCATGTAGCTATTCTGATTACGAAAGTGAAACAAAAGGCGAACTACCTATTCGCTGGATAAGCACACATGCTAAATTGATAAAGAAGTTTATTCCAATAAAATTGATAGATTATACAAATTTATATTCTTTTCAAAATAGATAAGTAATTTTTTTTAAAATTACACTTTAATATCAACTACTTTAGTTTTGTCAAAATTAGCATTTCTAATAGCTATTTGTTGTGCTACAGATTGGGCCAAAATATCAAACGAACGCCCTACAATGGCACTTTGCAAAGCCACTGGCATACCAGAATCTCCACCTTCACGCACAGATTGAACTAATGGTATCTCTCCCAAAAAAGGTACATTATTTTTTTCTGCCAACTGTTTTCCACCACCTTTGCCAAAAATATAATATTTATTATCAGGCAATTCTTCTGGAGTAAAATAGCTCATATTTTCGACTACACCCAAAATAGGTACATTAATATTGGGCAACAAAAACATACTCATACCTTTTTGGGCATCGCTAGTGGCTACTTTTTGAGGGGTTGTAACTATTAAAGCACCTGTAATTGGTAAGGTTTGCACTAAAGTAAGATGAATATCGCCAGTGCCTGGTGGCAAATCTATCAACAAATAATCCAAATCGCCCCAAAGTACATCTGTAATGAATTGTCGCAATGCACTACTTACCATAGGGCCTCTCCAAGTTACAGCACTGTCTTTAGGTATTAATACACCAATAGAAATGAGCTCTACGCCATATTTTTCTAACGGAATAATCATATTTTTGCCCTCAACAGAAGTCATGTTGGGTTGTTCGTTTTCAATCCCAAACATGGTAGGTATAGATGGGCCAGATATATCGGCATCTATTAATCCAACTTTGGCTCCAGCCTTGGATAATGCTACTGCCAAGTTGCTAGTAACAGTAGATTTGCCAACACCACCCTTGCCTGAGGCAATGGCAATGATATTTTTAATTTTAGGTAATAATTTATCAACACCTTCTCGTATTGAAGATACTTGAGCAGTAAGATTTATTATAATTTCATAGTCATTTCCATAAAATTTTATGATGGCCTCTCTACAGTTTTTTTTGATTAGTTCTTTAAGAGGACAAGCTGGGGTAGTAAGTACAACTGTAAAATTAATTTTTTGATGATCTAAAATAATATCTTTAATCATACCAAGCGTAACCAAATCTTTTTTTAAGTCAGGCTCTTCTACTGTACTGAGTGCTTTTAAAATATCTTTTGATGTTAAATTCATATTAAAAATGTATAAATTATTTGGTAAAGGTAATAAATAATTTTTAGACTAAGATTTATAAATTGAAATTAGAAATGTACATATTTATTAGAATATATGTATAATTATTACTTTTTACATCACTATTTCAAATTGATGTAGTTTAGTAAAATCTAAAATAGTTGCATTTCCATTTGCATTAGATGTAAACATAGGCACAAATTTAGCTCCATGAACAATATCTTGGAAAGTGTAACTATAATTTTTAACAACAATATTACTGTATGTATCATCAAATGCCTTCAAATGAATAATCAATTCCATTTTATCATCTTGTAGGTCTTCTAAGTCAAAGCCGTATATAGGACTATTTTCGTTGATTGGATGAACTATAGTCCAGCTAAGTATAAAAGTACTAATCTTACTTATTTCGGTTTCTAGTTTATAATATTTATTTACCATCACTCCATTTTCTTCAACTTTAAGCACCATTGAAACAAAAATTTCAGCTTCAGATAATTGGGTATTTTTGTAAGGTGCCATCCTAAACATGAGAGCAAAAATGCCTTTGTGTGGTGTTACAAGTAAGTTATTACTAAATTTTACAAACGATTGTGGACGTACAAATCTACTATAAAGCAAACCAGTGGCCACTGCAAGTATCAAAACACCAATAATGGCCTCAATAGAAGCTACCAAACTAGCCCAGAAACTATTAGGACTAATATGGCCATAACCAACGGTAGTCAGTGTTTGGGTGCTAAAGAAAAAACATTCACTAAAAAACGATAAATTTGAATCATTTGTCAATACCATTTCTACGGCTTCTCTACCTAAAAAATAGTAAATAAATGCAAAAATAAGATTAATAATTAAGTAAGAAGTAAATATAATTAAATAAAATTGTCGCCACGATAATTCTACTAAAGTATGGTATAAACTATGACTTTCTATAAAAGATAATCCTGTTTTTTTTACAGTAGCTTTGCCTTTAGTATCAAAAATTCTATCACTAGATTGTTCGGTTTTAGCTCCAAATCCAGTATTAATGGTTTCATTGGCAGCTTTTTCATAAGGTTTTCTTAGCATATTTAATTTTATTTAAAAGCCCAACGTGATAATTCAATGATTGATATTTTCTTACCATAAAGCAACAATCCTGTTCTATAAATTTTTGAACTAACTACAACAGATAAGCACAATGTAACGAATAAGATTATAATTGATAATACAATCTCAAAATTACTTACTCCAAAAGGTAATCTTACTAGCATAGCAACAGGCGAAGTAAATGGAATCAAACTCAAGCAAATAGAAATTTTAGCGTCTGGATTTTGTAAAATATATTGTGCAAATAAAAAGGATAACAAAAGTGGTAAAGTGAGCGGAAGAATAAACTGCTGAGTATCGGTTTCGGAATCTACTGCGGCACCAATAGCTGCAAAAAAAGAAGCATAAAGTAAATATCCTATTACAAAATAAATGATAAATAATATTACTAATTTCGTAATTGAAATATCAGAAGTTAGTTCCACTAAAGAGTTCATTTCTAGTGCTTTAGCTTGGTCTATTGGGTTGATTTTTGATAATGTTTTTTCTATGTTTTCGTTTGAAAATCGCTGTAATTGAAATTTAGTTTGCACAAAATTGCTTACTAAAATGGTAATAAATATCCAAATCAAAAATTGGGTAAAACTTACACAAGCTATTCCAAATATTTTACCAGACATCATCTCTAATGGTTTGACAGAAGTGGCCATTACTTCTACCACTCTGCTGGATTTTTCTTCTAATACACCCCTCATTACTTGCATTCCATACATAATAATAAAAAAATAAATCAATACTGCCATAGATAATCCAAGTGCATTTTTAAATTCAGTATTAGAATTATGTTTATTACCAAAAATAAATTTATTTTTAATCTCTATTTTTGAAGATAATTTACTTTTAATATCTGCATTTATAGTAATATTTTCAATAATAATCCTATTTTTAAAATTATTTATTTGATAATTAAGTTCATCTATAACTTGGCTTGATACACTATTTTTGGAGTACAAAACTGGATGTATAATTGTAGAATTATGCCCGTTTAAACACAATAAAGCATCATAATCTGAATTTATAAATGTAGATTTGGCTTGAATAGTATCGAAGTAAATATAAGATACATCAATTTTTGAAACATCAAATTTTATAGTATCACTGTTGATAATAGCATTGTTACAAACTAAAATTTTTAGATTTGGTTGAGTGTCTATGCCTAACCACACTGGTACAACAAGAATTGCAGATAGCAACACTGGTCCTAAAATAGTCATCCATAAAAATGTTTTTTTTCTTACTGCAACCAAAAATTCTCTTTGGGCAACAAGTACAATTTTACGGACCGAAATATTTGGCATCACATCTTACTAAAAATTAATAGTAGTTTCACGTCTTCTCATTTTGCCGGCAGGTATGCCAAACATCATCTTAAATCTTCTACAAAAATAAGCGGTATCTTTGTAGCCAGTTTCTTTCGCAATGTCTCTAATGCTTGATTTTGAGGTTCTAAGTAGGTTTACTGCAGCCTCCATACGCTGATATTCAATGTAATCTTGTGGATTGATGCCTGTAAGCAATTTAAAATATTGGCCTACATAATCCTCAGAAACATTGGCAATATTGGCCAGTTGTTGGTTTGATAAATCTCCATTTAGATTATCCCTGATGTATGAAAAAATATTTATCAATCTTGGGTCTTTAAAATAAGTAACATTGGTAGCCAATTGTTCTACAAAAAGTCCATTAATGATGATATATCGTATGATTTCTACACCTATTCTTTCTGTATTTAGTTTTATAATTCGCTCTTTACCTGGCTCTTCAGTAAATTGAATTTTTACAAGTTCCATAAAAATATCAAATATTATTTTGTTGTTTGATATTTTAAAAGGTGGAATATCCAAAGAAGAAAAAAAGTTTACAGTATCAAAAACTTTGGCATCAAAAGTAATATAGGAAATAGAATCTGGCACATTACCTATCAATTTTACATCTTTGATGCTGGCAAAATACTTTTCTTTATTAGTTACGTACTCTTCATTAGTAATTTTTTTTGCTCCTTTATCACCATAAGTGATAGGCATTAATTTGCCGCCAGGGATAAAAAGCATTTCACCTTCAGAAACAACAGCTTGGTCGTTTCCAAAGTAAATATTTCCTTTATTGACTAATATAAGTCTATTTTCAACATCATAAAAATTGGTAATAAACATAGGAGTAAGAATTTTTAAGTTCTTAGCTTTTATAAACTTAATTCCTAATGATTCTATTATTTTATTGTAATCTTCCATCGTATTTAAAGATAAAAATGAACTCTAAATTGTACTTATTTAATATTTATGGTTTATAACATTATGTATATTTGATATAGTTCTTTTGGTTATATTATTAATCAAAACGTATTTAATACAAATATTATTACATCGCAATATTAAATAAAATATAATAATAATAATAATATTTTTAATTTTTTAATAAAAAATAATAAAAATATCAAAATTTCGTAGATTAAAATAATTATATTTTATAATGTTTTATTTCTATAAATCATTTTTTTTTTATTGCTTTGTACATAATTAGTAAAATATAATTTGAAATTTAATTATTTTCTAATTAGTAATTTTAACAAAAATTTTTAAAATTTTTAAATGAAAAGAAGAGATTTTATTACACAATCTTCGATGGGTTTTGTAACTGCTGGTGCCGTTTTATCAGGTTTAGAGGCTGAAGCAAAAAGTAAAGAAATGGCTTCAACTTCAAAGTATTTTTCAGAAAATAATACTTTTGCATTACCCAAAAATAAAGAGATAATGCGTAGTTTGGATAAAGCTAGAAGTGGCGTTCATATAGGTGGTATTGGTGCTGGTGGTGCCGAACTCAGAAAAGATGGCATTTTCTATAATTGGAGTATCATGAACAATGCTCCAAAAGGTACAGGACGTTTTTATAGCCACAATGTCAAAGAAAAAATGGTTGAATCAGAACGCACATTATATCCCAATCAAGATGATTATGTGTTATTTTTTATAGTTAGATATAAATCCGAGAGCGGTGAGCAAAAAATGAAAATCTTACAAATAGATGAAGGTTTCAAAGTTGCTGGAGTTGATATGCACGTATATGAATTTCCGTGGATGAGTGGTATCGAACAAATTGAATATAATGCTACTTTTCCTACTACAGCGCTTAAATTTACTGATTCTGAAATGCCTTTTGCTGTTGAAATTACTGCTTGGGCACCATTTATTCCCCATGACATCAAAAACTCTTCCTTACCTTTAATGTATTTTGATGTCAAAATTACTGATGTTCAAAACCCATTAGAGGTAATGATTACCATGAATGTGAAAAGTTTGGTAGGTTATGATACAAAAGAAAAAGTTTGGAAATCGTCTATAAACAAGACTTCAACCTATTTTTCGGCCACTTCTTCGGCCGATTTCAGTCCAAAAGCTAGTTCCTATGGCAATATATCATTTGGTTCTATTAATCCTAATACTTCTTACCAATTAGGTTGGGGCCACAGACATCAATACCATGAATGGGTTTTAAGAAATAATGTACTAAAAAATACAGATGATACAAACACAGGCAGAAATGGGTTTGACGATAAACTCAATAAAATAAATGGAGATGAGGTTAATTTCAATTCATTGGCTGTTTCTGGGAAACTAAATAAAGGTAATTCACTAGAAAATACATTTATATTAACATGGAATTTCCCAAATTTATATGACGAATCTGACAAAAATATAATCGGACATTATTACTCAAATTTTTTTAATACTTCAGATGAGGTTATGTCTTATGCTATATCAAATTATGCTCAATTAAAAGCTAAAACATATCAATTTCTTACTTCTTTTTATGATTCTACAGCACCTCAATTTGTATTAAACCAAGTCAATTCTCAATTAAATACATTTATAACTAGTGGAATATTGAGCAAAAAAATGGAATTTGGGGTTTTGGAGGGTATCACACAACACATGAGCTGGGGGCCAGTGGGCACCACAGATGTCAATATGTATGGTGGCGTAATGGTAAGTAGCTTGTTTCCAGAGTTGGCCAAATCTACCATGAAAGTTCACAAAATATTACAACTAGAATCTGGCGAAATTCGCCATAGTTTCAAAAAAGGTTTTGCTGAAGCACTTTTGAGTGTAGCTGGTGTTTCAGATAGACTTGATCTACATGCCCAATATGCAGTGATGGTTTTGAGAGATTTTTTCCTAACAAATGATCTAGCATATTTAAAAGACATGTGGCCTTCTGTAAAAAAAGCACTTGATTATACAATATCTAAAAGAGATTTGAATGGCGATAAACAGCCCGACATGACTGGTATCATGAGCAGTTACGATAATTTTGCTATGTATGGCATGGCTGCTTACGTGCAATCTCAATGGCTTAGTGCATTGGCAAGTGCTTTAGAAGCGGCCAAAACTTTAAAAGATATTGATTTTAGTAAGAAATACACACCAATTTTTGAATCTGGAAAAAAACTTGCAGAGCAAAAATTATGGAATGGAAAGTACTATAGATTGTATAATTCTGACCTCAAAACTATGAAAACAAAAGATGGTGCTGGCAAAGAAATTATCAAAGACATGGCTGGCGTGGATGAAGGTTGTCTTACAGATCAAATTATTGGTCAGTGGGCAGCACATTGGTCTGGGCTGGGCGATATATTTGAAACCAATAATAGAAAAACAGCACTAAAAAACATTTTGGAAATGTCCTACAAATCAAATTTTGGACTAAGAAACTGTGCTTGGCCCGAAGATAAAGGTGGTTTGCATCCCATAGCACCTGATGTGTGGGTAGATCAAGCCAATACTTGCTGGAGTGGAGTGGAACTTTCTTTTGCATCTTTCTTACTCTATGAAGGATTATACGATGAGGCCTTAAAGGTAATAAAAACGGTTGATGATCGATACATTAAATGTGGGCGTTATTTTGATCATCAAGAATTTGGTGGACATTATTTTAGACCCATGGGAGCCTGGGGAATTATAAACGGTCTTTTAGGATTAGGTGTAAATCAAGGAAAATATATATTTTCTCCCAAATTAAAAGATAATTTTAAACTATTTTTTAGTTTCCCTGGTGGATATGGCAATGTATCGTCCCAAGAAAACAAAGTTTATATAGAAATATTGAGCGGAGAATTTCAAATTTCCTCACTTCAATTTTCTACAAAATTTGGTAATGCTAAAATAGGAAATCAAATATTCAAAAATGTATCTAAATCTGATAGTTCTTTATTTGATTTTAAAACTATATTAAAAGTTGCTGAAACGCAAAAAATAGAACTTTCATAACAAATATTTGGGGGATTATTCCTTTAAAATCCCCCTTTTTTGATACCTTTTTCTGTTATACTAAAATTATTTGCCTTTTTTATTAGGGCAGTTTTCAATTTTGCATTGGCCATAGAGTATAAATGAATGGTGCATAATCTTAGTATTAAAAACCTCTTCTATCATAGCTTGTGTATTTTGTAATCTAGGGTCACAAAATTCTTTTACCAAATGACAATCCACACAAATCATGTGATCATGTTGTTTGTTTCCGTAAGATTTTTCAAATTGTGCTTGATTTTTTCCAAATTGATGTTTTGTTACAAGATTACAATCCATAAAAATTTCTAAAGTATTGTATACAGTAGCTCTACTTACTCTATAATTTTTATTTTTCATGCTTACATACAGCATTTCTACATCAAAATGGTCGCTTCTAAAGTAGATTTCTTCTAAAATTGCAAACCTTTCAGGCGTTTTTCTGAGTTCTTTTTTTTCCAAATAAGCGGTAAGTACTTTTTTTACTTCTTCTATTATTTTTGGATCAGTAACCATAATAATTATTTTTTATCTCAATTTCAGTAATATAACAAATAAAACCACGAAAATAAATGTGGCATTATTTTACTTTTTCAAAAAATTCGGTTCTTCCCAAGAGTGAAATTCCAAGAAAACCTCTAATTTTTAAATTTTCATTTTCCATCCACATTTTACAACTATAGGTTTTGCCACTTTCTGGGTCATAAATTTCTCCATCTATGTATTCATTGTTATTCTTATTAAACTTAAAATTTTTCATTATTTCCATACCAATCACTTGCTTAGACCTCAAAGCAGGATTAGGATTTAGGGTATCTTTTCTTGGATTTTTTCCTTCTAATACTTTTCCAAAAAATAAATTATTTCGTGTAGTTATTTCAATTTTGCCATCCTTTTTGGGTGTCCAATAGATACCAACAACTTTGTTTGGATTTTGCTGACCAAAACTTATTATAGAGCAAAACAACAAAGTAATAATATAAGATATTTTATTCATTCGTATTTATTTATAATTTTTTTAAAAACTATCCTGTAATTCCTCCTGATACTACAAATTTCATGGCATCAGATACCGAAATCGAAATGACTTCTATGGATGATTCGGCAACTATAAATACATTGCCAGTTATACCATAACTATCTGGTACATAGACTGCTACCATGCCAGTAACTCCCATTTTGCTGAGGTCTGTTTCTGTTACAAAACCTATTCTTTTTACTTTACCTTCTGTGTCTAATTTTACCAAAACTGCGTTCTTGAACTTATTGCTGCCGCCACCAAAAGCTGTAACTACATCTTTCAATGATTTATAAATTACATTGATGACAGGTATTTTTTCTAATAAATTTAATAAAAATTCTATCAATGGTTTTGAAAATAAATTACTTGCTACATAACCCAACAATGTAACAGAACTTACTATAATCAGCATACCTATGCCAGGAATCTCAATAGGAATCAATCCATCAATCCACTTAAAAGATACGACCAATATATAAAAAGTTACAAAAATGGGGGCAACCAACAATAATCCACTAATAAAATATGAAATAAACTTACGAACAAAACTATTGGATTGCATCTTTTAACTTAATAATATTTCAAATGTACTAAATTTTGAATATTTTATATTTAAAATTATAAAATAATAAGTTGTTGTAATTTTTGGGAAATTTAATAAAAAAAAGAAAAATAATTTTCCCTTTACTTAAAAATATAAAATTTTAGTAATTTTATTTATAAAGCCTTCAACAATTTAATTACATCCCCAGGACTTTGGCTTGCAAATACAAAATTGCCTGCCACTAAAGCATCTGCACCAGCATTTTTTAGCCATTTACCAGTTTCCAAATTTACACCCCCATCTATTTCAATCAATGTTTTGGCGTTTTTTTGTATAATAAGATTTTTAAGTTTTTCGGTTTTTTCTACTGTTTGATTTATGAATTTTTGTCCACCAAATCCTGGATTTACCGACATTAATATAACCAAATCTATTTCAGTAATAATGTCTTCTAGTTGATTTATAGATGTATGAGGATTGATGGCCACTCCAGCTTTGCAACCCAATTCTTTTATTTGCTGTACTGTTCTGTGCAAATGTGGACAGGCTTCTATATGCACTGAAAGGTGACTAGCACCCGCTTTTTTGAAATTATCTAGGTATTTTTCTGGGTTCACTATCATCAAATGGACATCTAGAGGCTTTTTGGCATGTTTGGCTACTGCCTCACATACAGGTAATCCAAATGAAATATTTGGTACAAAACTACCATCCATGATGTCTACATGAATCCAATCAGCTATACTATTATTCAACATTTCTACATCACGTTGAAGATTGGCAAAATCGGCTGAAAGTATAGATGGAGAAACGAGCATTTTTTAATTATTGATTATTGATTATTGATTATTAATTATTGATTATGAAAATAGCTAGACAACAAATGTTTATAGTAGTTATTAATTACTAAAAGAATAATACAAAAAACAAAAGAAGTAATATTTTTATAAAATACTACTTCTTTTGAAATTCATTTTATTATTTCTTAGAAAGCCATTTTCTTTTTCATAAATTTGTAGTTTTCATCATTAGGATTTATGGCTCCTATTTTTTTCCACATTTCTACTGATTTAGGAATTTGCTTTGTATTCAAGTAGTAAGCTCCCATATAGGTATATCCTTTAATGATATCATCCTTATATTTTGTAGCATCTTTGGCAGTGGCTACCTCTATATATTTTTCATAAAAAGGTACTGCTCCACCCGTTTTTCGATCTGTATCTATACTTTCGTTGCTGTAGGCTCTCCATTTGTGTCCTAAAACTTCGTCTGGTTTTTGAATTAATACTTTTTTGAAAACAGAATCTGCTAAGGCATATTCTTTTGCAAAATAGTGAGCTTTGCCCCAAGTAAGTAAATCATTCAATCCTGGTTTTTTGTATTTGTAATATTTTGTATAGTATTCAGCAGCTTTTTTGTACTTTTTTTTGTCATTAGCTATTTTAGCTAAATCATTAAAAATCTCAAATCTTGTAGTATCTTTTGCATAAGATTTTAATAAAAATTGAGCTCCTAAGGAGTCGTTTCCAACTTTATTATATAATTTTCCATAGTATTCATAATCAAGATTAATTCGTTTTGTGGTATCTTTGGCTGTTAGTTCAAAGAATTTTTGAATCTGAACAAGCCCATTGCTAAAATTAGATTTTGCCGTTAGGGTGTCTTTGGTTGTATTTCCTAATTCGTAATTGCTATATGCTGATAACCTATATAAAATTCTATCATTGCTATTTTCTGCCAAAAGCAACTTTATTTGTTCTAAAGCTCCAGTATAATCTTCGTTTTTGAAACTCATGGTGGCAAATCTGGATTTTGACTTATAGTTACCATCCGACATTCCCAAATATTTTTTATACTCAGCAGGGGCTTGTGGCCTGTATTGTTTTAACTTAAAATATAGTTCTGCCCTTTCTCTATAAGCAGGCGAATATGCAGCATCTACTTCTATTCCTTTGTTGTAATATTTTAAAGCTTCTTCGTAATTTTTTGCTTGCAAATAAATTTTACCAGTTTTTATGTGTGCTTTGGCAAGTTTAGGGTCTTGAGCCAACACACTATTATATTGTTTTACAGCTCTAGTTGCACTTCCATCGTCTGCTATCAAATAAGCATCGCCTAGTGCTAACATATAATCTGTATTTTTGGGAGCTAGTTTTACAGCATTTTCAAACTGAAAGGTGGCCAATTGAATATCTTTTTTGCCTTTATACAAATAGGCTTCTCCAGTTTTATAAAAAACTTGCGCATTTTTACCTTTAGCAAGATCAGAAGCCATTTTGAATTTTTGTGCTGAAACATCCCAATTTCCTTGAAGATAAATAATTGCACCTTGACCAACATAGTTCAAAGGATTTTTTGGGTCTAAACTTATGCCTTTATTAAAATAAGTCATGGCGCTATCCAAAGATTCTGTTGCTGAGGTATCTAATTGGCTCATTTTGATATAAAAATCGCCTTTGGCATACATATTTTCTGCATTTTCAGGCAAACTAAGAACACTTTTGCGAGCATTTGCATATTGTTCCATATCTATAAAACGACTAACTTCTGAAATATTCTGGGCTTGTATCGAAATTGTAATTAATACTGAAAGTAATAAAATCTTATTAAACATATTTTTTTGGTTTGAATTTGCAAATTTAACGAAACAATTTCATTAATGTTATAAAATAAAGAGTTTCGTTAAAATATTTTTTCATTACAAAAAATAGAATTTGTTGAACAAAATCAACTATATCTACATTCAATCTTTGTTTTCTATTCAATTGATTTGTATCGCCAAAAAAAATATTTATTCAAATAATTCATTTATTATACAACAGCAATAATTATATTTTTTTAATAATTTTGGTTGCATTTAAAATATAAATTGTACTTTCGTACCATATTCAATATTCAATAAAGTGTCGATTCATAAGGAAACCAAAGTAGCTATATTTGTCATTATTGCAGGCACAATGTTATACATGGGCTTTAATTTTTTGAAAGGGGTTGATTTTTTGTCCTCCACCAAACGCTACTATGCCAATTACCCTGATGTTATGGGGCTTACAGTATCCAATCCTGTCATTGTTAATGGATTAACGGTGGGTAGAGTAAGCGATATTTCTATAACTGAGGATTCGGCTCATACCCTAAAAGTAACGATTGATGTAAGAAAAGATGTTTCTCTAGGCGACTCTTCTTTGGCCATAATAGCAAATCAAGGATTGCTAGGCGGCAAAGCTATTGTACTTAAAATACACCATCCCGAAAAACCATTGCCCAACAAATCTTTGCTTATTTCTCAAACTGAGGTAAGTATGATGGATAAATTGAGTACCAAAACTGACCCAATTCTCAATAATTTTAATACCTCATTGATCAAAGTTAATGAGATAATGAATGAAAAAAATATGCAAACCATTTCTAAAATATTAACCAATTTAGAACTTTCCACAAAAGCATTACAAACTATGATTAGTAATAATGACAAAAAAATAGGAGCTGTAATGCAAAATGTTCAAAATCTATCAAGTTCGATTGTAGAAACCGAAAAAATGATAAAACCTATACTTTCTAAAACAAGCACTTTTGCAGATTCTCTTAACAAAATGCAGTTGGCAGCCGCTGTCAATCAGACCAACAAAGCTATGGCCGAACTGAATAAAACGATTCAAAATATCAATGCAGGAAAAGGTTCAGCAGGAAAATTGCTAAACGATGATTCTTTGTATATTAATCTAAACAACTCTGCCAAAGATTTGGATAAGTTGATGATAGATATGCGCGAAAACCCAAAAAGGTATGTTCATTTTTCTGTTTTTGGAAGAAAAGACAAAAAATAAAGTATGAAAAATATCCTTTACATCTTTATATTATTATTTGGAAGTTTGCTGTTTTATTGTTCTCAAAAAAAAAATAAAGCAACTGATACTGCCACGTATGGCGAAATAAACATTGCCGCAGACGAATCTTTTAAACCCATCATTGAAGCTCAGTTGGGCGTTTTTGGTTCTGAATATTACAATGCCAAAATAAATACTTTTTATTTATCAGAAGGTCGAGCCTTTCAAAAATTAATAAGAGATAGTGTTCGACTAATTGTGGTATCTCGAAAACCCAACGACAACGAATTAAATTATTTTAAATCTCAAAAAATTGTACCCAAAATTAATAAAATTGCCACAGATGCAGTAGCCCTCATTGTGGCAAAATCCAATACAGATTCCCTCCTGACCATGTCTCAATTATCCAAAATAATGACAGGCCAAATCAGCCAATGGAATGAAATAAATAAAAATAGCAAACTGAACAATATTGGAATCGTTTTCGACAACAACAATTCTAGCAATTTACAACTCTTAAAATCGATATTTAATCTTACCACATTTACATCTAATGTGGCTTCGGCAGGCAGCAACGAAAAAGTAATTGATTTTTTGCAGTCCAACCCAAACACTATTGGTGTGATTGGAGCAAACTGGATTAGCGATACAGACGACCCTGAAGTGAAACAATTTCTAAAGAAAATAAGAATTATTGCCATATCTTCTAAAGAAAATCCAACCCAAAAAGACTATATCTCGCCCTATCAAGGTGAAGTTTTTCTCAAAAATTATCCACTTAGTAGAGATATTTATACTATAAGCCGTGAATCACGTACTGGTTTGGGAACTGGTTTCAATGCCTTTATCATGGGCGAGCGTGGCCAACGCATTATTTTAAAAGCAGGGCTTGTACCTGCAATTATGCCTTATAGAGAAATAGTTATTAAAAAGGGTATGCCTTAATTCTAAGTTCTTTAATTTTTATATTTTAATTTTTTAAATTTAAAAACATAAAAAAAGCCATTCATTATATCAATGATGGCTTTTTTTAATGTTATATCAAACCGAAAAATTAAGATTACATTCCTATAATTTTTCTCCCACTTGGGGAAAAATTAAAAGAAGGGTTTAAAATAAAATTGTAATATTTGTTTTTCGGTTCAAAATAATCATTCAGAATTAACCTTTTATATCATGCACATTTTTACTCCACATTTTGTTTGGAAGCAGCCAGGGCGATACAATAGCTAAAGCAAACATAGCAATAATAACAAATAACATCAACATAAGTGTATAAATTTTAAAGTGTTAATTAAATTTTTAGGAAGCAATAGCTTCGTTTACCAATTTAGCAGCATCTTTCAAAATAACCGCTGATTTTACTTTTAAGCCAGATTCGTTGATTACTTTTGCACCTTCTTCTGCATTGGTACCTTGTAAACGTACAATGATTGGGATAGAAATATTGCCGATTGATTTGTAAGCCTCAACTACACCAAGGGCTACTCTATCGCAACGAACAATACCGCCAAAAATATTAATTAAAATGGCTTTTACATTTGGATCTTTCAAAATAATCCTAAAGCCTGCTTCTACAGTTTTAGCATTGGCTCCGCCACCTACATCCAAGAAGTTGGCTGGATCACCACCCGAAAGTTTGATAATGTCCATAGTAGCCATAGCCAAACCAGCTCCATTTACCATGCAACCCACATTTCCGTCAAGTTTTACATAGTTTAGATTACTTTCGCCTGCTTCTACTTCCAAAGGGTCTTCCTCTGTTATATCTCTGTAAGCAGCCAAATCTGGGTGTTTGAAAAGTGCATTATCATCAAAAGATACTTTAGCATCGACCGCCAAAATTTGATCATCAGAAGTTTTCAAAACAGGGTTGATTTCCATCATAGAAGCATCTGTGGCTTCATAGCATTTATATAATTTCGATACAAAAGTTACCATATCTTTGAAAGCATTGCCTGATAAGCCAAGTTTAAAAGCTATTTTTCGAGCCTGAAATGGTTGTAAGCCCACCAATGGGTCTATCCATTCTTTAAATATCTTTTCTGGAGTACTGTGAGCTACCTCTTCTATGTCCATACCACCTTCTGTAGATGCTATGATTACATTTTTGCCTTTGCCTCTATCCAAAAGTATAGATAAGTACAATTCTTTGGGTTGAGTAAGACCAGGGTAATATACATCAGCACCAATCAAAACTTTGCTTACCAACTTGCCTTCTGGACCAGTTTGTATGGTTTCTAATACACCACCCAATATTTGAGATGCTTTTGTTTTTACCTCATCGAGCGACTTAGCAATCATCACACCTCTATAGTCAGTTCCTTTTATTTTACCTTTTCCACGACCGCCAGCATGTATTTGAGCTTTTACAGCCCAAAGTTTGGCACCTGTCAATTCAGTAAGTTTTTGAGCAGCAGCCATTGCTTGCTCTGGAGTTTCGGCCATGATGCCTTCTCCAATTTTTACGCCATATTTTTTTAAGACTTCTTTTGCCTGATACTCGTGTACGTTCATATTATGCTGATTATGGTTTCTGCGTTGCGAATGTAATTGTAATATTTTAATTTATAAAAGTATTTTGTAAAAACCTTTGATTTTAATGCAAAATATATTTTTTAGGATTAAATAAAAGACTAAAAAACAAAATATTTACATAGTTTCTTCATAATTAAATCCCAAAACTGTACTATTAAAGTTTATAAATTCCTTATTTTATTTGATGAGCAAATGCCAAAAGTTCGGTTTCATTAAAATCGTTTGCTAAAATCTGCAATCCTATAGGTAAATGATTAGAATCATTGCCAATAGGCACAGATATACCAGGCACTCCTGCAATATTTGCCGAAACTGTAAATATATCTGCCAAATACATGGCCAAAGGATCATCGCTTAGTTCACCAATTTTGAAAGCTGTAATTGGACTTGTTGGCATAATCAAAAAATCATATTTCGAGAAAATACCATCAAATTCATTTTTTATCAAACGTCTGATTTTTTGAGCTTTGGTATAATAAGCATCATAATAACTGGCACTAAGCACATAAGTACCCAACATGATGCGTTTTTTTACTTCTTTTCCAAATCCTTCGGCCCTGGTTTTTTTGTACATAGACATCAAATCTGAGGTTTGAGAGCTGCGATGCCCAAATTTAACACCATCGTACCTCGATAGATTTGAACTAGCTTCGGCTGTTGTCAGTATATAATAGGCTGGGATTGAATAATCGAGCAAATCAAAACTTACAGGTTCTACTATATGTCCTTGTGCTTTAAGATTTTCAATTTGTGCAATAGTAGCATTTTTTACATCAGATTGCACACCATCGCTTTCTATACCTTCTTTAAGATAGGCTATTTTATATTTTTTTGTTGATTTTATTACTTGAGAATAATGTGGAACAGGTTTTTGAGAAACAGTGCTGTCTTTTTCATCGGCACCAGCAATAATTTCTAATACAACTGCAATATCGTCTACATCGTTTGCAAAAATACCAATACAGTCAAACGAAGAAGCGTATGCTATCAATCCCCAGCGTGAGATACGTGAATAAGTAGGTTTAAGGCCCACAATCCCACAAAATGAAGCTGGCTGACGCACAGAACCACCTGTATCAGACCCCAAAGAAACCATACACATATTGGCTTGCACAGCAACTGCCGAGCCACCAGACGAGCCACCAGGTACTCTATCTGTATCGGCTGCATTGCGTACAACTCCCCAAATTGATTTCTCATTAGAAGACCCCATAGCAAACTCATCGCAATTTTGCCTACCTATGATGATGGCATCTTCGGCTAGCAATCGTTCTACCACAGTAGCATTATATTGAGGAGTGTAAGTATCCAATATTTTTGAGGCTGCCCTCAAAGCATGTCCTTCGTGGCTGATTACATCTTTTATACCAATTACTAATCCAGCCAATCGTCCAGCAGTACCAGATTTTATTTTAGTATCTACCTCTTTGGCTTTTTCAGTAGCTTCTGATTCGTAAACCTCGACAAAGGCATTGAGTAAGGTATTTTTTTGTTTAATATTTTCTAAAAAATAGGATAAAACTTGCTCACAGGTTGTATTACCAGCCAGCAAATGTTTATTTACATCTATAAAAGAATGATAATTCATTTTTATGCTTGTGGAGTGCTTGGCTTATTGTTTTCTTGGATACTATCTTGAATATTGTCTTTTATTTCTTTTGAAGCATCTTTAAATTCTTTGATACCTTTTCCAAGACCTCGTGCCAATTCTGGTATTTTTTTTGCTCCAAATAAAAAAACAATGGCACAAAATATAAGTATAGCCTCTGTTGCTCCAAGACCGCCCAAAAATGCAAATGTGGTTGTAAGTTGTACTAACATAATATTTTCTTTAAGTTCGCAAAATTACAAATTAATAATTAAACATTATTATATATGTGAATGAATTTTATATAAAGTTTATTAAAATGATGTTTTTTGTTTAACCTATTGCATATATAAAAAAAATCTTGCATTGAAATTATTAATTTAAAACATAAAATATAAGCAAAAAGTTAAAATTATAAAATCAAATATATGGCTTATCCAAACTTAAAATTAGTAGAGGCACTACGAAAAACGGCTCAAAATCTAAAAGAGGGCAGCTTTTATTCTTGGGGAAATCAGGGGGCTTGCAACTGTGGCAATCTAGTGCAGGTTGTAACTCAGTATAGTGTCAAAGAAATACAAACGTATGTGCAAACTTCTGGCCTTGGCGAATGGACCGAAATGGCCGAAGAGTTTTGTCCATTAACAAATACTCCTGTCAATATGCTTGTTTCTAAACTAGAATCTCTTGGTTTGTCAAGTACTGATATTCATCATTTAGAATATTTGAACGATATAAAAGTACTCAAAAATTTACCCACAGGCTTTCGTTGGTTGCACAGAAACGTACGAGAAGACGCTATTATATATTTTGAAACATTTGCTCAGATGCTTGAAGAGGAGCTTTTGAAAAATATTGAATTGCCTGTTTTTGAAAATCAAATGGAAGAGCTTTTCATTTAAAAAATAATAGGAGCTACTTTTAATATGTTTTTATCTTTATTACAATAATTTATTCTACATATTAAATCTTAAAATGTAGAATAAATTATTTTTAGTTTTATATTGTAAGGAGTATTGGGTTTGTTGTAAAAAACAAAACTATTGATTTCGGCAAGTGGTGGTTTAAAAGTATTATTTTCGTTGATAATAGACTGAGTTTCGGCTGCAATCAAGATAGATTCTTTAAAATCTCTTTTTCCATCAATCATTCCTTGTAAATAAGTTGTAAGATTAATTTTATATTCTCCATTATTAAAATTGACTTTACTCAAAGCGTCATTTTGGACTTGTTGGTCTTGTGCTTGATCATTCAAGGTAAATGGGTTTTGAATTGTTCTCAATTCTACTCCATTATTATCTTTTATTGTAACTGGATTTGATTTTTTTACATTTCCAAACTGATCTAGTAAATAAGGAAAAATTTGAGAAGGTGGACCGTAAGTTTCGCCATTTGAAGACGAAAGATCTGGCCTTATTACTAATTCAGCTTTGTTTATAACAACTTTGGTAGCTTTTAAGTCTTTTTCAAAATTTTCTAAAAAAGGAAATTGCACCCTTGTACCTACACCTGTAGAGGCTTGCACAAAACAAGTCTGAGTTTCGATGGGTGTAGTTGATGATAAATTTGCTAAAGCAGTATTTTGTCTGTCTACTTGCAAATTTCTTACCTTTTGTCCAATTGGAATATCTACATTGTAAGGAGTTTTGATGTTGTTGTTACCATAAAAATCGTGATAATATAATCTTAAATAGCCACCTAAAATTCCCCAAACAGCAGTATTGTTTTCTGATTTTATATAAATTCCTTTTACAGATTTTGTCAAATCATTGTCTGATTTAAGGTAAGTTCGATAATTGTCAATAATTTCTTTACCAAAATCTGATTTCAACGCAACCCTTATATTTTTAGTTTTACCAATAATGGCCAATTCTTTTTGAGAAATGCTAAATTCTGCCAGTATATTATTGTCAAAAGTGTACGTTTGGTTGTTATACAATGCTTTAATGTTACCATAAGGCAAGTAAATATCCTCTGTTAATCTATGAATTTTAAAATTTTGAATCTCATCTGGGTTTCCATAACTGTATTGAGCTAGTCCATCCTCTTGCACATTAAAATAAATGGCCACACTATCATATTTGATATTGGGACCTGGAATAATTGATTGTAATGAAAATTGAAAGTAAGATTCTGATTTTAATTTACCAAAAATTGGATTATTATACTCCCCTATCAGTGCTCGAATGGAGTTGTTAGACAGCACAAAATCATATAAAACAGTAGAGGTTTTGATGTTTGTGCTGTCAATTTTGACAAAAGTACCAACGCTTGATTGAGAAGGTTGTATCGATTTATTTACATCGTCATATCCACGATTGCACCCAAACAAACTTAAACCAAATAAAAAATAAATACTAAAACTAAAATTATGCTTCAACCAACTCACCGTTTCCTATCAATTCGTTGTATAAGTTAAAGTAATAATCTGCATTATTTTCAGAGGGAGCGATTTCAATATTTCTATCTGAAAAATCTGCAAACATGGTGTGGTGTGATTCTGAATAATTTTCCTCTCCTTTTAATACAATATCTGCATATTGCATACCAATTTTGATAAAACCATCGTAATTATTCAATTTAAGATGAACTAAATGGTCATCTGTAATTTCAGACATTTTAGCTTTTTCGGTAATATTTTCAGAAAATTTATGTTCGAATGCATTATCAAAAACAGTAAACACTGATTTAGAATTACGATATACTGGATCTTTTTTGTAGTGGGTTTTTAAGTAAAGTGGTACTAGACCAGACATCCAATCGCTACAATGCACTATATCGGGCGACCAACCTAGTTTACGGACAGTTTCTAGTGCACCTTTGCAAAAAAATATGGCTCGTTCATCGTTGTCGTTATAAAATTTGCCTTCTTTGTCGTGCAACATAGTTTTGCGAGCAAAATAGTCATCATTATCGGTAAAATAAACTTGCAACTTGGCCGAAGGAATTGAGGCAACTTTGATTACCAAAGGCTTGTCGTCTTCTCCAATAGAAATATTAATGCCCGAAAGCCTCACTACCTCGTGTAAACGACTTTTTCTTTCATTAATACACCCAAATTTAGGAACTAAAATCCTTATTTCCATTCCTTTTTCTTGCATATATTCTGGCAGTTGGCGAATATAATTTGAAATCTTATTTTCTTCTGTAAATGGATTTATTTCGCTTGAAATATACAGGATTTTAATTTTTGACATATTTTTGAAATATTAAATGTATTTTTTAGCTGAATTAGAAAAAATTAAGTCTATTCTCACTAAAATCAATGCAAAATTAAGCAAAAAATATTGATATAACCAATAATAAAAAAACTTTTATTTAAGATGACTAATTATATTGCAATGTCGTTTAATTCAGCATTCTTTAAACCTCTATCTTAATCTTGCTTCAATGGAGAAAGATTATCTGATTATGAAGTAAACGCCATTGGATTAGATTGATATATATAATAGATTGAATTTTGATATTATAACAAAGTAAATCCACCACGACCTATGATTCCACCCTCGCAATATATCTCTACAAGATGTTTTCCTGGTTTGTAAGCCATTCCTTTATTGTACATAAATGTGATTGATTTTAGCGTTTGGTCGTATAAAATCTCAGATTTTTGAGTATAAAATACTTCTTTGCCTTCGATAGAAAACGACCCACCACCCAAAGCGGTATTATAAAGGGCTACTCCATCAGGCTCTATAAGTCTCAAAAAAAATGTTTTTGATTCGATTTTTGCAACTTTATTGTCCAATACATCAAAAACTATTTTGATTTTGGCCACTTTTTTGGCTTTATACTCTGTGTCAAAAATTTCTTTATCTTTAGGAGTAATGTAGCTAACTCTGATGTTTGCAGCTTTTAATATGGCGGCTAGTTCTACTTTTTTTACTAACTCGTCTCGCTTCAGTTTTAGGTCGTTTACAGAATCATTTAAACTTACTTGTTCTCTTTTCAAGGTATTATTTTCTCTAAAGAGCGAATCTCTCTCTTCTCTTAAAGTAGTAATTTCTGTATCTTGTTTGCTCATTAGTTGATCATATTGATACTTGATTTGTTTGTATTTGGCTTCTATATTTACTTTAGCATAAGCGAGCGATTTTTTATCTATTTTGAGTTGTCTTATCATCTGCCCCATGGTAGAGGTGTCGCCACCTAATTTTGCAATTTCATCATATCGAGCTTTTAGTTCTGTACCAATAGAATCCATTTTATAGCCATAGACTTTTATTTCAGCATCTTTATTTTCGATTACTACCGTTTTTTCTTGTATTTCTTGTTTCTGACGAGTTTGCAAATAAAATTGAATGGCGTTTATAAGCAACAACACTATTACAATACCTAAAAGTAAAAACTTTTTACTTGAGTTGTCTTTTTCGTTTTCCTGCGTCATGGTGTTGAATTTATAATTTTTTTGACAAAAATATACACATTTTTAATATTTCAATACAAAATCTTGTTTTGATTGCTTTTTTGAGAAAAAAAGTATTCCTAATTTATAAAAATCTAATGAAATTATTACATCTTTTCGTTTCAAAATAGTATACCAAGCCTTAGTCATAGCAACTGACCAATAAATATCGTCTATCACCACAATACTATTTTGATTTAGTTTTGGTAGTAATATTTCAAAATATTTAATTGTAGCATCAAAAGTATGATTTCCGTCTATAAAAACATAATCAATGGAGGTTAATGTATCTACCAAAGGTTGCAAAATATCATCAAAATTGCCCTCTATTAGTTGAATATTGGGTGAATTTGAGAAAATATTTTTAGCTATTTTGGCCACAGGTGCAGCTCCCTCAAGAGTAAAAATGTTGCTTTCTGGTGCCGCTTTGGCAAAATATAAAGTGTTTATACCCAACGAAGTACCTATCTCCAGAATTGTTTTTGGTTTAAAATAAGCAATTAATTGATATTGCAAATAAGAATATTTGGCTTTACTGACCGATTTTTTAGCTAAATGTGATACTTTTACAGTATAATTAGCATGTTTATAAGCTCCTTTGTCATTATATATCAGATTGCTATGATTGTTAAGTAAAAGTAATCTTAATTTTTCGATGTCGTCAAAAAAATCTTTATTTTGGGGTTTTAAAATATGATTTGTATATAAATTATACAAAAAACCAGCATGAATACTATGTTTGCCTTTTGATTTTAGTAAATAAAAAAAATAACTTTTGATTTTATGTATCAAAATGAAAAATAAATTTTTAAAATTTCAACTCAGAGGTAGTTATTTCATTGCTTAAATTTAAGGCTTTGTCCCTAATTTTGATTTTAAGTTTTACGGTTTTGCCCTTTAAAGTAGAAGTAAACGAAGACGAGGGAATGTCATAAGTTAAGACCCCAGAAATGGGTCGTTTGTTTCCATCAGAATTTAAGTTAGGAAAACGACCATAATATCCTTTTCTAAACAAAGAATCAAGTTCGTAGGGTTTAAGTCCACTCCCAAAAACATTGCTATTGGCCGATGCTGTGGCAAGGCATTTGGGAATGTCTTTACACTCTTTGAAACTACCACCAGGAGCACTAAAAACAAATGTAACCAAATAGTTGTAATAATTTTCGTTAGTAATAGCATTTATGGTGTCCTTAATTTTTGTAACAACTGGATTTGTAGAAATAGTGTCATATCTGACTACTGTTACATATTTGGGATCGAAAACGCCTGTATTGTTCAATTCGTCTAAACCCAAATCGCCATCTCCATCTGTAAAATCTAATTCTACTTTTATAATTTCTAGTGTTCCTCTGCTAAACTGCATTTTTTTGAAGCTTATAGTAGGAGTATTGCTAAATCCTGGATCTTTTTCGCATCCCAAAAGGCATATCACAAAACATACAATGATTATTTTTTTTAACATTTATATTTTTTTTCAAATTTACAAAAAGCCTTTATATTATAATAGTCTTTTTTACTTGATAGGAATAAAAAAATAAATTGAAACATAAAAATGTAACTTATCGATAAATAAATGCTTGTAATCATTTTGTTAAAATAGAAAATATGTAGAAGTTTGCAAGGTAAAATTTGAAAAGCAATTTTTATTTAAAAATATCAATATTTTTAAAGATAAAAAATATTATTTAATAAAAGTATTTTCAGATAAATATTACTAAAAATTTATTATTAAAATTTAATTACAAAAAAAAATCTTATTTGATTTTTGTTGAAGTCATAAAAATAAAATTTATAGGTTCATTTCAACCTAATTTTAAATTTGAAATAAATGCAAATCATATATGTAAAATATTTAAACTACAAATATATTTATAATGAAATATAAAAGAATATTACTAAAACTAAGTGGCGAAGCACTACAAGGCGATAGCGACTATGGTTTGTCGCCTGATGTGCTCAACCAATATGCCGAAGAGATAAAAAAATTGGTTGATTATGGTGTAGAGGTGGCTTTGGTTGTTGGTGGCGGTAATATTTATAGAGGTAGTTATGCTCAAAAAACAGGCATAGACCGTGTGCAGGGCGACTACATGGGTATGCTTGCTACTGTTATTAATGGTATGGCTGTGCAGTCATCACTCGAAAATATGGGAGTTTTTACTCGATTGATGTCTGCCATCAGGATAGAAGCCGTTTGTGAGCCTTTTATCAAACGAAGAGCCATTAGGCATTTAGAAAAAAAGCGTGTTGTCATTTTTGGGGGTGGCACTGGTAACCCATATTTTACAACTGATAGTGCTGCTAGCCTTAGAGCTATAGAAATAGGTGCAGATGTGGTTCTCAAGGGTACTCGTGTAGATGGAGTATATACTGCAGATCCCGAAAAAGACGCCTCTGCTACAAAATATGATACCATTTCGTTTGAAGAGGTTTTTGCGAAAAAATTAAATATTATGGATATGACAGCTTTTACACTTTGTAAAGAAAACAAATTGCCCATCATTGTATTTGATATGAACAAAAAAGGAAATTTACTGGCTTTAATCAAAGGCGAAAAAGTGGGGACTTTGGTAACTATGTAATTGATTATTAATTATTGATTATTAATTATTGATTATTAATTATTGATTATTAATTATTGATTATTGATTATTGATTAGAAGTTGATTTAAAGAATGTTATTTTTTAGTTTTAAAATTAATCATTATATTATCTTTTATTAAAAAAATAGTTTAGAATAAAAAAATGGAAGAAATAGAATTTTATTTGGACGACACAAAAGAGTCTATGGACAAGGCCATCAAACATCTTGGCATAGAACTGGCCAAAATTCGTGCTGGCAGGGCTACTCCTCAGATGTTGGATGGATTGGTGGTAGAGTATTATGGCACTCCAACAGCACTGAGTCAGGTTTCGGGTATAAACACTCCAGACGCTCGCACATTATCCATCAAGCCGTTTGAGAAATCATTGCTTGGCCCAATAGAAAGAGCCATTCGCAATAGCGATTTGGGACTTAATCCTCAAAATAATGGAGAAATAATTATACTTTCGGTGCCGCCCTTGACAGAAGAAAGAAGAAGAGACCTTACCAAAAAAGTAAAATCAGAAGGCGAGGATGCTAAAATCTCTATTCGTAATATTCGTAAAAATACCAACGAAGAATTAAAAAAACTACAAAAAGATGGTGCAGCAGAGGATATTATAAAATCTGCCGAAGAGAAAGTTCAAAAAATTACTGATTCGTTTATCATCATTGTTGATCAAACTTGCGATAAAAAAGAAAAGGAAATAATGACAGTGTAAGATTTTTAATGTATTTTTGACAATTAAATACTTTATATGTCATTTTTAAAAAAAGTTTTTGCTATTTATGCTTTACTCATTTTTTTGAGTGTATTTTTTTTATTGCTTCCCTTATTTTATTTGTTTATCTATTTTGATTCATGTCGAAATATTGTGCATTGGATTTATAGAATTTGGGGCTTGTTAGTGATGTTTTTTTGTGGGCTTAGATACAAAATTATTAAGTCTAAAAGCCTTGAATTAAATAAAAGCTATATTTTTTGTGCCAATCACACTTCTTTTTTGGATATACCTACTTTGTATTGTTCGATATACCAAGATTTTTATTTTATTGGCAAAAGTTCTCTTGGCAAAGTTCCATTGTTTGGCCCATTGTATCGCAAAATGCACATTTTAGTAGACAGAAAAAGCAAAGATAGTAAAATAGAGACTATTGTAAGAACCAAAAAAGCCCTAGACGAGGGCAAAAGTATTGTTATATTCCCTGAAGGTACAATTCCAAAGGCTGGCACAAGGCCCCAAATGATAGATTTTAAAGAGGGTGCTTTCAAAATTGCCATAGAAAAAGGCGTTCCAATAGTACCAGTATCTATACCTAATAATTATAAAATATTACCTGACAATGACAAATTAAATGCTTCTATGGCTAGATGTGTAGTAATATTTCATGATCCTATCTCGACTATAGGTCTGACTATGGACGATGTGCCATTATTAAAATCAAAGGTTTATCAAATTATAGACAGTAAACTCGACCATCATGCAATTGAATAAATCAATTAAAATAATGATTATAAGTATTAAATTGAACCGAAAAACAAATATTACAAATTTATTTTAAACCCCTCTTTTAATTTCTCCCCAAGTGGGATAAAAATTATAAGAATGTAATTTTAATTTTTCGGTTTGAAATAATATAAATAAATAAAATTGAAATACTTTAAAATATTTATTACTTTTATTTTTCTACAATATATTTTAAATTGTTGCATTACGCCCAAATGCAAAGATGATATGGCGTTTAATTTTAATTTTGATAGGCAAGGTAGACCTATCACAGGGAATTCTAATTTAAACTCCCAAAATCAACTCTCTATAACTATCTAATAATGAGGCAGTTTGTCTTTTTAAGGGCTTGGATTTATTTTTAGTTTTTTCGGCATCTAACATACTAAGTGCCATTT